>CAYGBV010000019.1:0-272744 GCA_964348295.1 uncultured Gemmatimonadaceae bacterium
AAGAACAAGAAGGAGAAGGACTTCGGGTACAACGCCCAGACCGACACGTACGAGGATCTCGTGGTGGCCGGCGTGATCGACCCGACCAAGGTGACCCGTACCGCGCTGCAGAACGCGGCGTCGGTCGCCGGTCTCCTCCTGACCACCGAGGCCGTGGTGGTCGAGAAGAAGGAGGAGAAGGTGCCGCCGATGCCCAGTGGCGGTATGGGGGGAATGTACTAGGCGGTGAATGACGAGCGCATCCCAGCGGGGCATATCTTGGGCATGAACGGCCGCAGCCAGACACAACCAGGCGCAGCTCAACCCAGTGCCGCCTAACTCCAAGTCATTGTCTCGCAGCTAGATGCAGCTGAACACAGCTAGACGCAAAAGGCGGGAGGGAACTTGAAAACCGCCGCGGGCAACCGCTTCGGGGTGGAGCTGCGGCTGCTCCGCAGCCTCGCTCTGCTGCGCAACGAGTCCCCCGCCCTCCGTCAGGACGGTCCGGCCGCTGTGCCGTCCCTTCGCGGATCGGCAACGCCCTGGAATCCCGGCCGCGACTGGCACTTCAGCACGGTCTGGACGCATCCCAGATAGAAGGCGTACGGCTCTCGGGGTCTGAGCCTGTACCCCAACCCTTCGAGGTACCTCACGACGTCCGCGCCGACCCGGTCCGCCTCGAAGCTGAGCTTCCCGCCGATGGAACAGTGGATGCGCGGCTCGTCCGTCGCCTCATTGATCGGCGCAGAGCCGTCCAGGACCTTCACGAGGAACTGCGTAACCGCAGAGAAGATGCGCCCGCTACCGGGCGAGCCGGTGGCGAGCCACGGCTGCTTGCGGCGGAACACGATCGTCGGGGCCACGCTCGACCAGGGTACCGCATTCGGCCGCAGGTAATACGGGTGCGCCGGGTTCTCCAGCTCGAACGCCAGCATGTAGTTGTTGTACAGGAAGCCCAGCCCGTGGGCGGCGGCCTTGGAGCCGTAGGCCTGCTCGATGGACTGCGTCATCGCCACGGTGTTCCCGTCCCGGTCCATGACGGAGAAGTGAGTCGTCTCACCCACCTCCTCGCCCACCGGATCTTCCAGCGGCAGCCGCACATCCATCCCGTCGGCGATGCTGGCGGCCAGTTCCCGTGCGAACCGCTTGCTCAGCATCCGCTTGTCATGGAGCTGCGGATACGTGTTTGCGTCGACCGGCCGGTCGGTGCCGCTTAAGCAGGTAGCGGACTTGGAGGTCGTCTGGCAGCCCGGCAAGATCTTCCGGCGGGACCGACTCAAGACGGTGAGCGTGCAGGCCGATCTGGTGCCGGGGGTGACTGCCGCTGCGGTGAACGCGCAGTTACGACCGTGGTTGGACGAGCAGCAAAGTGGCTGGGGCCTGGGGTACAGCTACGAGATCGGTGGGGAGTCGGAGGAGGCCGCGAAGTCTCAGGCGTCGATCAACGCCAAGCTGCCGATTGCCGCGCTGATCATCGTTCTCCTACTGGTCGCGCAGTTCAACTCTATCCGTCGCCCGATCATCGTTCTCGTGACGATCCCCCTCGGCCTGATCGGCGTCGTGCTGGGGCTGCTGCTGTTGCGATCATACTTTGGCTTCATGACCCTACTTGGGGTGATCTCGCTGGCCGGGATCGTCATCAACAACGCCATCGTGCTATTGGATCGCATCAGGATCGAGATCGAGGAGAACGGCCTGGAGCCGCCGCGGGCCGTGATCGAGGCCGCGCAACGGAGATTGCGTCCCATCCTGCTCACGACGGCCACGACCGTCGGCGGTCTCCTGCCGCTCCTCCTGGGTGGCGGGCCGATGTGGGAGCCGCTCGCGATTGCCATCATGTTCGGCTTGATGTTTGCGACGGTCCTGACGCTGGGCGTCGTGCCGCTGCTCTATTCCCTGTTCTTCCGGGTCAGCTTCAGGAGCTTCCAATACTGACCGCCAACCGTAAGTTAGTCGGCGGTCCTGCTTGTTCCCGAGCTGGGCGATCTCCTCCGATAGCGCCCGATCACCCGGCCGGAGCCGCGGTGTCGCCCGACAGCTCCGCCGTGCCACCTATTCGCTCCGCAGAGCGAGATGTGCGCCGCCCGGGGCCTCATGCGCGCCCGGCAACTCGCCACTCGCCCCTTACATCAACTCAAAGAGTCCGACGGCAACTTCCGCATCTCCCGAGTGGCGGGGGGCTGATCTGGGTCAAATCACAGGATTGGATCTGGTCACTAAGGTGAGGTCCGGTTTCACGCGCTCGGGCCGCCCGGAAACACCAGCGCTACTGTCCTCCTCAGTCCACCGCAATGTTGGCTCATGAGACGGTCACCCACTTCCGCCCTCTTGTAACGCACGTCCGGCGGTGAGCACACGCTCTGCGAAGTCGAGGCGTTCCCGCCTGTCGGCCAACTGTGCTCGTGCTTCGTTGAGATCGTCACGCAGCGCATCGACCTCCCGTCCCGACTCCGAATCGCCGCCTCGCATCTCCCGCTCTTTCTTCTTGACACTGAAATGGACCCACGCCCGCGACAGCGAAGCCACGGTCCCGGTGAACGCAAGGGCGCCCATGACGATGCTCACGACTACAACGTCCACCGGCATGATGATTCCTCGTCGGACTCTCGGAGGCGAGTGGGGCAAGAAACCTTCGAGGCTGGGAATGTGGCATCAGCGCCCCCGCAGCCTGCTCCCCCTTGCTATCAACATCGAGCAGCTTGTTCAACGTCGCGGCCGCTGGAGTGCCGTCGTCGGCAGAAAAAAGACACCTAGTCGGCCAATCCCCGCCGCAGCATTGACAGCAGCTCCTTCACGTGCTGCTCCACCGGCAGCCAGGGGAACAGTGGGTGGTGAATTCGCAGCGAGATCATGCCGTGGACCGCCCCCCAGATCAGCTGGAACTGAGTGAGGGTGTCCTTCGCCGGCAAGAGACCCCCCGCCTTGCATTCCTCGATCAGGTCCAGCCAGACGTGGTAGACGTGGTACGACCTGCCACCGTGTCGCATCCGCAGCTCACCATTGTCCATCCGGAGCTCGCTGGTCGCGAACCACAGCTGGTAGTGGTTCGGGTGCGCCAGCGCAAAGGCCACGTACTCGCTGATGATCAGGTTCAGGGTCTCCAGCGGGGATCCCGGACGATGAGCCAGGATCTCCTCGTAGCGCTGGTACACACCGCGGTACCCCTCACCGATGAGCCGGTCCATGATGTCGGCTTTGTCGCGGAAGAAGCGGTAGAGCGTCGTGGGTGAGTACTCGATCTTCTCGGCGATCTTCCGCATCGAGACGTTCTGGTAGCCGTCCTGGAGGAACAGCTCCTCGGCCGCTTCCAGGATCCGCCGCTTCAAGTCCGTTCTATGACGCTCTTTCCGTTCCGGGATTCCCAAGGCCTTGCTCCTGTGGGAGAACGCCGTTATTAATAGTAATGCCGTTATCTATGACCGTCAACGCGCAGGACTGACAGCGTAACAGGTTGACATACAAGGGGTTGAGGGTCTGGACCGCCAGCCACGCTCGGTTTGCCGCCGGCCCACGGCCCGGGCCGCCATCGGACCCGGCCGGTGGGCCCCGGTCAGCCTCGCGCAATCGCCGGGCTTCCAATGGAGAGACACTATGAGACACCGTGCTCTATCTGCCGCATTGACACTCAGTCTGCTCATACCGGCAAGCGCCGCGGCACAGGTACTCGTCACGGCGAGCTACAAGTGTCGCGCTGACAAGGTCCCCGCTGTCCGCGCCTTCAACGATACGGCCTTCGTCCCGACTGCGCAGGAGCTAGTCGACGAGGGCAAGCTCCTCAGCGCTGGCACGGCGTACCATCTCTGGGGCGATGAGTGGAATGTGGTGTACTGGTACACCGCTGAGGATATCCCAGTGTACCTCGCCGCGTTCTCCGAGCTTCTTTCACGTGTCGGTGAACGCTACTACGAAGCTGCCGTAGAGCAGGCCAATTGGTGTACTGAGCACCGGGACAACATCTACGCCATGGGCAACGTGACCACGGTGCCGTCCCCGCGCTGATTGTCGACGTGAACGCTGAGGCCGATGCCGTCGGGCCGCCCGCGGCACGGCCAAGGCTGGTTGGGCGCCGTCGCCAGGTTGAAGTGCTGCCTCAGAACCTGCGCCGGACTTCGATTGATACGGGGAACTTCATGGTGGTGAACAGCAGGTTTACGGTTTCCACATACGAGATCGAGACGTTCAGAGCACGGGGTCGGTCCGTTCGAAAGAACCGAACGTATTGAGCTGTGGTCGGCAGGTCCATGGCTGCGACTTCGTCCAGCAGTCGCTGATGGATCGCCTGGTCCGTACGCTGACCGGCAAACCCGAGTTCTTGCTTCACGGTCTCCTCGAGCTTGTACCGTCGCCAGTAGACACCGCCAATCTCGACCCCGAAATAGCAGACGGCAGTGAGCGCGATGAGCCATAGCAGCAGGCCCTTCTTGAGCTTGCCCGATCGATCCCTCGCTACGGATTGTTGCATCACGCCGTCACCCATTCTGTGGCTCAGCCACGATAGGACCGACGCGCGCCCGACGCAACATCGGCACGGCGGCCGCGCTACGCGTCGTCCGTGAGCTGCGCGATCAGCTCTGTGACCCGCCGCCTGTAGCTCTGGTACTCGTGGTCGGCCACGCCGTGGAGCCCGCCGCGCTCCGGCTCGTGCTCCAGCAGCGCGATCAACTCGGCGAGGCGCGGATCGGCCACCTCGCAGAGCTGCTCGACGTAGTCCTCGAGAGTGACGCGCCCGTCGTACAGCGCACGCGTCAGCTCCGCGACGCGCATGCGATCGGGAGGCGAGAGGTGGCTCGGCATCGGGGTTCCTCGCTCGGGGCACGGCTCGTAGGCTCGGGCGGGCAGCGACCTGAACCTCCCGTACGCTAGCTGCGTGACGCTCAATGCGACACCCGCGCGACCGCGCCCGTTGCGGACCCGCGGCCTCACCCCCATTCTATCTGCCTGCACTCTCGTTGGAGACGACCATGAAGCGATCTCTCTTTGCCCTGGTCCTGCTGGGCTCGCTGGCCGCCCCGCTGGCCGCCCAGGTGGTGTGGACTTCGGAGCCGAAGAGCGGCGTTCTCTTCCCCATGGAGCTCACCGCCGTGGGCGGCGAGACGTCGCACACACTGACCGGCGTGGGGGTCAGGACGAAGACCTTCCTCAAGGTGAGGGTCTACGCCTTCGGGATCTACGTGGACAAGCCGGGAGCCCAGGCCGCGTTGGGCGAGTACGCCGACCGGTCGTTCGCGGACCTGCAGCGCGACCAGGGGTTCTACAACCGCATCCTCCAGATGGACTTCCCGATCACCCTCAGGCTCGTGATGACGCGCGACGTGGGCGGTGACGACATGGCGGAGGCATTCGACGGCGCGCTGCGGCCCAGGGTGCAGCGGGCGGCAGCGGAGATGGACATGCCCGGTGGCGAGCAGGCGCTGGATCAGTTCCGCAGCTACTTCAACGTGGAGGAGATGACGAACGAGTCCGAGCTCCTCTTCACCTGTGCCGACGGGACGCTCAACACATCGGTCAAGGGCGAGCTCCAGGCACCGATCGCCTCCCCCGCCCTGTGCTGGGCCCTGTTCGACGTCTACCTCGGAGAGGATCCGATCTCCAAGGATGGGAAGAGGGGCGTGGTGATGAACTTCCCGAGGATCCTGAGGGAGGGCGAGTCGGGACCGGGTTGAGTTTGCGGCCCGGCTCTGGCACATTTCGGGCCGCGGGGCGGGACCGGCGGAGGAGGTGAGCCGCCGGTCTGCCCGTTTGGAGAGGTGGCCGAGCGGCTGAAGGCGGCGGTTTGCTAAACCGTTATAGGGTCAAGAGCCCTATCGGGGGTTCGAATCCCCCCCTCTCCGTGCCACCGACATGAGAAGAGCCCCGAGCGCAGCGCGCGCTCGGGGCTCTCGCTTGCGGTGAGCCGCGCCGCAGCTCAGCGGCGCCGCTTCCGTGTCTTGGGCGGCCGCCCGAGCCGCGGGTCGGGCCACGTCGAGCACCCCGGCTCCGCTGGCCGCGGCGGCTCGGGGTCGCGCGGCAGATCCGGGGTGCACGGCGGCTTGGGAAACGGCGAGCCCGGCTTCCCTAGCCGACTCAGGTGCTTCAGCAGATCATCCCATGCCCACATAACAGCTCCGGTATCCAGGGCGTCACTCACACTACGAGAACGATAATCCCCCCGTTTCGTGCGGGGGAGCCCCGCCCCGAAGTGGGAGCGACCGCGTTACGGCGTCTGCACCCGGAAGTTCAGCGCCCCGCTCGCGCCGGACAGCACCACCTGGATGGTCCACATGCCGGTCCCGCCGGTCTCGGTCGAGAACGTGCCGGTCTCGCTCAGGCTGCGGGAATAGACCTGGTTGTCGCCGTGGTCCAGGATGGTGAGCATCGCCGTTCCGGAGAGCGAGCCCGACTGGTTCACGTTCGCTATCGTGCCCGGGTTCTCCCACGTGTAGCTCAGCGTCTGCTTCACGTTATCCAGCGCGGTGGCCTGGATCTGGAAGGAGCCCGGGTTGTTGGTTACCTCGAGCTGATTATCGGGGCCGAGCACGTTGCTGCCGCTGCATGCTACCACGCCGAACGCCAGCACGAGGGCCAGCGTCGCGTGCGCGGTGAGCCGGGAGGCATACTTCATAGTGTCTACTCCTGCCTGGGTTGCGCCCCAGTAAGCCAAAAGCCCTCGGCACCAAGCAGAGGCGCCGCGGGCAGCACCAAGCTACTGGACAGCATATGGTGGCACCGTAATGCAACTCACATTGTCAACATTGCGTCGATCAAACACGAGAGAAACTATCGACATTAGGTGACGCCGAATGAGACAACGCGGCGCCGCCGCTCTCCCGAACCGCGGCAGTACCGGACTCCGGCCCGGTGCTGGTCGCCCCCGCGGCATCGACTAACTTCCTTGCCATGCCAGACACCGTGCGCGTCCGCTTCGCCCCCAGCCCCACCGGCTACCTGCACGTAGGCGGGGCCCGCACCGCTCTGTTCAACTGGCTGTTCGCCCGCAAGGCGGGCGGGAAGTTCCTGCTGCGCATCGAGGACACCGACAAGGCGCGCTCCTCCGAGGAGCACGTGCGGGTGATACTCGACGGCCTCGCATGGCTCGGGCTCGACGTGGACGAGGAGATCGCGTTCCAGGGCGCGGGCGTCGCGCGCCATCAGGCGCTGGCCGACCGGCTGCTCGCCGAGGGGACGGCGTACGAGGACGAGGGCGCCATCTGGTTCCGCATGCCGGACGAGGAGATCGCGTGGGTAGACGCCGTCTACGAGCGCATCTCCTTTCGGGGCTCCGACGTCAAGGACTGGGTGATCCTGCGCTCCGACCGCAGCCCGACCTACAACTTCACTGTGGTGGCCGACGACCTGGAGATGGGCATCACCCACGTGATGCGCGGCGATGATCACATCTCCAACACACCGAAGCAGATCGCAGTGTACCGCGCACTGGGGCACGAGCCGCCCACGTTCGTGCACGTGCCGATGATCCACGGCCCCGACGGCAAGAAGCTGTCCAAGCGCCATGGCGCGACCGCCGTGGGCGACTACCGCAAGGAGGGGATCCTCCCCGAGGCGATGCGCAACTTCCTGGCGCTGCTCGGGTGGAACCCGGGCGACGAGCAGGAGGTCTACTTCACGATCGAGGAGCTGGTCGCTGCGTTCTCGCTCGAGCGCATTCTCAAGAAGGCGGCGATCTTCGACCTCACGAAGCTCGAGTGGCTGAACGGGCAGCACATCAGCCGCACGCCACCGGAGAAGCTGTGCGAGCTGATCGAGTCGCAGCTGCCTGACAAGGGAGTGGACATCGCGGCCCTCGAGAAAGAGCGGGTGCTCCACGCGGTGGACGTGCAGCGCGAGCGGGCGCGCACCACGCACGAGCTGGCGCACCGGGTGGGCGTGCGGTTCAACGCGGACCTCATCGAGCGCACCCCCAAGGCGGACAAGCTGATCGCGAAGGACACGGACGCGTTCCGCGCGGCGCTCGCGGCGGCGCACGAGCGGCTAGAGCCCCTCGATCTGGGCGAGTGGGAGCCGCAGCGCCTGGAGCAGGTCCTGCGCGAGCTGGCCGACGAGCTGGGACTCAAGCCGGGCGGCATATTCCAGCCGATCCGCGTGGCGCTCACCGGCGACACGGTGTCGGAGCCGGTGAACCTGTTGCTCGAGGTAGTGGGCAAGGAAGAGAGCCTGCGCCGCATCGAGGCCGCGCGCCAATGGTAGCAGCGCGGCTCCGGTGGGCCGTCTCGTCCAGCGTCGTGCTCTCGGCCTGCCTGCTGCCGCACACCACGGAGTCTCCCCCGCGGGGACGGGCGTGCCCATCGCTCGGGAACGACGCCGCCTCCGCCCCGCTGACGTGGTACGCGCCCGACGCCTCGACCGACACGCGAGACGCCGAGGCGTGGTGCAACGCGCTGGGACCGGTGGTGATCGACTCCACCCCGGCGGCGAGCTTCGGCCCGTGGCGCGCGGGCGACTCGCTGGCCGTGGTGGCGTGGAACGTGGGCGCGGGCGGCGGACATCTCCTCCAGTTCCTCGCCGCCGAGATGGGGCTCGACTGTAGCGAGCCGAACCCCGCCCTCACACCCGGGGCGTCGCATTTCGTGCTCCTGTTGCAGGAGGCCTACCGCCGCTCCGCGGCGGTGCCCGCCGACCCGCCCGAGTCGGCGGTGGCGCGGCCGGTGGTGGAGCAAGCGCGACCCGGGCCCCGCGTGGACGTGGTGGAGATCGCCGGGCGGTGCGGGCTGGCCCTGGCCTACGTGCCGGCAGCGCGCAACGGCTTGCAGGAGTACGACGGCGAGCGGGAGGACAAGGGCAACGCCATCCTGTCCACGCTGCCGCTCTCGGACTTCATCGGGATCGAGGTGCCGATGGTGGCGCAGCGCCGGGTCGAGGTGGCCGCAACGGTGCACGACGTACGCGGCGACAGCCTGCGCGTGGTGAGCGTGCACCTCAACACGTTTCCACCCCCGTGGCGGCTGCTGCGCACCGGCGGGTCCTCGCGCCTGCGCCAGGCGCTCTCACTGGTAGATGCGCTGCACCAGGTCGAGGTCCGGCGGGCCGGGCAACTCGCCGACTCGGCGTTCGTCGCCTGCCACCCCCACTGCGGGCCGGACGGTGCGCCGGCCTATCTCATCTCGACCATCGCGGGCGGTGACCTCAACACGTGGACGGGCGGCGGCACCGCGCTCAAGCACCTGTACGAGCACTTCCCCGACTCGCCACCCTACGACGGCACCCCCACGCGCAAGGGCTTCCGCACCGATCACATGCTGTTCCGCAGCGCGGCCGAAGGGGCCGGGCCCGCCGCCGCGCTCATCGAGGGCTCGTATCGCCGGTTCGACAGCACGTACCACTCGGATCACCACCCGCTGATCGTCTGGTTGCGGTTCGCGCGCTGACGCCCCCCGACATGCGAGCGCCCCGGCATCACACCGATGCGCGGGGCGTCGACGGCCGACGGCTTCCCGTCACCTACGGCGGTATCGGCGGCACGATCGAGTCGCGCCGCATGCGGATCACGCGCAGCGAGTCGCGCTCGGCCTGCTTCCGCTTGCGGACTTCCTTCACGTACTCCTTGAACTGCTCCGCCGTCTCGGCGCGCCGCGCCGCGGAGATGATGTCCGCCCGGATCCGCGCCAGCTCAGCCGCGTCCTGGGCGGCGTCGATGTTCCCCTGCGGCAGCGGGATGAGCGCCAGCAGAATGTTGGGGATCTTGAAGTCACCGAGGTAGATCCACGACCCGTCGATCCCCCAGGTATCCTCGCCCACCTCGGCCGTCCAGTCCATCGGCGGCGCGGTGGCGAAGCTGTCGGCCGGCATGGTGTCGATGAAGGCCTTGATCCGCTCCCGCACCGCCTCACTCACGCGTGCTACGTGGGCCTCGATGCTCTCGTCGTGCCCCACTACGCCGAGCGCCGCTTCCTCGGCGCGCACCCACAGCCGCCCGTCACCGAACGCCGGACGGATCAGCCGCCTGGGACCCAGCGCTCCCGGAATGGCGAGGCTGTCCCCTTCCCCGGTCTCGGTCCCGATGATCATCTGCACGTCGGTCTCGGGCGGTGGGATCACCGAGTCTATGTCGGGGCCGGGCGCGGCCCGATCGGGTGGCCCCCGCTCTTCCGGCTCGCCTCCCTCCTCGCCGCCTCCGCCACCCAGGGCGGGCATGCCGTACTCGCGCGGGCCGACCCACCCGGGTGGTAACAACGTGATGATGCGGGTTACGGGCTGCTCCGGCTCGGGCAGGAACGTGGGGCCGGCCACGCTGACGACGATCGCGAGCACCACGACGTGCGCGATGATGCTCGCCACGCTCCACAGCGGGTTGGCCCGCTTGGGCTCGGGCAGCAGCCGGAAGCCGCACCACTCGCGCGACGGGTAGCGCCGCTCAGGCACGGGCCGCCCCCATGCGCTCGAGCGTGCGGGCCACGCGCCGTACCGCCTCGGTCAACCGGTCACTCTCCACCGTGAGCGCAATGCGGAAATACCCCTCGCCGCCGGGACCGAACGCGGTCCCCGGCATGAACAACACCCCTTCGCTCTCCAGAGCCTCCTTGGCGAGCGCCGCCGTGGACACTCCCTCGGGGAGCGGGATCCAGATGTACATAGTAGCCCGCGGCGTCTCCACGGGGAGCCCGACCTGTTGCAGCGCAGCGACGGCCGCATCGCGTCGCTCGGCCAGGCGCGCCACCAGCGGAGCGGCCAGCGCCTCGGCCTGGTCGAGTACCGCGGCTCCGGCCTGCTGCACGGCGAGGAATACCCCCGTGTCCACGTACGTCTTCGCCTTGTTGAGCGCGCCGATGAGGTCGGGGTTGCCGCACGCCCAGGCGAGCCGCCAGCCCGTCATGGAGAACGTCTTGGACAGCGAGTGGAACTCGATGGCCACGTCGCGGGCGCCCTCCACCTCGAAGATGCTCGGAGCCCGGTATCCGTCGTAGGTGATCTCGCAGTACGGGTTGTCGTAGGCGAGGACGATGTCGTGGCGGCGGCACACCTCCACCGTGCGCGCCAGGTAGTCGAGCGGCGCGACCGCTGTCGTCGGGTTGTTGGGGTAGTTGAGGTACGCGAGCCGCGCGAGAGAGAGCCGCTCCGGCGGGAGCTCGTCCAGCTCCACCAGGAACCCCTTCGCCTTCACCAGGGGAACGAACTCCGGCTCGGCATCGGCCAGCAGCGCACCGCCGATGTAGGCCGGATACCCGGGATCGGGCACGATGCAGACGTCACCGGGATTGAGCACCGCGAGTCCCAGGTGCGCGAGACCCTCTTTCGACCCCAGCAGGGGAATGAGCTCCGTCGCGGGATCGAACGCGGCCCCGAAGCGCCGCTCGACATAGCGCGCCGCCGCCCGGCGGAACTCCGCGAGGCCGACCTGGAACGCGTAGCGGCTCATCGCGGGATCCGCCACCGCCTCGCGCAGCACCTCCACCGCGGCGTGAGGCGGCGGGAAGTCGGCGTCTCCGGCGCTGACGTCGATCACGTCGACGCCCTCGGCGACGAGCCGCCGCTTGCTGACCGCGAGCTCGTGGATCGCGTAGCTCGGCAACCGCTCCAGCCGGTCACTCCACCGCATCACGCCGGCGCTCCGATCCCGTGCCGGGCGAAGAACTCCGCGGCGGCCCCGCGCACCGTGTCCCACGGGCCGATCACCCGCTCGGCCGGCGGGAGTGTCGAGAGCAGGATCTCCCCGTAGTTGCGCTTCACCACACGATGGTCCATCAGCAGCACCACGCCGACGTCGGAGCGCGCGCGAATCAGCCGCCCGAACCCCTGCTTGAGCTTAAGCGCCGCGAGCGGCAGGAGATAGTGCCGGAACCCGTCCATCCCTCTGGCCTGTAGCGCCTCGAGCCGGGCCGCCGTGAGGGGCTCACTGGGAACCTTGAAGGGCAGCTTCGCCAGGAGCAAGACCCTGAGCGCGCGTCCCGGGACGTCCACCCCCTCCCAGAAGCTGTCGGTGCCCAGCAGGACGGCCGATCCCGCCTCGCGAAACCGCCTGAGCAGGTAATCGCGCTGCCCCTCGCCCTGCACCAGCAGGGGCCAGCGGCCGCCCACGGTTTCCCGCACCAGGCCCGCCACCCGGCGCAGCGCCGCGTGGCTGGTGAACAGGACGAACAGCCCGCCGTCAGAGGCGTGGGCCAGCTCGGCGATGGCCTGTGCCACCGCCCGGTCGTGTCCCGCCGCGTCGCTCCGCGGATCGGGCGCGTCCACCGGCACGCCGAACAGGCACTGCTCCCCGAACGCGAACGGGGAGGGCAGCACCTCGGCGTACTTCACCGGGTCGGGCGCCAGGTCGAGCCCGACTCGCTCCCTGAGGAACGTGAACTCACCCCCGGCGGCCAGCGTGGCGCTCGTCATGATCACCGTCTCGATCCGATCGAACAGGGACTCCCTGAGCAGCGTCGCCAGATCGAGCGGCACGGCCGCGAGCGCGAGCGGGAACGGCAGGCCGCCGCTGGGCCGCTCGCCCCGCCGCTCGATCCACCGCACCAGCTCCAGTCCGGGCTGGGGACGGAGCGCCAGCTGGAAGCCGTCGAGCGCGTTCTCCAGCCGCCGCACCACACCGCGCAGCTCGCCCACGATCTGTGAGCGGCGGTCGGGCTCCTCGGTCAGCTCCAGGCGGTCGGCCACCATCTCGACGCCGTCCCGCAATTTGCCGAGCGCCGCCACCAGCTCATCCAGTGCTACACCGAGACCCTGCCCCCAGATCGCGTCGCTCGCGAAGGCGTCGTCCAGCCGGCTCACCGACTGGCCCGCCGCCATGAGCCAGTCGGCGAGCAGCTTGAACACGCGCTCCACCTGTGAGCGAGCCTCGGCCACCGCCGGCAGGAGCGACGTGCGCAGCAGCTCCGCCGAGGCTCCGCTCAGCAGGTCGTCCCTCGAGGCGAGCTCCGCCAGCAGCGTGGGGATCAGCCCCTTGCCGTTGCGCTCGAGCCGGCTCAGCACCCGGCCCACGCCGCGCGACGTGATCTGGGTGCCGAGGTGATGCGCGGCCACGTCCTCCAGGTGATGCCCCTCGTCGAGGATCAGGCGGCGGTAGGGCGGCAACACCGCCGCGTCCTGCCAGTTCTCCTGTGCGCGCCGCACCGCGAGATCGGCGGCCAGCAGGTGGTGGTTCACCACCACGATGTCTGCCTCGGCCGCCCGCCGCCGCGCCTCGAACAGGAAGCAGCGATCGAAGTGGGGGCACTCGAGTCGGGGGCACAGATCCGGCTCGGCCTTCACCTCGTCCCACACCTCCGCAGAAGGCTGGTCCGGCAGATCGGACAGCGATCCGTCCGTAGTGTGGGACGCCCACTCCCCCAGCGCATTAAGCTCGTCCTGCCGCTCCGGCTCCAGCAGCGAGCCCAGCCCGCCGACGGCCAGGTTCAGGCGCGCCAGGCACAGGTAGTTGTTCCATCCCTTGAGCAGCGCGAAGCTGGGTCGGCGCTCTCCCTGGACGACGGCGCGGGCCAGCAGCGGGAGGTCCTTGCCGACGAGCTGCTCCTGGAGGTTGATCGTGTTGGTCGAGACGACCGTGCGCTCGCCGTTGGCGAACGCCCAACTGATCGCCGGCACCAGGTAGGCGAACGACTTGCCGACGCCCGTCCCCGCCTCCAGCAGGGAGACGCCGCCGTCGTTGTAGGTGTCGGCCACGTAGGCGGCCATGTCCCGCTGGCTGGGACGATCCTCGAACTGCCCCAGCACCCGGGCCACGGCCCCACCCGGGCCGAGGGCCTCGGCCTGGGCCACCGGATCGATCCGCTCATACTCCCGCGCCTTGGGGACCTCCACCACGACGTAGAGCCGGGTGGCGTCGTTGTCGATGATGCCGAAGCCGATCCCCCCGTCGTGCATCGTCGCAGCCACGTGGAGGTCCGCCGTGGAGGGATCCAGATCCCCCCCGGGGTGGTTGTGCAGCACCATGTCCCCGCGCTGTGCCTCCCCGGGAAGCGCCAGCACGGCGTCCACCGTGCCCCGGGCGATTACGCGGGCGTGCGTCACCACGCCCTCCTCATCGACCGCGGCGACGAACGACACCTCGCGCCCTCCCGCCTGCTCGATGGCCGTGGCCAGGATGGCGCGTGCCTCGGGGGAGATTCGGCTCACGTCTTGAGCTCGCGCTTCTTTGCCGCCGGAAACAGCACGTTGTTGAGAATGAGACGATACCCCGGCGAGTTGGGGTGGAGCGACAGATCGGTCGGCGGATCACCGATCTGGTGCTGCGGATCCTCCGGGTCGTGCCCGCCGAGGAAGGTCCACGTCCCCCCGCCGTATTCCCCATGAATGTACTTCACCCAGGGGGAGCCCTGCTCGTCGGCCAGCACGGTAACGCCGGGCTTGAGTCGCTCGCGGGTGAACGAGGTGGTGAGCCCGTAGAAGTCGGGGATCACGTCGCGGTGGCACTGCACCAGCATGGTGGGCACGGGATCGATCTTGGCGCTGAAGTTGAACAGCTTGAACGCACCCAGCGGCTGACGCCGCGCGGGGTTGTTCACCTGATGCCCGTCGATGTCGGAGAAGCTGGCCACCGCCGGCGACTGCTCCAGCTGTGCGCCCTGGAAGGCGAAGCTGCGCTCCCACCGCATGCGCTCCGAGGCGGCGGGATCCATGGGCGTCCCGTCGCTGTACTGCGCGGCCACGTCCACCCCCTCGCCCGCCAGCGCGATCTCCAGCGTCTCGGTGGCGGTGCACATGGCGAACAGGAACCCGCCGTCCTGCACGTAGCGCCGAATGGACCCGGCCACCGCTTTCTTGAGGTCGGCCACGGTCGCGAAGCCGAGGCTCTGCGCCATCTGCACGTTGCGCCGCACCATCTCGGTCAACCACTCGGTGCCACTGTACGTGAGGAAGAACTTCGAGTACTGGCCGGTGAAGTCCTCATGGTGCAGGTGCAGCCACTCGTAGTCCCGCAGCCGTCCCGCGCTGACCTCCGCATCCCACACTCTGTCGTACTCGATCCCGGCGTACTCCAACGCCATGGTGACCGCGTCATCCCAGGGCGCGGCATCGGGCGGCGCGTACACCGCGACCTTGGGGGCTTTCTCGAGCGGGACGGCGTCCATGTTGCGGGCGGCGATCGCTCCGCGGATGTCCACCACCTGCGCGTCGGCGACCTGCTCCAAGAGCACTCCGTCGAGGGCGGCCTCGCGCCGCGCCCCGGGGTCGTCGTCCAGCAGGAAGCTCCCCCCGCGGTAGTTGAGCAGCCACTCGGCGCGCCCGCCGCGCTGCAGGGAGCGGTAGGTGACGCCGTACGCCTTGAGGTGATTGGTCTGACGCTCGTCCATCGGAATGAGCAGCCGGCCCGCCGCCCTGTCCCAGACGGGAAGGCGGTACGGCGGCAAGGCGGGAAGGGCAAGCAGCGATCCGGCGGCCTGTAAGAACTCGCGCCGCCTCATGACCGCGGCACCAGCCCTCGCACCTCATCGAGCAGCCGCCTCGCCTGGGGCACGACCGCGCTCTCGGGATACGTGAGGATGAGATGCTCCAACCGCTCGGCCGCCGCCCCAGCCCGACCCGCGGCCCAGTACACCTCCGCCAGCGTGTACTCGGCCGCGGGTGCGGCGGGACCGTCCGGGTCGGCCGTCAGCGCCGCGCGGAGCAGTGTCTCGGCCGCGGCGTCGTCTGCGGCCCCGGCGGCGAGCGCCCCGGCATGGGCCAGCAGGTCCGCCCGACCGCCCCGCGGCGGCACCAGCCGGGCCGCGGTCTCAAGTTCGCGCACCGCCCGGCTCGTGTCGCCTCGGGAGGCGCTGAGTAGCGCATCACCGAGGACGGGCAGGCGGTCGGCGCTCACCCGCTCGAGCAGCACGAGCATGGCGGAGCGCCGCGTGGTCTCCTCCCGGGTCCGGGCGTACGGTCCCGCCGCGCGGAACCGGGCGCGTGCCTCCGCCAGCTCTCCGCGGTAGAGAGCTACCCATCCGGCCACCGCGTGCCCGGCCACCGAGGAGTCGCCCGCGAGGAGCCGCTCGGCGTGGTCGAGCTCGCCCCGCGCGACGCGCGCCCACGCCAGCGTGAGCCTCAGCTCCGCCGCATCGTCACCGTGCAGCCGGGGGAGCCACTCCTGGAAGCGGGCCTCGGCGTCGTCCAGCCGTCCCGACTCGGCGAGCACCCGCACCAGCGCCGCCATCGCATCGGCGCCCGCGGCCGACTCCGGTCTCGCCCCGACCCCGATCCGGTCGAGCATGCGCCGGGCCGCGCCGAGATCCCCCGCGTCGGCGAAGGCGCGCGCCGCCTCCAGGCGCGTCCGGTCGGCGTCGACCCCGCTGCGATACTGCGCCAGCCGCTCCAGCGCGAACCCCCTGGCCCGCGCGCCCTCGCGCGTGCCCGTCCGGGCTGCCTGCTCGGCGAAGCGAGCGAGCAGCGCTGCCGCGCCCGACGGGTCGCGGGGCAGCGCGTCGTCCAGCACCGTCCAGCCCTCCTCGGGGCGCCCCCAGCGGACCAGCAGGTGCGCCGCGAGCCAGCGCGGCGGCTCAGCAGCGCCGTCCCGCAGCGTACGGAGCACCTGCTCCTGGGCCAGGAGCGGCGCACGCTCGAGACCCAGCGCCGCCACCGGGAGCAGCGCACCGTTGGCTGAGACCGCGATGCGCCACTGCCGCGCGGCCGCCGGCCACTCCCCGGCTGCCACGAGGATGCGGCCCATGTCGGGGGCGAGCGGCACCTCGCCCAGCCGTGTCTGGCCTCGAGCCAGGACGCGCCGTGCCTCCGCCAGATCGCCCCGCTGTGCGAGCCACGCTGCCCACTCGCGGTACGGCCTCGGGCTATCGGGGAGCGCCGCGATCCAGCGCGACGCGACGGCCGCGACGCTGTCAGCGTCTCCCTCGGAAAGCGTCACCCGCAGCTCCAGCTCGCGGATCATCTCGTTGCCGGGCTGCGCCTCAAGCGCCCGCGCCGCGTAGGGACGAATCGCCGTGAGACGACCCAGCCGGCGCAGCACCCGCTCCAGGCCCAGCAGCGCGGTCACGTCGTCCGGTGCCTCGTCGAGGGCGGCCGCGTACAGGTCTGCGGCATCGTCCAGCCTGCCCAGCCGCTCGAAGCGGAGCGCCGCCTGGGCGGGGGTGGGCTGCTGCCCCGCCGCGGCGGTGGCGAGCAGCACCGCCGCGAACACCGCGAGCGATACTGCCCTAGGGACGCTGCTCATTCAGCCGGCGGAAGTAGTCGAGAATCAGGCGCCGCTCCTCGGGTGACAGCCCGCGCAGCTCCTCCCAGGTGGGAAACCGGTAGCGGGCCTGCCCCAGCGGAACCTCTCCGGCCCCGGGGAGCCGCACGTTGGCCGGGTCGGCCGACTCGCTCACGCGCTCGCGCCGCTCATCCTCCTCGTCGCTCTCCAGGGTGCGGCCCGCATCGAGCAGGCGGCGGAACAGCCGTTCCTGGCGTTCCACCGTCTCACGGTCGAGGCGTCCCCGCTCCAGGTCGCGGGCGATGTCTTGGGCCTCCTGGGCCAGCTCCGCGGCGCCGCTCACCCCGCCCTCGGCGTTCAGCCGCTCCAGCTCGGCAGCGAGCGACCGCTGCCGCTCGGCGAGCGCGCGCAGCTCCTGCGCCAGCTGCTCGCCACCCCCCGGTGTGGCCGACAGCAGACCACCCGCCTCACCGCTGAGCGCACCCTGCTGCTCGGCGAGCTGGGCCAGCCGCTCGACGGCCTCCTGCAGGCCCGAGCCGGACTGGGCGCCCGCCACGTCAGCGCGGCTCTGAAGCATCGCATAGATGGTCGCGTTCAGGGCATCCAACGCCTCGCCGGCGCGCTCGCCCGCCACCCCGGTGTTGGGGGCGGGACGCTGCAGCTGACTCAGCACATCGCCCATGCCGAGCCGGGCCCGACCGAGCGCTGCGCCGAGCCGGGGCGACACGAGCGCGTTCTTCCCCGCCGCCGATTGGAGCTGCTCCACGAGCCGATCGGTGCCCTCCCGCACGGCGGCCTGCGCGCCGCGTACCTGCGGACCCGACTCGCCGCGGCTCAGCCGCTCAGCGATCTCCTCCTGGCGGCCGGCCAGCACTGCCGCCTCCACCATGGCCCGGTCGAGCTCGGCGATGACCTCCTGCCGCCACTCCTCCCGGAGCTCGTCGCGCCGCGCACGCAGCCGCTGGGCGAGGGGGTCAAGCTGCCGGCTGGCCGCCTCTCCCGAGCGCCGCGCCCGCTCGGCATCGCCGCGACGCGCTCGCCCTGCCGCCTCACGCATCTGCGCCGCCGCCTCGCCCGCTTCCTGCGGCGCGCTCCCGACCTCACCAGGCGAAGCGCCCGCCGAGTCGAGCAGCGCCTGAAGCTGCTCGAGCTGTGCGGCCAGCGTCTCCGCGTCCCGTCCGAGGACGTCCTCGGCGGCGGCCGCGGCGCTGTCCACGCCGGTTCGGGCGCGCTCGTTCCACTCACGCTGGTGCGCGGCGAGCTCCGCGGCGTCCGCGGCGAGCGAGCTCATCTCACCCTCCAGGGCGGCGCGCTCGAACAGCTCGCGCCCCCGTTCCAACTCCTCGCGCAGCCGGTCCGCGGCCTGCGCTAGCTGCTCGAGCGCCTGCCGAGCTCCCTCCGCGTCGAGCCGCTCCAGCGCCGTGCGCAGCTCGGCCAGCCGGTCGGCCAGCTCCTCGCTCAGCGCCCGCTCCATGAGGTCCTGCAGCTCGCGCAGCCGGCGGTGGAACTCGGGGTCGGTGAGCCCCGCCGCCCACGCCGCCTGGGAGAGCTCGCGCAGCTCGGCGGTCAACTCCTGGGCGCGCTCCAGCATCCGCTCCTGACCCTCGAGCAGCTCTTGCGCCCGCTCCACCGAGTTGAACGGGAGCGGCTGCTCGGCGGGACCGCCCGTGGCGCTCCGCTCCCGCTCCGCGGCTAGATCCTCGAGGCTCTGGGCCAGCTCACGCTGGGTAGCCACCAGCGAGTCGGCTGCGGCGGCCGTCTGGCGCGAGGCCTCCCGCATCGCCTGGCGCAGCTCCGCCATGGCAGGGAGGCGCAGCGCATAGGTCCGGCTCATCCCGGTCTGCGGCACCGGCCGGTTGTCGCGCGCGCGCACCAGGAAGTACGCGGTGTCCCCGGGCAGCAGGCCCCGACCGTTGAGGTCTAGCGTCCAGTGGAGCACCGCGCGGTCCGTGCCGGCCTCGGGCAGCGGCACCACCTCGGTCACGGAATCGCCCCGGGCCCCGAGCCGGCTCACCCGCCAGCTCACCAGCTCGACCCGGGTCAGACCGTGGTCGTCGCGCGCGTCGATCAGGAGCGCCTGGCGCAGCGAGAGCGCGACCGTCGTGTCACGACCGGGGAGCGGCACGGCGACCTGCGGGACACTGTCGGGCAGCGCGACGACCCGGAGCAGCGGGGCCTCGTCGTCCAGCGCGCCGCCCGAGCTGGGCGCGGCCGCCAGGCGCCACTCCGCGGTCGCGCTCACGGTCAGGATGCCCGCGAACGTCTCGCCGTCCACGGTGAGCGAGACGCTGGCGTCGTGCGATTCCCAGCGTGCGCGCTCCAGGGGGACGGTCGCCCGCCCCCGGGTGAGCGCCGCGGTCCCCACGGGCAGCAGGACCGGGTCCGCTCCCGCGGCGATGGGCTCGTCGGCCCGCTCGAGGTAGCCGGGGTAGCGCGCCAGGAGCTGCAGCTCGGCGAGCAGCGCCGGCAGCGCGACCCGCACGCGGACCGTCTCCGAGGCATCACCGCCGCTCACCACCCGGAGGTAGCGGTCGCTCTCGAGCGGCCCGAGTTGGGCGGTGGCCCGCCCCGCGGTGTCGAGCATCAGGGACAGTTCATCCCACGCCTCGCCGGGCGCCCGCACCAGCAGCACCGCGCTGCGGCGGCCGATGGCCGTGACCGTCGCGGTGACACGCTCGCCCCGGCGCACGGTGGTGCGGTCCACCACAAGCGTCACCGGCCCGCGGGCCGGCGCCAGCAGGCTGAGCGGCCGCCAGAAGGGGGCGCCGCCACCGGCTGCCGGCCCAGAGCCGGCGAACACGAGCATCGCCGACGCAAACACCGCCACACCGGCCCTCAGCGACCGTCCGGCCCGGCGCCGCACCGGGGCGAGCGCGCCCTCGCCCTCCACGCTCAGCCACGCGGCGACCCGGCCGTCGGCCAAGGAGGCGAGGGAGGCGCTACCCGCCACCTCGTCCCACGCCGCGACCCCCGCGACGGACCCGCGTCGCTGCTTGCCCGCACGCTCTACGGCCTCGGCGAGCGCCATGACGCCGAGCTGGCGCCGGCGCCGGCGCCACCACACGAGCCCCCAGACCACCGCCCCCAGCGCGGCAACCCACGCCACGAGCACCGTGGGCGGCAGGCTGCGGTACAGACCGAGCCGGCCGGCCAGCACCCCGGCCGCCAGCGCCGCGAGCACCAGGCCGAGGGTGAACAGCACGCCGGCCACCGCGCTGCGCCTGACCAGCACGCGGCGCTGCAGCTCCAGCCACCGTCTGGTCTCGGTCATGGCGCTGCCGTGACCGCGTAGACGAAGAGATTCACACCCATCCTGAGCGCCGCCTCCCGCAGGACGGCCGGATCCCCGTGCACCTCGGGATCCTCCCAGCCGTCGCCCAGGTCCGACTGGTAGGAGTAGAACACGGCAAGGCGCCCGTCGACGAACACCCCGAACCCCTGCGCCGGGAGCCCATCGTGCTCGTGGATCTTGGGAAGTCCCCCCGGCAGGTCGTACACCACGTGATACACGGGGTGGTCTCCGGGGACCTCCACGAGCGGACGGTCGGGGAACACACGGGTGATCTCGCGCCGGAACGACTCATCCATGCCGTAGTTGTCGTCGGCATGGAGGAAGCCGCCGTTTCCCAGGTAGCGGCGCAGCAGGCGCACTTCGTCCGGCGAGAGTCGCACGTTGCCGTGACCCGTCATGTACAGGTACGGCACCTCCCATAGCCCAGGGTCCGTGAGGCGCACCACGCGCTCGCGCTCGGCGACGCCGAGCGCAGTCCGCTCGTTGACGGCCGCGATGAGATTGGGAAGGCTGGAAGGGTTGGCGTACCAATCGCCGCCGCCGTCGTAGTGGAGCCGCGCGACGCTCAGGGGCGGGGATGCCTGGCCGGCCCCCAGCAGCGCCAACGCCAGTGCGGCGACCGTGGAGTGGATGCGGCTCACAAGTCCGTCACGACGCGATAGGCCTCTCTGCGTGATAACGTGAGCTCTGCGGCGAGGCGTTCCGCCGCGTCTCGCCGACTGAGCCCCTCACCGAGCAGCGCACGGGCCCGCTCGCGGGCCGCCTCCGGGTCGGCGCCGGGTTCCTCGGGCGCGGCACCACCGACCAGCACCGTCACCTCGCCGCGCGGCGAATGCTCCTCGTAGTAAACCCCTAAGTCACTGAGAGTTCCGGACTTGAGCTCCTCGTGCACCTTGGTGAGCTCGCGCGCCACTGCGGCCTCCCGCTCGGGGCCGCACGCTTGCTCCAGGTCCTTGAGCAGGCGCACCAGCCGACCCGGCGCCTCGAACAGCACGGTGGTCCACGGCGAGGTCGCCACGTGCTCGAGCAGCAGCCGACGGTCTTTCCCCTTGCGAGGCACGAAGCCGAGAAACGCGTAGCGGTCGGCGGGGAGTCCCGAGATGCTCAGGGCCGCGGCGACCGCGGACGGGCCGGGGACCGCGACCACGGGCGCGCCGACCGCGTGCGCCCGCCGCACCAGCGCAGCGCCCGGATCGCTCACCGTGGGCGTCCCTGCGTCGGCGAGCAGCGCCACGTCGCCCCCTTCCTCCAGGATATCGAGCAGTTGCTCCGCTCGGCTCTGCGGCGAGTGGGCGTGATAGCTCAGCACGCGGGGCCGGGCCCCGACGTGCTGCAGCAGAATGCGGGCGCGCCGCGTATCCTCCGCCGCCACGGCGCGTACGCCGCGCAACACCGAGGCAGCGCGCTCGGAGAGGTCTCCCAGGTTGCCTAGCGGGGTGGCGACGACGTAGAGGGTCCCGGCGCTCACCAGCGCACGGTCCACGGCAGGCGGTCGTAGAACCCGGCCGTCTGCAGCATGTAGCGGTGCTCCTTGGTCCCCTGCTTGAGTACCTCGGGGGCGACGCCGGGTGCGATCACCTCGAGCTCCTCCAGGAACGCCAGCGCCCAGTCGGAGAGCGCGCACATCAACTCGTGCGGCGTGGCGACGGTGTACTCCGGATCGTCGTCCGGCGGCGCGCCCATCGCCACGAGCGCCTTGTGCACGTTGGCCTGCAGGTCACGGATGCGCTCCACCCGCTTGCGGGCCTCGCCGGGGACCTGGGCTTCGGCCGCATCGGCGATCGCCCAGAACTGCTCGCGATACAGCTCATGTAGCCGGGGCTCCGCCTGCTCGGGCAGCTCCTCGGCCAGCGGATAGGTGAGCGCCGCGATCTGAGGGTGGTTCCCCTGGTCGTCCGGCGCGAAGAGGCCGTCCACGTACTGCTGGACGGTGCCCCCTTCCAGCTCGTCGTGGAGGTGTCCGGTGCGGAACACCCCCTGCTCGAAGTGGAGGTAGTTCACCCGCCCGGCGACGATCAACTCCAGCACCCCGGTGAACTCCTCTTGCATCAGCGAGGTGAACAGCGCGTGGGGATCGTTGGGTTCCAGCACCCGAGCCGTGGCCGGTGCCACACAGCCACTGTGCATCCAGACCAGTTGCTCGTAGGGCGCGGCACAGTAGATGATCTCGCCGCGCTCGGCCTCCCGCTTGAAGTGCTCCAGCGCGGCCGGGATCGCCCGGATGCTGCGCCCCGTCGCCGTGTAGGCGATCACGGTGGCGAGCGTGCCCTGACGCAGGAGCACAACGGTGACCTCGTCGGGTAGGTACACCGCGATGTAGCCATCCACCTGGCCGTCGCGATCGGCCTTGGCGTAGTGCAACAGCTTGTCCAAGTAAATGAAGGCGAGCCGCGTGCGGTGCAGGAGCACACTGGTGCAGGGGAAGCTCAGGTCGGCGAGCCGTACCGGCGTGTCTGCCAGCAGCGCAGTGCTGAGACGCATAGCGGGCGGTGGACGGTGTCAGCGATGGAAGCACGAGGGCGGCGCGGAGCTCGCAGCCCCGCGCCGCCCGTGATGTCACTGCGTGAACCCCGGCGGCGGGATGCCTGCGCGTCCTGCCTACCCCAAGTGCTGCTCGATCTTCTCCACAAGATAGGCCTTGGGGACCGCCCCCACCACTGTATCCACGTGTTTGCCGTCCTTGAAGAACAGAATGCTGGGGATCGAGCGGACGTTGAACCGCATGGCCGTTTGCTGATTACCGTCCACGTCGAGCTTGCCGACCTTGAGCCGCCCCTCGTACTCCTGGGCGAGCTGCTCGATCACCGGCGCCACGATGTGGCACGGACCGCACCAGGTGGCCCAAAAGTCCACCATGGAGAGCCCCTCTTGCTGCTCGATCTCCTGCCCGAAGTCCGCGTCGGTCACCGCCAGAGGATGCGTCACTTCCATGTCGTACTCCCAATATTGTGTATGTTAGGCGCGACCACCGGCGCATCCCGCCGGGGGCCGCGCAGTTTCCTCGATACGGAGGATCCGTGACCGAATCCCAGGCTCGAGTCGCACACATCGGCGTGGCCGTCACCGACCTCGAGGAGGCCGTCAGCTTCTATCGCGACGTGCTCGGCCTCGAACCGTCACCACCCCAAACAGCAGATGGGGCCCGAATTGTTTCCGTCACCTTGGGCGACGTGGAGGTCGAGCTCCTGACCCCCGCAGCGCCCGACGGCCCCATCGCGAAGTTCCTCGCCCAGCGGGGGCCCGGCATCCACCACGTGTGCTACCGGGTGCCCGACCTCGAGGCGGCGCTGGAGCGCTGCCGCGAGCAGGGCTACCGGCTCGTGGACGACACGCCTCGGGCCGGCGCAGGCGGCCGCCCCGTCGCCTTCGTGCACCCGAAGGCCACGGCCGGCATCCTCCTGGAGCTCACAGAGTAGGCGGGGCGCCCCCGCTCAACCCTCTCCCGGACCCTTTCCGGGGGCGTTCTCGCACGTGCGGGCGGGATTGCCGGCAGCCGCGATATCGATGCTGGAGATCAGCCACCCATTCCCATATGGCACCAGCGTGAACGGCACGGTGTGCTCGCAGCCGCTCCGCGTGAGCCGCACCTGCACCTCCCGCTGCTTCACCGTGGGCAGGGGCTCGAAGGCCCGGGGCAGCACCTCGTACTCGTCGTGCCCGAGGTAGACCGCCATCACCGTGAGCCGCTGCTCCAGCTCCTCGGGCCTCATCCAGACCGATGCCGGACCTCGCCGGTCGGTGCCCCACAGCTCGCCCATGACCGGGAGAGCCCGTTGATTCACCGCGGCCATGAACTGGTGCACCGCCGCTTCCGGGCTCGTCGGCTGCGGGACCTCCACGCGTGATCCGGACGAGCACGCCGCGACGGTGAGAACGGTCGCCAGCAGCGCTATACTTCTATCAGTCATTCCTGTTACCGCGGTCGAACCTAAACGCTTCCTATAGGCGGGGCAAGCGGCACATGCGTTTGTACGTCAACGTCGATCACGTCGCGACCGTCAGGCAGGCACGGCGAACCGACGAACCCGACCCCCTGGACGCCGCGGCCGCGTGCGAGCGCGCCGGCGCCGACGGCATCACGATTCATCTGCGGGAGGACCGGCGGCACATTCAGGATCACGACGTCCGCCGCATCGCCGAGTCGGTGACGACCGTGCTCAACCTCGAGCTGGCAACGGCCGACGACATTCTGCGAACGGCCACCGAGCTGGCGCCGCACCAGGCTACGCTGGTCCCGGAGCGGCGCGAAGAGGTCACCACCGAGGGCGGTCTGAGCCTGGGAGCGCCCGATCACGCCACCGAGCCGCGACTGGTGCAGGCGATCGAGCGGCTCACCAAGGCCGGAATCCGCGTGAGCCTGTTCATCGATCCCGACCTCGCCACCATCGAGCGCGCCGCAGAGCTCGGCGTGCCGGCCATCGAGCTGCACACCGGCGATTACGCCAACACCTACCGGGAATCGGACGCCGCCCTCGAACGGCTGCGGGCCGCCGCCGCGCACGCTCGGGCGAGCGGCCTCGCGGTACACGCGGGACACGGGCTCACGTACCGCAACGTGCAGCCGGTGGCGGCGATCCCCGAGCTCGAGGAGCTCAACATCGGGCACAGCATCGTGAGTCGCAGTATCATGGCGGGGATGGAAGCCGCGGTGCGCGAGATGCGCGCGCTGATCGATGCAGCGCGTTGACCCCAGATCAGGGGAGTCATAGTTTGGCGGCGATGAACCAACAGATGGGGCTGTCCGAGTTCTTCGCGATGGAGGCGACCGAGTACCTCGAGCGCCTCGACGCCCTCGTGTCCGGTCCCGATGCGCCCAGGACAGACGAGCTGGTCGGTTTGACGCGCCAGCTGCGTGGCTCGGCGCTCATGGCCAAGCAGGCCGCCATCGCAACCGCGGCCGCCGCCTTCGAGAGCTTCGCTCGGGCGGTGCACGAGAAGCGCCGTCCGTGGGACGAGGCAACGAAGCAGCTCGCCATTCGCGCGGTGGACGACTTCAAGATTCTGGTCCGCAGCGCGGCCACCTGGTCCGCAGCCGAGGAAGCCAAGGCTCAAGCACTGGCGGCGGAACTCGATCCCAGCGGCGCCAGGCCGGCGGCACCCCCGGAGGGTGCGGCTGCCGAGGCCCTGGATACCGGAACGCGCGCGTTCATCGGGCGCGAGGGGGCCGCCGTGGCGAGCGTGCTGGACCAAGCAGCGAAGTCGCTGCAGCAGAACCCGAGCGCGCGGGATCCGCTGGAGCGCGTGCTGAGCGTGATGCAGCCGCTCCGGGGCCTGGCCATGCTCGCCGAGCTTCCCCCGATGCCCGACCTCCTGGAGGGGATTGAGCGGGCGATCGGGGAGATCACCCAACGGGGCGAGGCGGTGCCCGACAGCGCGCTGCTGTTCAATGCCGCCGCGATGGCTCTGTCTCGCGCGTCGCGCGAGATCTCCTCCGAGGGACGGGCCGATCCCGACGCCGAAGAGACGCTCGATTTCGCGCGGCGCCTCGGCGCCATCCTCGACCTGGAAGGCGACGTCCCGGCGATCGATACGCTGTACCACGACGACGCCGGACCGCACGTGGTCGAGCGTGGCACGGCCGCCGTGCGACCGGGCGAGCTGGGACGGCTCGAGCTCGTGTCGCACGGCGAGCACCTGCGCCAGGCAGCCGACGAGCTCGAGCGCGGACGCTCGGCGGCGCAACGCGAGCTGCGGGCGCAGGCGCTGGCCGCAACGTTCCGCGCGCTGAGTGCCGCCAGCGGCGGACCGCAGCAGGATGCCGTCGCCCAGTTCGCCGCCGCGGCGCGCCAGGCAGTGGCTCGCGGCGCCGTGGCGTACCAGACGACGGAGTTCGTCGCGCAGCTGCGCGAAGCCGCGGCCGCTCTCACAGAGGCAGCGCCGGGGAGCGAGCAGCAGTCGGCCGGGCGCCTGGCGGGCGTGACGGCCACGCTGCGCAGCCTGGCGGGGTCCGGCGCACCGGCTGCAGCGGCACCGGCGGCCGCGGGCCCCCTCCCCAGGCCGCCGGCCGAGTCGCTGGCCGTGCAGGCAGCGGCGCCCGCCGAGCCCGCACCGCCGGTCGTCGAGCGTCCCGCGGCTCCCGCGGCCGGCGAGGAGCCCGCCGACCTGACCGGCAGCTGGGCGCGGTTCGAGCGCTATGCCGCCGCGCTGGGGCTGGGCGCAGCGTCGCTGGATGAGTTCCTCGCGGGGCCGCCGGCCGATCCGGCGCTGGCCGCTGCCCCGGCCGCCGCCGCGCCCGCGGCCGAGACGATCGTGCCGATCACGGACCTCTGCTACAGCGGCCAGGCGGCCGTCGATCGGGCGCTCGCTCTGCGTCAGCAGATTCGGGCCGCCCTGAGCGGAGGTGCCACCCCAGCAGACGTCCGCGACCTCATCGAGGAAGCCTTCGATCTCTTCGAGCTCGGCGCCAAGCAGCACTAGCCCCTCCCGCCACCTCCGCTGGTCCGGAGTGGTGGGCGTCGTCGTGTCCGTGCTCCTGCTGTGGTGGGCGCTGCACGACGTCTCCCTGACCGAGGTGTGGCAGCGGATCCGCGGTGTGCGGCTCGTGCCCTTCCTCGGGACCGTCGTGCTGGCCACGGCCCAGTTCCCCATCCGGACGCTCCGCTGGCGCTACCTGCTGCGCTATGAGGGAGACGCGCTACCGTTTGCCCCGCTGTGGCACGCCACCGCGATCGGCTTCATGGCCAACAACCTGCTGCCGGCGCGGGCCGGAGAGTTCGCCCGGGCGTACGCCGCCCATCGCCTCACCGCGGTGCGGTTCTCGACCGCGTTCGCATCCGTCGCGGTGGAGCGGGTGCTGGACGGGATCACCCTGGTTGCCCTACTCACCGTGGCGATCTCGGCCGGCGGCTTCGCCTCCGGCACGGCGGTGGGCGACGTGACGCTGGGTGGGGTGGCACGCGGCGCCGGAGTCTTCTTCGGCGTACTGCTGGTCGTCGCCCTGGTCCTGGTTCACTGGCCGAAGCCGGCCCTGGGCCTCGCGCGGCGGGTGAGCCGGCTGGTGCTTCCCGCGCGCTGGGCCGAGCGGGTGGTGCAGATTCTGGAGGGTATGCTCTCGGGGCTCGATGCGCTGCGGCAGCCGCGCCGATTCGCCACGGTCATCGTGTGGTCGTTCGTCCTGTGGCTCGTGTCTGCGGGCTCCATGGGCCTCGGTTTCGTGGCGTTCGACGTTGACGTGCCCTGGAGCGCCGCGCTGCTGCTGCAATGCCTGATCGCGTTCGGCGTGGCCATCCCCTCGTCGCCGGGCTTCTTCGGTCCGTTCGAGGCCGTTACCCGTGTGTCCCTCGCCCTCTACGGCGTGGCGGCAGGGCGCGCCGTCTCCTACGCCGTGGGCTACCACCTGGGCACGTTCTTCCCCATCACGCTGCTCGGCATGTGGTCCCTGTCGCGCGCGCACCTACACCTGGTGGATTTGCGCCAGCGCAGCGTGAACGCCGAGTCACAGGCCTCGACCGATGGCTGACCGGGTCACCATCCCCGCCCACGCAAAGGCGAACCTGTTCCTACGGGTGCTCGCCCGGGAGGCGTCCGGCTTCCACCAGCTGGAGACCCTGTTCACCCTGCTCGAGCTGCATGACGAGCTCGCCGTGGAGCGCTCGGCGAGCGGCATCGAGCTCACCGTGGAGGGGGCGGACACCGGCCCGGCCGAGGCGAACCTCGCCTACCGCGCGGCCGCCAAGGTGCTCGAGGCCACCGGCGGCCGCTTCGGGGTCCGGATGCACCTGGTGAAACGGATTCCGGTGCAGGCGGGGCTGGGAGGGGGCTCCAGCGACGGCGCCGCCGCCCTGCACGCGGTGAACCGCCTGGCCGGTGATGCCGTGCCGCGCCACGAGATCCTGCAGTTCGCGGCCCAGCTCGGGAGCGACGTGGCGTTCTTCGCCTCGGGCGCGCCGCTGGCGCTCGCCTGGGGCAGGGGCGAGCGGCTGTTCCGCTTGCGGCCGCCGCAGGCGGCGCCAGCGCTGCTCGTCGTGCCGCGCTTCGGAATCAGTACCAAGGCGGCGTACGAACTGCTAGACGCCGGCGCGGCACGGGAGCAGCGGCGCGGCCCGGTAGTCCTGGAGAGCGACGCGTTCGCCAGTTGGGGCGGCATCGGCCGGCTGGGCGGGAACGACTTCGAGGGCCCGGTGTTCGGCAAGGAGCCCGAGCTGAGAGACGTCTTCGAGCAGCTCGCGGCCACCCGTCCCCTGCTCGTGCGCCTGTCGGGTTCGGGCTCCGCCGTGGTGGCGATCTACAAGAGCGAGTCGGAGCGCGACGGGGCCGCACTCCAGATCGGCTCGCGCGACCGCGAGGTGATCCACACCCGGACGCGAGACGCGCCGGGGCCGGGGCCCGAGACCAGCTAGTCGAGGCCCGCGGTGCTCAGCGGGCGGTGAGGAAGGCGAGTCGGGAGGAGAGCTCGAACTGGCTCACGTTCTTGAGGTCCGGAGAGATCGACTCCAGCAGGCGCGCCAGTGCCTCGGTAGCGTAGGAAAACCCCTTGCGGTCGGGGTGCTCGGGAGCAGGCTTGCCCACCATCGGCCGCTGCCGCGGCTGCATGTTCACGAGCCGGCGATCTACTGCGCCCTGCTTGAACCGGTCCTCGAACTCCTGCACCAGCATCTCCATGTTGCCCGCTGCGTTCGGGAGGGCCAACTCGCCCAGCCCAGCGAAGTCCACGCTGTTCTGCAGCACGGCGAGGCGTCTGGTGCCGCCCGCCTCAGCAACGTACACGTCCAGGAACGCCACCTCGCCGGGGCCCCCCTCCTCCATTCCGGCTGCGCTACTCCGGCCGCCCAGCCCGCCGAATCCCACCAGCGAGTCGCGCGTCATGAACACCGCGCTGCTGCGCCGGGTGAGCCCTTCGGTGAGACCGCTCCCGCCGACCTTCGCCGTGCCCGGGGCGCCTGCCCGTGGCAGGCAGTACACCGCCGTGACGTCGGCGTCGTAGGGCAGCGTCACCTCGGAGTCCTCCAGCGCGACCACGAGGCTCGACTCGGTGAGCTGGAAGGACTTCACCTCCTCCCGAGTCGGGAGGTCACGCAGCGCTGTGCTGTCGATCAGCGTCACGTTGAGCCCGGCAGCGGCCAACTCGTCGGCCGTCTCTTCCATCTTGCGCGCCTCAGTGGCGGCGAGCCATATCTCTGGTACCGGATAGTTGGCCTTCATCCGGAGCTCGGCCGGAGATAGCCCGAGACCGGGCGCGGCGCAGGAAAGGTCTACCTCGCCGTGCGGTGGGTTGGAGACGATGAGCGTGTAGGTAGACACGGGCTTCGCTAAAGTACACTCCGATCTACCGACTGTCTATCGAATTGGGGCCCCGCGGCACTGTGACGCGCGACACATCCCAGGCCGGCCAAACGCCGTAATTCAGAGGCTGGACCTTGGGCCCTCGCGGTAACGGCGAGGGGGTTCCCGTGTCGCGGAGCAGAGGGTCCCCGCTCTGCGGCCCTGACGCGGCCGAAGGAGGGTTGGTGTCGCGTTCTGGATTCACCCTCGTTGAATCCGTCATCGCGATCGTCATAATTGGTGTCCTGCTAGCCATCGGCATGCCTCGCATGCAGGAGTGGTGGCTGCGTGAGAACGTGCGTTCCGCACGCCGGCAGGTCACCACCCACCTCGCCCGCGGGCGGGCGACCGCGGTGTACCGCGGCTGCCCTGCCGTGCTCCACATCGACGACACCGCCGACCGGATCTGGATCACGGCGTGCCCCATCCAGGGAACCGGCCTCGACACCGTGGGAACCGTGGACTACTTCCAACGTCGCTTCGGCGTGACGTTCACGGCGGACGGCGACTCGGTGCTGTTCACACCGCAGGGCGTCGCCCTGGCCGCCACGTCGATCTCCATGACGTTCACCAAGGCGGGCTTTACATACTCGCTGCTCATCACTCCCGTGGGGCGCCCGGTATGGTGAAGAACGAGAGCGGCTTCACCCTGGTCGAGCTGATCGTGGCCGTCACCATCTTCGTGTGGGGGCTGCTGGCGTTGCTGGGGGCGAACATGCTCGTCGTCCAGCTCCTGGCCGCCGGCGACCGGGCCGCCACTGCCTCGTTCTACGCCCGCGAGCAGCTGGAGGCAATGCGCGGGGTGAGCTGCGCCGCGCTGAGTGATGGGACCGCGACGCGCGGCAATGTCTACCAGCTGGAATGGGACGTGGAGCCGGCCTATGGCGGTAGCGCCTCCAGCGTCCAGCTACTGGTGACATATCCGGGACTCAGGGGCGTCATCCGCACCGACACCGTGGAGAGCTCGATCCTATGCCTGCGCTGAGCAGACGCGGCTTCACGCTGATAGAGCTGTTGATCGTGATCGTCATGCTGGGCGTGATCGTGGGGGCAATCTACCAGTCGATCGGCTCGACCCAGCGCATTACGGGAACCCAGGTGCAGCGGCTGCACGTGCAGCAGAGCACCCGCGCGGCCGCCTTGTATCTGACGTACGCCCTGCGCGAGCTCGACGCCTCGGATCGGGACATCCAGTCGGCCAGCGCGACACTGCTCCGCATCCGCGGGATGCGCTGGACCGGCGTGCTGTGCACCGATCCGGTCGCCGTGGTCGGCGGCGTCGGGTTCATCGTGCGGGACTCGTTGCAGTTCGGAATCCGCGCGCCGGATTCGACCCTCGACTCCATCTTGCTGTTCCGCGACGGCGACCAGTCGGCCCGCACCGACGACCACTGGCTCGTGGGCGGGCTCCAGGCCAGCGGATCGAGCAACTGCCCCGACGGGGCCGAGGGCACGGTCCTGAACGTCACCATCACGGCCGCCTCCGGCGGAGCGGATTCCGCCCTCACGGGGGTTTACCAGGGCGCGCCGATCCGCGGGTTCCAGGCCGAAGAGATCTCGCTGCATCAGGACGCCGGAGGGGACTACTGGCTCGCTCGGCGCGCCGCCAACCGCGGCGGCGCGTGGACCGACCTGGAAGAGCTGGTGGGACCCCTCACGGCCGACGGATTGCAGTTCGCGTACTACGACAGCACGGGGGCCAACGCCACGTCGGTGCTCGACGTCGCGAGTGTCGGACTCGTGGTGCGCGGTCGCTCGCCGCTCCCGGCGCACCTGCCGGGCGGAGGCATCGACTACGTCCAAGACTCGGTCATCACGCGCGTCACGCTGCGCAACAACCAGGGGTTCTGACCATGACCAGTCGAACGAGCCACACACCGCGGCCGCGCGACGAGCGCGGCATCGCCCTGCTGCTCACGATCCTGTCACTCGTGGTGGTGGGCGCCCTCGTGTCCGGCTTCTTCATGGCCGCCGTGCTGGAGAATCGCGCCGGGCAGAACTCCCGCAAGGTGGAGCAGGCGTTCGCGGCTGCTGAGCACGGCGTGGCCGAGACCATCGCCAACTGGGACGTGGTCTCGTGGAACGTGATGCCGGCCATGGGGGTGGACTCGGTGTCCGGAGCGTCGCCCACGGGCAGCGGGAGCTACGCCGGGACGGTGCGGCGCCTCAGCAACGAGCTGTTCCTGGTGGACGTCACGGGGCTCAGTGGCTCCGGGCAAGCACGGCAGCGGATCGGCGCGTTCGTGAAGCTGCGCAGCATTCTGTTCGATGTGCGAGCGGCCATCACGACGCGGGGGCCGAGCACGGTCGGCGGCAACGCGGGAATCGACGGATTCGACCACCTCCCGGCGGGTTGGGATGGGTGTCCGCCCCTCGGACCCGCCAAGGCGGGCATCCGGATCCCGAACGCCGGCGATCTCAAATACACCGGGGGATGCAAGGGCGCGGCCTGCGTATCGGGCACTCCCAAGGTCGACCCGGATCCGTTCATTGACGACGACACCTTCTTCGACTACGGCGACGGGGATTGGGAGGCGCTGAGGAAACTGGCCTCCAAGAAGCTCCCAGCCGGAAACTACCAGAACATTGGGCCCATGCTGGACGGCGATGGAGATTGCGACATCGGGCAACAGACGAACTGGGGCGATCCGCTCAATCCGAGCGCGGCGTGCGGCGACTACTACCCCGTGATCTACGTGGACGGCAACATGACCGTGAACACGGGAACCGGCCAGGGCCTCCTCATGGTGAACGGCGACCTCGAAGTACAGGGGAACTTCGAGTTCTACGGCATCGTGGTAGTGCGCGGCGCGCTCAAGTCCGCCGGCACCGGTAACAAGTTCCACGGCGGCGTGCTGGCGGCCAACGTGCTGCTGGACGACAACTCGATCATCGGCACGGTCGACGTGCTCTACTCCGAGTGCGCCGTCAAGCGGGCGCAGCAGGCCGCGGCCGCCGGCAGCCCGCTGCGCTCGAGGGGCTGGGTCCAGCTGTTCTAGACTCGCCTGGCGACGAGGCCACAACAGCGCCGCGCATGATGCCGGCGCCGTTCTTGCTGCCTGCCGCTCGCCACCTAGCCCCCAAGCCCGAGGCTGTCCTGTTAAATCGGTTCAATTCAGGGGCTTGCGTTCGCACCCGAAGATATGCCGAAGAGACGTTGACGCGTCCTCCGGAAACCCTTAGGAATGGAGTCGCAGTCATGCCAGGGGGGAGTCATGGCGACCATCCTCGTGATTGACGACGACGAGGTATCGCGCCTCGCCGCCGGATCGGCGCTGGAGGCTGCCCAGCACGAAGTCCACTACGCGCCCAACGGCGAGGTGGGCCTCAAGTTCTACGGCCGGTCACCCACCGACGCGGTGATCGTCGACCTGGCCATGCCCGTGATGAACGGCCTGAAGACGATCCGCGAGCTGAAGGACCGATACCCCGACGTGAAGATCATCGCGGTGTCCGGCGTCAGCCCCGAGCAGCTGCCGGTCGCCGAGCAGTACGGAGCGCTGCGCACCCTGGTGAAGCCCATAAGCGCCGCCGAGCTACAGGACGCGGTGGCCGCGGTGCTGCGCCGCGCGACCGGCTGGGAGGGCGTGGTCGACTGAGCGGCTAACGGGGTCCGCCCCGGTGGCCCTCCGTCGGGCCACGGGCAGCTCTCCACTCGCCTTTCGCCTACTCGGCGAGTAGCACCCCACACCCCACCCACGGTAGATTGCGGGCCACTGGCCCCTCGTCCAACGGTAGGACGCCGGACTTTGGATCCGGAAATGCTGGTTCGAGTCCAGCGGGGCCAATGGGACCTGCGTTATCGGTGGGATGACAACGGCCACTTGCCACCGCTGCTCCTCGTAGCGTAAGGGGTTGAGCTTCACACTGCCCCACTCCCGCTAGACCATCTTCCCTTCCTCGACGGCTACCAGTTCCGAGCGACCGGCCAACCAGGAGCGGCCGCGCGCCTCGAGCCCAGGCCGTAAGCCCCCTGACTGCGCCTTTGCAACCCGACTCAGCCGCCCGGCGTAGATAGGTCAGAAAACCTCCCGCCCAGTCGTCGGATAGAAGAGCAAGGGCGGCCCCATGCACACAGCAATACCGCCCGCCGGACGCACCGGCTGGGTCCTGGTACTCGGGGCGGCACTCTGGCTGGTCGCGGCACCACTAGCCCGGGGCCAGCAGGCGGACCCCGCCTCCGGCACCGTCAGCGGAACGATTCTGGACGCCGCCACCGGCGAGCCTCTGGCGGACGCCCTCGTCGTCCTCGAGCCGGCGCCCGGCGGGCTCGTACCGACTGGCGACCGGCGCTGGGCGACGCATCTGAGCGTGCGGACCAACCAGCAGGGTGCCTACGAGTTCGCCGGGCTGGGCGCGGGGGAGTACCGGCTCACGGTGAGGCTCCTGGGATTCCGTCCCGCCGCCATCGACGTGGACCTGCGGCGCGGCCCCTCCGTCCAGCTGTCCGTGGGGCTCGTACTGGAACCGATCCTCCTGGACCGGGCGGTCGTGAGGGCTCCTGCGACACCGGCGTTCGCTTCAGCCCGGCGGGCAGGCGATACGCGGCTCGACGTCGTCGCCTACCGCCAGGATCGGTTTCTCGAGAGCGATGCCCGGGTGGTGACCGAGGACGACCTGACGGAGGCCGTTACCCTCGGCGAGCCTGATCTCTTCCGGGCGCTGCACCGGCTTCCCGGCGTGACGACCCGCGACGACTTCACATCGGCCCTGTGGACCCGTGGCGCCCCGTGGAGCCACACGCGGGTGTACTACGACGGGCTCCCGCTGTTCAACCCCGTGCACGCCGCCGGGGTGCTGTCGGGAGTGAACCCCGACGCCGTGGGGGCAGCGTTCTTCCATCCGGGCGTGCGGTCCGCGGCCACCGGCGAGGGCGCCGCCGGGGTGCTGGACCTCACGTCCCGGCGGTGGACCGGGCCCCGGTTCGGCGGTGCGGCGGGCCTCTCCGTAGCCAGCGCGCGGCTCGCCCTCGGCGGTCCCGTGAGCGGTGGCACCGGCGGCTGGAGCGTCGCCGCCCGGCGGTCCCACATCGACCTGATCAGCCAGATTGTCGCGGATTCCGCGGGCCGCATCCCTTACGCCTTCCTCGACCTGGCCGGGCGGGTGGACGCACCGCTGCCGGGGGGCGCGCGTCTCGAGGCCAGCGCCCTGTGGGAGCGGGACGACGTGTGGGGGACCGTGCCCGACCTCCTGAGCAACAACCGAGGGCGCTGGGGTAACGTGCTCGGTCAGGTCACCGTCGGGATGCGTCACGGCTCCCTCTACGGCAGGCACTCGGTGGGGGTGAGCCGGTTCGGCGCCGCCATCCAGTCGGCGCGCTTCGTCGCCGACTCGGCGCTGAGGCAAGCAGTGCCGACCCACCAGCCCATCAACAACGTGATCACGCATTTCGCACTGCGGTCGCGGCTCGAGCCGCTGGCGGCAGGACGGCGCCGAACCTGGAGCGCCGGATCCGAGCTCGTCGTGCAGCAACAGGAGTTCACCGGTCCCCTGCCCCGGCCCTACCCCGAGCTGCTGTTCCACGACACCCTGCAGCTCGCCCTCCGGAACGTCCGCGTGGCGCTGTGGGGGGAGGGACGCTGGTCGGGTGAGCGCTACGCCGTGCAGGCGGGCCTGCGGGCGGAGCTGCCGGGCGGCTCGGCCAACGTCGGCACTCTTGCGCTGGCCCCGCGGCTCAGCGTGCGGCTCGCTGCGACGCCGTGGATCACGCTGTCCGCCGCGTACGGCCGCTCCTATCAGTACACGCAGGCCATCGCGCCCGCGGGGCCTGGCATCGGGCCGGATCTGCACATCTCCGACGTGTGGCTCATGGCTGGGGACACGATCCCGGCCATCCGCTCCGACGTCGCCACCGTCGGGGCCGAGGCATGGCTCAGCACCAGCTGGCTGGCCTCGGCGACCGTCTACGGACGCATCGCCACTGGCGTGACGGTTCCCGTCCCGACCCCGGGGAAACCCACGCCTGACCGTCCCCTGTTCGTTCCCGCCGTGAACCGCGCAGCTGGGGTCGAGGTCACGCTCCGGCGACTCGCCGGTCCCGTGACGCTGGCGGCGTCGTACACCTACGGCGGCTCGCAGCTCGAGGCGCTGGGCCTGGTATACCCGGCGTCCTCAGCCCGCCGGCACGTGCTGGACGGTGTGGTGAGCGCCCGGATGGGATCCTCGCTCCGATTCGGAGGTGCGGTAACCGCGGCCAGCGGTGCGCACTTCACCAGGTTCCTCCGAGAGGCGGTGCCGTGCTCTGGCTCGGACACCATCGCCTGTCCCGACACGCTGGTCGTCACCACCACGGCGATCGAGCAACCCGGTGCAGGGCGGGCGCCGGCCTACGTCATATTCAGCCTGATGACCGGGTGGACGCGGGGTTTTCGCACTTGGGAACTGGGCGTGACGCTTCAGCTGCTGAACGTCTTCAATCGCCGCAACGCGGTGACGTACGTCGGCTCGGAGGAGCCGTGCTCGGCGGCATCACCTACGAGTCAGGTGCCGCGAGCCGGCGTGTGCGACCTCTTCGACCGCGGGCTGCCGCTGCTTCCCCTCGTGCAGGTGCGTGCGCGGTTCTGACCGTGAGATCGACGCGCTCTACCGGCGATACCGGGACGCGCTGTACCGCTACGCGACCTGGTTCACCGGTGATCCGGACCTGGCCGAAGACGTGGTGCAGGAGACCTTCCTGCAGGTGCGTGAGCGGACGCCGCGCCGGGCCGAGGCCATTCGGGGATGGCTGTTCACGGTCGCGACCAACCTGGCGCGGGACACGCTGCGCGTGGCGCGGCGGCGCAGGGAGCTCCTCGCAGAGCGGCGCGACATGGTCCCGGCGCCGGCGGCCGTTCCCGATCCGGCGGCGCGGCTCGAGCGCGACGAGTTGGGATCTCGTCTGCGCGCCGCGCTGGACGGACTGTCGGAGCGGGAGCGCAGCGTGCTGCTGCTCCGCCATGAGGGCTTGCGGCACCGGGAGATCGCCGAAGCCCTGGGCACGACGACCAAGTCGGTTGGCACGATGATCGCCCGGGCCGCGGACAAGGTGGCCCTGGCCTTGGGACCGGAGGCTCACCGATGACGCACATGGACGATGGCGCGCTGGTGCGGTTGCTGGATGCCGAGTGCGACGCCGCGGAAGCCGCGCGGGTGCGCGAGCACACCGGTGCCTGCGAACAGTGCCGTGCCCGGCTCGGCCAGCTCGAGCGACGGATGCATCTGGTGTCGCAGGCGCTACGGCGAGCGGAGCCCCAGCCGAGGGCCCGTCCGACTCACGCACGGACGTGGGTGTACGCCGCCGCCGCGGCCGTCGTGCTACTGGCGGCTGCGGCCGGCGCGCAACCGGTGCGGGCCTGGATCGCCCAGCGCGGCCAGGCGCTGTGGCATCTCGTGGTGGGCCACGGCGGACAGGAGACTCCTGGCGGCCCCGTGGCCGAGCCGCCTTCCGCCTCGATCTCTTTCGTGCCGGGGGCCGGTGGATTCGAGATCGCGTTGACCGGTCGCCAGGCCGTCGGGACCCTCACGGTGCAGCTCGGCGACGAGCCGACTGCCAGGGCGACGATCGTCGGCGATCCCGACACCCAAGGCCTTGTCGTGCTCCCTGACGGCCTGCGAATCGAGAACGACCACGCCTCCCGGGGGTCCTACGTGCTCGTGCTGCCACGGACACTCTCACCCATCCGCGTGGCGATCGGGGACGAGCCCGCGCTGGAGCTCGATCCCGCCGAGGCCGCCGAGGGCTGGACGGTCTCACTGACGGAGCGCTCGGCGCGGTGACTGTCAGAAACCGGCGTCCCCACTCGTCGTGTCACTGAACAGCGACGATCAACTTCGCCAGGAGGAGAGTGTCCCATGCGCGTCATTCCCACCGTCGCCGCATTCGCCGCGCTGGTCCTTGCTGCCTGTGGTGGCGACGGAAGCGAGAGAGTTGTGGCGTCGGTATCGCCGGGCCAGTCGGGGAGGGGACCCGTCGTCTCGGTTCAGGTCATCGGGCCCGGCAACCTCGAGCTGGGCAAGAGCGCCACGTTCTACGCCATCGCGTTCACCGCCGATGGCGATTCCACCTTCACGAGCGACGTCACCTGGTCGACCTCGGATGCAGCGGTGTTGAGGGTCACGGGCAACGGCGGCTCGGCGGAGGTCGAGGCCGTGGCCGACGGTGCGGCCGACGTGCTGGCGTCGATCCAGGGCGTCACCGGCTCCCGCACGGTGCACATCGGCCCGATCGTCGTGGGGCCGCTCGCGAGCATCGAGCTGATACCGCCCAATCAGGTAATCGTCTATGGGGACTCGGGCCTGGGGGCCATCGAGGCGATCCTGCGGGACGCCGCCGGGAACCTGATCCTGGATATGTCGGTCACCTGGAGCGTGAGCGATCCCACCGTGCTGGCCTTCCGGAGTGAGCAGGCCACGTTTGCCCTCTTGGAGGCGCTGAAGCCCGGCACCGCCACCGTCACGGCGGAAGCCGAGGGGAAGTCGGGGTCGGCGAGCGTGACGGTGGAGTAGGCCAGAGATCCGCGGCAGGTGGATGGACCGACACGGAAGGGCAAGTCGCTCCGACTTGCACTTCGCGGTCAGGGAGACCGTGTCCAGGACTCTTCTGATCCAGAGGGGGGCCGCTAAGGGGCCGAAACCCGGCAAAATGTCACCCGAAATGCGGGTTCGTGTCGTCCGTTTCCGGGTTTGAGTGACCAAAGAAGCCCCGAGCGCCGCTGGGACGCCCGGGGCTTCCTGCTGCCTCTTCAGCCTGGATTGTGATTGGCCTCTAGTTGTTGGGCCACTCCGCCCAGTTGCTGCAGTGGCCGCCGTTGTCGGTGCCGTACAGCACGCGGTCCACACCGAAGATGAAGGGGTTCATGACCGCGGCCGGTGCGCGCTTCACGCCTCCCTTGTTCTTGAAGAAGATGTTGCCGAAGTGGGCCTGGCTGAGCCCATGTCCCGCCTCATGCAGCGCGACCGTCTCGACGTCGAAATTGCTCAGGCCATCATCAGCCCACGTGAAGCTGGGGTCGTAGTAGATGTCGCGGAATGCCACATCGAGCTTCCCGTTGTTATCGATGTCGGTCGGCACCCCTCCGCTGACCCAGATCCAGGTGAACGTCGCGCCGAGGATGCCCCCCAGGAAGTTGATGTCACGCCAGCCGGCGTGCATGACGTCGGCGACTATCCACGGGCTGCCGCCAAGCCCGAACCAGAAAGCGGTGGGACCGAGATCGAGACCGAAATCGGGATTCTTGGTGACTGGAAGGGTCGAGCAGTTCACTCCGTCCCAGGTCACCATCGCCCGATCGATCGCCGCGGTCGTCTGGGCGCCGGAAAGGCCACCGATCGGTGGGACCGCGTCTCCGGTCTGGTCAACAGCGTAAGTGATGTCGTCGTCCGGTCCAAGCGGAGATCCACTCCAGGGCTGGCGCCGTGGGTCGAACGGCACAAAATCGGCACCGAGCTGCTTGTTGCCCACGTCCTTGGAGATGACCGTGGCCCCTGCTTCGTCGCCTTCTCCGGTGACGTATTCGGCCATGGCCACGCGATAATCGGCGCCCTGCTCCGCCAGCGCCGCGTTCACGTCGTCCATCATCGCGCCAAGAGCAGCGGCGACGTCCGAGCCCCCGCTCTTCGCGAACACCGGTGACGGAGTGCTGCGCTCGTCGGGCGCGGTGGAGTCGTCCAGGCAGGCGACGAGCGTTACCGCCAACGCCGCCGCCGTTACGGGTAGGAGAAATCGGTGTTTGAGCATGACGGCCTCCAGTGTGTCAAAGTCGGTGTTGAGCGAGAATGCCCGGCCCGGGGGGCGGGCGCACGAAAGAGACTGCGCTTCAGCTACCCCTATCCGGCGTTGCTACGCCCACAGTGACGCTCACTTCTTGTAGTGGCACGTGAGGGTGGCCTGCGCTTCACCGGCGGCACTCTCCGGGAGAGGCGTGATCACCAACTTGGAATCGGTCGCAAACACGTCGGCTCCCGCGCCGTCGTCGAAGCGCATCTTGCACACGAACGCGTCCGCCTGGAACGACCCGTGATCTGCGGGCGGGCTCGTAGTCGTAGCGCGGCACGTCAACTGTTGGTTACCGGACGCGGACACTGTCGCGTGACTCTTGGCAGCCAGGCCAACGTGCGGGACGTAGCAGCCAAAGTCCTTGTCTACCGCGGCTCGCGTGTCGTGAGCGGCGGACAGCAGCGCCCCTGCTGTGCCGCCAAACGCGACGTCGTCGAACAACTCCCCTCCGCCGCCTGCGGTCTGGTCGAATCTGATGCTGGTGATCACCGAATCCGAGGCGACACCCCAGAACACGCCGCTTGACGTTCCGGTCGTCACGCTGGTCGTACCGAGCGACACGTCTCCGGGGCCGAAGATCTCTACGTCCAGCGTGGCGGGACCGAACGGATCGAGCAGATCCATTCCAACGGCGCTGACGTTGTTGTTGGGGAACTTGATGTCAGTATCGTCGGCGAAGAAGTTCGGGCCCACGACGGTGCTGGAGACGCCGAGAAAACCGGTCGTTAGCACGACCATTTCGCCCGCTCCAATAGCCTCGGCTGATATGCCGTCGAGGATTGCGCCGGTAGAGTAGCACGCATTGTTGGTGGCGCTGTTGAAGGGCCCGGCGCAGGATTGGACACTGTTCGCAGGTACGTTGCTGCCCTCCCAGTCCTCAACTGGCAAACCGGGCACGGCAGCCTGAAAGGCCGTCCGGTCGGTGAAGAACGTCAGCACAGTGCTCGACGAACTCAGTGCGATGGACTGGGACGAGAGACTGATGCTGGGGCCTGCTGAAGTCTCCGGCGGGACATCGATTCCCCGACGAGCGTAGCCAGTAAAGCTCTGGTCAGCCGGTCCTTCGCCAGGTGGCTGCACTGGCGCTTCGCAACCCACGAGGGCGACGCCCGCCAGGGCCACGAGTAGTCCTGTTGTGCGCATAATGACACCTCCCTGTCAGAAAAAATGCCAGTCAGTAGTTTCCCGTCGGTGGTCTACTGGTCTCGTCGTCCACGGGCGTCCAAGGGCAGGCGTCGCTCTGGCGGCGGGGCCGTCGAGGCCATCGGCGGTTCGACAGGATGTATGACCGCACGGCGGGCGCTCTCACTTGCGAAGGGCGGGGCGCCGTCGCCTTAGAAGCCGAGCATGGAAAGGGGATAATATTCCTCGGGTTTGCGGCTTGCGCAAGGGTGAGCTCGCGGCGGTCTATCGGATTCTGTGGGAGATACACCAGCGCCCGGCGCGGGGCCGGGCGTCGCGAAACCCCAAGCGCCTGCCCTCCTCCCGGTCTAGAACGCGATGGACAGCGCGAGCGCGGACCGGCCATCGCGTTGCGGCGCCAGGCTCACGCGGAGCCGGTCGAGCGGGACTTCCTCCCAGCGATCGGTCTTGAATAACGCGCCGACACCCAATCCGACGAGGAAGCCGAGAGTTGCCCCACCGGCCAAACCCATGACGGCGGCCTCGCCAGCATCACTGGGTCCGAAGTCAAAACAGAACCATTCGCAGGGGGCGGGCTCTTCGAACGTGGCAACGGCGATGACCGCTCCCACCACGGCGCCGGCTACGGCGCCGATTCCTGCTCCAGTCCAGGTCGCAGCTTTCCTTCCGCGCTGGACTTCGAGCTTGGTCACCGAGCTGAGGGGCATTGCGAGGGGGTCCACGCGCCCGTGCAGCTCCAGGAGGAGCGTATCGGCAGGCGCTGCCTTCAGCGTGCCGACGCTCCGCTCCTTGGTACCGCTACATGTCTCGAGCGGACATGTCGGGTGTTGGTGTGTGAGCCGCACCCGCGCACCGGGCTCAAGCGGTGGCCACTGATCCTGTGCCGTCGCCGTGCAGATCGGGGCGACAAGAAGCATCATCAGTGGGTAGGCAAACGTCCGCATCGGTGCACCCTCCTGCCGAGAGGCACACGAAACCTCTACAGGTGGAGTCAAGCCATCGTCAAGCGGATTCTGAACGGGGATTGTCGGAGTTGGCGGCCCGGAAACACCAGCGCCCGGCGCGGGGCCGGGCGCTGCCCGCGATCCTCCATTTCCTTAGCTACGGCGCCTCGCACCGTCCGTACTGGTGCTGGAGCTCTTCACACCGCTCAACCATTCGGCCGAAGTGTTCGGCGTTGTTCTTGAACGCCTGATGGGCCGCTTGCTGTCCAGGATCAGTAGCGCTGGCGGTGGCATCAGCCTGCTGCTGGAACTGATCTCGCAGCTTCTTGAAGGCGTCACACGCCTGGCAGGCCGCCTGCCTGACCGAGTCCTGCTGAGCTTCGTTGAGCGTTGCCCACCAGGTCGCAATCTTGAACTTGATGCCGTAGCCCTCCGCTTCGGCGGTAAACCCGCCGGTCGTGCCGCAGCCACTAGCTGCCAGCAGTACCAAAACGGACAAGATGGTTGCTATGCGCACTCTCATGGGGCGCCTCCTGGGAGGTGGGAATCCGACTAAGATGGTCCTATTTCACTCTTGCACAAGACTCCGCACGGGGCAAGAGGTGCCCTAATTGGGACATCTGATCCAGAGGGGGGGCCGCTAAGGGCTCCAAGGCTCCAAACCCGGCAAAATGTCACACTAAACGCGGGTTCGTGTCGTCCGTTGCCGGGTTGAGAGGGCAAAATGTCAGGTTATGACGGCATTTTGTCGCCGCAAGTGTCGTACTTTGCCGTGTTACTTCATGGCACCCAATTTACCCACTCCACTTTCCAGCGACGCCGTGCCCTACCCCTTCGGCCTCACGCCGATGGCCTGGCGGTCACGTTGTCATTGTGCGTCCTGGGCGGAACCCGACTCCGCTATGGCAGCGGGCCGTCGAGGCCACCGGCGGTTCGACGGTCAGTACTGGCACCGCAACTAGCGGGCAGCCTCTCTTGACGTCTTGACATCATCCTTCAAGACTGCGTCCAGCAGTTCGAGGGCATTCTGGCTGCCCGTAGTCTGCTCAATCCTGGGCTTCAGTTCTCCCTTGAGAGCATCCCACGCTCTCCGACGCGCTGCCGGATCCTTACCTTCATGAGCCGTCTTCAGCCACTGTAGCACTTCCTTCATCTTGTTCTCGCCAGGCTCGCCCTCTGCTAGCGGTATCTCCATGTGAACTCGGTAGAAGTACTCACCCGGGCTGGCCCAGCCGCCACCTCCTTCTTGGTTTGGCTCGTGCACACCCATAGCGGCCTCCTTGTCACTAGTGAGCGTCGTTGGTCCAGCGGTCACGTCCGTCGGTGGGGCGTCCAAGTTGGAGGGCGCTTGCTCTGGCGAGGCGGGGCCGTCGAGGCCATCGGCGGTTCGACGGATTCACCTAATGTCCTGCCGGGCACGACGGAAACAAGGCCAGATTCAGTCGGGATTCCCCTTGCTGGGAGCTAGGGTCTCCTGATCCAGAGTCAGACGGGCGTCTCTGTGATCGCTACGCCAGTAGGTCTCGGCTGGCGGAACGCTTTGGGTCAGCTTCTGGGTCGGCTACAATGCAGGAAGCTCCAGTGTTGCGCCACACCGATACTACGACTTCCCGCATCATCACTGTGGAAACACGGCAGCGTACAGCATCGGGAATACCGGGGGACCGACCTTTGGATCCGGAAATGCTGGTTCGAGTCCAGCGGGGCCAACTGGCGGCTCCGGCCGTCGGCCCTCGGCCTCAGCGTGCGTCCCGCATTTGCCCCGCCGTCGCCACCGCACTATCCATCAGCCCACCGACCAAGAACCGCAGCGCGGATGCTCGACCTAGCCATCGTCCTCGCGTTCGTCACGTACGCCATCGCGGTCGGGTTCAGAGCCCGACGCAAGGCGTCGCGGGGGCTCGTGCAGTACTTCCTGGCCGGCCGCACCCTCAAGGGCTGGCAGGCGGGAACCAGCATGGCTGCCACCCAGTTCGCCGCCGACACGCCACTGCTGGTTACGGGACTCATCGCCACCGCCGGGATCTTCAGCGTGTGGCGACTGCTCATCTACGGCATCGCGTTCCTGCTAATGGCGTACCTCTTCTCACCCCTGTGGCGCCGCGCGGGGGTGCTGACCGACGCCGAACTCACCGAGATTCGCTACAGCGGGCGCGGGGTGCTCGCGCTGCGGGTCCTCAAGGCCGTCTACTACGGCACCGTCATCAACTGCGTGGTGCTAGCCATGGTGCTCGTGGCCGCGGTGCGCATCGCCGAGGTGTTCCTCCCCTGGCACGCGTGGCTGCCGCCCGGCGCATACGCCCCCCTGCTCGACGCCGTCCGCTGGTCCGGGATTTCTCTGGCAGCCGGCGCCACCAGCCTCGATCCCGCCGTCGCCACCACCAACAACCTGATCAGCATTCTCTCCATCCTGGGCTTCACAGGGCTCTACTCCATGACGGGTGGCCTGAGGAGCGTCGTGGCCACCGACGTGGTGCAGTTCGCCCTCGCCATGGCGGGCACCCTGGCGTACGCCGGAATCGTGGTGTGGGCGGCCGGCGGACTGGACGCCCTCGCGGAGCGTGTGACCGCGACCTACGGCGCCGATCGGGGTGAGGCGATGCTCTCGTTCGCCCCGCGCCTGGGGGAGGCGTTCACGCCGTTCCTGGTGATCGTGGGCCTCCAGTGGCTGTTTCAGATGAACAGCGACGGCACGGGCTACCTCGCGCAGCGGTGCATGGGCTGCGCCACCGACAGAGACGCCCGTGTGGCCGGTGTGCTGTTTGCATGGCTGCAGATCTTCGCCCGCAGCGTGCTGTGGCTGGTGATCGGCGTGGGTTTGCTGGTCCTCTATCCCTTCGCACCCGAGGCTCCCCTACGGGAGGGGTTCGCCGCCTCCCGCGAGATCCTCTTCGTCACGGGGATCGACGAGCTGTTGCCGGTGGGAATTCGCGGTCTCATGCTCACCGGGCTGTTGGCCGCCCTCGCTTCCACGGTGGACACGCACCTCAACTGGGGGGCGAGCTACTGGAGCAACGACATCTATCAACGGCTCGTCTCGCAGCGCTGGCTCAAGCGCGAGCCCGGGAGCCGCGAGCTCGTGCTGGTGGCCCGGCTCTCCAACCTGGTGATCATCCTGGTGGCTCTGGTGATCATGGCCAACCTGGGGTCGATCCAGACGGCGTGGTTCGTCTCGCTCCTGTTCGGAGCCGGGATGGGATCGGTCCTGGTGCTGCGCTGGCTGTGGGAGCGGATCAACCTCTACTCGGAGGTGAGCGCCATCGCGCTGTCACTCATGGTGGCGCCCCTGCTGCTGGTCCTGACCGACCAGGAGTGGCTCCGGCTGAGCGCGATGGCGCTCGTGTCTACGGTGGGCGCGGTGGCCGTGACCTGGGTGACGCCCCGGACCGACGCCGCGGTGCTGCGGCGCTTCTACCGGCGGGTCCGACCCGCCGGGTTCTGGGCGGCCACGGCACGAGCGAACGGCGACGATGGCATCAGCCCCACGCGCAGGCTCGCGGGCGGGCTCGGGAGCACCGCCCTCACGGCGGTGTCGCTGTACCTCATGCTGTTCGGGGTGGGACGACTCCTCGTGTCGCCACCGGGTGCGAACCCAGCCTGGTCATGGCTCGCCGTGGCGGGTGCCCTCGCACTGGTTTCCGTGTGGTGGAAGCGGCTGACGGGACGGCCTACCGATCCGGAGGCCCCCCTTCCCCCGCCAGCCTAGCCCCCTAGATCGCAGCAGAGTACGCCGCTCCCACCAGACGGTACAACCCCCCGTGATGGTCTGCGTCCCCTACACGACCCAGGCGCACCTCGGCCCACATCGGCCCGGCTCCGACGAGCCCGTCGTGTTCGGTGCCGGGGCGGCCCCCTCACCGCGTTCATCGTACCGGTGGCGGGCTCAGCCCTACACCCTTGACCTGGTCAACCAATCCCGGCGCTATTGTGGAGCGGCCATCGGCGATACAATTTGTCAGGATTGTGCGTCCTTCCACCTCCCGTCGTGCCGACGACTCCCTCGCCCGCCGCCAGGCGGCGTTGCTCCGATTGAGCGCCGAGATCGCTGCCGCGCTCGATGAAGAGGAGATCTGCCAGCGCGTCGTGCATGGCCTGCGCGACGAGTCGCTGGGCTACCACTTCGTGGGGCTCTTCCTGGTCGACGAAGCCACCGGCGACCGGGTGATGCGCGCGGCCGTGGGATGGGAGGACACCCCGGTGGGGTGGCGGGTCCCCAAGGGCGAAGGCCTGAGCGCCCGGGCGCTCGAGGACGGCCGGGTGCACTACACCCCCGACGTCACCAAGGAGCCGCGCTACATCCCGGGCCTCAGCTCCGGCTCGGAGATCGACGTGCCGCTCATCATCGAGGGTAAGCCCGCCGGCGTGCTCGTGGTGGAGAGCGAGGAGCCCGAGGCGTTCGCCCCGGAGGACCAGGAGATCCTCACGGCGGCCGCCACCCAGGCGAGCATCGCGATCGCGCGGGCGCGCCTGGTGGAGAGCCAACGCGAGCTGCTGGCCGGCGAGCGGCGCCGCGCCGACGAGCAGCAGGCGCTGCTCGAGACGATGGCCGACCTGTCGGCCGAACTCGAGCTGCCCAAGCTGTTGCAGGCGGTGCTGCAGCGCGCCGTGAGCCTGCTGGGGGTGAGCGGCGGCGAGCTCGCCATCTACGACGAGCACGCCAACGAGCTGGAGATCGTGGCCAACCACGCCATGGAGCAGGTCTCGGTCGGCACCCGGATCGCGCCGGGCGAGGGCGCGATGGGCCACGTGGCCCAGACCCTGGAGCCGCTCATCATCACGGACTATGAGGAGTGGGCGGGGCGTTCCGCCCGCTACGCCTCGGTCGACGCGCACGCGGCCGTGGTGCTCCCCCTGGTGATGGCGGGGCAACTCGTCGGCGTCATCGGTTTCTGGCACGCCGACCGCGAGCGGCAGTTCGGCCCCGAGGACCATCGCCTGCTGCGGTTGTTCGCGACCCAGGCCGCGGTCGCGATCGAGAACGCCCGGCTCTACACGTCGGCGCGGCGGCAGCGGAAGTACTTCGCCGAGCTGGTGCGCAACAGCCCGGTCGCCATCGTTACGCTCGACCCCGACCACCGCATCGTGTCGATCAACCCGGCGTTCGAGCAGCTGTACGGTTACGCCGAGGACGAGGTGGTGGGGCGCAACCTCGACGACCTGATCACCACCGAGCAGACCCGGGCGGAAGCGGTGGCGTACACCCGCGAGGCCACCGACCACGCCGTGCAGGGCATCGGCCAGCGTCGTCGTAAGGACGGCACCCTGGTGGACGTCGAGGTGTTGGCTGTTCCCGTGGACGTGGACGGCGAGCGGGTGGGGCTGATGGGCCTGTACCACGACATCAGCGAGCTGCTGACGGCACGGCGCGACGCCGAGGCCGCCAACAGCGCAAAGAGCCAGTTCCTGGCCAACATGAGCCACGAGCTGCGCACCCCGCTCAACGCCATCATCGGCTACAGCGAGATGCTGCAGGAGGACGCGCGGGACGCCGAACAGGAAGGGTTGATTCCCGACCTCGCGAAGATCCACGCCGCCGGCCAACACCTGCTCAGCCTGATCAACGACGTGCTCGATCTCTCGAAGATCGAGGCGGGCAAGATGGAGCTCTACGTCGAGAGCTTCGACGTGGCGGCCGTGGTGGCGGACGTCGCCAGCACCGTACGACCCTTGATCGAGAAGAACGGCAACGCGCTGGAGCTACACGCCGGCGACGGCCTGGGCACCATGCACTCCGACGTGACGCGCGTGCGCCAGGTCCTGCTCAACCTGTTGTCCAACGCCGCCAAGTTCACCGAGGAGGGCACGATCACGCTGGAGGTCACGCGGGACGCCGACGCCGCCGCGGGCGAGTGGCTGGTCTTCGCGGTGCGGGACACTGGCATCGGGATGACGCCCGAGCAGCTGGAGCGGCTGTTCGAGGCGTTCTCCCAGGCCGAGGCGTCCACCGCGGCGAAGTACGGCGGTACGGGGCTGGGCCTCGCCCTCAGCAAGCGGTTCTGCGAGATGATGGGCGGCACGATCGCCGTGGAGAGCACCGAAGGGTCGGGGACCACGTTCACCGCGCAGCTGCCCGTAGCCATCAGCGACGCGGTGGGCGGCGGCGCCCCCACGACGGCTATCGACGCGGCACCCTCCCTGCCCGACGCGGCCGACACCGCGGGAACGGTCCTCGTGATCGACGACGATGCGACCGCCCGGGCCCTGATGGGCCGGTTCCTCGGCAAGGAGGGCTTCCGTGTGCTCGAAGCGGCCGACGGAGAGACCGGCATCGCGCTGGCCCGGCGGGAGCAGCCCGACGTCATCACGCTCGACGTCGTCATGCCGGGCGTAGACGGCTGGACCGTGCTGTCGACGCTCAAGGAAGACCCGGCGCTCAGCACGATCCCCGTGGTCATGCTTACAATCGTGGACGACAAGAACCTGGGCTTCGCACTCGGCGCCTCGGAGTACCTCACCAAGCCGATCGACCGGGAACGGCTCGCCAGCGTCCTCGCGCGGTACCGCCGCGGGAGCGCCGCGGGGGCCGTGCTGGTGGTGGACGACGATGCCGCCACGCGCACCGTGCTGCGGCGGACCCTGGCACAGGAGGGGTGGCGCGTCGTCGAAGCCGAAAACGGGAGTGTCGCGCTCGATCGAGTCGCCGCAGAGCGGCCCGAGCTAGTCCTGCTCGACCTGATGATGCCGGAGATGGACGGGTTCGAGTTCCTCGCAGCCTTCCGCGAGCTGGACGGGTGCCGCACGCTGCCCGTGGTCGTGATTACCGGCAAGGACCTCACCGAGGACGAGCGCCGCCGGCTCAACGGTGGGGTCGAGTGGATCGTCGAGAAGCGCGGCCTCGACCGCGACCGGCTGCTGAGCCACCTGCGCGAGCTGACGGCGGGGCGCACCCCGACCAGCGTGGAGCAGACGTGAACGATCGCGTAAGCGCGGCCGAGAGGCAGACGAACGCCCGGGGAGCGGTGGCGCGGCGCCAGGCCGCACTGCTGCGGCTGAGCACGGCGATCGCCGCGGCCCAGGACGAGGAGGCGATCTACCAGGCGGTTGTGCGCGGACTGCAGGACGAGGCGCTGGGCTACAACTTCTTGGGCGTCTTCCTGCTCGACGCGGAGACCGGCGACCGCGTGCTCCAGGCCAGCGTCGGCTGGCCCGACGTGCCCCGCAACTGGCGGGTGCACCGCGGCGAGGGCCTGAGCGAGCAGGCCCTGATGGACGGCAAGCTGCACTACACGCCCGACGTCACCCGCGAGAGCAAGTACCTGCCGAGCCTCAGCACCGGCTCCGAGCTGGACGTGCCGCTGCGCGTTGACGGCCAGACCATCGGCGTCCTCGTGGTGGAGAGCGCGGAGCCCGACGCCTTCGGCGAGGAGGACTTCGAGATCCTCACCGCGGCCGCCAATCAGGCGGGCATCGCGGTGGGTCGGGCCCGGCTCCTGGTGGCCGAGCGGCTGCGGGCCGACGAGCACAAGGCGCTGCTCGACACGATGGCCGACCTCTCGTCCGAACTCGAGCTCCCAAGGGTGCTGCAGGCGGTGCTGCGCCGGGCGGTGAGCCTGCTCGGGGTGACGGGGGGCGAGGTCGCGATCTTCGAGGAGGAGTCGCAGGAGCTCCAGGTCGTCGCCAGCCAGAACATCGGCAAGGAGTCCACCGGGACGCGCCTCAAGCTGGGCGAAGGGGCGATGGGCACCGTGGCGCGCACGCACGAGCCGCTCATCATCCCGTCGTACCACGAGTGGCTGGGGCGCTCCGCCAAGTACGCCGACGTCACCGTGCATTCGGTGATGGCGGCGCCGCTGTTGATCGGCCGGCGCCTGGTGGGGGCCATCGCCACGGTGCACTCGGATCCCGCGCGGGTGTTCGGACCCGAGGATCTGCGGCTGCTCAACCTGTTCGCGCCCCAGGCCGCCATCGCGATCGAGAACGCCCGCCTCTATACCGCCGCGCAGCGGCAGAAGCAGTACTTCGAGGAGGTGCTGCAGAACAGCCCGGTGGCGATCGTGACACTCGACCGGCAGTATCGCATCTTCTCGTGCAACCCGGCGTTCGAGCGCCTCTTCGGGTACGCGAGCGCCGAGGCCGTGGGCCAGAACCTCGACGAGCTGATCACGACCGAGAGCACCCGGTCCGAGGCGGAGCAGTACACGCGGGACGCGCTCGACCGGCCGGTGCACGGCATCGGCCGGCGGCGGCGCAAGGACGGTACGCTGGTCGACGTCGAGGTGCTCGGCGTGCCGGTCATCGTGGACGGCGAGCGGGTCGGCCTCATGGGGCTGTACCACGACATCACCGAGCTGCTGCGCGCGCGCGAACAGGCCGAGGCCGCCAACAGCGCCAAGAGCCAGTTCCTCGCCAACATGAGCCACGAGCTGCGCACGCCGCTCAATGCGATCATCGGCTACAGCGAGATGCTGCAGGAGGAGGTCGCGGATCTGGGCCACGCGCAGCTGGGCGGCGACCTCGAGAAGATCAACACCGCGGGGCGCCACCTGCTCTCGTTGATCAACAACGTGCTCGATCTCTCCAAGATCGAGGCGGGCCGCATGGACCTGTTCTTGGAGGACTTCGACGTCGACGCGATGCTCAACGACGTGGTCACCACGGCGCGGCCGTTGGTGGACAAGAACGCCAACCGGCTGGAGGTGCGGCGCAAAAGGCAACTGGGCCGCATGCGCGCAGACCTGACCAAGGTGCGGCAGATGCTGCTCAACCTGCTGTCCAACGCCTGCAAGTTCACCGAGGGGGGCACCATCACGCTCGAGGTGCAGCGCCGCGCCGACGAGCAGCCGTTCGCGGGCCAGGTGATCGTGCTCGGCGTGAGCGACACGGGCATCGGCATGACGGAGGAGCAGGTGGACCGGCTGTTCGAGGCGTTCTCCCAGGCCGAGGCGTCCACCACGAGCAAGTACGGCGGCACGGGGCTGGGGCTCGCCATCACGCAGCGGTTCTGCGAGATGATGGGCGGCGACGTCTCGGTCCAGAGCGCGCCGGGGGTCGGAACCACCTTCACGGTCCGCCTGCCGGCGGTCGTCACACCACCGCCGGCCAGCGGGGCGGCCGAGTAGCGCGCACGGAGGGGCGCGATGCCAAAGATCCTGCTGGTCGAAGACAACGAGATGAACCGCGACATGCTGTCGCGCCGGCTCGAGCGCAAGGGCTTCGAGGTCGCGATGGCCGCGGATGGGCGTCAGGGCGTGGAGATGGCCAAGGCGGACGCGTACGACCTCATCCTGATGGACATGAGCCTGCCCGAGATCGACGGCTGGGAAGCGACGCGCCAGCTGCGCGCCGAGGCCAAGACGCAGGCCGTGCCGATCATCGCGCTCACCGCCCACGCCATGGCCGGCGACCGCGAACGGGCGCTCGAGGCGGGGTGCGACGACTACGACACCAAGCCCATCGAGCTGCCGCGCCTGCTCGCGAAGATGGAATCCCTGCTGGGAACGCGGGAGTGAGCGCACCGAACGGGGGTGGCGCGCCGCTCACGCCCGAGGCGGTCTCCGAGCTGCGGCACGAGCTGCGCACGCCGGTCAACCACATCGTCGGATACGCCGAGATGCTGCTGGAGGACGCGGAGGCCGGCGACGAGGCCGGGCGGACGGCGCTCGAGCAGACGCTGGTGGCGGCGCGCGACGTGCTGACACTCATCAACGGCACGCTCAGCTCCGGGGCCACCGCCGTGACCCGGGCCGACGTCGCGGCGCTCTACAGCTCTCTCGCCGAGCCGCAGCAGCGCATCGTGCGCGCGCTCAGCCCGCTGCTGGAGACCGACCGCAGGGACGAGGAGTTCGCCTCGGACCTGCGCCGCATCCTAAGCGCGGCCGACAAGCTCGTGACCCAGGCACCCACTCCGCCCGCCGCCGGCGACGACGCCGACGCCGATCCGGCCGACGCGGCGGCCGCGGAGGGGCAGGCCCGCATCCTGGTCGTGGACGACGTGGAGGACAACCGCGTGCTGCTGGAGCGGCGCCTCACGCGGCAGGGGCACGCGGTGGAGTCGGCCGAGAACGGCCGCGTGGCGCTGGAGATGGTGCGGGACGGTTCCTTCGACCTGATCCTGCTCGACGTGCTGATGCCCGAGATGGACGGGTACGAGGTGCTCGAGCAGCTGAAGCAAACGCCGGCGACCCGCCACATTCCCGTCATCATGATCTCGGCCCTGGACGACCTCTCGAGCGTGGTGCGCTGCATCGAGCGTGGCGCGGAGGATTACCTGCCCAAGCCGTTCGACCCGGTGCTGCTCAGGGCCCGCATCACCGCCTGCCTCGAGAAGAAGCGGCTCCGGGACCGCGAGATGGAGTACCTGGAGCGGGTGCGCTCGGTCATCGACGCGGCGTCGGCGGTGGAGGCCGGAACCTACACGTCCGGTTCCCTGGCCGACACGACCGGACGCAACGACGAGCTGGGCCGCCTGGCCCGCGTGTTCGACCGCATGGCCACCGAGGTGCGCGCGCGCGAGCACCGCCTGCGGAATCAGGTGGAGGACTTGCGCCGCGAGATCACGTCGGCCCGCGGCACGAAGGCCTCCCCGGGGGGCCAGCTCGACCACGCCAACCTCCGCACCAGCGAGCGCTTCGCCGATCGGTACGAGATCGTGGCCCACCTAGGCCAGGGCGCCATGGGTGCGGTGTACCGGGCCCGCGATCTGGAGCTGGGCGAGGAGATCGCCATCAAGACGCTGCGACCCGAGCTGGTCGTGGACCCGACGCTCGTCGAGCGGTTCAAGACGGAGATCCGGCTGGCCCGCCGCATCACGCACCGCAACGTGGTGCGCACCCACGACTTCGGCGAATTGTCCGGGGTGTACTACCTCACCATGGAGTACGTCGAGGGCATGACGGTGCGCCAGCTGATCGACAGCCGCGGCCGGCTCGGGGTGTCGGCCACGCTGGCCATCGCCTCGCAGCTCGCGCAGGCGCTGGCGGTCGCGCACGGCGAGGGCGTCATCCACCGCGATATCAAGCCGCAGAACCTGCTGCTCGACGGCGAGGGGGTGCTCAAGGTGATGGACTTCGGGATCGCCCGCCTGAGCGAGGCGACGATGGGGCTCACCGAGACCGGGCTCTCCGTGGGCACCCCGGCCTACATGTCGCCCGAGCAGCTCCTCGCGGAGTCCACGGTGGACGAGCGGAGCGACCTCTATGCGGCGGGGGTGGTGCTCTACGAATGCCTCACGGGGGGGCTGCCCTTCGCGGCCAAGTCACCCATGTCCCTCATCGCGATGATGCTGAGCGAGGAGCCGACGGCGCCGCGCGAGGTGAACAGCGAGATCCCGCCCGCGCTCTCGGCCCTGATCCTCCAGCTCCTCGCCAAGCAGCCGGAACAGCGCCTGGCCTCGGCCTGCGAGCTGGGCAAGCGCCTGGCCCAGCTGGAGTAGTCGCACCCCTCACGCGAAGAAGTCGAAGTACTCCCCCACCCCCTCGGCACACGCCTTCTCGTACGCCGCGGCCGCTCCCGCGGCGTCCTGGAGACCGGTTCCCGTGGCGTCGAACACGATCACTTCCTCGTCCGAGCGCCGACCCGGCTTGGCACCACTCACGATCTCGCTGAGCTCGGCGTGGACGTCACCCGGCTGCATCAGGCCCGACTCCAGGGCATGGTGCAGCTCACCCACGGTGGCGCACTGCCCGAGCAGGTCCACCACCAGCGTGCTGGAGGCAACAAGTGCGGCATCGAGCTCGTGCTTCTCCGGGCTGTCCGCTCCGACGGCCGCTATGAACGTGCCTGGCCGCACGTGGTCGGCGCGCAAGAACGGCTCGCCGGACGGCGTGCAGGTCACGCACACGTCGCTCGGTCCAACCGCCTCGCCGAGCTCTGCCGTGTCCGTGACCGCGATGGAGAGCTCCGCGGCCATCTCGCCGGCGAACCGCTGGGCCGCGTCCGCGTCGGGGTCCCAAGCATACGCCTGGCGGATCGGCAACACGTGGGCCACCGCCCGCAGCTGGATGCGCCCCTGGTTGCCGCACCCGCAGATCGCGGCGACGGAGGCCTCGGAGCGGGCCAGGTACCTGGCCGCCACCCCGGTGGTCGCACCGGTGCGGCCCAGCGTGATCGCCGTGGAGTCCATGAGGGCCAGCGGATAGCCGTTTTCCGCGTCGCATAGCAGGATCGTGCCCTGGATGTTGGGCAGCCCGAAGCGGGTGCGGTTCTGGAAGAAGCCCGCGTTGGCCTTGAGGGCGAAGTAGGTGCGGTCGCGCAGCAACCCGCCGGTCTTGATGTGAAACTCGCCCTCCGGTGCGTCCACGTGCAGCAAGCCGGGCACCAGGCTGCGGCCCTGCGCATGCAGTCGGAAGGCCTGCTCCACGACCCGGAGGTAGTCCGGAAGGTCGAGCAGCGACGTGATTTCGTGGCGCCGGAGGAGCAGCGTTCCCTGTGGCTTCATCGTCCACACCCGGTGCTCTGCGTCCCACCGAAGCTAGCCGCCGGGGCGGCCCCGGGGAACGCCGCCGGCAATCAGGGGGCGGACGTGCCGCCTGCGCCGCTCACCCGCCGCCCGTTGCCATGCGCTGCTTCGCCTCCGGCGTGAGCTCCCACAACACGTTCACGATGACCCAGCGGTCGTTCCACCTGGCGATGTGCAGGTAGTCGATCCAGTCGTGCGCGTCCGCGCGCACGCTCGCGACGTTCTCATAGATGTCGAGGATGCGCACGTCGCTGCGCCGCTGGTCAGCCGGCGTGCGGGTACCGTACCCCGCTCCCGTGGCGCCCACCAACTCCTCGGCGGTCATGTTCCGCAACATGGTTTCGCCGGTCTGGGGATGGACGGCCACGATCCGCTTGGCCAGCTCCGGATGCAGGGCCCGCTCCATCCGCTCGGCGTTCCCCTCGTACCACCCCTCGATGTAGTCCAGGACGCACTCGCGGATGCCCGCCGAGTCCGCCGCGGTCTGCGCCTGCGCGGCGGCGGCGCACACGACACCGCATGCCACGGCAAGAGAAAGTGCTCTACGCACAGCCCACCCTCCTGGTTGTCGGCCCTGCCGGGCGAGGCTCCTCGACGCCCCGCCGGGACGGTCGCGTTGCTCGGCTAGTTGATATACGTGAAGGCTCACGAGGCGGTTGCGCCGCCCCGCGGCCGTGGCGGGCTGCGCCCCGCCGGGGACCCCACCGAGCAACCGGTGGCAGAGTCCCCGCCGAGGCTACTCCGGAAGGACCTTGTAGACCTGGTCGTGCGGCCGGGCGCGCTCCACTACCTGGATCGCGATCTCCTCACCGACCTTCGCGGCCTCGACCTTCTTGTGCTCCACCTCCATCGAGGTGACTCGCTCGGTGAAGTCGGTCGTGTGGCCCACGAAGTGGACTTCGTCACCGACGGCGATCTCCCCCTCCGTGACCTTGACCACGGCCACACTCGGTCCCTTGAAGAAGTGTGTCACCGTTCCGACGAGCTGCTCGGACATTACCCCTCCCTTGACACGGGTCCCCTAATATTCTGGCCTCGCCGACCGGGCCGCTAGAGCACCCGCTCCCGAGGCTTTGCAGCGCGAGGCCCCCCGCCTATTGTTCAGCCCGGCCGGCGCCAGGGGGCGCAGGCCCACCGCGGCGGCGAGCGAGCGGCGCGGGGCTGCCCACGGCCGGGACCGGAACCCATCTTTAGACACAGCGGCACGAGGCAGATGATCGCATGAGCATGGTGCTGTACCACCGGACGACCATCGGTGAGGCCCGCAAGATCGTCCAGTCGGGCTTCGAGGACGTGGACTGGGACTTCGGGCTCAAGGACGCCCACACCGGCGAGGACGCGGTCGTCCCGGGCGTGTGGCTCGCCGACCGCCCCCTCGGGCACGACGAGGGGATCCAGGGCGACGCCCTGCTCGAGGTAGAGCTGGACCTCAGCGATGACGACCTCAAGCCGTTCGAGCTGGAGGGCATGCTGTGGAATGCCCACCTCTGGGTCGCCCCGGCCGAACTGATCAACGCGCACAGCAAGGCGCGCATTCTGGAGGTCGACCCCAGAACGTCCTGGTTCCACGAGGCGTGGGACGGCGACGCCGAGTCCGACGAGCAGGACTCGGGAGGATGAGGACCGAGACATGAGCCTGGACGTTCGGCACGACGAGGACGCCAGGAGGTTCTCGGCCGTGATCGACAATCATGAGGCCTACGTGGTGTACCGCCCGGTCGACGACACGACGCTCGAGTACCGCCGGACGTTCGTCCCCGACGAGCTGCGCGGCCAGGGGATCGCTGGGAAGCTGGTCACGCACGCCCTCGAATACGCGCGGGAGCACGGCTACACGGTGATCCCGACCTGCTCCTACGTGCGGGGCTTCGTGGAGCGGCACCCGGAGTATCAGGACATCACTGCCCGATAGCGACCGCGCGGCGCCGTTTCCCTCCCCTCGGGGCCCACGCTGGTGGCTTGGCTTCCGCTCTGTAACTAGCTAGGTTTTGAGGCTCTTATGGCCGACATCTCCCTCACGGGCAGCAAGATGCTACTCATGGCCGGGACGGCGTACCGCCCCCTGGCCGAGGAGATCGCGGCGCAGCTGAACGAGCCGCTCTGTCGCGTGACGATCCGGCGGTTCGCGGACGGCGAGATCTTCGTCAAGATCGACGAGAACGTGCGCGGGCAGGATGTCTTCATCGTCCAGCCCACCAGCGCGCCGGCCGAAAACCTGCTCGAGCTGTTGATTCTGATCGACGCGGCGAAGCGCGCGAGCGCGGCGCGGGTCACGGCCGTGATCCCGTACTTCGGCTACGCCCGGCAGGACCGCAAGGACCAGCCGCGCGTTGCCATCAGCGCGAAGCTGATGGCGAACCTGATCACTACGGCGGGAACTGACCGGGTGCTGGGGCTCGACTTCCACCAGCACCAGCTGCAGGGGTTCTTCGACATCCCGGTGGACCACCTGTACGGCGCCCCGATCCTGGTACAGCACTACCGGCAGAAGGAGATGTATCAGCCGGTGGTGGTGGCACCCGACGTGGGCGCGGCGAAGATGGCCCGGGGGTTCGCGAAGCGGCTGGATGCCTCGCTGGCGATCATCGACAAGCGGCGCCCGTCGGCCAACGTCGCCGAGGTCGTGAACGTGGTGGGGGAGGTCGACGATCGCGACTGCCTGCTGGTGGACGATATGATCGACACCGCCGGAACGATGACGGAGGGCATCATGGCGCTGCGGCGCCTGGGAGCGCGGAACGTGTACGCCTGCGCCTCCCACGCCCTGCTGTCGGGCCCGGCGGTGGACCGCCTCGCCGCCTCGGAGGTGACCGAGGTGGCAGTGACGAACACGATCCAGATACCGGAAGAGCGCCGGTTCGAGAAGCTCAAGATCCTGTCGATCGCACCGCTGCTGGCGCAGGCGGTGCGGTTCACACACAGCGACCAGTCGGTCAGCTCGCTGTTCGACTGATCCCAGAACGAGAAGGGTAGTAGCGAGACGGCATGGCACAGACGGTCACACTCAACGCAGAGCGTCGCAGCGTGAGCGGGAAGGGCGCGGCGCGCAAGCTCCGGCAGGCCGGAATGGTTCCCGCGGTCGTGTACGGTCACGGACGCGACACGGAATCCCTCACCTTGAGCCTCGCCGAGCTGGAGAAGGTGCTGCAGGGCAGCTCGGGCTCCACGGTGATCGAGCTCTCCGTGGACGGCAAGCCCATGCGGACCCTCATCCGGGAGATCCAGCGGCATCCTACTCGGAAGACGATCGCGCACGTGGACTTCTTCGAGATTCACGCGGGCGAGAAGATCACGCTCGCCGTGCCTCTTGCGCTGGTGGGCTCGCCCGAGGGGGTGCGCAACGCCGGTGGCGTGCTGGAGCAGTTCGAGCGCGATCTCGAGATAGAAGTGCTCCCGCGCCACATCCCGGAGCGCATCGAAGTTGACGTGTCGGAGCTGAACATCGGCGACTCGCTGCACGTATCCGACATCTCCGTGGAGAACGCGGAGATCCTGGCGGACGGGAGCAAGACGATCTGCACGGTAGTCCCGCCGCGGGTCGAGGAGGTGCCGGTGCCCGAGGTCGTGGAGGAAGAGGAGGCCGCGGAGCCCGAGCTCATTCGCAAGCCCAAGGCCGAGGAGGAGGAAGCGGAGGCCGCACCCGAGGGCGAAACGCCCCAGGAGTAACCACTGCGCGCCATCGTCGCGCTCGGCAATCCCGGTCCGAAGTACGCGGTCACGCGGCACAACGCGGGCTTTCTGCTGGCGGACGTGCTGGCCGAGCAGTGGAACCTCCCCAAGTTCCGGCGCTGGGGGAACGCCCTGGCCACCGAAGGATCGCACGGCGGGAAGCCGTTCGTGCTCCTCAAGCCGCAGACGTACATGAACCTGAGCGGCGACGCGGTGGCGGCGCTCCTGCCCGCGCCGGACTTCGATCCCTCCACCGACTTGCTGGTTCTGGTCGACGACATCGCGCTCCCGCTGGGGGCATTCCGGCTGCGGGCGCGCGGCTCGGCCGGCGGCCACAATGGGCTGGAGAGTGTGGAGGCTGCTGTCGGATCCCAGGAGTACGCGCGCCTGCGCATCGGGATCGGGCCGCTGCCGGAGGAAGTGGACGATCAGGCGGAGTTCGTGCTGTCGAACTTCGAGCCTGACGAGATGACGACGCTGGCGGACCTGCTGCCCCCGCTGGTCGACGCGGTCGAGTGCTGGCTGCTGGAAGGCATCGACACCGCCATGAACAGATTCAACCGACGAGGAACCGAAGAGTGAGCGAATTCGCGTATCTCCCCAATTCCGCCATCGCGGCTGGTCTGGTCGGGCTGATCATCGCCTGGCTGATCTTCTTCTACGTACGCCGCCAGCCCGCCGGCAACGAGCGGATGCGGGAGATCCAGGAGATGATCCACGCCGGTGCCATGGCCTTCCTCAGGCGCGAGTACTCATACCTCGTGCCGTTTCTGGTCATCGTGGCCGTGCTGCTGGGCATCATCATCGGCTGGCCCACCGCCGTGGCTTACATCTTCGGCGGCCTGTGCTCCATCTTCGCCGGCTTCTTCGGCATGAAGTCGGCGACCCGCGCCAACGCCCGCACCAGCGAGGCCGCGCGAGAAAAGGGACAGGAGATGGCTCTGCGGGTGGCGTTCAACGGCGGCGCCGTGATGGGCCTGGCCGTGGCGAGCCTGGGGCTGCTGGGGGTCGGCATCGTGCTCCGTGTCTTCCTGGGCACCCCCGCGGCCGACGAGGGCTGGAAGGCCTTCAGCGAGATCATCACCGGATTCGCCATGGGCGCCTCGTCCATCGCGCTGTTCGCCCGTGTGGGCGGGGGGATCTATACGAAGGCGGCCGACGTGGGCGCCGACCTGGTCGGCAAGGTCGAGGCGGGGATTCCCGAGGACGACCCGCGCAACCCCGCCACCATCGCCGACAATGTGGGAGACAACGTGGGCGACGTCGCGGGCATGGGCGCCGACATCTTCGAGAGCTACGTGGGCGCCATCATCGCGACCATCGCCATCGCGGCCACCAGCCCAGCCATCGCAGACCGCATGGCGGCGGCGGCCATACCGCTGCTCTACACGCTGGCGGGCCTGGCGGCCAGCCTGCTCGCCATCGCACTGTTCCGCATCCTGGAGCGCTTCAGCCCCGCCGGCGCGCTCCGCTGGGCCACCTTCATCGCGGCGGGCCTATTCCTGACGGCGGCCTACTTCATCACCCAGCGGGTGGACATCGGCATCACTCTAGCCAACGGCAACCCGAGTCCGATGGGACCGTTCTGGGCGGTCGTGGTGGGCACGCTGGCCGGCATCATCATCGGCCTCGCCACGGAGTGGTACACGGCGGCACGACCGATCCGCACGATCGCCGAGGCATCCCTCACTGGCCCCGCCACCAACATTATCTCCGGCCTCGCCGTGGGCATGCGCTCGGTGGCGATCCCGCTGCTGGTGATCTGTGGTGCCATCTTCATCGCCTACACCATGTCCGACCTCTACGGCATCGGCATCGCCGCCGTGGGGATGCTCGCCACGGTGGGGGTGACCATGTCGGTGGACGCCTACGGCCCCATCGCCGACAACGCGGGCGGCATCAGCGAGATGAGCGGCCTGGGCCCCGACGTCCGCAAGATCACCGACGGGCTCGACGCCCTGGGGAACACCACGGCGGCCATCGGCAAGGGCTTCGCCATCGGCTCGGCCGCGCTCACCGCCCTGGCCCTGTTCACGGCATATGCCAATGCGGTCACGCCCCAGGGTGAGGCGCCGATCATGCTCAATATCTCCAACCCCAAGGTGGTGATCGGCATCTTCCTGGGGGGCATCCTGCCGTTCCTCATCGCGGCCATGACCATGACTGCGGTGGGCCGCGCGGCCGAGGGAATGGTCCAGGAGGTGCGGCGCCAGTTCCGGGAGATCGTGGGGCTGATGGACGGCAATGCGAAGCCCGACAGCGCGCGGTGCGTGGACATCTCCACCCGCGCTGCGCTGCGCGAGATGATCGTGCCCGGCGTGACTGCGGTGATCGTCCCGGTCCTGGTGGGCAAGTTCCTGGGGATCGAGACCCTGGGCGGGCTGCTCGCCGGCGCCACGGTGACGGGCGTGATGCTGGCCCTGTTCATGGCCAACTCCGGCGGCGCGTGGGACAACGCCAAGAAGTACATCGAGGGCGGCGCCCACGGCGGCAAGGGCTCCGATCCGCACAAGGCAGCGGTCGTGGGCGACACCGTGGGCGACCCGTTCAAGGACACCAGCGGGCCGTCCATGAACATCCTGATCAAGCTCATGTCGGTGGTCAGCCTGGTGCTGGCACCGTGGTTTATCGGGTAGCCGCAACCCGGCACACCACCCCTCGGGAAGCGGGAAGGGGGAAGCGGGAAGAGTACGTCCTGGCCGCTTCCCCCTTCCCGCTTCCCGCTTCCCGGTCCTAATGCTCCGCCTCGGCATCATCGGCCTCCCCAACGTCGGCAAGTCGACGTTGTTCAACGCCCTCACCAACGCCGGCGCCGCCGCTTCCAACTACCCATTCTGCACCGTGGACCCGAACATCGGCGTGGTCCCGATCCCCGACGAGCGGCTGGAGCGCCTGGCGGCCGCGGTGGGCCAGGAGAACATCGTGCACGCCGCGGTGGAGTTCTTCGACATCGCCGGGCTGGTCGAGGGCGCCAGTAAGGGAGAGGGCCTAGGGAACCAGTTCCTCTCCCACATCCGCAACGTGCACGCGGTGGTCCACGTGATCCGTTGCTTCGAGGATCCCGATGTCGCGCACGTGACGGGCGACGTGGACCCGGTGCGGGACCATGAAGTGGTCACGACCGAGCTGGCGCTGGCCGACCTCGCCGTGGTGGAGCGCCAGCGGGAGCGGGCCCGGAAGCTCGCCCGCTCGGGGGACAAGGACGCAGCGGCGGAAGTGGATCTCTTGGAGCGGGTCATCGGCGTGCTCGACGCCGGCCGCGGCGCACGGGACGCGGTCTCCACCAAGGACCAGCGGCGAGCCCTGGAGCGGCTGGGGCTGCTGACGCTCAAGCCCGTGTTGTACGCGGCCAACGTTGGCGAGGAGCAGTTGGGCGCCGAGCGGATCCCCGCCGTGGAGGCACTCGAGGCGACCGCCAAGGCGCACCACGAAGAGGCCGAAGTGGTACCCTTCTCCGCCAAGTTCGAGGCCGAGCTCGCCGAGCTCGACGGAGACGAGCGCGCCGATTTCCTGGCCAGTGCCGGCATAGCGGAGCCGGGCCTCGACCGCCTAATCCACGCCTGCTACCGGCTGCTCGACCTGGAGACGTTCTTCACCGTGGTGGGCGACAAGGAGGTCCGGGCCTGGACCCTGCCGGCGGGGGCAAGCGCCTACGAGGCGGCCGGCCAGATCCATACGGACTTTCAGAAGGGCTTCATCCGCTGTGAGGCAGTGCTGGTGGAGGACTTCATCCGGGCAGGCTCCTACAGGGCGGCACGGGAGCAGGGCCTGATTCGGAGCGAGGGCAAGGATTACGTGGTGCGGGATGGGGACGTGCTGCTGTTTCGGTTCAACATATAGACGGACGCTTGGGGGAACGGGGAACAGGGAACTGTGTTGCGGGAGTGTCGTGCCGTTCCCCGCTCCCCGTTCCCCCTTCCCCGTAGCACCCAAACCCACTAGCTTCCCCGCTCCAGATTGTCCTACTCCGCCCGGCACCGGGCGGGGTCACTTTGTCCGAAGGATGGTGCGATGACCCGTCAGTACGAGCTGGTCTACATCTTCGACAGTGCGCTCGAAGAGGCGCAGGTGAACGAGCGCCTCGAGCGGTTTCACTCCCTGATCAAGTCCCCCGAGGCCCCTGAGCCGGTGACGGCTGTCAGTCACTGGGGCAAGCGGACCCTGGCGTACGCCGTCAAGCGCAAAGAGGTGGGCTACTACGTGGTGGTGCAGTTTGAGACCCGCCCCGACCTCCTCGGCGAGCTGGAGCGGGCGATCAAGCTGGACGACACGGTGCTGCGCTACCTCCTAGTGCTCAACGAGGGGTTGCCACCGGTGGCCGCGCCGGCACAGGGGGAGACAGATGCCGCGGTGGCGCCGAGCCCCGAGGAGGTGGAGCAATGAGACGTCCTCGCAAGAGCTGCCCGGTATGCGAGGTCGGGATTCGCGTAGTCGACTACAAGGACGACCGGACCCTCTCCCGGTTCCTCACCGAGCGGGGCAAGATCATTCCCAGCCGGCTCTCGGGCATGTGCGCCCGGCACCAGCGCCAGCTGGCCCAGGCCATCAAGCGGGCCCGGCACCTAGCGCTGCTGCCCTTCATACGGGGCCACTCCCGCTAGATGACGCTGCCGTCCGAGCGGGCGCCGAAGGGCGGGCTCGGGCGTCTGGTGGCCGGGGCCATCGCCTTCGCCGTCGTGGCACCTCTGGCGCTCGCGGCGCTCCCGCTGGCCGTGCTCCTGCTCGCGTCGAGCCCCCGCACCCGCGGCGAGACCGTGACGGCGGGAATCGCCGCGGGCTTCAGTGCCTGGTGGCTGCTGCAGCCGGGGGACCCTCCCGACCAGATGGTGCGGGCCGCCGCCGTGTTCGCCACGGCGATCTTCGCGGTGGCCACGTTTCGCACCCGCCTCTCGGTGATCCACCGGGGCATGGCGGCGGTCAGTGGCGCCGCCGCGGGCGTAGTCGTGCTGCTAGCGGCGCTGGGCACGTCGTGGGGCGAGCTGCACTGGTGGGTAGCACGCCGCGCTGGATACACCGCCCGGATGCTGGTGGGGCAAATGTGGTCCGCGGCCCCGGGTGACATAGCGGAGCCGGCACCCGAGACCCTGCAGCAGCTCGAGGCGTGGCTGGGCACCGTGGTGCAGTTCCTCTCGGACTTCCACCCGGGGGTCACGGCGCTGCAGCTCCTGGCAGGACTCGCGCTGGCCACGGCCGTCTACCAGCGGGTGGCTCGCGACCCGGCCGGCGTGCCGCTCAGACGGCTGCGGGAGTTCCGCTTCTCGGAGCACCTGGGATGGGCGCTCGTCGTGCCGCTCATCGTGGTGTTGGTCCCCAAGCTGGCCGCGCTCAAGCTGACGGCGGCCAACGTGCTGCTGGTGAGCGCCACGCTGTACGCGCTGCGAGGCGCCGCGGTGGCCGTCTTCGGCCTACACCTGCTCGGCGCCGGAGGGGCCTTCCTCACGGCGTTTCTGGCAGTGATCTTGCTGCTGGTGTTGCCTGCCGCCCTCGGCGGTGCCATTGTGTTGGGCGTGCTGGATGCAGGGCTAGACCTGAGACGGCGGTGGATCACGCCGTCGGTGAGGAAATAAGAGACGGAAGATGGAAGTCATTCTGAGAGAGACGGTCGAGAATGTGGGCCGGGCGGGCGAGGTCGTGAAGGTGAAGGACGGCTACGCCCGCAACTATCTGATTCCCAAGGGCTTGGCCTATGTGGCCACCGCCGCCAACAAGCGCCGGACCGAGGCCGCGGCCACGCGGCTCGCGGGTAAGGTGGCCGCCGAGCAGGGTGACGCCGAAGCCCTCTCCGCGCGGCTTGCGGGACTGGAGCTGCGCTTTGCAGTGAAAGCAGGTGAGGGAGACAAGCTGTTCGGCTCGATCACGTCGGCCGACATCGCCGCCAAGCTCGCCGAGCAGGGCATGGAGGTGGACAAGCGGGTGATCGAGCTGGACGAGCCGATCAAGATGATCGGGGTCTACCAGGTACCGATCCGGCTGCACGCGGAGGTCCGCGGCGAGGTTCGGGTCTGGGTCGACAGGGAAGCGTGACAGGCACCGTGGTCGGGATCACCTACCTCGACGGCCCGCGGCTGAGGCGGTCGGTTCTGGCGGCCGCCGACTGGGTGGACGCAAACCGCGACGAGCTCAACCGCATCAACGTGTTCCCCGTGCCCGACGGGGACACGGGCACCAACTTCGCCATGACGCTGCGCGCCGCGGCCGAAGGCGTGCGTACCCTCCACCGCCGCGCCAAGCTTCCCACCGTCAGCGGCGCCATGGCCGAGGCCTGCGTGTTCGGAGCGCGCGGGAACTCCGGCATGCTGCTGTCCCACTTCCTCATCGGCTTCCGCGAGTCCCTCGGCGGCCTGGAGGTCGCCGGCGCGAGCGACGTCGCCCGCGCCATCCGCGCCGGTGCCAACCGATTGTACCACTCCCTCGACGATCCGGTGGAGGGTACCATCCTCACGGTCTCGCGAGACGTGGCGGACGCGGCGGAGTGGGCGGCGGAGCGCGACCGCAACCTGCAGGAGATGATGGCGCACGTCATGAAGCGCGCCGAAGAGTCGCTGCGCCGCACTCCGGAGCTGCTCGAGGTGCTCAGGGAAGCCGGCGTCGTGGATGCAGGCGCGAAGGCGTTCGTGCGGGTGCTCGAAGGCGTCATGCGGCTCATCGAGGGCGACCCGATCCTGCCGGCGGCGGAGCCGTTGGAGTACACGGTGCCCGACGCGGCAGCCCTCGCCGAGGTGGCGGCGGAGCGGGACTACGGCTTCTGCACCGAGGTCCTGGTGCGTGGCAGCGACCATCCACCCAGCACGGAGATTCGCAAGACGCTGCGCAGCCTCGGCGGGTCCATCGTGGTCCTGGCCACGGAGGACCTCCTCAAGGTTCACGTGCACACGGACACGCCGCAGGAGGTGTTCGCACTCGCCGAGTCATGGGGAACGATCGAAGCGACCAAGGCCGACGACATGCGGGAGCAGCACCGCGCCCTGCACGAGGCGCACCGCAAGATCGGCATCGTGGTTGACTCCTCATGCGACCTCCCCGACCGCATGGTGGACCAGCACGGAATGGTGGTCGTGCCGTTGCAGGTGATTCGGGGAGCCAAGACTTACCTGGACCGGCTCGACATTCGCGGCGCCGAGCTGTACGACCAGATGCGCGAGGGTGGCGAGGTGTTCACCACCTCGCAGCCGACCCCGGGTGCCTTCCTGCAGGCCTATGAAGATGCGCTGTCGAGCGCGGACGACATCATCGGGCTCTTCATCGCAGGGTCGCTGTCGGGCACACTCGCGTCGGCCCAGGCCGCCGCCCAGGCCCGCGCCAACGGCGAGCACATTACGCTATTCGACTCTCGCACCGCATCGTTCGGGTTGGGCATGCTGGCGCTGCGCGCAGCCGAGCTGGCAGAGGCCGGCTGGGAGATACCGGCCATCGTGCGGGAGCTGGATCGCATTCGCGATCAGTCGGGCGCGTTCTTCACGGTAGACGTGTTCGATAACCTGCTCCGCTCGGGTCGCGTGAGCCGCGGGCGAGCCTGGCTCGGGGGGCTGCTCGACATCAAGCCGATCCTGGAGGTGGGCCGCGACGGCCGCATCGTGCCCCTGGACCGCGTGCGCGGGCGCGAAGCGTTGGTGCCGCGCGTCCTTAGACACCTCGAACGGCGGCTCACCCCCCGGCCCGAGTTCCTGCGGATCGCCGTGGCCCACGCCGGCGTCCCCGAACTGGGCGAGGAGATCCACGACGAGCTCGTACGCCGCTACCAACCCCGCGACGTTTACGTGAGTGACGTGACCGCCGCCCTGGGCGTGCACGTCGGTCTGGGCGCATGGGGCATCTTCTGGCAGATCGAAGACGCCGCGCCCTCGGATACCGCAGAGCCATTCCCAGAAGACCCAAGCCCGCAAGCGTAGACAGCGACGCCCGGCACGACCTGCGGCTCGCCGTCGCAGCGCTCGATGAACACAAGGCGATCGACGTCGTCGTGTTGGATCTGCGCACGATCAGCGACGCGGCCGACTACTTCGTGATCGCCTCGGGGTCGTCGGACATCCACGTGCGCACACTAGCGGAGCGCGTGCAGGAGGCCGTGGAGCGCTCCGGCAGCCGTCCCCACCATGTGGAGGGAATGACCGCGGGCCGGTGGGCGCTGCTCGACTTCGTGGACGTCGTGGTCCACGTGTTCCACCCCACGCTGCGGGAGTACTACCAGCTGGAGCGGTTGTGGGCGGATGCGGAGGTGGTGGAGATGGACGAGTTGTCGACGGGGCGCAGCGTGAGCGGGGAACGGGGAAAGGGGAAAAGGCAAAGGTAGAGCGTTGCCCGGTCGCACCTTTCCCCCTTTCGCATTGCAGCTCCGGACTTCCGGCTATTGCCCTCGCACCACATCTCTCCCTAGCTTGCGCTGTGCACTTCCGTAGCGCGCCCATCGCCGTTGTCGCGGCCCTCAGCGCCTGCACCTCCCAGCAGGACGACACGACACTGCGGGAAGCCCTCGCGCGGGGCCCCCGCGGCTCCGACGTGGCGGCGTCGGTCGTGTTCCGCTTCCCCGCAGGTCCCAACGGCCGGAACGCTACCCTCTATCGTCTACCCGACCTCGACCAGGTGGCGTGGCGCTTCGAGGCCGAGGACAATCCGGTCGCCCGCACCGTGGGGTTCGCCGGCGACGACGATCTGGCGTTCACCCTCACGAGCCAAGCCGAACTCGTGGCCCTCGACCTCACGAGCGGGCGCGCGCGCGTGGTGGACACGAGCGTCGCCCTCGCCACGATCGGTCCCACCGGTACCCCCTTCGTGGTGCACTACGACAGCTCGGTGGCGACGATTCGGCAACGCTCTGTAAACGAGTGGTCGGTACGGTTCGACGGCATGCCGAGCGCCATCCGGGGCGCGGCGCGGAACCGCCTGGTGGGGCTGGTGCCCGACGAGGAGGGACGCACGTTGCAGCTGCTCGCCGACGGGCAGGCGCCAGTGTCGCAACGCCTGCCGGCGGGCGCGGTCACGCTGTCACGCTGGGGCGACGTAGCCGCGGTGGCCACCGATTCCGGACTGGTCGTGCTCGATCCCACGGCGGCGACACCCGCGCGGTTCACACGGCTGCCGGACGCCGCGCGCGCGGCCGCCCTGTCACCCGCGGCGCACCGGATCTACGTCACGGACGTGACGGGGCGCCTGCTGAGCATAGAGCGGTTCACATTGGCCGTGCTCGACAGCCTGTTCCTGCCGGGACCGGCCGGTGAGCTACGTACCGGTCCCACCGGACGCCTGCTGCTCGCCGCGCCACAGTTCGACGAGGCCGTCTGGGTGGTGGACGCGGTCGGGTGGGAACTGACCGGCTCCGTGAGCGGCGAGTGGGGCGCGCAGCTTCCCGTGGTGGCGCCGGACGGCACGATCCTGTTGCGGCGGGGCGACAGGATCATAGCGCTCTCGCCTGACACCCTGCAGCAGACGGGAGACGTGGCCGACACCGAGGGCGACCACTGGCTCCCCCTCGCGTGGGATCCGCGCCGCCCCGTCCTCGAGTTCGCCGAGACCGGCGAGGCCGAGGAGCCCCAGTCCGACCAGCTCATCTACGTGCAGGTGAGCGCGACACACAACGAGGATTGGGCGCGCGATCTGGCCACCAACCTCGGCCGCGCGGGCATGCCGGCCTCGGTACTGCCACCGGCCGACTTCCTCGAGCCGTACCGCGTGGTGCTCGGGCCCTACCCCACCCGGGAGGAAGCCGACGACACCCGGCGCATGCTCAACATGCCCTCCTGGATCCTGACGCTGGACACCGCGCGCACCACGCCATGAAGCCGCGGGAGCTTCCCCGGGCCCAGCTCTCCGGCACCGCTCCCACCCTCCTGGCCGAGGCCACCGTCGTCGTGCTCGTCCCACTCGACGGGGGCGGCCGAGCGAGCGAAGCCATGGCACTGGAGCTCGCCGCCGCGGTCGCGCGGCATGCCCGCCGCGTCGCCCTGGTGGACCTCTCACTCGAGGAGCCCATCCTCACCACGCATCCTGGAAACGCCTCGGGAGAGGGCGTGGTGGATGCGTTCCTCTACGGCGCCTCGCTGCAGCGCGTCGCCGTGGAGCAGGACGTCCCCGGCCTGCACGTGATCGGCGTGGGCACCCAGCCCACGGACCCCGAGGAGATCTGGTCCCATCCCCGGTGGCGGCGCCTCGCTCGCGGCTTCGCCACGGAGGGCGCGCTGTTGCTGTTGCTCGTGCCGCTCGCGGGAGTCGCACAGTTGACCGTCGAGCCCGACCGCATCGTGGTGCTGGCGCCGGTCGGCACGAGCGGAGTGGCACGGCGGCTCAGCGCACTCGACGAGGTGCGTCACCGTGGCGTGCCGGTCGACGTCGTGGTCGACACGCCGCCGCCACGCGTGACCACACCTCCGAGGCCTCGCCCACCGGCCGCCCGACCGGTCGCCACCAGGCGCGTGCGCCCTCCGCGGCGGCGCCGCTGGGTGGCCGCCGCTGCCGTGACGGCGATCGGTGCGGCGAGCCTGGCGGTGATGCTCGCCCAACGGACCGACGGCTCGATGAGCGAGAGCGAGGCGAGCGACTCTCCTGCCCCGCCGGCACCGGTGCTCGAGGAGGCGGGCAGCGACTCGCTGTATTACTCGGTGCAGGTGGCAGCCTTTCAGAGCATGGCCAATGCCGTCGAGCGGGCGCGCGAATACCAGCAGGCCGGATGGGCGGCGACGGTGAGCCCGGTCAGGCTGGGTCGGCAGGGCACCTGGTATCGGCTCATGGTCGCGGCCGTTTCCGCCCCCAGCGCAGCGGAGCGCGCGCTGGCCCGCCTGTGGAACCAGGGCCTGCTGGAGCGGCCCAACGGCACCATCCTGCGCACGCCGCACGCAATCCGCTTGGGGAGCTACAGCGACACGGGTGCGGCCCGGACGGCGCGCGAGGGGCTACGTGACGGCGGGGCGGCAGCGTACATTGTGGAGGCGTCTGACGGGACCGTGGGACTCTTCGTGGGCGCCTTCGAAACGCCCGAGCAAGCGCGCCTGGCGGACTCCATCCTCGCAGCAGCGGACCTCCAGGGCACCGTCGTACCACGAACAGGGATCGCGCGATGAAACTCACCCGGCTAGAGCTGTCGGGCTTCAAGTCGTTCGCTGATACGACCGAACTCGCCTTCGAGGACGGCATAACCGGCGTCGTCGGTCCAAACGGCTGCGGCAAGTCCAACATCTCCGACGCCGTGCGGTGGGTGTTGGGCGAGCAGCGGGCCCGCCTGCTGCGCAGCACGCGCATGGACGACGTGATCTTCCAGGGCTCGGTGAAGCGGCGCCCCATCAACATCGCCGACGTCTCCCTCGTGTTCGACAACAGCGACGGTGTGCTCCCCATCTCGTATCACGAGGTCGTCGTAACTCGACGGATCTCCCGCAGCGGGCAGAGCGATTACCTGATCAACCAGTCGCCGGTCCGCCTGCGCGACGTGCACGACCTGCTGCAAGGCACCGGCCTGGGCAGCGATGCGGGCGTGGTGATCGAGGCGCAGATGATCGACCGCCTGCTGTCGGAGCGCGCCGAGGAGCGGCGCTCCCTGTTCGAGGAGGCGGCGGGCATCGGTCTCTACCGGGACCGCAAGGCGAGCACCGAGCGCCGCCTGGAGCGCACGGCAGCCGACCTGCAACGGCTCGACGATCTGATAGGCGAGGTGCAGACCCAGGTACGCAGCCTCGCGCGGCAGCGGGGGAAGGCAGAGCGCCAGCTGTACTACTCGGAGCAGCGCTTCGCCATCGTGATGACCCTGACCCGCCGGGAACTCGAAGCGTTCGGCGCCCAGCACGGGGAGCTGCAGCAGCGCCGCGACACGCTGCGGGTCCGGATCCCGGAGGCGCGGCAAGCCATCGGCGAGCGGGAGAAGCGGCGCGAGACCCGCGTCCAGGAACGCGCGGCGGCCGAGGCCCGGCGTACCGAGCTGGAGCGGCGCCTTGGCGAGACGCGGGTGGAGCTGGAGCGCCTCGAGGGTGATCTGAACCTGGCTGCCGAGCGACTGGAGCACCACTCGGCTCGGCGCACCCGCGCGATCGAGGAGCGTGCCGTGGCCGAGGCGAAGGCACAGCAGGCGGCGCGCGAACTCGACGCGGCAGCCCACGAACGGCAGGCCGCGGAGGCGGCGCGCCAGTCGGTGCAGACGGAGCTGGACTTGCGCACGGCCTCGGAGGACGAGGCGCGCCAGCGGTTGCTGCAGCAGCGCGAGCGCGTGCGCGAGCTGGAAGCCTCGCTGCAGCGCACGGCGGAGAACTCCAGGGCGCTGAGCGGTGAGGCCACCGCGCTCGACGGCGAGCTCGAGGAGCTGGAGCGGCAGCGGGGGGAGGCCGAGGAGCGGTTGCGGGTCGCAGAGCAGGAGCACGCCGCGGCGCGCGACGCTCTCGAGACGGCCCGCTCGGCGCTCGCCGCGCGGGAGCGGGAGGAGCGGGAGGCGGCAGCCGAGCTGGAGCGAGCGCGACACAGCCTGGCCGCTGCGCGGGAGCACGAAGCGGCGGTGCGCGTGGAGCGACGTGAGGTGGAAGAGGCCATCGCACAGCTCTCTGCCCGGCGCGGAGCGCTGGCAGAACTCGAGCGCAAGCGCGAGGGCATGGCGCCCGCCGCCCGCGCCCTGCTAGGAGCGCGGGAGGAGTTCGGTGAGGGGGCGATCCTCGGACCGCTGAGCGACTTCCTTTCCCTCTCGCCCGCGGAGGCGCGCGTCGCGGAGCGGCTCCTCGCCGACTGGCTCCAGGCAGTGCTGGTGCGGGACGAAGCAACCGTCGAGGCAGTGCAGGCGTGGCACGCACGAGCAAATCCGGGTCCGCTGGTGCTGCTTCCGGTCGAGCCCGGTCCAATCGTACCGCCGGGCACGCCTCCCCTGAACCTCCGTGCCACGGCCCCGGCCGAGCGCTGGGTGGCGGCGCTGCTCACCGGCAGTCGGACACAGGACGCCGAGGGGCGGCTCATCTGGCGGGCCAACGGCGCCGTCTACCTCCCCGGTAGCGAGGCGACGGGTCCCCTGAGCCGTCGCGCGGAGCTCGAGGAGCTCGGTCGGCAGCTCGACGATGCGAACGGCAAGCTGGGAGAGCTCACGCGGCGCGCGCAGCAGGCCGCGCAGGCACACAGCGCGGCGGAGCGCGCGCTCGAGGCGGCCACTGAGGGGAGCAACCGCGCCCGTGCTGCGCTGCGCGAGGCACAGGGCGGGAGCGACGAGGCGAGCCGGCACCTGCACCGTGCCGAGCGCGAGCGCGCCGAAGCCGATCAGACCGCGGCGCGGCTCCGGGAACGAGTCGCCGAGCGGCAGACGCGCCGCCAGGCGGTTACGGAGGAGCTGGCGGCCGGTGAGCAGGCCCGGGCTCGCCTCGCGGAAGACCTGGGCGCCCAGCAGGCCGGCCTCGCGGATCTCGAGTCGGTGCAGGAAGCGGCCCGCGAGCGGCGCGTCCATTGGCAGGTCGAGGAGGCGCAGGTCTCGGCCCGAGAGCAGGCGGCGGTCGAGCACGAGGAGCGGGCGCGGCGGGCGCTGGCGGAGGCTCGCGAGACCGATGAGCAACTCGCGGCGGAACTCGCCGAGATCGAGACTAACATCGGTTCCCTGACGCAACGGCGCGCCGAGTGGGCCGACACGCTGAACGAGCGCCGCGTCGCCGTGCAGGAGATGGAGGCTGCCACCCACGCGGCCGAGACGGCAGTGCAGGATGCCACCGACGCCCTGCAGAGCGAAGAGCACGCGCTGGACCAGGCCCGGGAGCAGGTCGAGCAGCTCAACGAGGAGCTGCACCACCTGGAGTTGGAGCTGACCGAGGCGGCTGGCCGGCGCCGCGCCCTGACGGAACGGGTGGAGGCCGAGTGGCACAAGCCGTTCGACACCCTCCTGGCCGAGGCCCCAGAGGTGGAGGGCGAGCTGGAGGCCCTGCGGGAGGAGGCCGAGCGACTAGCGCAGGAGATCGAGCGCATGGGGCCGGTCAATCCCCTCGCCGTGCAGGAGCACGCCGAGGAGAAGCAGCGGCTCGAGTTCCTGGAGGGGCAGCGGGAGGACCTGGCCGCGGCCCGGACCTCGCTGCTCCAGGCGCTGCGCGAGATCGACCACACCGCGCGGGCGATGTTCCTGGAGACCTTCACCGCCGTGCGGGAGAACTTCCGTTCGGTCTTCACCACGTTGTTCGACGGCGGCGAGTGCGACGTGCGCCTCGCGGACGAGAGCAATCCCCTCGAGAGCGACATCGTCATCCAGGCGGCGCCCCGGGGGAAGCGGATCCAGCGCATCCACTTGCTCTCCTCCGGAGAGCGGGCCCTGGTGGCCGTCTCCCTGTTGTTCTCCATCTATCTCGCCAAGCCCGCCCCATTCTGCCTGCTCGACGAGGTCGACGCGCCACTCGACGACGCGAACGTGATGCGCTTCGTGCGCCTGCTCGAGGAGTTCAAGGACGAGACGCAATTCATCGTGATCACGCACAACCCCCGGACGATGCAGGTGGCCGACGCCGTCTACGGGGTGACGATGCAGGAGCCCGGCGTCTCGACGATCGTGGGCGTGCGCCTGGGACACGCCGCGCAGACCGGCACTTGAGAGCCGTCGCCCTGCTCCTCGCCGCCTCGCTGGGTGGCACGGCGGCGGCGCACGCTCAACAACCCACCGTTTCCCGCGCGCTCGAGCCGTTGCTGCGGCGCGACACCGTGCTCACCGTGTGGTTCTTCGGCGCGCGCGACCGCTCGCTCGACGAGGTCGCCGTTGCGGTGGCGCGGGTGCAGGGCCGGGTGCGGCACCGGAGCCGCTGGCTGCATGCCGTCTCGGCCGACATCCCCACCGCCGGGATCGATCAGGCACGCACGCAGCCGGAGTTCCGCCACCTGCAGCCGGTCGCACGCTCCCAAGCGCCGCCGCCCCCGCCTAGGCAACCGGAGCGCCCCTTCGCGGCGCCGCCGCGCGCCCCTGCCGACCTCGACTCGCTCGAAGCGCTCTACGGGTCCTCGGCAATGCCCATGCGGCGCCTCGACCTGTTCCCGCTGGTGGAACGGCGCTTCCGCGGCGCCGGGATCACGATCGCCCTGCTCGACACCGGGTTCGAGACCCAGGACCCGGCGTTCGACTCGGCCACGGTCGCGGCGCAGTGGGACTTCGTGTTCGACGACGGCATCGTGCGCAACGAGCCGGAGGACACGGTCAGTCAATCACAGCACGGTACCCACGTGTGGTCGCTCCTCGCGGCGAATCTCCCCACGCAGATCATCGGCGTGGCACCCGAGGCCGAGTACCTCCTCGCCAAGACCGATGACACGCGCTCGGAGACGACCGCCGACGAGGACCGCTGGGTGGCCGGTCTCGAGTGGGCCGAGTCCCTCGGAGCCGACATCGTGTCGTCGAGCGTGGTGTATCTGGAGTTCGACGACGGCTCGGGCTACCAGCCGGAGGATCTGAACGGCGACGTGGCGGTCACCACGGTGGCGGCGGACTCGGCGGCAGCCCGGGGCGTCGTGGTCGTGAGCGCCGCGGGCAACGAGGGGCTACAGGCGGGCCAGCCCCGCTTCTACACGCTCACCACCCCCGGTGACGCCGACTCGGTGTTCACCGTCGGGGCGGAGGACTCGGTCGGCGTGCTGCAGTCGTTCAGCTCGCGGGGCCCCACCGCCGACGGGCGGCTCAAGCCCGACCTCACGGCGCCGGGGCGTGCAGTATTCGTGGTGGATCCGCTCCTGGGATTCGTGCGGGTGAGCGGCACATCGTACAGCGCGCCGCTGATCGCGGGCACGGCGGCGCTGTTCCTCGAGGTGCACGCGCTGTTCAGTCCGATCGAGCTGCTGGAGGCGCTGCGCCGCACGGGGAGCAACGCGGCCGCCCCCGACTCCTCGCGCGGGTGGGGGCGGCCCGACGGCGCGGCCGCGGCGTACTTCCCCCGGGGAATCGCGCTGTCGCTCCCGGCCGACACGCTCCTCACCAGTGTCACACCGACATTTGCCTGGAGCGTGCCGCAGGCGCCCGCGTTCGTGCACCCCCTGACCTACCGGTTCCGCCTGGCCAGCGACCCCGCGATGCTCGACATCCTGCTCGACACGGTGCTGACGGACGCGGCGGTCACCGTCACCACCCCCCTCGAGCCGGACCTGCGCATCACGTTCACGGTGACGGTGACCGCCGAGGACGGCGTTAGCTACACGAGCCTGCCCAGCACAGAGCACGTGGTGCCCCTCTGGGCGGAGCTGCTGACGCTCAATGAGCCGGAAGGCGTCACGATCCGGGAGCCACGGCCCGTGTTCCAGTGGTCCTCGCCCGACGTAACCGAGCCGCCGGGGCCGTTCGTGTACGACATCACTGTCATTCGGACCGACGACGACGAGGTGGAGCTCGAGGAGCGGGGTCTCACCGAAACCCAATACGTCCCCGACCAGGACCTGGAGCGGAACACGCCGTACCGCTGGCAGGTGACGTCGCGCCTCGGAGCCGACAGCGCCGTCACCGAGAGCGAAGGAACCTTCGTGATCATCGACGACACGGTGCCCTCGGTGACGCTGCTATTTCAGAATTTCCCCAACCCGTTCCCCAACCCGACGACCGGACGGCGCGCGACCTGCATCTGGTTCGACCTCGCGGTGGGCGGCGAGACGCGGCTCGACGTCCTGGACGTCCGGGGGCACGTGGTGCGCACCCTCATCCCCGGCCCGACCTTCCCGGCACGGCTCGACGCGGGACGCTACGGCCGGCCTGACGTGGGGCAGACGGGAAGCTGCGATCCGAACCTGCAGTGGGACGGCACGGCAGCGGATGGATCGACCGTGCCGCAGGGGATCTACCTCATACGGCTGGTCGCCCCAGAGGGCACCTTCTTCAAGCGCGCCGTGTTCATGGGACCGGAGTTCTGAGATGGAACTCGTGGTGCTGGGAACCGGAACGGTGGCTCCCACGGCCGATCGCACGGCGCCGGCCCACTGGGTGGACGCCGGATCGGTCAAGCTGCTGCTCGACTGTGGTGCCGGCACGCTGCAGCGCGCCACGGCGTTCGGGGTACCGTGGGCCGACGCCACACACGTCGCCATCACCCACTTCCACCCGGACCACTGGGGCGAGCTGGCAATGTTCCTGTTCGCGCTGCGCTGGGGGATCGAGCCGCCGCGCCGGGCGCCGCTCACCCTGCTCGGCCCGCCCGGCTTCCGGCTCCGCCTCGAGCGGCTGGCCAGCGCGTTCGGCGCCTGGGTCATGGCGCCGGAGTACCCGCAGGAGGTCATTGAGATCGCCCCCGGAGAATCCAGGACCCTGGCTACGGGGATCACGCTCGAGACCTGCGCCACGCCCCACACTGCGGAGAGCGTGGCGTATGCGGTTCGGACCGCCGACGCCCACCTGGTGTACACCGGAGATACGGGGCCGAGCGACGAGCTGGCGCGGTGGGCTGCGGGCTGCGATCTCCTGCTCGCCGAATGCTCGCTACCCGATGAGCGCGCCGTCGAGCTACATTTAACGCCCACGCAGGCCGGGGCCCTGGCGCGCGCCGCGGGCACCCGGCGCCTGGTCTTGACGCACTTCTACCCGGTGTTCGGCTCGACCGACCCGGTGAGCGTCGCCGCCAACGAGTTCGACGGGGAGATCGTCGCCGCCCGAGACGGCGACCGTTTTGTCATAGGGAAGCAGTGACATGCTGGTAGTAATGCGGCACGGCGCGACCGACGCGGAGGTGCAGCGCGTCGTCGACACCATCGAGGAACTCGGCTACGAGGCCCGCCCCATGCCGGGCAGGCAGCGCACGGCCGTGGGCCTCGTCGGCAACGACGGACGGGTCGACGCGTCGCGTCTGGCCGCGCTCGCCGGCGTCAAAGAGATCATCCACGTCACCCAGCCATACAAGCAGGTATCCCGCGAGTGGAAAAAAGAGTCCACCGTGGTACAGCTGCCCGGCGGGCTGCGCATCGGCGGCACCGACGTAGTGGTCATCGCCGGGCCCTGCTCGGTGGAGAGCGAGGAGCAGATCCTCGCCGCCGCCTGTGCAGTGCGCGAGTCGGGCGCGTCACTGCTCCGGGGCGGCGCGTTCAAGCCGCGCACATCGCCGTACTCGTTTCAGGGACTGGGGGAGGAAGGCCTCAAGCTCCTGGCCAAGGCACGCGAGGAGACGGGGCTGCTCGTGGTGACCGAGGCGATGGATCCCGAGAGCGTCGACCTGGTGGCCCACTACGCCGACATCATCCAGATCGGCGCGCGCAACATGCAGAACTTCTCCTTGCTCAAGCGCGCCGGACGCACGGGCAAGCCGGTGCTCCTCAAGCGGGGAATCGCGGCCACCATCACCGAGTTGCTGCTGTCGGCCGAGTACCTGCTGGCCGAGGGGAACCAGGACGTCATCCTGTGCGAGCGCGGCATCCGCGGCTTCGACAACGCCACGCGCAACGTGCTCGACGTGTCCGCCATTCCCGTGGTACACGGGCTGTCCCACCTACCGATCATCGCCGATCCGAGCCACGGCACCGGGCTGCGCGACAAGGTGATCCCCATGGCCCGTGCCGCCGTCGCCGCCGGCGCCGACGGGGTGATGGTGGAGGTGCATCCCCGCCCCGACCGGGCCCTATCCGACGGGGCGCAGAGCCTCTACCCCGAGCAGTTCGCCGAGCTGATGGGGGAGATCAGGGTGATCACCGAGGCCATCGGACGCTCGGTGGCCGAGCCGCTGCCCGCCGTCAGCGCGTGAGACCTTCCCTCCTCGCAGCGCTGCTCTTGTGGGCGTCGCCCGTCGCGGCGCAAGACGCGGTCCAGGCGCTCGCCCGCGCCGAGCGCACCTACCGCGGGACCAACACACTCACCGCGGAGTTCACCCAGACCATCGTGAACCCGATGCTTGGCAATCCGGAGGAAACGCGCGGCCTGCTGTTTCTCGCGCCACCCGACCGGTTCGCGATGCGCTGGACCGAGCCCGCCGGCGAGCGCGTCGTCGCCGACGGCGAGTGGCTCTGGGCCTACGCGCCGAGCAGCGTGCCCGATCAGGTGATTCGCCAGGCCATCCCGCAGTACGGACCTTCCTCCCCGCAGCTCATCGGCCAGTTCGTAGACCGGCCACTGGAGCGGTACGATGCTCGCTACGTGGGTGAGGAGACCGTGGGTAGCGTGGTCACCGACCTGGTGTACCTCGTGCCCAAGCGCGACGACATGCCGTTTCGCGATGCGGAAATCGCCATCGCGCGGAGCGACGGGCTGCTCCGGCGCATCAAGGTGACCGAGGCCTCGGGACAGCGACGCACGCTCGTGCTCGCGAACCTGCGCACGAACGCAGCGATTCCGGCCGCCGAGTTGCGGTTCGAGGTGCCGGACGGAGTGCGCATCGTTACGCCTTAGGCTACCACCTCAAGACCATAGGGGATTCCCCCAGCTATCCACCCAGAGCGTCTCAGGCTCTCGCTACTCGCAATACACCACGCACCCGCGGGCGCTTGCGCCGAGCGGTACATAGGGAGAGATTCCGCGCCCCTGGCTGCCTCCCACGACCTTTCTCGAGGAGTCCCGATGTCGGTAACACGAGCACTCACGTTCCTAGTCGCGCTTTGCACCGGGGCCGTAGCGTCCGCCGCGGCCCAGGACCCGGTGCCTCCGGCGGAAGCGCTGGAGGGCGCGTTCAAGGCGCAGAAGCACTACTCCCCCTACGCCGGGCGCAATTTCCCGACCGAGGTGTATTGGGGCGACACGCACCTGCACACCGGGCTATCCATGGACGCGGGCGCGTTCGGCGCGCGGCTCAGCCCCGAGGACGCCTACCGTTTCGCCCGTGGCGAAGAGCTCACCTCCTCGACCGGCCTGCAGGTGAAGCTCAGCCGGCCGCTCGACTTCCTGGTCGTGGCGGATCACTCCGACAACATGGGGTTCTTCCCGCGGCTGTTCGCGGGCGACCCCGAGATGCTCGCCGATCCCACCGGCCGCCGGTGGTACGACATGGTGCAGGCCGGGGGCCAGCAGGGTGTAGCGGCCGCCATCGAGGTAATCGTCGCGTTCTCGCAGAACCAGTTCCCCGAGGCGCTGGCTTCGTTACCGGGAACACCCGCGTACCGCGCCGCGTGGGAGCAGATGATCGACGCGGCGGACGAGTACAACGATCCGGGCGAGTTCACCGCCTTCATCGGCTACGAGTGGACGTCGAACACCGCCGGGAACAACCTGCACCGGGTCGTGATCTTCCGCGACGACGGCACCAAGGCCACTGCCGTGGAGCCCTACACGACCCTCAAGCCGTTGGGCAGCGACAACCCGCGCGATCTGTGGAACTGGATGCAGGACTACCAGGACAAGACGGGCGGCCGGATCCTCGCCCTGGCACACAACGGCAACCTGAGCAACGGTATCATGTTCCCCATGCTGGACACGTTTACCGGCATGGCGTTCGACCGGGAGTACGCCGAGACCCGCGCCAAGTGGGAGCCGTTGTACGAGGTCACGCAGATCAAGGGGGACGGCGAGACGCATCCGTTCGTGTCGCCCACCGACGAGTTCGCCGACTACGAGACCTGGGACAAGGGCAACCTCGACCTGAGCGCGCCGAAACAAGACGAGATGCTGCAGTACGAGTACGCCCGGTCGGGGCTGCAGATCGGGCTCCAGCTCGAGCGGCAGCTGGGTGTGAACCCCTACAAGTTCGGCATGGTCGGCTCGACCGACAGCCACACCGGCCTGGCCACCGCCGCGGAGGAGAACTTCTTTGGCAAGCACTCCGGCACCGAGCCCAGTCCCGAACGCTACAAGCACCCGATGGGTGAGACCCCCAACGGCCGCTACGAGAGCTGGGAAATGGTTGGGTCGGGTTACGCCGCGGTGTGGGCCACCGAGAACACGCGCGAGGCGATCTTCGACGCCATGATGCGCAAGGAGACCTACGCCACCACCGGTCCGCGCATGCTGGTGCGGTTCTTCGGCGGCTGGGAATTCACCGCAGAGGACGCACAGAGCCGGCTGCCCGGCGCAATCGGTTACTCCAAGGGCGTGCCCATGGGCGGCGACCTGCCCGCGCGATCGGGCAACGGGGCGCCCACGTTCCTCGTAGCGGCGCTCAAGGACCCGTTCTCCGGCAACCTCGACCGCATCCAGATCGTGAAGGGCTGGGTGGATTCGCGGGGTGAGCGGCACGAGAAGGTGTACGACGTCGCCTGGAGCGATGCCGACCGCCGCCAGCCCGGACGCGACGGCAAGCTGCCACCGGTGGGCAACACGGTGGACGTCGCCAACGCGACCTGGACCAACACGATCGGCGCTCCGGAGTTGATCACGGTGTGGACCGATCCGGACTTCGACGCGTCGGTGCCCGCCGTGTACTACGCGCGTGTGATCGAGATCCCCACGCCGCGCTGGACGGCGTACGAGGCAGCTCGCTTCGGCATCACGCTGCCGAGCGAAGCATCGATGATCACTCAGGAGCGGGCCTACACGAGCCCGATTTGGTACACGCCGTAGCCACTCGGTAGCTTTGGAGCGACGCGGGCCGGCCCGGGAGCGCTAAAGGCACCCGGGTCGGCCCGTTCCCTTCAAAGAACGAGACACGATCGAACGCGAAATGAACGAGAAGATCACTCGCTGGCTGCGCGAGCCGCTGGTGCATTTCCTGGCCATCGGGGTGGCGCTGTTTGCCCTCAACGCCCTCTTCACCGCCGGAGACTCTGGCGACGGCCCTGACCGGAGCGTCGCGGTCACAGAGACCGAGATCCGTTGGCTGCGCGACACCTGGCAGAGCCGCTGGCAGCGTCCCCCCACCGAGACCGAGCTGCGCGGCCTGGTGGACGACTACGTGCGCCAGGAGGTGCTGTACCGCGAGGCCCTGGCCATGGGGCTCGACCGGAACGACGAGGTAATCCGGCGCCGCATGGTGCAGAAGATCGAGTTCCTCACCAGCGACCTCGCATCGCAGGTGCAGCCCACCGAGACGCAGCTCCAGGCTTACTTCCAGGAGAACCTCGACCGCTACACCATTCCCGAGCGGCGCGGCTTCGCACACGTCTATTTCAACGTCGACCAGCGCGGCGAGGCCGCAGTCGCCGACGCGGAGCAACTTCTCGCCCGACTTCGCGGTGCACCCCCCAGCGAGGTGCGACCGCGCGAACTGGGCGACCGCTTCATGCTGCAGCACGAGTACCCCCTGCAGCGCGAGCAGGACGTTTCGCGGATCTTCGGCCAGCGCTTCGCCGGCGCGCTGTTCGAGCTGGAGCCCGGCGAATGGCAGGGCCCGATCGCTTCCGGCTACGGAGTGCACCTCGCGTACGTGACGCAGGTCGAGGAGCCGCGGGTGCCCGACCTCAACCTGGTTCGCAGCGACGTGCTGCGCGATTACGCGTCGGCGCTCAGGGAGCAGGCGAACGACGCCATGCTGGCCACTGTCCGCAGCCGCTATACCGTCGAGATCGACGAGGCGGCGATCCGCGCGCTGGCGCTGGGCGGGGACTCGACCGCCGGAGATCGCTGACGTGCGCCTGCGCCCACGCGCGCTGGTACTGGCCCTCGCGCTGACTCTGGCGGGGCCCGCCGCGGCCGACGACGTACCGCCCGTGCAGGTACAGCTCAAGGAGCGCGAGCCCGGCGCCTTCCTGGTGCAGTGGTTCGTGCCCTCGGTAATACCCGTCCAGGCCATGCCGAGCCCCGAGCTACCGGCTCACTGCCGCCCCGAGGGCGAGCGCGTGGTCCTCAGCCAGTCGGGCGGGTGGCTCAATCGGCAGGCCTACCGCTGTCCCGGAGGGGTGGCCGGCCACGCGATCGGCATCCGCTACCCCGTGCCCAATCCCGCCATCAGGACGGTCATGCGGCTCGAGCTGCTGTCGGGCGAGCGCTTTGCACACGCCTTGGCTCCCATGGAGAGCGCCTGGCAGGTGCCCGAGGAGAACGTCGGACCGTTCAGCCAATGGCTGCGCGACGCACGGCGCGCCGCGTTGAGCGGCGCGCGGCACGTAGTCGGGCAATGGGTGCACGTTGCCTTTGTCCTGGCGCTCGTCTTGCTGGGCGGGGCGCTCGGCTCGATTCGCCTCGTGACCGCGTTCGCGGTGGGACAGCTAGCGGCGGTGGGGCTCACGGCCCTGCTCGACCGGCCGCTCGATTCGGTCGTCGCCGAAGTCTGCGTCGCCGTGGCCGTGGTGTTTCTGGCACGGGAAGCGCTGCGTGCGCCGCCGGAGCCGCGCCGCGTTACCGGCCTGGCCGCCGCGGCCGGGCTGTTCCACGGTGTGGCCCTGGCCACCCTGCTCCCGGCTGCGCCAGAGGGCAGTGCCGCCCTCTGGTCTCATCTCCTGGTACTCGTGTTGGGGATGGACGTGGCGCTCCTAGCGCTGGGAACGGTCGCCGCGTTGTCCGGTCAACTGCTGGCACGTCGCTGGCCCACCGAGGAGGCGCGCGGGCGCGCGGCGCTCAGCTACGTGGTGGGCGCTACGGCGGTCACCGCAGCCCTCTCACTCGCGCTCGCGGAACCGACCGACGCCGCCGCTGCCACGACGACCGGCCCGCGGCTTCCAGGTACCGCGGGCACGACTACCGGCGTCGGCCTGCCCGGCTCGCGACGGGTGGCCACGCAGCGACTCGACATCCCGATCCAGAGCTACCTGGCCGTGGAGCCGTTCGAGGTGCGGCACGAGGCGCTGCTCCGACTCCAGGACGTGGCTGCCGAGATCGGTGTGCCCACCTGGGAGGGCTACCTCGAGATCGCGGCGCAGGACGACGTGGCACGGCGCCTGGCCGAGTTCGTAGCCGCACGCACGACCGTCGAGATCGATGGCGCACCGGTGGACGGCCTGATTGACCGGGCCAGCTTCATGACGGTGGACGCGCAGGGCGTGCTGCCGCGCCAGACACCGGTCCGCGAGGCGCTGGACCAGGCGTTCGTGGGGGTCACGGTCGTGTATCTCACGTCGGGAATGCCCGAGGAGGTCACGCTCGCCTGGACCACGTTTCCCACGGGGCTGTCGGCTATCCCGGCAACGGCGATCGATCCCGAGTCATCGCGCTCGACGACGCTGACGGCCGACGAGCCAGCTCTACGGTGGCGCAACGAGCTCATGGAAAGCCCCATCCCCACCGTGGCCGCGGTTTCCGTGGAGCCGCCGGAGCTGCCCCTGCCACTGCTCTCGCTTCCCCTCGTCGGGCTGACGGTGGTTCTCATGGCCGTCGGGTCGCGCGGGCGGCACCGCAACAAGTCGTTCGCCGCCGCGCGAGTTACGCTCGCCCTCGCGTGCGTCTTCGCACCGCTGGCACAGGTCTCAATCGCCCTGCCGGCCTCGGTCGGACGGGTCACGTCACCACACCAGGCACGGCGCGTGCTGGCAAGCGTGCTGCCCAACGTGTACCGTGCCTTCGAGTTCCGCGACGAGGGCCCGGCGTACGACCGTCTGGCCGTCGCAGTGACCGGCGAGACCCTGAGCGACGTCTACCTCGAGCACCGCCGCTCCCTCGTGATGGAGAAGCGCGGCGGGGTACGGGCCCGAGTCGATGCCGTAGAGGTGCTCGACGTCGGCGCGGTCGAGCCCAGGGACGATGGTGGCTTCGACGCCGAGGCGTCGTGGACGGTCGGTGGAACGGTGACCCATTTCGGCCACCGCCACTTTCGCCAGAACCGCTACGACACGCGGGTCGCGGTCGTGCCCGTCGACGGGACGTGGAAGATCAGCGCGATCGAGATCCTGGAGCAGGAACGGGTGCGGTGACGCCAAGGCAATCCGCGCTCGGGCTTGGCTTCCTGCTCGGCTGCTGGGCCGGCCTGCCCGCGCTGCTAGCGGCACAAGACATCTCCTCCGCCCCACCCACAATCGACACCATCATCATCGTCACGCGGAACGTGTTCACCCCTGAAGAGGTCGAGGGGAAGACCGTGTTCCGCATCATGAACAAGATCCGCATCACCACGAAACCCAGGGTGATCTTCGACGAACTGCTGTTCCACGTGGGAGAGCCGTTCGACCCGGCCAAGCTGCAGGAATCGGAGCGCAACCTGCGCCGGCGTGAGATCTTCAAGTCAGTTCGGCTCGACACCACGCGGATCGATGGCAAGTTCGCCGTCATCGTGGACACGCAGGACGGCTGGAGCACCAAGCCCAACCTCAAGTTCAGCGTGGCCACCGACGGCTCCTGGACCGGACGGTTCGGGCTGACCGAGATCAACCTGCTCGGGCGCGGCAACCTCGCCAGCGCCGCGTTCGTCAAGCAGGTCGACCGGCACGGCCTGGAGCTGGCGGCGAACTTCCGCCGTATCGGGGGCAGCGAGGTGCGGGCCAAGGGCCTGGCGACCCTGTGGAACGACGGCACCGACGGTTGGTGGCGCGCCGGCGACCCATTCTACTCCAACCTGGATCGGCACTCGGTCGACTACGACGGCGAGGCCGCCGGCCGCCGCGTACTGCGGTATCGCGTGGACAGCGCTGGCACGCGGGACACGACAGAGTACCGCCGCGACGCGTTGATCAACCGGCTGATGGGCGTCTATGCGCCGCTCGCGCGACCCAGCCGATACGTCAGGCTCGGCGTGCAGGGAGAGGTCCGACAGGACAAGTACGTCCTCGTGCAGGACACGGGTATGGCCGTGCCGGACAGTCTGTATGGGGTGCTCCGCCTCTGGGCCGAGTACCGGCGGGCTCGGTTCGCCGAGATGCGCTACTTCAACGGCTTCGGCACCGAGGACATCGACGTCAGCACGCGGGTCTCACTGTGGATAAACGTCGCTCCAGACGCCTGGGGCTACGCCAGCGACGGGATCGGCCCCCAGCTGGAGGCCACAGTCGGCGCCGCCGGGACAACCGGCTTCTTCATGGCGCAGCTCAAGGCAAACGCCTTGTTCAACGATGCCGGCCTCGACTCGGGCCGCGTCGTCTTCGACTTGACGCTGGGAAACCAGTTCGCCAACCGTCACTCCACGGCGCTGCACATCCAGGGTGGCGTGCTCGAGTCCCCGCCGCCGGGCGAGGAGTTCGACCTGGGCTTCGAGACGCCGCCCCGAAGCTGGGAGCCGCACTCCTTCGTGGGGACGCGCGCCATCTGGGGCACCCTAGAGCACCGCTGGTACCCGCTCGAGGCGATGTTCGACTTGGTCTCGCTCGGCTTCGCTGCGTTTCTGGATTACGGGGGCGCGTGGTACCCCGACCAGGAGGCGCGCTTCGGGGGCAACGTGGGGATCGGGCTGCGGCCCGGTGGCGCGCTCAGCACAGCCGCGCGCACCGGACGGATCGACATCGGCTACCGGTTCGGCGAGGGCTCGGACGTGGGAAGCCGCTGGGTGCTCACCTTCGGCGGCTCGTTCGTGTTCCCCTGGAATGCCGAAGCCGCAGCCATCGTCAAGCGGGACGGCCCCTGAGCTCTAAGCCTCCAGCGCTGCCTCGATCGCGGCCCGCCGCTCGGGCGGGAGATCCGCGAAGCGCAGCGCCGCCCGTGCGAGCTCTCGGTACAGATCGCCCACGTCATCGGGCAGCACCGCCAGGTGACTCCGCAGGGTCTCCACGTCCCCCCGCGCCACGGGCCCCGTGAGGGCGGCTCCCGGCCCGCTGGCAAGCGCGTTCTCGAGCGCGGCAGCCATTAGTGGGCCGAGCGCCGCGCGCGACTGCTCGGGATTCATTCCGACCTCCTCGAGCAGCTCCGCGGCTACCCCAGCCAGCGTCACGAGGTAGTTCGACCCGAACACTGCGGCGGCGTGGTACAGCGCCCGCTGCTCCTCAGGCACAGGAACCGGCTCCATCCCGACGGAGCGCGCGAGCTCGGAGGCGACGGCTACCGCCCTGTCCGTACCGGCGACGCCGGCCACCGCGCCCTCCAGGCGCCCGACCGCCTGCGGCGACTCGTCCAGCGTCTGGTAGGGGTGCAGCGAGCCGAGAGCCGCGCCGCTCGCGGAGAGCGGCTGCAACACGTCCGTTCCGAGCGCACCCGAGAGGTGGAGCACGGTGTGGCGCTCGCTCACCGCAGCGGTGGTCGCCAGCGCCGCCGCCACATCGCGCACGGCGTCGTCGGGAACGGCTAACACCACGACATCCACCGCGGCGAGCCACGGTGGAGCGTCGCCGACAGTCAATGTGAGTGGTTGGGGAACTTCGCGGGATCGCCTGCCGTGGAGCACTACGTGGTGTCCTGCCCGGGACAGCGCGAGGCCGAGCGCGACCCCAGCGCGACCCGGCCCCACGATCCCGACGGCACTCACGGATTGCGCGCGCGCTCCGCGGCCTGCTCTGCGAGTATCAGCAGCTCGGTCGGGGTGCTCGCCTCCTGCAGAAGCCGCAACGCCTTCTGCACCTGGACGTCATCCGAGATGCGGCGGCGCGATTCCGACTCCCGCCCGAACACGTACCGTTCCACCTCGTAGCCGAACTGCCGGTCTATGAGGCCACGGGCCCCACGGTACTGCGCATCGGTCACCTCTACATCTCGCTCCTGGAGGCGCCGCAGCAGCTCGGCACGCATCGCCCCGGTGACCGCGAAGTCGGGGTCGGTCACCGCCCCGGCGGCCTTGATCTCCAGCGCGTAGCTGGTCATTAGGTCGCGCCACACTGGGAGCTTGGAGCCCAATGCCCGCAGGAACTCCTGCTCGGCGGTCGTCAGCGTATCGGCCGCCACGACGAGATCGGGACGGATCCCGCCGCCGCCGATCACCGGGCGTCCCGCGTCGGTGCGGTAGACCTGGCTCGAATCGACCGCGGCAGTGTCCGTGGCACCTTCCTCGAGCTGGGTGACCATGATGGTCTCGACCGCATGGCGCTCGACGGGCCGCTGGATGGTGCGGCCGCTAGGCGTGTACCACCGGGCGGTGGTGAGCCGCAGCGCCTGCGTGCGGCCCAGCCGGAACACGGTCTGCACCAGCCCCTTGCCGAACGTGGGCGTGCCCACGATGAGCGCACGATCGTGGTCCTGCAACGCGCCGGCGATGATCTCCGAGGCGCTGGCCGTGCCGCCGTTCACCAGTACCACGATCGGCATGTCCGGCCACCGCTGCCCGTCGCGCGCCCGGTAGGCATCAGACGTACCCCGCGCGCGGCCTCGCGTCGAGACCACCGACTCACCGGGTTCGAGGAACAGATCAGTCACGTCAACACCGGCGTCGAGCAACCCGCCGGGGTTGTTCCGCAGGTCGAGGATCAAGGAGCGGGCGCCCGCCTCGCGCAGCTGGGCGATCTCCTGCTCCAGCTCGTCGGCCAGCGTTTCGCTGATGTTCGAGTACACCAGGGAGATATAGGCCACGTCGCCGCCCAGCACGGTCGCCGCCTGGATCGCGGTGATGTGGATCAGGGCCCGCTTGACCGTGAACTCGAGCGGCTCGGGGAACCCGGGGCGCGCCACCGTCAGCTCCACCGAGCTGCCGGGCTTGCCGCGCAGCACGGATACCGCCTGGTCACTCTTCCAGCCGAAGGTGGACTCACCGTCCACGGCGATGATCCGGTCGCCCGTCTCCAGCCCGACCGCTTCGGCCGGCGTGCCCGCGATGGGCGCGATGATCGTGATCCAACCGTCGCGCACGTCGATGCGGATGCCGAGGCCGCCGTAGTTGCCCGTGGTGCTCTCGGTGAGCTCCTCGTAATCCTCCCGACGCAGGAAGCGGGCGTAGGGGTCCTCCAGCCGGTCGAGGAGGCCGTCGATGGCCATGTCGTACAGCTCGTCAACGCCCACCGAGTCGACATAGTAATCGGCGACGTATCCGATGACGTCGTCGAACAGCCTCGCCTGCTGGTAGATGTTGCCCGCCCGCGAGGTCCCCCGCTGCAGGAGCCATCCGCCCGAGAGAAACGAGATGAACCCCACCAGAGTGAGCAACAGGATGCGCTGACCCCTCATTCGCATACCTCCGAAATCCGTTGCGAGCCTTCCCCTATCGGTTCAACCCTGCGGCAATCTATGGTGTTCCGGCGAGCCGCTCCCGCACCGTGTTCCAGGCCACATCCGCCAGATCGTCGGGCGCCAGCCGGGCATCCAGATGGATGATGCCGGGTCCTGAGGCCTCGCGGAAGGCCCGAGCCACGCGCTGGTGCATGGCGGCATCCTCCTGCTCCATCCGATCCGGCCGCTTCCCCTGCGCCGCCTGCCGGCGTCGCCCTTCGTCCGGCTCGAGATCCAACACCAAGGTAACGTCCGGACACAGCCCGCCGGTTGCGAGCCGGTTGGCTGCGAGCACGGCGTCCCGGTTGAGCCCTCTCCCGGCCACCTGGTAGGCCTCCGTCGAGAGGTCGAACCGGTCGCTGATCACCAGCCACGAGCCCTGCTCGAGCTTGGGGCGAATCACCTTCTGCACCAGCTCCGCCCGGGCCGTCAAGATGAGGAACAGCTCGGCCGCCGGGCTCCACGCCCGCTCCGGATCGAGTACCAGCGCCCGCGCCGCCTCGGCCGTCTCGACCCCTCCGGGCTCCCGCACCTCCAGCACCTGGTGGCCCGCCTCCCGCGCGCGGCCGGCGAGCCGTGCCGCCAGCGTGGTCTTGCCTGCCCCTTCGGGGCCTTCGACGACGATGAACAACGATGCCTCGCCGCGTGCCGTCAGTCGAGGGTGATGATCACGCTCTCGGCGCCCTTGCGGATGCCCTCCATGATCTGCTCCTGCACCCGGAGCATGAGCTTGTCGAAGTTCGCCTGGGCGGCCACGAGGCGCTGGTAGCGGCTGTCGGACTGCACCTCGCTCAGTAGGCGCTCGTACGCCTCTCCGTCGGCACTCTCGGGTTCCTTCCCCTCCCCCATCGCCCGCTCCAGGCGCACCGCGACCTGCTGCAGCTCCTCGAACTTGGCCTCCAGCTCCTTGTCGCCCTCGAGTTCCTCGCGCGCGCGCTTGAGCATCTTGTAGTCCTCACTCTGCCCAATGAGGCGCCCCAGGTCGAGTGCCTTCGCTTCGATCACCGATCACTCCTTGGTCGCGAGGAGATAGCGTGGACGTCCGAACAGATCGTCCTCGAGGCGAGCCCCGCGCCAGCCCACGTCCCGAGCCAGCCCCAGTGTCGCCTCGGCCCTGGTGCAATCTACCTCCAGGGCGAGGAGGCCGCCGACAGCAAGATGTCCAGCCGCCCCTTCTAACAGTCGCCGGGAGTGCTCCAGCCCGCCCTCACCGCTCACCAGGGCGTCCCGGGGCTCGTACAGGCGCACGCCTTCATCCAGAGCGGCGAACTCCGCAGCGTCCACGTACGGCGGATTCGAGACGATGACCTCGAATGTCTCCCCGGCGACCGGCGCCAGCAGGTCCCCCTGGCGGAACTCCACGGGAACCGGTGGGGCCACCAGGGCCGCGTTGTGGCATGCCACCTCCAGCGCGCCCGGGGCGGCATCGGTCGCCACGACACGGCCAAACCCCCCTTCGGTCGCGAGGCTCAGGGCAATGCAGCCGCTACCCGTCCCCACATCGAGGGCCGCTCCCCAGTCCGATTCCACACCACCCTGTCGGCCCCACACCAGCACGTGCTCCACGAGCCCCTCGGTCTCCGGCCGTGGAATCAGGACCCGGGGATCGACCCTAAGCTCCAGCCAGCGAAACCCGGCCGCCCCGGCCGCGTAGGCCGCCGGCTCGCCGAGGGCGCGGCGTTCCACTGCCGCGCGATAGCGCGCGCGGCGCTGCTCCGGGGCATCAGCCTCCTGCCCCAACCAGACCTCGCCCACCGTCTCGCCGGAGAGGCGAGCCCACAGACCGGCGGCCTCGCGCCGCGGCTGCTCGAAGCCCGCATCCGCCAGCCGGAGGGCGGCGGCGTGCAGCTCCTCACCCACGGACGGCACGGCTCAGGTGGCGGCGCGCTCGTCGCGGTATGCGGCCGTGAGCGCCTCGATGATCTCATCCAACTCACCGTCCAGGACTTCGTCCAGGCGGTGCGTGGTGAGGTTGATGCGGTGGTCGGTCACCCGGTTCTGCGGGAAGTTGTACGTGCGGATCTTCGCGGAGCGGTCACCGGTACTCACCATGGCGCGCCGCTCGCGGGCCCGCTCGGCCTCCTGCTCGGCGACCACGCGGTCCAGGAGCCGCGCACGCAGCACCTCCATGGCCCGCATCTTGTTCTGCAGCTGGGACTTCTGATCCTGACACTGGACCACGAGCCCCGTCGGTAGGTGGGTGATCCGGACGGCGCTGTCGGTGGTGTTCACGCTTTGCCCGCCGGGCCCGGAGGAGCGGAACACGTCGACCTTGAGGTGCTTTTCCTCGATCTCGACGTCCACCTCCTCCGCCTCCGGGAGCACGGCCACTGTGGCGGCCGACGTGTGGATACGGCCCTGCGTCTCGGTCGCGGGAACCCGTTGCACCCGGTGCACTCCCGACTCGTACCGCAGCCGGCCGTAGGCGCTCTCGCCGGCGACCTTGAAGATGGCCTCCTTCACGCCCCCCACGTTCCCTTCGGAAGCCGAGACCACTTCCACATGCCACCCGCAGCGCTCCGCGTACCGGGTGTACATGCGCAACAGGTCCGCGGCGAACAGCGCTGCCTCGTCTCCCCCGGTCCCGGCCCGGATCTCCACGATGGTGTCCCGGTCCGCGAGGGGATCCGGCGGCACCAGTAGGTCGTGCAGCTCCGCTTCCAGCGCCGCTACGTCGGGGCGCAGCCGCTCCACGTCAGCCTGGGCCAGCTCCACCAGCGCCGCATCGGGGTCCCGGGCCAGCTCCTCGGCCTGCTCCAACTCGTTACGCAGCTTCGCATACCGGGCCGCTGTCTTGCGTATGCGCTCCAGTCGGGCGTGCTCCCGACCCAGCGCCTTTAGCTTTGCGGGATCGCGTGCGGTGGCGGGTTCGGCCAGTTCTCGTTCGACTTCAGCCGCGCGTGCAAGCGCGGCCTCGAGCCGCGCTTCCATGACGAGCTACGCTCCGCTCGACTCGGCCGTCCCGGAGTAGCGCTGGCGGAAACGCTCCACGCGGCCAGCCGTGTCCACGAGCTTCTGCTTGCCGGTGAAGAACGGATGGCAGCGCGCGCAGATCTCCACGTGGATGTCCGCCAGGGTCGAGCGCGTCTCGAACGTGTTGCCGCAGGCGCACTGCACGACCGCGCGCTGATAGGTAGGATGGATATCCGCTTTCACCAGGACACTCCCCACGGGCAAACGGTACAACAACTGTGGTCCGAAGAGGCGGAAATATAATCGTGACATGAACTTGGGGGCAAGCCGCCGGGTCCATTTCGATTGACAGGCTCCGGGCCGGGACGTAAGCTAGGCCTGTCTATGACCGGTACTTCCGCAGGCGACGCCTCCCTGTCGGCGGTCGAGCGGCTTAAGAAGATCCCGCTCTTCACGCAGCTATCCGACACGGAGATAGCGAGCGTCACCAAAGCCGCCCGGGAGCGCACCTACCCCAAGAACAGCGTCATACTGTTCGAGGACGACCCAGGCGATGCCCTTTACGTGGTGCTGAACGGCGAGGTCAAGGTAGTCCTCATCGGCGAGGACGGGCGCGAGGTCATCCTCTCGATTCTCAGAGCCGGGGATTTCTTCGGCGAGATGTCGCTGATCGACGACCAACCCCGCTCGGCTCACGTGATCGCCACCGAGGACTCCAACCTCCTGGTGCTACGGCGCGACGAGTTCCGCCAGTGTCTCGAGCAGGCGCCGCGCATCGCGCTCGGCTTGCTGCAGGCCCTCTCCCGGCGGCTGCGGCGGGCCGACGACAAGATCGGCGGCCTAGTCCTGCTCGACGTCAGCGGCCGGGTGGCCCGGGTGCTCGTGGAGCTCGCCGATGAGCACGACGGCGAGCACATTCCGCGCAAGATCACCCACCACATGCTGGCCCAGATGATCGGCTCGAGCCGCGAGACGGTCTCGCGCACGATCCGGGAGCTGGCGGACCGGGGCATGATCGTCGTGTCCCGCAAGCACATCGCCATTCAGAACCGCCGCGGCCTGGAGGAGCTGGCCGGTCTCTAGTGACCCATGTCACGGACCTCGCGTGACTGCACGCCTTGTGTGAGCTCCCCCGCCGCGAATAGGTTCGCGGCAATGGCGCCTGAACCGGTCGGATGGCACACACGATAACGATCTGGGGTGCACGGGGGTCTATTCCGACCCCCGGTGCGTTGACCACCCGGTACGGGGGGAACACCCCGTGTGTCGCCGTGGAACACGGCGGCGATGCGGGCGACCGGCTCGTCATCCTGGACGCGGGCACCGGCATTCGACTCCTGGGGCAAGACCTGGTGGAGCGCGGCAACGGCCCCCTTCGGGTGGATCTGTTGCTGAGCCACACCCACTGGGACCACATCCAGGGCATCCCGTTCTTCGCACCCTTCTTCAACGATGGGAACGAGGTGCGCGTCTGGGGGTCCAAGCAGGGGGACGTCGATCTCGACGTGATCCTGCGGCAGCAAATGCACCCGGTCGTGTTCCCGGTCCCGCTCGACCGGGTCGCCGCAGAGCTATTCGTTGAGCACGTGGAGCCGGGGGGGTTCGAGATCGACGGCTTCCGGGTCGAGGCGATGCGGTTGCGCCACCCGGGCAACACGCTGGGCTATCGGCTGACGCCGGTGGAGGGCGGGGCCAGCATGGCCTACGTCACCGACAATGAGCTCGGGTCGGGCGGAGAGTATGAGGTGGGACCGGGCTGGCGCAGCGAGCTGGTCGAGTTCCTGGAAGGCGTCGAGGTGCTGATCCACGACGCCATGTACACGCCCGACGATCTCGAGCAGCACCGCGGCTGGGGGCACTCGTCGTATTCCGAGGCGGTGGCCCTGGCGGGCGACGCGGGCGTCGGCCAGTTGGTGCTGTTTCACCACCGCCCCGAGCACGACGATGCAGCGATGGACAACGTGGTCGAGGCGGCACAGGCGGAGGCGGAGGAGTCGGGGCACACCTTCGGGGTGATCGCCGCCACCGAGGGAATGCAACTCACCCTCTGAGGACGGAGGAGAGGCTTATGCACTGGCGTTCGGTTACGACTCTGGCCCTCGCGGCTGGGCTCGCCGGGCCTCAGGTCGTTTGGGGGCAGGACATGCGGCCGGGCGTCGCGGTGATGCCCTTCGAGGACGGCGGCTCCTATGGCCAGGACAAGGAAGACTTCGAGGCGCTCACGGTCGGCATCCAGCAGTTGCTGCTCACGGAGTTCGCCATCAACGACGCCCTGCGGGTGGTGGAGCGCGGCCGGATCAACGACCTGCTCTCCGAGATGGAGCTCGGTGCCTCGGGGACCGTGGACGCCGGCACCGCCGCCCAGGTGGGTAGGCTGGTGGGCGCGAAGTACATGGTCTTCGGGAGCTTCATCGACTGGTACGGCGACTTCCGGGTGAACGCGCGGATCGTCAACGTGGAGACGGGCGAGATCGTAAAGGTGGAGCGGGGCCGCGAGGAGCGGGAGAACCTGTTCCCGATGGTGGTGGACCTGGCGAACAACATTACCAAGGGGCTCGACCTGCCGGCCCTGTCTGAGCAGGCATACGAGTCGCGGCGGGATCGGTCGGAGGACATTCCGCAGGAGGCGTTGCGGCTCTACAGCAAGGCCCTGCTGTACCAGGACCGCGGCGACACAGAGCGCGCCGTGGAGCTGTTCAGCCAGGTGGCCCGCGACTTCCCGGAGTACACGGAAGCCCAGGAGGCCTTGAGGCAGATCCAGCAGGGGTAGTAACATAGGCGCGTGACGGCGCCAGTTGCGGCACTCGGACAAGGGGTAGCGCGCTCGATCGCCTGGCTGGGGGCGCTGGCGCGCTTCTTCTTTTCGACCCTGGAGGCGGCGCGGTGGCTGCCCAGGGCAGGGCGCCGTGTGGCCTTCCGTGTGCTCCTCAAGCAGGTGTGGTTCACCGCCCTCCAGGCCCTCCCCCTCATCCTGGTCCTCTCCTCCATCCTCAGCTTCCTGGTCATCTCCCAGGCGGTGCGGGAGCTGGGGCGGATCGGTGCCACGGAGCTACTCGGGCGCCTCATGGTGGTGGCGATCGTGCGGGAGCTGGGGCCGCTGATCACAGCGCTGGCGGTGGCAGGCCGCTCGGGCACAGCCATCGCGGCGGAGCTCGCCACCAACAAGGTGATGGGCGAGATCAACGCCCTGGAGGGGATGGGGATCGATCCGCTGCACTACCACGTGCTGCCGCGCTTCGGGGCGGCCCTGCTCTCGATCTTCGGACTGATCATCGTATTCGACGTGGTGGCCATCTTCTCCGGGCTCGTGGCGGCTACCGCAAACGGGATGATGCCCGAGCGCTACTTCGACATCGTGCTGACCTCCCTCTCGTTGCGGGATGTGTGGCTCACCGTCGTCAAGGGGCTCGTTTTCGGCATCATCGTGGGGATGATCCCCAGCTTCCATGGTCTGAGCGTGCGGGGAGCCCCCACCGAGATACCGGTTGCGGCCAGCCAGGCCGCGGTGGGCAGCATCATCGCCATATTCTTCTGCTCCGGCCTCTTCGTGATTCTCATGGCATGAGTGCGCCGCTCATCTTCGAGGACGTGACCCTTCCGGGTGAGGGCACGCGGATCGCGCTGGAGGTACCGGAGCACCGCGCGGTCGTGGTGACGGGGCCTGAGGCGAGCGGGGTGGACGCCCTCCCGGCGTTCGCGATGGCCCTGCGGCGGCCGCGCTCCGGCCGTGTGCTGCTGTTCGGCGAGGACGTATCCAGCCTGTCACGTCGCGCGGCGCTCGCCTTCCGCCGACAGGTGGGATACCTTCCCGCCGGCGATGGCTTGCTACACAATCTCTCGCTGCGCGACAACGTCGCCCTGCCGCTGCGCTACGGCAGCGACCTCACGGAGCGGGAGATCAACGGTCGGATCCGGATCATGCTGACGCTACTGAGAATCGCAGACGCGGGAGACCTGCGGCCGGCCGGGGCCACCGATGAAGAGCGCCGACGTGCCGCCCTCGCCCGCGCGCTGGCGTTCGACCCCGATCTGGTGATCCTCGCTGACCCGTTCGACGGCTTGACCACCCGCACGGCCGCCGAGCTGCTAGAGCTTGCGCGAGGTGGCGAGACCGAGACAGGTTCGAGGCGCACCGTGTTTATCACGGGGCAGTTCATTCCCCAGTTGCTCGAGTCGCGGGTCGAGGTGCGATACCGCCTCGTCAAGGGCGAGCTCGTGCGCGACGCGTGAGCAGGGAGGTAGCTACGGGACGCACCGATTTCCTCGTCGGCCTGTTCATCCTGGTGACCATCGGGATCGTCGTGGGCACCGCTGTGCTGACGAGCGGCCTGCTCGAGGGGCGCTACGTGCTGCACATGCGGGCCGCCGAAGCGGAAGGCCTCACGCAGGACACGCGGGTGGTCCTGCAGGGCCTGGAGATCGGGCGGGTAGCCGCGGTGAATCCGCACCTCGACTCCGCCAGCAACCAGCTCAGCTTCATAGCGACGCTGTCGATCCGCGAGCGGTTTCCCGACGGGACGCGTCTGCGGCTGCCGGCCGGCACGCGGGCGCTGATCGCGCCGCCCCCGACCGTGGTAGTCGGCGCGGCGATCATCGAGCTCGAGATGCCGCCCGCGACACCGGCCCAGGTGTTCCTGCAGCCCGGGGACACACTCGAATCCGAGCGCCGCGCCAGCGTCATGGAGGCCCTCGCCGACATCGCCACCGGCATGCACGAGGACGTGCTCGCCGCCCTGGCCGAGACACGACAGCTCGTGGTGAAGACCACCGCGACGGTCGACCAGACAGGGTCGCTGCTCGCCGAGGCCCGCCCCCAGCTGCAGACGGTGCTGGACCGACTGACGCAGAGCCTGGAGCGGACCGACCGGATCCTGGCACAGGTGGAGCCTCGCATCGGCCCGGCGACCGACAGCATCATGGTCGCGCTAGAGAACGCCAACGTGTTACTGGAGGAGCTGGACAGCCTGGCGACCACCGCGCACGACATGGCCACCGAGAACCGGGCCGACATCACCTTCGCGATCGACAAGCTCACGCGCTCCGCGGTGATTCTGGAGCACTTTGCCGAGCAGCTCAGCCGGCGGCCGTTGCGCATGCTGTGGGGAGTCACGCCGCCGCCCCCACCCGACTCGGCCGTGCCGGACACGACGACGCCCTCCCCGTGAAGTACGCGCTGCTGCACCCCAGCACGTTCGGCACGCGCCTCATCGCCGCGGCGCTGGAGGCGGAGGGCGTCACCACACAAGCAGTGGAGACGGCGGACGAGCTCGCGGTGGCGGGCTCGCCGACCGCATTCGTGCTGGATCCCGCCAGCCGGTCGCGCTTCCCGACGGAGCGGCTGCGGCGCTTCGTGGGCGAGGGCGGCGCTGTGGTGGTCGTGGGCGCACCGCACGAGGAGGACGTCCCCGACGGACTGCCGGACGACCTGATCACGGCGTACGTCCCCCATTCGTGGCAGCCCCGCCAGCTCCTGGTCGCGCTGCGCGCCGCCTACCGCGAGGCCGCCGCCCGGGCCGACTCCCTTCGAGCCCGTAAGGAAGCGGCATCCCGCACACGCGAGACCAAGGAGCTCACCAGCATCGGCATGGCGCTCTCCACGGAGCGTGACTACCACACGCTGCTCGGGCTCATTTTGTCACAGGCACTGCGGATCACAAACTCGGACGGCGGCAGCCTGTATATCGTCGAGGAGCAGGAAGACGGCACGAAGCGGCTGCGGTTCGCACACTCCCAGAACGTCTCGCGGCCCGACATCCCGTTCGTCGAGTACACCATGGCGCTCGACACGGGCAGCATCGCGGGGTACGCCGCCACCACCGGCGATCCGCTGATGATCCCCGACGTATACTTCCTGCCGCCCGACGTGGACTACACCTTCAACCGCTCATTCGACGAGAAGTACGGCTACCGCTCCAAGTCGATGCTCGCCGTCCCGATGAAGAACAACAAGGACGAGATCATCGGGGTCCTGCAGCTCATCAACTGCAAACGTCACGGCGACGTCACGCTCTCCGCACCAGAGGACTTCGACGCCGAGGTCGTTCCCTACGCCAGTCGCCTAGTTGAACTGGTCAGGGCAATGGCGGGACAGGCGGCCGTCTCCCTGGAGAACAGCCAGCTATACGAGAGTATCGAGCGACTCTTCGAGGGCTTCGTGCGGGCCTCGGTGACCGCCATCGAGCAGCGCGATCCTACCACGTTTGGCCACTCCGGTCGGGTCGCCTCGATGACCGTAGGGTTGGCTGAGACGGTGGATCGGAGCGCCGGCGGTCCCTTCCGGCACGTTAAGTTCTCACGCCAGGAGATCCGCGAGATCCGCTACGCCGGCCTGCTGCACGACTTCGGGAAGGTGGGCGTACGAGAGCAGGTGCTGATCAAGGCCAAGAAGCTCCACCCGCCCGACCTCGCTCTCATCAGGCAGCGCTTCGCGTTCGTGCGGCGCACTGCGGAGGCCGAGTACCACCGCCTGCGGGCCGAGTACCTCGAGCGGCAGGGGAGCCAGGGATACGAGGCGTTCGTGCAGCAGCTCGAGGCGGACCATCGTCGGGAACTCGACGAGCTCGACCGGTTCATCCACCTCGTGCTCGAATCCAACGAGCCGACGGTGCTCCCGGAGGGGAGTTTCGAGAACCTGCTGCACTACGCGGAGCGGTACTACGAGGACCTAGACGGCAGGAAGCAGCCCTATCTGACCGGCGACGAGGTACGCTTCCTCAGCATCCGGAAGGGGAGCCTGGACGAGAGCGAGCGGCTCGAGATCGAGAACCACGTCACCCACACGTATCGCTTCCTGCTGCAGATACCCTGGACGAAGGAGCTGCAGTCCGTCCCGACCATCGCCTACGGCCACCACGAGAAGCTGGACGGCTCGGGCTACCCGCGGAAGGTCACACGCGATCAGATCCCCATCCAGACCCGGATGATGACCATCGCCGACATCTTCGACGCGCTGACGGCCTCCGACCGACCCTACAAGCCCGCCCAACCGGTTCCCAGGGCGCTGGACATCCTGCAGGACGAGACCGAGAAGGGCCAGCTGGATCACGATTTACTCAGGCTCTTCATTGACGCGAAGGTGTTTGAGAGGTCGGGGGAATGACACGCTAGGCGAGGACGGGAACGGGGAACAGGGAACGGGGAACGGTAGGACACTCACGGCCGATCGGGAGCGCACGGCTCGCCCGGCGGGCAGCCCGTCTTACCGCTCCCGGTTCCCCGTGCCCCGTTCCCCATCAGGCTTCCCCCACCCCCCTCCCCCCGGCGTCTCAATCCTGAGCACATCCCCCGGCTGCATCGTCAGCTCTACCCGCCCTCCCAACGGCTCCCCGTTCAGCGTGTTCCGACCCGGAGCTCCGGGCTCGCCCCCGGCCGCGCCCTGCGGGGTGCGACGCCGGCGCTCGCTGATCACGCTCACTTCGGCGCTCGTGAGCGCCTCGTAGGCGCGGATCACTCCGTCCCCCCCGCGGTGAAGCCCCGCACCGCCGCTGGAGGACCGTAGGGCGTACGTCGCGATGCGCATTGGGTGCTCTAGCTCGAACACCTCCACCGGCGTGTTCCGGGTGTTGGACATCCCTACGTGCACCCCCGACGGCCCGCGGGCCACCGCCGAGGCTCCCTGCCCTCCACCAAGCGTTTCGTAGTACGTCCACCCGTCACCGCCCAGCACCACGTTATTCATGGTCCCCTGCCCCTGGGCAGGGACGTCGGCCGCCTGCGCCAGCGCGAGGAACAGCGTGTCGGCGATCCGCTGAGACGTTTCCACGTTCCCGGCCGCCACCGCGCGGGGCCAGGGCGCGTTCACCACCGATCCCTCGGGTGCCCGCACCGTTACCAAGCGGTGCATGCCTCCGTTGGTGGGAATATCCTCGTCCACCAGACACCGCAGCACGAACAACACGGCGGAGCGGGTGACGGAGAGCGGGCAATTCACGTTCCCTGCGACGGCACCGTGACTGCCGGCGAAGTCCAGGATGAGGCTGCCGTCCCGCACGTCCACCGTGGCCCGAATGGTGATGTCGTCCTCGCCGACCCCGTCGCCCTCCAGGCAGTCCTGGGCCACGTACCGTCCGGGCCGGACGCGTGAGGCCACGGCCGCTCGGGTGCGCCGCTCCGCGTAATCGAGCAGATCGTGGACGGCGCTCTCCACGTATGCCCGGCCGTGCCGCGCCACCAGCTCGCGGTACCGCAGGGCACCCCGCTCGCATGCCGCGAGCTGGGCGGCGAGGTCTCCCCTGCGCATGTCGGGCGTGCGCACGTTGGCCAGCAGCAGGCGCTCCACGTCGCGCTGCACCGTTCCCCGGGCGGTCCACCTGACGGGCGGGATGACCAGCCCCTCCTGAAACACTTCCGTCGAGTGCGGCGGCATACTCCCCGGACGGGAGCCGCCCACGTCGGAATGGTGGGCCCGCACCACCGTGTACGCGCCCACCACTCCCTCAACCTCCACGGCGTGGACCATCGTGATGTCTGGGAGGTGCGTGCCGCCCGTGTACGGGTCGTTCAGCACGTACGTGTCCCCCGGCTCGGGGGCGAGCCCCCGGACTGCGGTCACCGCCTCCGGCATCGCCCCCAAGTGCACCGGGATGTGCGCCGCCTGGGCGATCATCTCCCCGTCGGCGCTGAACAGCGCCGCCGAGGAGTCACGCCGCTCCCGTACGTTGGGTGAGAGGGCGCTGGCCACGAGCACCGCGCCCATCTCCTCCGCGAGCCCCGAGAAGCCGTGGGCCATGACCTCGAGGCCGATGGCGTCCAGGCTCATGTGCGCTCCAATACGACCGCGCCGGTGGGGGATACCGTGCCGCGCCAGCCAGGCTCGATGCGGACGGTGCAGTCGATCACGTCGAGCATGTATGGCCCCCGCATTACGACGCCCGGTGCAAGCTCCTCGAGTTGGGCCCGCCCGGTCTCGATCTGCGGCTCGGCCCCGCCCGCGCGCTCGGCCAGCCGCACGCCCATGCCGCGCCGGCTCGCGACCGCGCGGAGGTTCACCAGCTCTACGGGGCGCTCCTCGTCCGCGTGGCCGAATCGGTCGCGGTGTGCCCGGTGGAAGGCGGCGGCGGTGTCGGGCCCCGCATCCCCCACCGGCACGGTGAGCTCGTAGCCCTGCCCGGGGTAGCGACAGTCGGCGAGACGTTGCAGCTCGGCCCCGGCGAGGGCGTCACGGGCCGCGCGCTCGAGCTCGGCGAACGCCTCCTCCGTAGCGCGCGCGTCCAGCTCGTGCGCGAGCGCATGCAGCGACGACGCGAACTCCAGCTTGTCGGGCGCCGACGCCAGCCCCAGCGCCGACAGCACACCGGCGTGCGGCGGTACCAGGGCGCGGTCCATCCCCAGGCTCTCCGCCATGCGGCAGGCGAACATGGGGCCGGCCCCGCCGAACGCCACCAGCGTCATGGCCCGCGGGTCGACGCCCCGCTCGACGCTCACCCGCCTGAGAGCCCGGACCATGGCCGCGTTGGCGACCTCGACGATCCCTTCCGCGCAGCGGCGCACGGAGAGCCGCGCTGCCTGCGCCACGCGCTCGACCGCCTCCTGCGCCCGCGCCACCTCGAGCCGGAGCCCCCCAGCGAGCGGATGCTCCGCGTCGAGCCAGCCCAAGACCGCCGCGGCATCTGTCACGGTCGCCTCCGTGCCGCCGGTTCCATAGCACGCCGGGCCGGGCACCGCCCCCGCACTCCGTGGCCCCACCCGCAGCGCGCCACCCTCATCCACCCAGGCGATGCTGCCACCGCCGGCCCCTACGGTCTCGATCAGCACGTGTGGGAGCGCCAGCGGGATGCCTCCCACCGCCCCCGCCCCCTGCACGAGGGGCCGACCGCTCAGCACGATGCTGGCATCGGCGCTCGTACCTCCCATGTCGATCGTGAGGAGATCGTGCATCCCGAGCTCCGCGCCGACGAGGCGCGCACCCTCTACGCCGCCCGCCGGCCCCGAGAGCGCCAGTGCGGCCGCGCGCTCACCCGCCTGGGCGATGCTCAGTGTGCCACCGTTCGACGCCATGATGCGCAACTCACCCAGGCCGCGCCGCTCGGCATCGGCACCCATACGCGCCAGGTAGCCGCTCACCTTGGGTCGCAGGTACGCCTCCACCGTCGTGGTACTGGTGCGCTCGTACTCGCGGAACACCGGGAGCACCTCGCAGCCCGCGGCGACCGGCGTCTCGGGCAGGGCGGCGCGCAGTGCCGCCGCAAGACGGCGCTCGTGCTCGGGGTTGCGGAAGCTGAACAGCAACGAGATCGCCACGGCATCTGGGCTGCGCTGCACCACCTCCGCTACCACGCGCTCGACCTCGTCGTTGGTGAGGCCAAGCACCACGCCAGCAGCGCCGCTCCGCTCGTGCACACCGATCACGTGCTCACGCTGCACGAGGGGCGGTGGGTGGTCGCGCGCCAGATCGTAGAGGTGCGGGCGGTCCTGACGCCTGAGCCAGAGCAGATCCTCGAACCCGGCAGTGGTGAGGAGCACTACCCGACCGCTACTGCGCTCCAGCAGAGTGTTGGTGGCTATGGTCGTACCGTGAATCAGGGCCTCCCCGGCGCGCTCCCCACTACGCAGCCCCTCCAGGGCACCCCATACCTCGTCTGAGACGGCACCGGGCGTCGATCGCACCTTGTCCACCGTGACGTGGCCGCGAGGCGAGAGCGCCACGATGTCGGTGAAGGTGCCACCGACGTCGACGCCGAAGCGCGTCATCTGCGGTGCCATGCGGTGTAGCCGACGAGCAACGCCGTCGCCAGCAGCGCCAGCGTCCCCACCCAGTCACCCATCCGGGTGTAAGGCGGCACCGCATCGGTAGTGAAGACCTGTCCGGTCTGGAGCGTGCGGACACCGAGCGCTGTCCTCTGGTACTCCCGCCCCAGAGGATCGACGAACTCCGAGATCCCCGAGTTCGCCGCGCGGGCCATGCCCACGCGGTTCTCGATCGCGCGCATGACGAGGTGGGCGGCATGCTGGTACGGCCCGCTGGTCCGCCCGAACCAGGCGTCGTTCGTGATGTTCACAATGAAGTCGGCTCCGCGACGCCGGTACCGACGCGCCAGGTCCTCGAACGCCGACTCGTAGCAGATGAGCGCCCCGAGGCGAACCAGACTCCCCGACCGCGGAAACTCCACCTCGTAGACCGGTTGCTCATCCCCCGCAACGAAGCCTCCGAAGATCCTCGGACTGAGGAACGGGACCTGCTCGGTGATCGGCACCAGGTAGCGCTTGCGGTAGACGGGGTACCCCTGCACCACCCCACGGTGGTCGAACAGGAACGCCGCGTTGAAGTACTCTACGCCCTCATCGGTTTGCGCGAGGTCGAGGCTGCCAAGCAGCACGGGGGTGCGGGTCGTCCTGGAGAAATCCCCCACGAGCACACTCCACGCCGGGTGCTCCCCGAAGTACCCGGGCAGCGCCGCCTCTGGCAATACGATCAGATCGGGGCGCCGGGCCTCACTCCCGTCCCCGTACCCCTCCTCGTCGGACATTGCCTGGGCCGCCAGATCGAGAAGCCCACGGACGATCGAGTCCCGCCGCTCGGGCTCCCACTTCTCACGGTAGCCCGCGTTGGGCTGCAGCACGGACACCCAACCCGCAGGCCGCAGCTCGAGCGTCCGCTCGCGCACGACGCCGTAGGTCAGCGCGGCCAATAGCCCCACGGCGACGCTCCCGGAGAGCACCACCGCCCGCGTTCGGTCGGCACGTCGGCGCCACGCCAGCGCCAGCGCGACGTTGGCCAGAGCCAGCAGATAGGTGACCCCGCGCGCGCCGACCAGGTCGGCGAGCTGCACCACCGTGGGGTAGCCCGTGAGGGACGTCCCGAGCCCGAGCCAGGGGAAGCGCAGGTCTCCCTGATGGCCCACAATCCACTCCAGCGCGGTCCACAGCACGGGGAACACCACCAGCAGCGAGAGCCCCGTGGTGCGGGTCACCCATCCGACGGCCGCGAAAAGCGCCGCGCAATAGAAACCCAGCACGATCATGGAGGCGGCGTATCCCAGGGCGGAGAGGGGCGTGAAGTGCCACAGGGCCACGACCATCCAGTACAGCACGAGGCCGTTCGACGCGAGGCCGAACCAGAATCCCTGGGCCAGGTGCCGCCGCACCGGGCGGGGGTCCTCGGCACCCCCCTGGATGAGCCATACGGCCGGGATCAGACAGATGAACGAAGGAAGCAAGAGATGAAACGGAGGGTATGCAACACAGGTGAGCACCGCCCCACCTACCACCAGGCGCCAGTCGCTCTTGGGCAGCGCCAGGCCTCTCACAGGGCGACTTCGCAGCCGTCCGCGGCCGAGCGGTAGATCGCCTCCATCACTTGGTGGAGCAGCAGCTGGTCGTCGAGCTCGGGCACCGGCTGTTCTCCCCGAACCAGAGACAGGAAGTACTCCCATTCCGACCGGTAGGACGCGCTGAACGCGTCCTCGTAGGCAGCGTCGTGCGCCGGCGTCACGTTGACCGGTGTCCCGTGCATCTCCTTGAAGACCGCCAGCGGCGCGAGGCCCGCTGAGCCGCTATCGCCCAGCACCTCGCAGGAGAACTTCTCCTCGTGCCCTACGTAGCACCACGATACGTCCACGAAGATGGAATGATCCCGATCGCAGCGGATGAGCGCACAGGCGGAGTCCTCCACGGCACCGCCTCCGTCGCGTGAGCTGAACACCGCCGTTACCCGCTTGGCCCCGGGGCAACCCGAGAACCACAGGCCGAGGTCGACCAGCGGCAGGCCAAGGTCGAACATGGCTCCGCCGCCCGACTCCTGGCGCCGCTCGCGCCACCCTGCCAGGGGCCCCACCGGCCGGAAGATGTGCCACCGCACCCGCACCGCGCGCAGCGCACCCAGCTCTCCTCCGGCGAGGAAGCGGCGCACCGCTTCCGCATCGGCCCGGTACCGGTGATTCATCCCGACCAGCACCGCCTTGCCCACCTTCTCTCGCTCCGCCATGACGCGCTGCACGCCGCTCGCCGTGAGCGCCAGCGGACGCTCGCACAAAACGTGCACGTCCGACGACAACGCGGTGACCACGTGCACCTCGTGCAGGTGGTTCGGTGTGCAGACGACGACGGCGTCGGGCTCCCCGTAACGCAGGAGGTCCTCGATGTCGTCGTACACGTCGGGGATGTGGAAGCGCCCAGCCAGGGCCTGCGCCTTGGGTACGTCGATGTCGCAGATGCCCACGACATCGACGTCGTCGAGCCGCCCGAGTGTCACTAGGTGAGCCACCTGCGCGATGGCCCCAGCTCCTATCACGCCGACCCGAACGCGGTCACTCATTGGTTCCCTCCCTGGGGGAGGCGGTACGTCAGCCCGCCGCGCACCGATCCGGTCAGGAGCTCGGTCGTCACCTCGCCGCGCACGTCGGCCGTGAGCAGCACGGAGCGGGTGATCGCGATCTCGAAGCCAGCCGACCCGATGAGGCCCACGTCCACCATGTCGAGCGCGCCCTCGACGAAGGTGCCGTTGATCGCCTCGCCGTCGCCGTTGCGGAAGTGCAGTCCGATCCCCAAGCCGGCATATGGCCGCACCCGTCGGGCGGGCTCGAAGAGGTAGTGGAGGTCGAGGGCGAAACCGAAGTCCGCCCAGGTAATCGTGCCCACGTCGATCGATACCGTGGGATCGTCGACGATCTCCTCCAGCTGCCGCTCGAACTCCTCGATCTCGTCTGCTCGGAAGTCGCCCTTGAAGTAGGTGGCGCTGACGAGGACCCGCACCTTCGGCGCGAAGTGCCCGAAGTCCACGCGCAGGGCACCGATCGGCTCCGCGGTCAGGCGCGTGGACCAAACCGCCCCAGCCTCGAGCCCGATGCCCGAGAATCGCAGGCCCTCGTAGCTGAACTGCTCCCAGAAGCCCTGTGCCCACACCGTGCCGGGCAGCAGGAGCAGGGCGAGCCCGACTCTAATACCAGCGCTCAAGCGTCGTTCCCGGGAAGTAGGTGGTCACAATCGTGCTCGCGCTCTGCCCCGCTCGCGCCCGGCCGACGGCGCCCCACTGGCACATGCCGACGCCGTGTCCCCATCCCGCGCCCGTCGCCGTGACGCGCTCCACCGTACCGCCACGCCGCTCGACGGCGAGCTGGAAGGCGGTGCTACCCAGGGACCGGCCCTCCGGAGTGCTGAACACCGCACGGAGGTCGGGGCCGAACACGGGGATCTCGCCGCGGCTCACGCCTATCCGGGCTTCCGTCACCCGCCCCGAGGGACCGGTGCGCTGCACGCGAACATCACGCAGCTCGTCGACCGTCGCGCTCTCCATCCCGAGCTGAGAGGCTACGGTCCGCCGTAATATACGTGCGAGGGTGGCGGCGTCCCACTCGACGGTCCAGCGAAAGTTGGGCGAGATGTCGCAGTAGTGCCCGCCCGGCCGGCTGTCCGACACCGGCGTGAGGTAGGGCAGCCGCCGTCCGAAGCGGAACACCTCGTCGGGCGACGCGGTGGAGTACCCGCAGGTGGAGTGGTAGAAGGCACTGATGAGCTCGCCTCGGTAGGTCACCACGGTCCCGGCCGTCGAGCGCACCGCATCCCACCCACGATCGGATTCGACGCCCACACCGCCGTACGCCTGATCCGTCACCGTGGCACGCAGATCGTAGCCTTGCGACGCGAACCGGCCGCGGTTCTTGAGGGCGTAGGTCCGCGTCACGATGGCCTGCGCTTCCACCGCCGCCTGCTCGCTCGGGGCGCGGCGGCCCAGCTCCGCGTTCACCACGCCGGCGACATATGCCTCCAGCGACACCTCGTTCACCACATTCAGCGCGCCGTCGTGGATGAACACCTCGACCACGCCGCGATACGGCCTGTCGTTCACCTCCACGAACCGCGAGCGCTCGAGGCTAACGAAGGTGATCCGCTCGTAGCGACCCGCACCGGGCCCGTGCACGCGCACGGCGCGCCCGTCCGGCACCACACGCACCTCCTGGTCGCCGGAGATGCGGAACGCCACGTTGCCGCGCACCGCGCCCCCCACGGTTCCCCGCCCTCCGATTCGGGCCTCGCCCGCGCCTACCAGCAGACCGACGCGGATGTCCGGCTCGGCCCCGATCTCGGCCGGCGGCCTGGGCTTGGCACAGGTCGCGAGGGCGACCACGAGCCCCACGCCGAGCAGCAGGGGTGTCGCGCTGCACGGTCGACACGACCAGCGCCCGGTCAGATCGTCCATAGCCGACCCCTACGGCTTCGCCGTGGCGTGGAAGTCGTAATCCACGTTGTCATCGAGCGTAACCGAAATGAAGTCACCGGGACGTGCCCAGCCCCCGCGGGACACGTGGGTCACGCCATCCACATCGTCGGCCTGCCACGGAACGCGTCCGACGTGGGTGGCGCCTTCTTCGTCAGGGTCTGCGATCCGGTCCACCAGCAGCGTCGTCTCACGACCCACGTAGCGGCCCAGCCGCTCCTGGGAGATCACGCGCTGGATCTCGAGCAACTCCTCCTGACGCGCGCGTTTCACCTCTTCCGGCACGTCGTCCTCGTACCGCGCGGCGTGCGTGCCCTCCTGCTCCGAGTAGGTGAACACGCCGAGCCGCTCAAACTCGATCTCCTCTGCGAAATCGCACAGGATCCTGAAGTCATCGTCGGTCTCGCCGGGGAACCCCACGATGGTGGTGGTGCGGATGGTGATGTCCGGGATGCGGGAGCGGAGCCACGAGACCTTGTCGCGTATCGTGTCGCGCCGCTCCGGCCGCCGCATGCGCTCCAACATGGCGTCCGCCGCGTGCTGGATCGGGATGTCGATGTACGGCACGACGCGCGCCTCGCCGGCCATGAGATCGACCAGCCGCTCGGTGAGCCCCGCGGAATAGACGTACAGCAGCCGGAACCACGGTACGTCGGTTTCCCCGAGGAGCGCCTCCAGCAGGTCCGGCAGCTTCGGCCCGTCGCGCCCCAGATCCCGGCCGTAGTGTCCCAGGTCCTGCGCTACGAGGTTGATCTCCCTCGCCCCCTGGGCTTCGAGCTGCCGCGCCTCGCGCACCAGCCGCTCGACCGGCTCCGAGCGGTGCTTGCCCCGCATGAGCGGGATGGCGCAGAAGGCGCACCCGTGGTCGCACCCCTCCGAGATCTTCAGATAGCGCACGTGGGGCGTGTCGCCCAGGTACTGCCGCACCCCTGGGTGGCGTGCCACCGGGTCGTCGATCAATCCACGATCGGCCAGGGCCGGCACCAGCGTGTGCAAGTCGTGGAACCCCAGCAGCAGATCGACCTCGGGCATCTCGCGCCGCAGGTCTTCCTGATAGCGCTGCACCAGACATCCCACCGCGACCACCGCTTTAACGCCGCCCGACTCCTTGAGATCAGCGGCCTGCAGGATCGCCTCGATCGACTCCCGCTTGGCCGCATCGATGAAGCCGCAGGTGTTCACCAGCACCACGTCGGCCGCAGCGAGATCGCGCACCAACTCGGCACCATGCCCCACGAGGTCGCCCACCAGGCGCTCGGAGTCGACGGTTGCCTTGTCACAGCCGAGGGAGATGATGCCGAGCTTCATGGCGGGATCAATACTCGGAGCAGTAGGGGAACCGGGAACCGGGAACGGGGAACGGTACCATGGGCTTGCCGTACCGTTCCCCGTTCTCTGTTCTCCGTTCCCCGCTCAGTGGATGGCGAACGTGCCTACGAAAGGAAACTCTCGAGGGCCCTCGCCCGGCTCACGTGCCGCAGCCTGGCCAGCGCCTTCTCCTTGATCTGCCGCACGCGCTCACGGGTGATGCCCATCATGCTGCCGATCTCCTCGAGGGTCATCGGCTCCTGGCCGTCCAGACCGAAGTAGAGCCTGAGGATCTTGGCCTCGCGCTCCTTCAGCGTGCTGAGCACCTCTTCTATGGAGTCCGACAGCGCACGCTCGAACGTCTCCTGGTCGGGGCCGGCATTCTGCGTGTCGGGCAGGTAGTCCAGTAGCTTGTTGTCTTCGCCAGGGGTGAGGGGAGCATCGAGGGAGAGGTGGCTCTGCGAGATGGAGAGCGTCTTGGCGACCTCCTCCTCGGAGATATCCATTCCCTCGGCGATCTCCTCCACAGTAGGCTCGCGTCCCAGCTCCTGCTGCAGCGCCGAGGAGCGCTTCCCAATCCGATGGAGCGTGCCCGCACGATTGAGCGGGACCCGAACGATGCGGCTCTGCTCGGCGAGCGCCTGCAGGATGGCCTGCCGGATCCACCAGACAGCGTAGGAGATGAACTTGATGCCCTTGGTCTCGTCGAACTTGTGGGCTGCGCGGATGAGGCCGAGGTTACCCTCGTTGATGAGGTCGGACAGGCTCACGCCCTGGTTCTGGTACTTCTTGGCCACCGAGACCACGAAGCGGAGGTTGCTCCGCACCAGCTTGTCGAGGGACTCCTCACAACTTTGTTTGATCCGCTTCGCCAGATCGACCTCTTCCTCCCGACTGATCAGGGGATACTGGCTGATCTCCCGGAGATACTGATCCAGCGAGCCTTCGTCGACCGAAGTCTTCCTGGCTGGGCCGAGTCGCATACGGACAGTCCCTCCGCCGAGTCCTCTACTGGAAACCTGCGCTAAACGACAACGGGCAGCCATCCATTCGGGTGCCCGTGTTCATCCGAGAGCGATCAGCGTCGTGCGCAGCGACGAGCGTACAGGTGGGGTGGCCAAGGATCCCAACCGATCGCAGCGACAGGTCGACACCAAACAAACCATGTGTACAGCGGAAATGGGAGTGCTCTCCAACCGCTGACAACCGGACGCGAAGCCGCAGGGCCGTACTCCCTCCAAAAGCGCGCTGTTTTTTACGTTAGTCAGGCCGGGCCAGCGGCGCAACTGTTGCCGCCCATCCGCGCGCCGCCGCCCAGGACCGCAACGTCGCCGCGAGCTCCCCGATCTGGCACCGGTGCTCCAGGATCACGGTCGCGCACGCCGCGCGTTCGCCCCTGACTACCTCCGCCGACGCCACCGTGGCCCGCGGGATCTCGCGCAGCACAGCGAGATTGAGCGCGGCCCCACCCGCGCTCAGAATGACGGCGACGGATGCGCGTCGCTTCTGCATGACGCGATCATCGCACCGCCGCCGTTCCACCACGCAACGATTGCCGCGCAGCGCGTGACGGTTCGTTGCCGCCACCCGCTTCCCGCTTCCTACCTGCGGACCTCGTCGAGGTTCCACCTGGTAATCACCCCCGCTGCAACCCATACTTCTCGAGCTTCTTGTAGAGGTTGCTCCGGGGCATGTCGAGCTTGCGGGCGGTCTCGCTCACGTTCCAGTTGTTCTCGGCGAGCTTGGCCTCGAGGAACGCCCGCTCCGCAGTCTGCTTGAACTCCTCGAACGTATCGCAGTGAACCAGGCTGCCCACAGTGGAGTCCGCGGCGGCGCCGGCGAGGCGAGTCACGTCTGCCGCCGTCACGACGTCCCCGGCCGAGAGAATGACCAGGCGCTCGACGGCGTTTCTGAGCTCCCGCACATTCCCGGGCCAATCCCGGGATTCCAGCACGCGCAGCGCATCCGGTTCGAAGCCCTTGGGCTTCATGCCGCTGTCGAGGGCGACGTCGGCCACGAACCGCCCCACGAGCAATGGGATGTCGTCCCGGCGACTCCGCAGCGGCGGCACCTCGATGGGAACCACGTTCAGTCGGTAATACAGGTCCTCGCGAAACCGCCCGGCGGCGATCTCTTCCTCGATGTTCTTGTTGGTTGCCGCTATGACGCGCACGCTTACCGAGATCGGCTTGGTGGCGCCGATGCGGGTGACGACACCCTCCTCCAGCGCGCGCAGCACCTTCGCCTGTGCGGCGGCGCTCATGTCTCCCACCTCGTCCAGAAAGAGAGTGCCACCGTCCGCTTGCTCGAACTTCCCGGCGCGATCGGCGAACGCGCCAGTGAACGACCCTTTCATGTGCCCGAACAGCTCGCTCTCGATGAGCTCGCTGGGAATGGCCGCACAGTTCACCTCCACGAACGGCTGCTGTGCCCGGGGGGATCCGCGATGGATGGCCCGCGCCACCAGCTCCTTCCCGCTGCCGTTCTCGCCGCTGATCAGCACTCGAGCCGCGGTGGGGGCGACCTTCTCGATTACCTCGATGAGGTGGCGAATGGCCAGGCTCTCGCCGACGATGGCGTACTTGTCGCCCACCGTCTGCTTGAGACGCTCGTTCTCCGACTCCAGCTCCGCACGTTCCAGCGCATGTCGCAGGGTGAGCAGGATGCGATCGGTGTCGAGCGGCTTCTCCAGGAAGTCGTACGCGCCGAGCTGGGTGGCCTCCACCGCCGTCTGGATCGTCCCGTGTCCCGAGATCATGACCACTTGGGCGGCCTCATCCTGCTCTCGAATGCGAGTGAGCGTCTCGAGCCCGTCCATGCCGGCCATCTTCACGTCGAGCAGTACTAGGTGGGGCAGGATCTCGGGATAGACCTTGAGCGCGGCGGCGCCGGACTCCACGGCGTGCACCTCGATCCCCTCATACTCCAGGATCTGCCGCAGAGCCTCGCGTACCCCCTTCTCGTCGTCGACCACCAGCACCCGTTTTGCCATCAGTTGCCCCACCGATAGAAGGTCACACCACCCGGGCCGACCTGAACGTCACCCACCGTGCGGGGAACCGGAAGGAGGAGCGCCCCATCCGTGCCGCCGGTGAGGTAGTCCACCAGGCGAGGGATGGCGGAACGCGGGAAGGGGAACGCCATGATGGACACCTCGTCGGGAGTCCAGCTCACGACACCAGTGTCCCGCACCGCGACCGCCCCCGCCACCCGGAGAGGCTGCCGCCCGTGCACATACCCCGCCAGCGGTCCCAACACCTCGCGACTGAACACCTCCATCAATACCTGCCCGTCCAGCGTGACCCGTTCCTCGGCCAGTGTCAGGCGCAGGGAATCCAGCGCTCGCCGCGCGATGGGGTCCAGCCGATCCTGGATGATCGACGCCATCTCGTCGGCGGTGAGCTGCACGTGCTCGACGCCTCCGCGCTGCGCGATCCGCTGCTCCTTGCGCAGCGCCGATAGCAGCGCCGCCTCGCTCGGCACTCCCACCGAGGGCTCCTGCGGAACGGCGTTGCCCGCCTCCTGGCCGGCCACCGAGCGAACCCCACTCCCGATCGGGCCCCGGTACTCCCGGGCGACGATTCCAGCCACGACGAACACGGCCAGGCACCCGATGAGCACCAGCGCATCCCTGAGGTGCCCGGTCCTCATCCCAACGTCACCGCTTCCCGCAGGGTGTAGCGCGCACCCTGCGGCGTGAGGGTACTCTGCATCAGGTCCACCGACTCCACGAGCGTTTCCGCTTCGTACACCAGCGAGTCGAGATCGGTTGCGAGGCCCGACAGGGCCGATTGTCTGGCGTCACGCTTCACGCGTCCCAGCGTAAGGTGCGGGTGGAACGGACGCCCCTCCGTGGGAAACCCGACCCGCTCCATCTCCTGCTCCAGGCGGTGTTGCAGCAGCTCCAGCGGCGGCACCGGCTCCAGCCCCACCCAGACCACTCGGGGACGCTGCACCGAGGGGAATGCGCCGAAGCCGCTCACCGGGAGCGTGAAGGGCTTCGCCCCCTCGACCGCGGCCGCCATCCCCCGGGCGATCACCTCCTCCCGCGCCGGATCGACTTCGCCGAGGAACTTGAGCGTGAGGTGAAGCGACGCGGCCGCTACCCAGCGGATCGGGTACCGTGCCGCGCGCAACGGCTCCGCCGTCTCCCACAGTGCCTGGCGGATGCCCTCGGGGAGGTTGATGGCTATGAACAGTCGCATGCGGATCAGTCGCGCTGGGTGAGGAACTCGAGCGCCGGCTCGTCGGTCGAGAGCAGGCTGCCACGCTGGTAGCCGCGGAGGTCCAGCGTCACGCGATCGAAGCCGAGCGCGAGCAGGCGCTCGGCGATCGTCTCCCGGTGCCGCCGCACGCGGGGGAACTGTGACGGGGATACCTCGATGCGCGCTTCGCGTCCACGATGCCGCACCCGAAGGTCGCCCTCGACCCCGAGCCCGCGCAGGGTGGTCTCGCCCTCCTCGACCTGCCGGAGCCGCTCCGGTGTCACGGAAAGGCCATACAGCACTCGGCTCGAGAGACACGGAGCCGCCGGCGCATCCCAGTTGGGCAGGCCGAGGGCGCGCGCGGCGGCACGCACCTCCACCTTGGCGTATCCCGCCTCGGCCAGCGGAGAGCGGATGTCGCGCTCCGTCGCCGCGCGCATTCCAGGCCGGTGCTCACCCACGTCGTCGGCGTTGGTGCCGTCCGCCACGACCGCGATGCCTCGCGCGTCGGCGAGCGCCGTGAGCTGGCGCCACAGCTCGTGCTTGCAGAAGTAGCAGCGATCGACCGCGTTGGCGACATAGCGCGGATCAGTCATCTCCTCGGTCTCGACCTCGACGAGGTCGAGGTCGAACCGGTCCGCGATCTCGCGCGCACGCGCACGCTGCTCGGCGGGGAGCGAGGCACTGAGGCCCAGGGCGGCGACCGAGCGCTCCTTGCCCAGCACGCGCCGGGCCACCACCGCCACGAGCGTCGAGTCCACCCCGCCCGAGTAGCCGACTAGCAGCGACGGATAGCCGCCGATCAAGGCCTCGAGCTTCGCTTGGGCAGGCATGGGCGAATTAATAACGGCGGGAGAGGAGGGAGGGAAGGCGACGCGGACCCCTTCGGCTCCGGCGCGGGTCCCCCCCAAGTCCAGACCAGGACCCCGCACGGCGCGTCCCAGCCCGTCGTGTCTGTAGCCGCTCGGCGTTGATGCCATTGGTGCAGCCTGCCCTCTCCAAGACGTGGCAGCCCGCTCCGGAGTTTCCCCCGCCGGCCCCCGCTTGAGAATGATAAGCCGGCACGGTTGCCACCGCTCCCTGCGCCACGAATTGGCGGTGGAACTGGCCGCCGGGACGGAGTAGACTAGGGCATTCCCCTGAGGACACGGGACTCGAGCATGCGTTGCGCCCCCACTGCCCTGGCCGCGGCCGTCCTGCTGCCGCTCATGGCCCCATCGCTCGGCGCCCAAGTCGTGCGCGGACGCCTGGTGGGGAGTGGCACGGAGCGTCCGGTGCCGGGCGCACTGGTAGGCCTCGTGGACACCACGGGCAACCGCGTCGCAGTCGAGCTCGCCGACGTGTACGGCCGGTTCGTCCTCACGACTCCCCAGGCCGGCATCTATCGGCTGGAAGTGCGGCGGGTCGGCTACCAGACTGCCGTCTCGCCGGCTCTACACCTGTTCGAGGGAGACACCCTCCACTACACCATGGAGATCGCGGCGGAGACGATTCAGCTTCCCGCCGTCATCGTGCGCGAAGAGAAGCAATGCAACCTGCTCCCCGATGCCGGTCGCGAGACTGCCGCTACGTGGGAGGAGGCGCGCAAGGCCCTCGACATCGCGGCGTGGACCGAAGCACGCGGGGCGCTCCGGTTTCACACTCTACGATGGGACCGGAAGCTCGATCCCGACGACCTGGCGATCCGGAGTGAGAGCCAGGAAGCGAGTGTTAGCGTAGCACGGCAGCCGTTTCGCTCGCTCCCCGCAGACGAGCTCGCCTCGGGGGGCTACGTGCGGACCGACGGGAATGAGCTGACTTACTACGCCCCCGACGCCGAGGTCCTGCTGTCCGAGACGTTCCTGGCGGACCACTGCTTCCGCCTCGAGGCGGGCGAGGAGCGGCAAGAGGGAATGGTGGGGCTCGCGTTCGAGCCGGTGTCCGGCCGGGATCTGCCCGACGTAGCGGGGGTGCTGTGGCTCGAACGCGCTACCGCCGAGCTGCGGTACATGGAGTACGAGTACGCCAACCTGGAGTGGGACGTACCGCCGCGCACGGCGGGAGGGTACGTCGGCTTCGAGCGGCTGCGCACCGGTGCCTGGATCGTGCGCCACTGGTGGATCCGCATGCCGGAGCTACAGATCGAACGCCGCCGGCTGCAGCGAGGGCCGGCCGGGACGGAAATCGTGGAGCGTCTCACCGTCGTATCGGTCGTGGAACAGGGTGGCGAGGTGACGGCGACGTTCAATGCGGGCGGCGAACAGCTGGACGCCGAGCTCACCACTACCCTACTCGGAACCGTGTTCGACAGCACACGTGCACGACCGCTCGCCCGCGCCACGGTACGCCTCGTGGGCACCGACTTCGTCACCCGCACCGACCGGCGGGGGGCGTTCCGCATCCACGACGTCCCCGAGGGGGACTACGTCGTGCAGTTCGAACACCCCAGGTTCGAGGCGTGGGGCTTGCCGCTCCCCACCGAGGCGGTGCCGCTCGTCGAGGGCTTCGTCACCTCGGTGGACCTGGCGGTGCCGTCCGTCACCACCGTTTCCACGACACTGTGCCCCGACCACCCCTTCCAGGAGCGCGACGGGCTCGTCGTCGGCTTCGTGACCGACAGCACCACGGGCGTCCGCCTCCCCGAGGCCACAGTGGTGTTCGAGTGGATCCAGCCCGGGGCCGGCCCCGACACGCCGCGGGGACACATCGAGGTGATCACCGACACCCGGGGATCATTCCGTGCCTGCGGGTTGCCGCCCGATGTGGCCCTCACCGTGTGGGGCCGCGTGGGGGAACGCTGGACGGAGGCGGTCATCGTCCGGGTGGGGCAGGGCGCCATCGTGCAGCACGACGTGAAGGTCGATATGCGGTAGGGCAGCGCCTCGAGCGGCGCACCCAACACTCCAAGTGAAATGGGCCGGCTTGCTGCCGGCCCATTGGCTCTCGATCGAGGCTCCCGGCCCGGGACCTCGCTCACCCAGTCCAGATCACGATCGCCCCGCAGCCGGTGCCGAACATGGGCGACTCGCTCGCCCCGCTGGGCATCCGGTTGAATTCAGGCGGGATCTCCGACGGGCCGCGGTATATCTCCATGCCCAAGATGTTATCGGGATGCACCCACGCGTCGAGATCCAGGTCCTGCACCACGTCGTCGATCCGGTGTCCGTCGAGCCAGATCATCGGTTGGTCGCAGCGGCCCAGGGCGCGGTTGAGCTGGATGCTCACCGCGCTGAGTCGGGCGCTCGGCCCCACCATCAGCCCCGGCACGCGGCGCAGCACGTCGCTCACGTAGCTCGGGCGCATCGCGGCGATGTCCTGCTGCGTGACGAAGTAGCCGAAGCCGCCCTGCATGCGCCGGTAGAAGCCCGCTACCCGGGGTGAGGCCAGCACCGTCCGCTCCCCGAGCACTATCACTTCGGGCAGGAGAATGGGGAGCGACTGCATGGGAAGCTCCTCGAACACGATCTCGGCATCGGAGGCGACCACCCAGAACCGATAGGACTGCGGGATGTAGCCGACCCGCCTGAGCTCGAGCTCGTTGGCCCCCCAGGGTACGTCCACGACCCGCGCCTGGAACGACCCATCCGGCTCCGTCTGGGTGACCACGCCACCATTGAGCCAGACGACCACCCCGTCCACGGGTTCGCCCTGTTGGCTGTCGATGATCGTGCCGCCCAGGGTCAGGCTGGGCGGCGGCGCCGGGGGCAGCGGGATCGCGCCCACGTCCAGCTCTCCACCCTGGGCGTCGCTCAGGTCGAAGCCGAAGACGCGTGCCTCGAACCCGGGCTTCTGCAGGCTCAGGGTGTGGTGTCCCGGGGGAATGGACTCCAGCCGGAACTGCCCAGCCGAGTCGGTGCGACTCGCCAGTTCCGCGTCCAGCAGGCGTACCACCACGTCGGGCACGGGTGCCAGGAGCGAATCCAGCACCGTGCCGCGCAGCGTCACGCCGGGCTCCTGCGCATCGCCCGGCCGGGGGACCATCGCGACGACGGCGCCGGCCACGAGCACGGCCAGCGCGGGCACACCACGCATCATCCCACCGCTCCCCGAGTGTGTACTAGAACGGTCGCTGAGCGGGACTACGAGGTCAAGCGGGGTGGGTCACCCGCCACATCCCGTGGCCGCAGCTGCGGCCGATTCCTCCTGCGGCGCGTCAGCGCCCTGCGGCGACTCGCTCGAACACGATGTCCGTGGTCCCCGGGATCAAGCCCAACTCGATGCCTGCTACGGCTCCGTCGCTGGCGAGCCCAAACTCCGCGTAGATCGCTGGCAGGTAGTACTCCGCGGTGGTCCCCTTGAACAGGTTGAACCGGATGTGGTGCAGCCGGGAGCGGAGCCCGGACTGGAAGGCGACCATGAGCTCGCTATCGGAGACTGACACCGTCACCGATCCGAACGCGGGGTGCCGATACTCGCCGGCATAGGATGAGAACGGCACCGGAGGAGGGGCCGACTGGTCCCGCTCGGGTATGTGCCGCGCCTGGGCCTGGGCCTGCACGATCTGGGAAAAGAGTTCCCCAAAGTGGGCGTTCCAGTCGCGCCTCTCACCGCCGAGGAACCGGTCGTAGATCTCCTGAGCGATGACGAACCCCAAGAGATCTAGGGTGTTCGACAGCACCACCACGCCGAGATCCAATTCGGGGATGAAGCTCACCATCGAGGAAAAGCCGGGCACGTTCCCGCCGTGGCTGATGACTCGTCGGTTCTTGTAGGAGCCGACGTACCACCCGAGTCCGTACGTATCAGCCTGTACGAGCGCCCGGCAGTCCCCACCGCGAATCGCCATCTGGGGACTGTGCAGCTCCCTGAGCACTCTCTCTGAGATCAGTCGCGTCCCCCCAACGCTCCCACCTCCCAAGTTGAGGAGTACCCATCGGGCCATGTCCTCGATGTTGGAGACGATCGACCCGGACGATCCTATCTCCCCGATGCTCTGGAATGCCGCATCGTCACTGATGGATACCGGTACCACGTTATCGCCCACCACCTCATAGGGGAGAGCCACATCTCCGCCGGACAACGAGTCGGGATCGACAAACGCCGTGCTCCGCATCCCCAGCGGGTAAAACACAAGTTGCTCCAGGAACGCCTCCCACGACATCCCACTGAGCCGCTCCACCGCCGTTCCCGCGGCCGCGTACGCGAGGCTGCTGTACTGGAATTGATCGCGGAACCCCGAGCTGGCTTCGAGATAACGCAGCCGCTGGAACAGCCCATTCCTCTCCGTGGGTGAGAGTAGCCACATGATATCGAAGTGGGACGGAATCCCGGTGCGGTGGCTCAGGAGGTCCCGGATGCTCGCGTGCATCGTCGCGTAGTCATCGTGCAGCCGAAAACCCGGTATTCGGTCGACCAGTGGCTCGTCGAGATCCAGCTTCCCGTCATCCACCAGCATCCCGACCGCCATGGCGGTGAACGGTTTGGTGGCGGAGCCGATCGGGAAGCGCGTGCGAGTGGTAACGGGAAGGCGACGCTCCACGTCTCGCAGACCAAACCCCTGCGCGTAGATGACCGACCCGTCCTTCACCACGGCGACGGCAACGCCCGGAGTACGCCAATGAGCTCGGACCGACTCCACGAAATCTCCAAAGTGTCGCAGCGGGTCGTCCGCCTGGGCCGAGACGTCGCTCACCATGGACCCTCCCAGTAGCGGGATCAGAACAGCTCCCAGGGATCGAGGTATGAGAGACATGGGATGCCTCCTGAGTATGGAGCGCACACGCCCATGACCGTGGTGCGCCCCACGTGCACGTTCATTGTGTCGGGTTCCGCAGCATCCGGAGAAGCACTTCGCGAACGCTGCGGAGGTAGTCAGTGGTATCCAGGTCGCGCAGCAGGGCCGAATGCGCCTGGAGACCGGCCACGAGCGCGATGATCAGCTCGGCGAACGCCTCCGCGTCGAAGTCCCGAGGCAGTTCTCCTGCCAGGACTCCCTTTCGCGTAATTGCCGCGAGCCCGTCACGGAAGCGCCGGTGGAGGTGTACGAATCCCTCGCTGAAATCGTCACGCTCCAGTGCCTCGGACCAGTACCGCAGGTTAGCTTGCGCGCTGTTGCGAAAAGCGTCTCCGGGGCAGCACTGCAGGAAGTAGTCGAACAGGCCTTCCACGGCTTGGGTGACGCTCTCCTTCTGCGCCAGATCCTCGAGGAGGCGCTCGTTCTGGTCGAGGCTCCGTGCCAGCAAGGCGCGGACGATCTCCTCCTTACCGTCGAAGTAGGTGTACACGACCCCGGTGCTCAGCCCGAGCGCTTCCGCGATATCCCGCATGGTCGTGCCGCGAACGCCCTTCTCGGCGAAGGCTTGCCAGGCCGCCACCAGGATCTGTCGCCTGCGGAATTCCGTGTACTCCTGCGTCACTTCCGGAGACATGGGCCCTCCAGCCAAGCGAATAACATCTGTTATGCAAACATAACAGATGTTCAGGGAGGGGTCAAGTCTGCTTGGGAGACGGTTCCGATCTTCCCCAGGCAGCGAGAACGACACCGGTCCTGGCCAGGAGGACCCAATGACTAGATTATCCAGCAGTTGTCGCCGGCGCGGGGCTCGTTCTGTCGCGCGACCGACCCATAGATCCTTTCCTGAATGTCGGGTCCTCGCGACGAGCAGGATCAGGCATTCAGGTGGCGCACCTCACGTGCCTGCAACGGAGGCTTCGGGTGCAATTCATGGCACGGCGCACTGGCGCGCTCTGTCTCGCGCTGCTGGCCGGCGCGGGATGTAATCGACAGCCCGAAGGCACCAGGACTGACGAGGACGTCCCTGGCTCCTGCACGATCTTTGCAGCGTCGTTCGGCAACACCGTTCTCTACGGCAACAACGAGGATTACAACAATCCCAACACGTACTACTGGGTTCGACCTCCCGGTGAGGGAACCTACGGCGGCGTGTACCTGGGCTTTGACAACTTCTCTCCTCAAGGCGGCATGAACGAGAGGGGCCTCGCCTTCGATTACAACGCCCTGCCAGAAGCACCCTTGAATCCCCACCCTGAACTGCCAGACGCCGGCGCGATCATGAGGAGGATCCAACAGACCTGCGCCACCGTGGAAGACGCCATCGCGGTGGCGAAGAGCTACAACTGGGGCCGCTCTCTCCGATGGCAAGTCCTGTTGGCAGATGCGACTGGTGACGCGGCGGTCATCAGTGCGGGACCGGATGGTGAGCTCGCGTTCACCAGGAAACCGATAGGAGACGGGTTCCTGGTATCGACCAACTTCAACCGCGCCAATCCGCGGAATGCCTTCGGCGATAGCTATCCGTGCTGGCGCTACGAGAAGGCAGTTGAGATGTTGGAGAGGATCGACGAGGAAGCGGATCTCACCGTAGACTACTTTCGATCCATTCTGGACGCAGTTCACATTGAAGGCGCAGTCGGGAATACGCTCTACTCGAACGTCTTCGACCTGCGCAATGGTCTCATCTATCTGTACCACTGGCACCAGTTTGACGAGGTGGCCGTACTCAACGTCGCAGAGGAGCTAGCCAAGGCACCGCCACCCACGCAGATCAGGGATCTGTTCTCGAGAGAGACGGTCGAACGGGCAGCCGAGGAGCACTTGCGTTACAAGAGACGACCTCGAGACTGTCGCGATCCATGCAGCCAGCCGATCCGGTGACGGGACCGAGCCCTCGTCGCTGGTTTCGCCTTACATCGTCTCCCGGCTACTCCGGCTTCGGGCTGTCGTTCCAGATGTTCGCGATGACCTTCCACTCATTGCCCACCCTGTTCCAGAGGAAGACGTACTTGCCGTAGCTCTTCTGGGATTGACCTTCTTGATCTATGCTCGTGAATACCCAATTGCCCCAGGTCCAGCCCAAATCGCCTGATCGGGAAACGCTGCCGTCTTGGGGCTCCCATTCCAGTACGTCACCCCCAGCCTGTTCCCTGAACGTCGCATAGATCTCGTCGCGGCCGGACAGTGCACGCTGCCCAGGTGGCATCACTACGGCGTTATCCGCCAGACAGCGGTAGTACGCTTCGGCAAACCCCGCCTCAATCGAAGCCGCCGCACATTCGCGATCGGCGCGGAGCAGTCCGGCCTTCTCATGCTCCAGGACATCGGGGGACTGACAGCCGAACCACACGAGCATGCTGCAGACCACCGAGGGCAGCAACGGCAGTCGCGAGACGGTTTGACCCTTGCCGCCGTTCCAGGTGCACGCAACCCCTTTCAAGAACTCCATTTCGCCTCCTTCGGGCGCTGCCGGCAGTCATGGCGTCTCCCATGGATATTCTAGACGTCGGTCCTGTGGCGTGTCGATGGTGGCGAAGCGGAGCCGTCGTGCCTACCAGCCCCCGTGACGGCATTGAGCGCCTTGCTGTAGCGCTACAGCCCGTCGCTCAAGAGTAGGTGTCAGCTCAGCGACCGATCCAGGCTCCGGTACTGCACCGCCTCGCTCACATGCTCGGGCTCGACCTGCGCGCACCCTGCTAGGTCGGCGATAGTGCGGGCGATCTTGAGCACGCGGTGGTAGGCCCGGGCCGAGAGCTTGAGCCGGGCGATGGCCGTCCTGAGCAGAGCGTCCGCCCGGCGAGTCGTGCGGCAGAACCGCTTCAGGTCTTTCGGGGTCATGTGGGCGTTGGCGAACAGCCCGCCGCGCCGCGCGAAGCGCTCCAGTTGGCGGCGTCGCGCCCGGTTTACGCGCTCACGCACGGCCGCGCTCGGCTCCCCGCTGCGTTCTACGGACAGCTCCCCGTAGGGCACCGCCGGCACCTCGATGTGGATGTCGATGCGGTCGAGCAGCGGACCGGAGACGCGCGACAGATAGCGCTGCACCAGCGGAGTCCCGCAGGTACATGCCCGGATCGGGCTCCCGAAGTAGCCGCACGGGCAGGGGTTCATGGCCGCGGCGAGCGTGAACCGGGCGGGATAGCACAGCGAGCTCGCCGCACGGGAGATCGTGACGCAGCCGTCCTCCAGAGGCTGACGCAGCACCTCAAGCACGTTCTTGCGAAACTCCGGCAGCTCATCGAGGAACAGCACGCCGCCGTGCGCGAGGCTCACCTCGCCGGGGCGCGGGTGGCTGCCACCGCCGATCAGTCCGGCGTCGCTGATGGTGTGGTGCGGAGCGCGAAACGGCCGCTCGGTAACGAGCGATGCTCCCGGCGGCAGCAGCCCGGCCACGCTGTGGATCTTGGTGGTGTCCAGCGCCTCCTCCAGCGTCGCCTCGGGCAGGATGGTCGCAAGGCGGCGCGCGAGCATCGTCTTGCCGGAACCCGGCGGGCCGATCATGAGCAGGTTGTGCGCGCCCGCGGCGGCTACCTCGAGTGCGCGCTTGGCGTGTTCTTGGCCGCGGATCTCGGCGAGATCCTCTGCGTCGGGCTTAGGGTCGCCAAACAGCGCGCCGCGGTCCACGGCGGCCCTGCGCAGGGGCTTTCCCTCCCCGAAATACGACGCCACCTCGACGAGCGCTTCCGCGCCCAGCACCTCGATGCCGTCCACCACCCCGGCCTCGGCCAGGTTCTGGACCGGCACGATCACACCCTTGAGACCCTGCACCCTGGCGGCGAGCGCGATGGACAGTGCACCGCGCACCGGGCGCACCCCGCCCTCGAGGGAGAGCTCCCCCACCACCACGTAGTCCTCGAGGGCGGGCGGTGCGCTCCGCTCCGCTCTGCTGCCATTGGGCCCAAGCTGCTCCGTCGCCGCTAGGATACCGAGCGCGATGGGAAGGTCGAACGCCGAGCCGTCCTTCCTCACGTCCGCCGGGGCCAAGTTCACCGTGATCCGCTTGAGCGGAAACACGAACTCAGAGTTCACGACCGCCGCACCGACGCGCTCGCGCCCCTCTTTGACCGCCCCCTGGGGCAGCCCAACTGTGCTGAACGACGGCAGGCCGTTCGCTATGTCGGTCTCCACATCGACCAGATATGCGTCGATGCCCAAGACCGCGGCCGAGCGGACGCGGGCGAGCACGTAGGGAAATCCTCCGGGTCGGGGCGCTCAAGCGTACACGGCGCTGCCGCGGTGGGTGGGATCGTACCAACGCAGGGAACAGCGAAAACGCGCGCTGGCGGCGCGGACCGACGTCCCTGCCGAGCGCTACGGGGGACTCTCTACCGAAGCCTCAAACCCCCGAGCTCACACCAGAAACCTGGGCAGCTCCGCACTCAGGTGCATCAGCAAGTCGTACACCGAGACCCCGATAGCATCGGCCAGGACGTTGGGCTCGACGACCGGATCGTCCGGACCCAGCAGGGTTGCCACGTCGCCCACCTTGGCAAACGGCTCGTCCCCGAGCTCCACGATACAGTGGCTCGCGCTCACGGCCCCGATGACCGGGAAGCGGCGCCCGTTGATGAGCACCTTGGCACCCGCGACGGCCTTTCTCGGATAGCCGTCAGAGTGACCCACTGGGAGGGTGGCGATCCAGGTCGGCCGCTGCGCCACGTAGTTCCTGCCGTAGCTAACGCCGTCACCGGCCCGCAGCCGGGCTACCCGCACCACTCGCGCCCGGAGCCGCACGGCGCACTTTAGCTCCGCGCGCTCCCGCTCCACCTCCGGCTCACTGGGATAGGCCCCGAACAGCGCGATCCCCGGCCGTACCATGTCGAGGTGCGCCTCCGGCAGATGGAACACCCCGTTGGATGAGGCGGCGTGCAGGCTGCCGAGCCGCAGTCCACGGCTCGCTGCGTCTCGCGCCAGCGTCTCGAAGCGCTGCAGCTGCTGGCGGTCGAAGTCGCGCTCCTCCACGAACGCCATGAAGGTCCCCCGGACGTTGAGGTCGGGGCGGCGCGCGACATCCTCGAGCCACGGCAGAGCACGGTGATACGGCATGCCCATGCGTCCCATGCCGGTGTCGAGGTAGAGCTGCACATCCAGCGGCCTCCCGATTCGGCTGGCCAGCGGTGCCACCCGACTTGAGGCATCGTCCGTGTAGAGACTGAGCTGGACGTCTCGAGCCACCAGCTCGTGACCCTCGCGTTCCGAGCACATCGCCATGAGCACGATCGGCTTTCGGATCCCCGCGTCCCGGAGGTGCAGCGCCGCGTCGGCTTTCACGACGGCCAGGCCCCAGACCTCTGGAAAGGACGCCAGAATCGGCCCCGCGGTCGACAGCCCCAGGCCGTAGGCGTTGTTCTTCACGACGGCCAGGATCGGTCGGCCACCGGCGAGCCGTGACACCTGCTCGACGTTGTGGCGCAGCAGCCCAGGGTCGACCTCGACCCACGGATCGAAGCGATCCTCGGGGACGGGTAGCGTGGTGGGAGCGGCCGTGGATAGGACTCGACGGGGCGCCAGGCCGAACGCCGCGGCGGCACCAACAAAGGCACGGCGGGACATGGACATGCTGGCTCCTCCGGCTGGAGTGCACCCGTACGTGGCAAATGTACGCCGCAGCCGGTCGCCGAGGCCATCCCCGGCCAGTCCACCGATGGGAGATTCTCGGTCAGTTACGCGGCGCCCTGTGCTTGCGCCGTCCGTCGCGTTCTGGGGAAGGTGATCGTGACCCGCGCGGGGCTCGCGGCCGGTGGCGACCGGCGCTTCAGCGACCCTCAGCGCCTGCGATCGGTGCCGGCAGCGGGCTATCGAACGGCATTTCGTCCGGCCGCACGGAGAGGTGCACCAATGTGTTCAGCGCCAGAGTGCCGACCTGGACGAGCCCCGGCCCGTTGATCAGCGCCACATCGTCGGCCGGCGTGTGATACTGCGGGTGGTCGCCGGTGAAGAACCATATCGACGGGCGGTTGTTCCAGCGGAAGCAGGCGTGGTCGCTGCAGCTCTGGCAGGTCTGGAAGTCAATCAACGTGAGCGCGTCGAAGTTGTAGCGCAGCAGCTCATCGCGCCACTGGGTCGATGTCCAGAGGCCACCCAAGTACAGTTCCTCATAGCGCAACCGACCGACCATGTCGAAGTTCACCATGGCCGTGACCCGCTCCAGCGGCACGGTGGGGTTGTCGCAGAAACACTGGGAGCCAATCAGCCCCAGCTCCTCTGCGCCGTACGCATGAAACATGAACGAGCGCCGGTCATGACCAGCCGTGCCGCCGCCCGCTGCGTACTCAGCGAGGACCCGCGCGAGATCCAGCACGAGCGCTGTGCCGGAGGCGTTGTCGTCCGCGCCGTTGTAGACCTCGGGGGGTGCGGGGCCGACCTCCCCCGGGCCCAGGTGGTCGTAGTGGGCGCCCACGACGATCCACTGATCCGCTAGGTCTCCCACACCGGGCAGCACGGCTATGACGTTCTGGGAAAACACGCCGGCGCGCCCCACCACGTCCGGCGGGATCTCGAAAGTCTGCAGGTAGCCCGGCACACCCGGCTCGAGTCCGAGCGACTGGAACCGGTCGCGGATGTACTCGGCCGCTGCGAGCTCCTCGGCCGAGCCGGCCTCCCGGCCCGCCATGCTGTCGTGCGCCAGGGCCCCAATGTCCGCCAACAGAGCTCCCTGGCTGAGCTGCGGCGGCCGGCTGCCTTCGGTGGCGAACGTCCACGACTGCGCGGCAACAGGATTGCCGGCGCGGTCCGTGACGCCCGACCCGATGCTAATCGTGTGGCTGGCGCCGAGGTCCAGTACGTACCTCGGTGTGAAGCGGAGCTCGGTCCCACTCGCGACCGTGGCACCGAACACGCGAATGCCGCCTGAGCGCAACTCGAGCCCGCGGGCCGGGAACGGGGAAACCCGGACGGGCTCGGAGAACGAGACGGTCACGCTGGCACCGATGCTCACACCGGTCGCCCCGTCGGCCGGGTCCACACCCGTCACGACAGGTGGCGTCTGGTCGTCGCTCGGACCGGTCCCCTCTCCACAGGACAGGGACACGACCGCGAGCCCCAGGATTGTGATGCGGGTGGCGAGGCGGCTCACCGCGACCGGGGCGCCTACTGCCCCGCCTTGTTCCAGAACACGAGCACGCCGCAGGCCGCCCCCGTGCGATTGAAGGCTGCCGGGATCCGAGCATTGCCGGCGTAGTACTCCACTGCTTCCAGCTGGGTCGCGGCCACGTACGAGTCGACGTCCACGTGGCGGGCGTCCCCTACGTACAGTCCGTCCAAGAAGATCAGCATCGGGCAGTTCGCCCCACCGGTCGCTCGCGGCGAGTAGATGATCCAGCGACGCAGGTCCTTCCCCGGGCTCGGCCCTACGATGTAGCCGAACGTCGTGCGCTGCGGCGGGAGCTCTCCGCCATAGTTCGGATTGCGAACCACGCGGATTCCCACCAGGTGCCTGAGCACGTCGGTCGCCACCCTGGGCGTCCACATCTCGATCTGTTCTTGCTCGACGAACTGGCCGAAGGCCTCTTCCTTGCGCGTGTAGAAGCCCATCTGATCCAGCTTGGGCACGACCTCGTCGCCTTCGACCACGACCCCTTCGAGAACCAACGGGTCCGACACCAGCGCTATCGCACCGAGCTCGTGCTCGCCGGGATCGAGGATCTCCAGGGTGACGACGGCCGGCCGGAAGCCCAGCCGCCGCAGGCGGATCTGCACGCGACCCGGGGAGAGGCCTTCGAGGCGGAACCGTCCCAGCGCGTCGGTTTGGGTGCGCAGCCCGAGCTCCAGCACCTCGACAATGCCCTCCTGAACCGGCTCGCCGGTCTCGCCGGCCACGACAGTGCCCACGAGCACGCTCGTGTTCTGCTGGGCCCGCAGCGCTGCCACCGGCTGGAGGGCAAAGAGTAGTGCCGCGGCAAGCAGCCCAGCGCGCCGCAGTGTGAGGTTGGAAGGCCAACTCGTAGTCATCTGGTGCCACACCTCCCTTGACGCGGCACCCCACAAGTAATCTACGCGAATCCCGCCACCACTGGGACACCGGTCGGCGTGCGCGCTACCCCCGGTGGTAGAACCGCTCGCGCACCACCTTGCCGTCGCGCCAGCGGCGGGCCACGACCTGTGTCGCGCGCCGACCGAGCACGGGTCGGCGGTCCACAACCCACTCCGAGTACGACGTGTCGCGGGCGGTGACGGCGCGCACCGGGAACGCACCGAGGAACGTCTCCACCCAACCGAAGAACGCCAGGGCCCGGTCGTAGTCGGCGCCGGCGTCGCGGCCGCGCGGCTCCAGGCGCGGTCGCATTGCGTCGGCGCTGTAGAACTGCTCGTACGCCTCGAGGAACCGGCCCGCGAGGAGCTTGGCGTTCAGCTCCTCTTCCAGCGCCCGCAGGTCGCTCCGAGCGTTGTCCATGCCTCGCACGCCCCTAGGCAGCCGCCTGCAGGCTGAGCCCACCCTTCACGTAGCCCATCTCGGTGGCGTAGTCGTACAGCTTCTTCTGCAGGTACTGGCGCGCCCGGTGGATACGCGACTTCACGGTGCCAAGCGGCGCGCCGGTCTCCCGGGCGATGACCGCGTACGGCAGCCCCTCGACGTCACTCATCAGGAGCGCCTCCTTGTACTCCACCGGCAGCTCTTCCATGGCCTGCACGACCTCGTCGTCCACCAGGCCGTTGAAGAAGTCGCGCTCCGGGTCGGGGTGGTCCGTCCGGTTCAGAACCATGAACGTTTCCATGTCCTCCACGCTCATGCGGTCCACCTCTCGCTTACGACGCCGGTACTCGTTGATGAACGAGTTACGCAGGATCGTAGCGAGCCAGGCCCGCACGTTGGAGCCGGCGTCGAAGCGATGCCAGTTGCTGTGCGCCCGGAACAGCGTTTCCTGCACCAGGTCTTCGGCCATGGCTGGCTCGCCGCTCAGGCGCAGGGCGAACCGGTACAGGAAGTCCACGTGCGGCAAGGCCAGGCCCTCGAACTCCGGCCGCTCGGCGGGGGGCTCCACTGAGGCGTCGAACAGGGGGGTGGCGTCCGCGAGAATCTCGGTAGCAACAGCGGTCATATGAGCTCCTTCTTTCCCAGGAGGGCGCCAAGGAAGGGAGCGGCGTGCACGATCTCGAGACGCTCGCCCTGCAGCCCGCGCAGCATCGCGAGGCCCTGTCGATCGATGGAGGCGACCTCGGCGAAGTCGAGCTGCACGCGCCGCCCGCCGCCGATCTGCTGCAGGCACTCGCGCTCGAGGAGGTCTACCGCGTCGCCCTGGATCCTCCCCTCCACCTTGAGGGTGATCTGCGGGGGGAGTTCGGCGACTCGCGTTATGCGCAACACGCTCGGGTCCCTGGCAGTGGGCTCCCCACTCCTTAGTAGCAGGCGGCGTGCCACGCCGAGCGCGACGGCTAGCTGCCGTCTAATACATTGTCAGAAAAGGACTTATAGGAGAGAACCGTCGGGTTGTTTGGCCCGGCCGGCAGGGAAGAACTTACGATATTTCGTCAGTTTACCATATATTGGCGCGCCACGGCCCGCTTAGCCGTCGTCGCGGCGCACGATGCCCAGCTTCTTCATGCGCGCCTGCAGGGTGGTGGGCTTCATGCCCAGGATGTGGGCGGCACCCTTCGGCCCGCTCACGCGCCACCCGGTGTGCTCCAGCGCGCTCACGATGTGGCGTCGCTGCACGTCGTCCAGCGTCAGCAGCAAGCCGTCATCGGCCGCGGGCCCCGCCTCGCGCAGCCACTCCCCCAGCTCCAGCTCCGTCTGCGGGCTCACGATCACCGCGCGCTCGATCACGTTCTCGAGCTCCCGCACGTTTCCCGGCCAGGCGTAGCTCCGCAGGGCATCCATGGCCCGCTGCGGCACCGTCTCGATGGTCTTGCCCATGCGCTTGGCGTACTTCTGCACGAGGTAGTTCACCAGGAGGGGAATGTCGCCCTTCCGCTCCCGCAGGGCCGGCACGTGGATCGGGTAAACCTTGAGCCGGAAGTAGAGGTCGGAGCGGAAGCGACCCTGCTCCACCGCCTGCTCGAGGTCGCGGTTGGTGGCCGCCATGACCCGCACGTCCACCTTAAGGGTCTTGCTGCCACCCACGCGCTCGAACTCGCCGTCCTGCAGCACGCGGAGCAGCTTGACCTGGAGCTCGGCAGGGAGGTCGCCGATCTCGTCGAGGAAGATGCTCCCGCCGTCGCCGAGCTCGAACCGCCCGACGCGGCGCTGCGTGGCGCCCGTGAAGGCGCCCTTCTCGTGGCCGAACAGCTCGCTCTCGATGAGACCCGAGGAGAGTGCCGCGCAGTTGACCTTGATGAGCACGCTGTTCTGACGCGCGCTTGCCCCGTGGATCGCACGCGCGACCAGCTCCTTGCCGGTGCCGGTCTCGCCCGTGATGAGCACGGTGGAGTCGGTGGCGGCGACGCGCTCGATATCGCGGAACAGACTCTTGATGGTGCGTGATGCCCCGACGATCTCCCCGAAGTTGTGCTCCATCTGGATCTCTTCCTGGAGATACACCTTCTCGAGATTGAGCCTGCGGCGCTGCTCCTCGGCCTCGACCCGCTCAGAGATGTCGCGGGCCAGAGCCAACACTCGCTTGGTGCCCCGCTCCTCCAGCAGGCAAGTGCGTACCTCGACGGGAAACCGCGTGCCATCTTTGCGGCGATGCGAACCGCCCAGCGTGGTGGGGCCGGACCGTTCGATCTCCGCGAGGTTTCTGCGCAGCAGCTCCGGAGAGAACCCCTCCCAGATGTCCCACACGTGCATCCCGCCCAGCTCGTCGCGGTCGAACCCGGTGGAATCCACCGCCTGCTGGTTCACATCGACGATGCGGCCGTCCTCCTCGATGACGTAGAACGCGTCGGCGGCGCGCTCGACCAGGCGGCGGAAGCGCTCCTCGCTCTCCCGCAACTTGGCCTCTGCCTCCTTGCGCTGCGTGACGTCGCGCACCCAGGCGATGATGCGCCGCTCTCCCTCGATCTCCACGGCCGAAGCCGAGATCTCGGCGGCCAGCGCACTCTTTTCCTTGGTGAGGCAGGTGAGCTCGTCGGTCCAGCCCATGCCGTTGCGCAGCACGCCGCGCGTGAACTCCCGGAACCGAGGCAGCTCCTCGGGGTGGATCGCCGAGGCCGGTAGCGTCAGGAACTCCTCCCGCGTGTAGCCGAGCAGCTGGCAGGCGCGCGGGTTGACGTCGAGGATGACGTCACGTACAGGGTCGATCACAAACAGGGCATCGTTCGAGTACTCGAAGAACGTGCGCAGTCGGTCCTCGCTCTTGCGCAGCGCTTCCCCGGCGCGCTGCAGCACCTGGCGGGCCTCGCGCGACGCCTCGAACTGTACCTGCAGTACCTCCAGCTCCGAGAGGAGTTGCTCGCGGCTCTTCCGTCCGATCGGGGTGGGTTCGTCCGCCCGGACGACGAATTCTCCGGTGTCGCCTGGACTCATGACTCGTGCGCTCGTGTCGGGTTGTGCGGCGCTCGCGCCGGGACGTCTCAGCCCGTGCCGCCGCCACTCCCTGACAATCTCGCACGATTGACGATATTTCGTAAGTTCCTCGGCCCGCCCTGGCAGTCCTCGACCGTCCGCCTGCTGTATAACACGATATCCCATGAGTACTTAGCAGTTCCGACGGACCAGCCGTGCCGCGGGTCCCCAATGGGACACACACGATCCCGCGCGACGCAGGCTCGTTGCCGTCGCGCTCGGACCCGGGGAACCGTCGCGACCGCTCCGACGTTCACTCATCCAAACCACGACGTGTTGGGCGCCTTGCCGCCCTGCAAGGTTCTCGCTGGAGGGGTGAGCGAGCGACCCACCGCTCGGCCCGACGCGTCGCGGTCAGCAGGACTAACTCACTACCACCTCCCGAAGGACCGGGCTGCGGACGCCCGGAAGCGAACGGCGGCCTCCTCTTAGGAGACCGCCGTTCACTCTTGAGCGACTGCTACCCGTCGAACGCCGAGCTACTCCCGCGCTTGCGCCTCCGCTTCCTGCGTCGACTTCACCGTGATCGTCTCCAACCCGTGGGCGTGGGGACCGGTTTCCTGCTTCCGCAGCAGCCACGCGAAGAAGAACCCCAGGAAGCCGAGGACGGAGAAGATCCACATGCCGAGAGCGTAGCCCCCCGGGTTCTGGACGCTGGCACCCGCATAATCGTTGGCCCAGCCGATCATCATGTTGAACCCGAACAGACCGATGTTCTGGATCATGGTCATCAGGCCGTAGGCGGTGCCGAGCTTCCCCTCCTCGATCAGATAGGCCACCGAGGGCCACATCACCGCGGGCACCAGTGAGAACGCGATCCCCATCATCGCCATCGGTATGAGCAGGGAGATCCCGGAGTAGGCCATCATGAGGTAGACCGGCACCAGAAGCAGCGAGCCCCACATCATGAACAGCGCGCGCTTGCCGACACGGTCCACCACGTAGCCGAAGAGCGGCGTGAAGACCATCGCGAACAGCGTGATCAGGCTGGAGAGAAAGCCGCCGAATTCGCGGGTCGTACCGTGGGCCTCGATGAAGAACTTCACGGCGAACGTCTGGAACGGGAAGATCGCTGAGTAGAACGTGACACATAGCAGCACGACGTACCAGTACGACTTGGGGAAGCGGAAGAGGTCAGCGAAGACGATCTTCTCGGTCTCTTCCGCCTCGCCGATCTGGTACTGCCGGGTCGCGCTGTCCTCCATGATCCAGTAGATGAGGCCACCCACCACACAGAGGCTCCCGACCGCAACGGAGATCAGCAGTGGCCATTGCCAACTCTCGAAGGCGGGTCTCGCCCAGGTGGGGGAGTTGAGCGCGAGGAACGACCCAAGGCGCGCGATAGTGAGGTTCGCGCCGAACGCGAAGGACAGCTCCTTCCCCTTGAACCACCGTGCGATGGCCGTGGTCACCGAGACGATCAGCGACTCCGCCCCGACGCCGAAGATCAGGCGGCCAGTGGCCATGACGGCGAGCTCACTCGTGGCGGCCGTGATCACCGCCCCCACGAAGCAGAGCACGCCGAACAAGAGGGTCGCTTTCTTGACCCCGATCCTGTCGATGATGATGCCACCGATCAGCACCATCACGATGTTCGGGAAGCTGTAGATCGCGTTGAGCAGTCCGATGTTCCTGTCGGAGAAGCCGAGCTGTTCCTTCAGTAGGTCGGCGATCGGACTCACCGCATCGTACACATAGTAGTTTCCGAACATCGCCAGGCTGATCACGACCAGCACCGCCCAGCGATAGAACACCGGCGGTGGCGGCTTGGCAGTCTCCGCGGCAGCTCGAGGCTCGGTCATGCGCGCGATCCTTTCGGCATCGGAGGCGGTCCGGTAACGGTCCTAAGTGTCAGGAGGTGCCTGCGGGCCCTAGTATGGTCCGACGGAGGCGCGTGCGCCAGCGGCCGGCGCCGCGGCACACTACGCGATGATGGAGGGGGCGTGGTGTCGGAGTGGACGGGCGCGCAGACGCGGGCTCAGGCCGTGACTGGCAGACCCCGCTCCCGCGCATACCGCATCAGGGGGCGCGCCCCTCCCTTGAAGGAGTAGGCCTCGTAGCCCTCCCGCTGCATGACCTCGGCCACGTAAGCGGTCTGCACCCCGACGCTGCAGTAGAGCACGTAGGTGCGGGTCTTGTCGAGCTGCTTGAAGCGTGCCGCCAGGTCGCCGATGTCGCGTCGCTCGGCACCGGGATAGTGCCAGTGCTGGAAGTGGTGCGGCTCGCGGCAGTCGAGCACCACGGCGCCGTCGGGGATCTCGGTGACGAACAGGTACGGCTGCACCAGGTCCACGTCGCGCAGCTCGCGCAGGTCCAGCACCTTCCGGCCGGCCACCGCCGCATCGAGCAGGGAGAGATCGACGTGCGACTCCTCGTCCCGGGCCGCGGCGGGCTTGGCGTGGGTCACCGGCCGGTCCGGGAGGATGGCGCAGTACTCCCGCACGCGGGCGCTCAACACGGCGGTGCCGATGCGCTCCGCCAGTGCGATGATCTCGAGCTTGTCCAACCCCACCAGCGGCCGGAACACCGGAAGCGACGCTACCTCGTCGATGGCGCGCAGGTTACCCAGGGTCTGCGAGGAGACCTGCCCCACCGCCTCGCCAGTCACGACCGCTTCGCCCCGGAGCTCGCCCGCCACCGCCTCGGCAGCGCGGTACATGAGCCGCTTGAGGATTACCTGCCAATACTTGGGCTGTACCTTCGCCTTGAGCTCCTCCACTACCGGCACGAAGTCCACGACGTGGATGCGCGGCCGGTCGCCGAAGCTCCATTCGTCGGCCAGCACCTTGGCCACCGACACGACGGCGCGCTCATACGCCTCACCGCCCAGGTTACAGAACACGTAGTCGAGGGAGATGCCGCGCTTGAGCATGAGCCAGGCGGCCACCGCCGAGTCGAACCCACCCGAGATGAGGCACACGGCCTTCCCCTCGACCCCGAGCGGCAGTCCGCCCGCCCCTTTCTCCCGACCGCTGAAGAGGAACGCCTCTCCGTCGCGCACCTCCACCGACACGGTGACGTCCGGATGGCTTAGGTCGACCGACGCGGCGTGCCGGTCGAGGGCTGCGCCGAGCTGCACCCTGATGTCCTGCCCGGTGAACGGGTACGAACCGGCGCGGCGCGCATCCACCGCGAACTTCCGGTCCCGCACGCGGTCGGCATAGAGCGATTCGCCCACCCGTACGATCTCGTCGAGATCGGCGGTCAGCCGCGCCTCAACCTGTGACACGCTGCTAACGCCAAACACCGAGGCCAAACGGCTCAGCGCCGCACGGTCGGACGCTTCCACGAGAATGCGGCTCCAGCGGTCATCGACGCGGCAGTCGATTTCGCCGGCGTCGAGCGCATCGCGCAGGTTGCGCACCAGGCGCTGCTGGAAACGCCGCCGCGTCTTGCGCGCCTTGGTAGCCACCTCGGGTGCTACGCGAACGAGGTAGAGCGTGTACTCGAGCGTCGCCTTCGACGTCATGCCTCGAAGGTACGTCGCGTCAGAGGGGATTCCAAGCGGTGGCGCGAGGAGTCTACGGGCCCTGGAAAAGCTCTCCGATCCGCCGTGCCCGATACTCGAAGATCCCGTCGACTTGCCGCCGCACCACGGCGGCGTGCGCCACCAGACCGAGCGGCCCGAACGGCAGCGCATACTCCACGCGGTCCGACATCTGAACGCCCTCCGCCACCGGACGGAAGGTGTGCAGGTGATACCACGACTTGTACGGCCCGACCACCATCTCGTCGGCGAAGCACACGTTCTCGACGTAGCGGGCGATGCAGGACTCCCACAGCAGCGGGACGCCCAGCCAGCGGATGTGGTAGCGGATGCGGGTGCCCTTCCGCACCACCCGGTCCGACGCCCATCGCATCTGGAAGTTGAGCCACGGTGGGGTGATCTCGGCCAGGTTACTCGGGTCCTTGAAGAACGCGAACACGGCAGCGAGATCGGCCGGCACGATCTGCTTGCGCGACAGCAGGAAACGTTTGCCGTTTCTCATGCCGGCGCCCCCTGCACCGCGCGGCCGTAGCGCTCGAGATACGACTCGACGCTCAGCTTGCGCGCCGCGTTCTGGGAGCTCATGTAGCGCACCTTGCCGAACACCGGTCGCTCCGGCCCCCAGGGTCGATCGTAGCGGCCCAGCACCCAGAAGATGCCCGAGTAGGAGTTCGGATCGCGGCCGTCCAGCGCGTACTTGTTGTTGAGCTCAACCATGAACTGCAGCGCGTCCAGGGGCGACGCCGACCACTCGAGGATTTTCTTGCCCCACAGCATGCGCAGGTAATTGTGTATCCGCCCCTCACGCAGCAGTTGGCGCTGCGCCGCGTTCCACAGCTCGTCGTGCGTGGCCGCCGTCTCGAACGCGGTGAGCTCGTAGCAGTACTCCCGCGGATCGCGCGTATGCTCAGCGAGGGTGCGACGTGCCCACTCAGGCAGCGAGTCGTAGCGGTCGTAGTCGGGGCGGAACGCGCACATGTTGTATCCCAGCTCGCGCCACGTGACCAGCTGGTCCACGAAGGCCGTGGCGCTCTCCCGCATCCCCCAACCGGCGCGGCCGCCGCGCGCCTCCGGCCTGAGCTCGTCCGGCGTCCATCCTTCGGTCTGCGCCACGCTCGCGAACAGCTCGTGGGCACCCAGGTGACCGAAGTGGAGATACGGCGAGAGTCCGCTCGTTCCCGGCTCGCCCAGCTCGTTGCGTCGCTCTGCGTAGTGCGCGAGCCGCTGCTGCACGAAGCGGTGGGCAGCTTGGTGGGCGGCCGCGGAGCCTCCGCTCAGGGGGGCCGGTGGCACGGCGTGGTCGATCCGCAGCGCGGCCAGGGCTGCGGGCTCGACCGCGAGCAACGCAGGCGACGCGGCGGGCCAGCGATGAGCCACGGCTGGATCCATGCTGGCGAAGCGCGGCGCGTCGAGTGCCGCCAGCGGATCGGCGAGCGGACAGTCCACAAGGTGCTCCGGCAGGGCGCGGTGCAGGAACCGACGGAACTGATATGCCGTCCCGAACGCATGCGGGGCGGCCCGGAGCGGGAGGAGCCCGTTGGCGTCCACCGCCTCGAGCGACACGGGCAGTCGCTCGGCGGCGGCCTCGGTCATGCGGGGCAGGAAGAACGCCGGATAGTCGTCGGTCACGATCACGGCAGCCGAGGCCGCGAGCGCCTCCAACAGGCCTTTTCCCGCCCCCGGCTCTGGTTCGACATAGGGCAGGTAGCCGACCGGACCCCCGGCAAGAGCCGCAGCGTGGTCGGCCATGCCCTGGAGCACGAATGCATGGAAGCGCTCGTTGGCCCAGGGATACCCCGCGCGGAGCGCCTCCAGCACAAGCAGCGGCTTGGCAAGCTCATTGGCCCACTCTACCGCCCTCTGAAGCGCGTAGTTGGACGTGAGTCGGCGGTGCGCAGTCATCCAGTACAGCACGAACCCGCCGTCCCGGCGCAGTGGCGCGTCGTTGGCGCCTCGGATGCGGATGCTGGGAACGGGGCTCATGCTCGCACCGGGCGGCGCCGCCCGACAGCGACGCCACAGCTCAGAGTAGCGAAGAGAATACGGGGCCGGCGCACTCGCGCCGGCCCCTCGGAAGATCGGCCTACCACTCGGGCAGGATCACCCTGTCGATGACATGAATCACGCCGTTCGAGGCCTCGACGTCGGCCTGCACCACCTTGGCGCCGTTCACGTATACCGAGCCGCCCTTCACCTTGATCTTCACGTCCTGACCGTTCACGGTCGTCGCGCGGTCGAGCTGCACCACCTGATCGGAGGTGACGCGGCCGGCCACCACGTGGTAGGTCAGGATCGCGGTCAGCTTCTCGGTGTCCTCGAGCAGCGCCTCGACGGTGCCTTCGGGGAGCTTCGCGAACGCCTCGTCCGTCGGGGCGAACACCGTGAACGGGCCCTCGCCCTTGAGCGTCTCAACCAGGCCCGCGGCCTTGAGGGCCGCCGCCAAGGTGTTGAACGAGCCGGCGGCCACTGCCACGTCCACGATGTCGTTCGAGGTGTCGCCGGCTGAACTGCTCGTGTACTTCATCTGGGCCTCGGCCGAGCCGGCGAGCAACAGGCCGGCGGCCACCAGGGTGCTGAGGGTGCGGAACTTCATGATGAATGCCTCCAGGTAGTGATGAGGTTGCGTGCTCGTGGATGCGGAATCCCCCCGACCTAGGCCCGCCCCGGGGCGGCGAGCCAGCGGCGCTGGATCGCCTTCCACTGCAGGGCCTGGTACAGGGCACTGATGCCGACGAGGATGTAGACCAGCTTGCCCAGCGGGCTGCCGCCGCCGAACAGCGTGGCAACGAGATCGAAGTCGGCGGCGCCGACGAGGCCCCAATTCAGGCCGCCGATCACGAGCAGGGCCGCGGCGACGATATCGAGCGTCTTCATTCTGACCTCCTGTGGAAGATTTTCTGTCTAACTGACGTCCATGAAACTAGGGGCTGGTCTAGCTGTTGTCAAGCCTTTGTACAAGTCCAAATATTGACAGAACTTAGACACACGAGTATCTTGTCGCCCATGAGCCCATCAGCCAAGAATCGGGAGCCGCGCCACCCCATCAGGGTGGTCTCCCTGCGTACCGGGCTCTCGCCCGACGTCCTGCGGGTCTGGGAGCGGCGCTACGGAGTGGTCACCCCGCAGCGCAGCGAGGGTGGGCAGCGGCTCTACTCAGACGCAGACATAGAGCGCCTCAGCCTGCTCAATCGTGCCACGCTGGCGGGCCGGGCGATTCGGCAGGTGGCCGGTCTGGGCACCGAGGAGCTGGCCGCGTTGGTGGAGGAGGATGCCGCCGCCCGCGCGCCGGCGCCGCCGACCGCTCTGGAGCGCGCGGCACAAGGCGTGAGCCAAGACTACCTGGCTACCGCGCTCGCCGCCGTGGAAGCCCTCGACTCGGCCCAGTTGCAGTTCGTGCTGGGGCAGGCCGTCTTAGCCCTGGGAGCCACGGGCTTCGTGGACCACTTGCTCGCCCCCCTCCTGCGCCAAATCGGTGATCGCTGGCACGACGGCACGCTGACCCCCGCTCATGAGCACGCCGCCTCCGTCATCGTCAAGCGCACGCTGCAGTGGATCCAGGAGATCCTAGAGGTCCCCGCCTCGGCCCCCTTGATCCTGGTCACGACGCCCGCCGGCGAGCGGCACGAGATGGGTGCCATGCTGGTGGGGGTAGTCGCGGGCACCGAGGGCTGGCGCGCGTGCCAGCTGGGACCCGACCTTCCCGCGGCCGATATCGCGAACGCCGCGGCACAGTCCGGCGCCCGGGCGGTGGCCGTGAGCAGCGTCCGCGCTGACGATTCCGCGCGACTCCTAGCGGAGCTCGCAGAGCTGCGAGCGGCGCTGAGCGACGGCGTGGAGTTGCTGGTCGGGGGAGCGGCGACCGTTCCTTTGAGCCGCCAGATCGATGGGATAGGAGCGCGGCACCTGGACGACCTGGGCGAACTCAGGCAGTACCTGCAGCGCTCACGCGCCTAGGAGCGCCTCCCGCTGGGCCCCAGCTCGCTACAGGTCCCGCGGCGAGCGCACGCCCCCGCCCGGCACCGGCTCCACCTCCTCCGGCTCCGGTGTGTGGTCTTCCCCCGGATTGATGAAGCGGTCGTGCTCGATGAGGTACTGCTTGTCGTATAGCTGGCGATACCGGCCGCGCCGGGCGAGCAGCTCGTCATGCGTGCCGCGCTCCACGATCTCCCCCTCCTCGAGCACCAGGATCTGGTCGGCGCTGCGGATGGTGGAGAGGCGGTGCGCGATCACGAACGTCGTGCGACCGCGCCTGAGCGAGCGCAGACCGTCCTGGATCATCGCCTCACTCTCGCTGTCGAGGCTGGATGTCGCCTCGTCGAGAATGAGGATCTTGGGATCGGCCAGGATCGCGCGGGCGATGGCGATCCGCTGCCGTTGCCCGCCCGAGAGCTTGATGCCGCGCTCTCCCACGATGGTGTCGTAGGCGTCCTCGAACTCCTCGATGAAGACGTTCGCGTGGGCGATCCGCGCCACCTCCTCGATCTCCTGCGGCGTGGCGTGCGGGCGCGCGAAGCCGATGTTCTCGGCGATGGTGCCGTCGAACAGAAAATTCTCCTGGAGCACCACGCCGAGCAGGCTGCGGTAGTCTCGCAGCCGGATCGAGCCGAGATCACGCCGGTCCAGGGTGATCGTGCCCTGCTGTGGCTGGTTGAACGCCATGACCAGGGAAATGAGGGTGCTCTTGCCCGACCCGCTGGAGCCGACGAGCGCGGTCGTGGACCCGGGGGGCGCGGTGAACGAGACGTCCCTGAGCACAGGGACATCGAGGTTGTACTCGAACCACACGCCGCGGAACGCGATCTCGCCGTCGATGGAGCCCAGGGGCTCCTTGCTCGAGTCTTCCCCCTCCTCCGTCGCCATCCGGCGGATCTCACGGATGCGGTCCAGGCCGGCGAAGGCCTCGCTGATCTGTGTGCCGATCTCAGCAATGGAGACGAGAGGCGCGGCGACCAAACCGGTGAAGAAGATGTACATCACGAAGTCACCAAGCGTCATGGTGCCGTCGATGATCGCGCGGCCGCCCACCACGATCATGATGACGCTGATGGCGCCCACGATCACCGTAGTGAAGGCGCCGATTCCGGAGATCCCCGTGACTGACTGGGCAATGTTGCGGAACAGCCGGTGCACTCCGCGCGCGAACACGAGCTGCTCCCCTCGCTCGGCCACATAGGCCTTCACCACCCGCACACCGCCCAGCGACTCGGCCAGACGACCCGTGACCTCGGCGTTGATCTTGCCGCGCTCGCGGAAGATGGGGCGCAGCTTGTTGAACGCGTAGGCCATCGCCCCACCGAACGTGACGAGCACGATGAGGATCACCACGGTGAGCTTCCAGTTGAGCACGAACAGCACGGCGAGGGCGATGGCCGCCGTCACGAGCCCGCCGGTGAGACGCACCAATCCCGTGCCAACCAGGTTCCGGATGCCTTCGGCGTCGGTCATGATGCGCGAGATCAGGACGCCGGTCTTTGTGGAGTCGAAGTAGCGCACCGGGAGCCGGCTCACGTGCGCCTGCACCGCCTTGCGCATGTCGGCGATGGCGCGCTGGGCGGTCACCCCCAGCACCAGCGCGAGCCCGAATGACGTGCTCGCCTGCACCAGCGTGGCGGCTCCCACCGCCGCGGCCAGGGGGACTAGCAGCTCGACCTGTCCCTGCCCGATCACGTTGTCGATCAGGTACTTCGATGAGCCCGGCAGCACGAGCCCCGCGAGCCGGTTGACGATCATGATGAGCGCGCCGAGGGCCAGGCGGCGCCGGCGCGTCCAGATGATCTCGCGCGCCTCACGCCACACCAGGGCGGGATCGAGTCGCCTCTTCTTCTCCTGCTTCTGCTCGGCCACGGTCCTGAACTACTCACGGGGCGGGGGAGCAGAGTCAAGTGGTCACACTTCCTCCATCTAACGCCGGCGCGGCCCCGCCTGTAACTTCTCCCATGGCCTACGCCCTCATGACGAGCGGCGGGAAGGACTCCATCCTCGCCCTCGACCGCGCCCGCGACGCGGGACTCGACGTTCGCTTCCTGGTGAGCTTCTACGACGGTGCCACCGGCCGCGTCCGATTCCACGGCGTGCGCCACGAGCTCATCGAGCAGCAGGCGCAGTCGCTGGGGCTGGAGTGCGTCAGCACCCCCACGCTCCCCACCACATTCGAGGCGGCGTTTCTCAAGACGCTGCGCGAGCTCAAGGACCTCGGCGTCACCGGAATCGTCTTCGGCAACGTGAGCCTGATGGACGTGCGCGCGTGGTATGAGGAGCGGGTGCGGGCAGCCGGGCTGCAGCACATCGAGCCGCTCTGGGGCGGCCCGGCTGTGGAGGTCGCGTGGGCCGTGGTGGAGCGCGGCTACCGTGCCATCGTCGTGAGCGCCGAGGTCGGGCGCGGTGCGGCGCCGTTACTCGGGCGCGAGTTCGACGCCGACCTCGTGACCGAGATCAGCACGCGCGACGACCTCGACCCATGCGGCGAGCGCGGGGAGTTCCACACCTTCGTGTTCGACGGCCCGGAGTTCGACTCCCCCGTGGAGTTCTCGCTGGGGGAGACCGTGGAGTTCGAAGGACACCGGTTCATCGATCTGGTACCGGCCGAGGCCGGCGCCGGCGCCAAGTAGGGATCAGGCTCGCAGAACCTGCGTCTCGAGCGTGTCCAACGCGGCGACAAACCGCTCGCCGAAGTAGTACTCCAGCTCCTCCCGCCCCCCACGGTAGATCGTGGGTCCGGTATCGAGACACACCAGCTCGTCATCGTCCACCTCGTCCGCCACACACAGCGTGTCGTCATAGAACGATAGTGGGAACAGGCAGTCGACCATCGACTTGAGCTCGCGGTGGTCGATCCGCTGCTCGATACAATACGCGTGGAGCAAGCAACCCTGCCCCTGGCGGTTGTGGAACACGCAGTACCCGTCCACCACGCGCGTGCGGTGTGATCCGCCGCCCGGCACCTCCGGATCGTCCTCGTACTCACCCGTGAACCACCGCGCCCGCGGGATCCCGGTGTACCGCTCGATGCCGTCGGCGTGTCGCTGAATCCGCTCGTAGTGGTAGAGGTCCACATCCACACCATACTGGCAGCACGCGTCGGAGCAGAAGTTGCACCGCAGACAGTGCGTGAAGTAGGTGCGGCGGAAGATGTCGCTGTCGATGTGCGATATGACCGGCACGCCGTAGCGGCTGGCAAACGCCTTGGAGAGGGCGACCACGCCCCGCACTGCGGAGGAGCTCGGTGTCGACATTGGAAGAAACAATCTAATCGGTCGCGTAGCGAGACGGTGACGCCCTCGCTAAGCGCCCCCCCAAGCGGTAAACTTGTAGATGCAGTCCGGCGGAAGGACGAGCATGCCCGACGATCGCACCAGGGAACGGCGCGAGTCTGGGCTGGTGACGGTGAGCAATCGCCTCCCGGTAACGCTGCGGCGCGGTCCGCGCGGCCCGGAGCGGGTGCGCTCCAGCGGCGGCCTGGTCGCGGCGTTCGAGCCGATACTGGAGGACCGCGGCGGACTCTGGATCGGCTGGCCGGGCTTGGAGCTGCGCCCCGGCGAGAGTGTCTCGGATGGCGAAGACCACTATCAGCTCGCGCCAGTCGGGATCCCGCGCCATGACGTCAAGCCGTACTACCAGGGCTTCTCCAACCGCACCCTCTGGCCCTTGTTCCACACTCTGCCGGGGCAAGCCGTCTTCGAGACCAGCGAGTGGGATGCTTACCAGCGCGTGAACGAGCGTTTCGCCGAGGCCACCGCCGCTGCGATCCAGCCCGACGATCATGTGATCGTGAACGACTACCACTTGATGCTCACGCCCGGATACCTGCGCAAGTTGGCTCCGGAGGTGGCCGTCGGGTTCTTCTTGCACATCCCCTTCCCGCCCTACGACGTGTTCCGCGTGCTGCCCTGGGCGCGGCCGCTGCTGCGCGGTCTGCTGGCCGCGGACCTGGTAGGCTTCCACGTGTCGGGCTACGTGCGGAACTTCCTCGACTGCACGCACCGGCTGCTGGGCCTCAAGACCGACGTGCGGCGCGGCATCGTGCAGATCGACGGGCGCACCGTGCGGGTGATCGCGCTCCCGCTGGGCATCGACTTCGCCCACTACGAGTCGCTCGCCAAGGGCGCGCCCGATGCCGGATTCGGCAACCAGGAGCGCGTGGTGCTCGGCGTGGACCGGCTCGACTACACCAAGGGCATCCCACAGCGGATTCACGCCTTCGCCCGCCTGCTGGAGACGCATCCCCAGCACCGGCAGAACGTCACACTGCTCCAGCTCGCCGTTCCGAGCCGTTCGGAGGTCACCGAATACAAGGAGCTCAAGCGCGAGATCGACGAGCTGGTGGGCCAGGTGAACGGGCGATTCAGCAGCGCCAGCTGGACGCCGATCCGCTACCTGTACCGCTCGGTGTCACCCGACAAGCTGACCGCCATGTACCGCGACGCCGAAGTGGGATTCGTCACACCGCTGCGCGACGGGATGAACCTGGTGGCGAAGGAATACGTGGCCTGTCAGGTGAACGACCCCGGCGTGTTGCTGCTATCACACACGGCCGGCGCGGCCGAGACGATGACCGAGGCCCTGCTGGTAAACCCCTACAACATCGACGACACAGCCGCCAAGCTGCACCAGGCCCTCGCCATGCCCAAGGGCGAGCGGCGCGCCCGCATGAGGGCGCTGCGCAAGCGGGAGGCGAGTCACAACGTGCACCGCTGGGCCAAGCGGCTGGTGCAGCGGCTGGCACGGGCGGCGAGGGAGAACCGGTAGGGGTCGGCTAATCTCCCGCGCACACCCGGAACAACAGACCGGCGGCGGATCGCTCCGCCGCCGGTCGTGTTTGTAAGAGGTGCCTTACTGCTAGTTGTTCGGCCAGCTCGCCCAGATGCTGCAGTGGCCGCCGTTGTCGGTGCCCAAGAGAGTCCGCTGCGGGGCAAAGTAGAACGCATTCATCACCGCATGCGGCGCGAAATGCAGCTTTCCGTTCTTCGTGATGAAGATCTTGCCGAAGTGCGCCTGGCTCAGCCCGTGGCCGACCTCATGCAGCGCTATGGTCTCGACGTCCACGTTGGACACGCCGTCGTCGGCCCAGAAGAAGCTCGGATCGTAATAGATCTCGCGGAACGCCACGTCGAGCTTCCTGTCGTTGTTGATATCGGTGAACACCGGATCGTCACCGCACGGATCGCAGAAGTTGAACGTGAAGGTGACCCCTAGGATTCCGCCGGGGAAGTTGATGTCACGCCAGCCCGCGTGCTGAATGTCGGCAAAAACGAAGGGGCTGCCATCTACAAACGGGGGACTGCTAAACGGGGGAGCGAGGTCAAAGAAGCGCACGACGCCGATATCCCAGCCAAGATCGGGATTCCTACTGAGCGGGAGGTCGGAGCACTGCTCCGCGTCCCAAGTGTTCATGGCTCTGACGATGGCTGCGTCGGTCTGGGCGCCAGTGAGGCCGCCGAAGAACGGCACCGCATCCGCAGTTCGATCGATCGCGTAAGTGATGTCATCCGTTGCCCCGCCGACCGGCCCGCTCCAGCCCCGCCGCGAATCGAAGGGCACGAAATCGGCCTCAAGCTGCTTGTTGCCCACATGCTTGGTGATGACAATGTTGCCGACCTCGTCGCCGACACCGGTGATGTACTCCGCCCACACGACTCTATACTCGGTGCCTTCGGCCGCGAGCCCCTCGTTCACCCGGTTCATAGTGGCGAGAATGGTCTCAGCGGCATCGCCGACGGCAGCCTTCGCGAACACTGGCTGGTCCACCAGCGGCGCTTCCGTCGGCCCATCCGCACAGGCAAACGCGAACACCGTCAGCGCCGCCACGGCCGTCAGCCGCAACCGGATTCTTGATGCACTGCTCATGCGCGACCTCCGTCGAGAGGGGTGATGAGGAATCTCGTTGCGTCGTGCCGGCGGCGCAGTGCCCACCGGCCCTGTCTCACTCGACCTTTTGATGTACGAAAGGCGCGCCGCCGGACGGCGGACCCGCCTGTATCAGTCGCGATCCCCGATGAGCAGCGCGCTACAGAGCCCCGGCCACGACCGCAGGCTGCGGAGGTCGCCGGAACCACGCACAATACGAGTTAGGGCGCTGTTCAATTCCATTCACTGTAGTCGCGCGGGAGGAATCTGTGGTAGGGTGTACCGCAGCCTCGACCCAGTGGGCGCCAAGATAGGGACGACGCGCAAGTGCGCAAGTCGCGATTCAGTGATTTCCCTCACGCTTTATAACGCCTGGTTCAAAACGACCCACTCAGCCGCGCAGATGCCGGGCCCTTCCGGCACAGGCGGCCGGGAGCGAGAATAGGCGACATGAACCGCAAGCGGACCCCAGAGAGCCGCGTGAGGGGGGGCAGGCGCCTCCGTTTCCACCCCCTCACCCTCGAGCACTGGGCCGACCTCGAGCGGCTGTTCGGCGAGCGGGGCGCCTGCGGGGGCTGCTGGTGCATGTGGTGGCGGCTCAGGCGCTCTGAGTTCGAGCGGCGCAAGGGCGCCGGGAACAAGCGGGCCATGAAGGCGATCGTACGGAAGGGGGAGATCCCCGGGATCATCGCCTACGCCGGCAGGGAGCCGATCGGGTGGTGTGCCGTCGCTCCGCGGGAGCGGTACGGTACCCTGGAACGCTCCCGCATCCTCAAGCCGGTGGACGACGAGCCCGTCTGGTCGGTGGTCTGCTTCTTCGTGGACAAGGCTCACCGGGGCACGGGGGTCTCCGTGGAGCTCCTCAAGGCGGCGGTGCAGCACGCCAAGCGGCACGGCGCCGGGATCGTGGAGGGCTATCCCGCGGAGCCCAAGCAGGACCGCATGCCCGACGCCTTCGCCTGGCACGGCCTCGCGCCGGCATTCGAACGAGCGGGGTTTGCCGAAGTGGCCCGGAGGTCTCCCACCCGGCCCATCATGCGCTACTACATCAGGAAGTGATGACTCACTTGCGCAGGACGCCGATCCACCGGTGACGCGAACCGCCGAGGACTATTACGCCGAGTTCAGTGCCGGCTACGCTGAGAAGATCCGGCAGCTGGTACCCCGGTACGACGAGATGCTGGAGTGCATCCTCGATCTCCTGCGGCTCGCCGGTCCGAGCACCGTCCTGGACATCGGTGCCGGCATCGGAAATGTGTCGGACCTCGTGCTGCGCGAGCTTCCCGCGGCTCACGTGACGGCGCTGGACGCCTCCCCCGACATGATCGAGCAGGCCCGCGGGCTGCTCGCGCCTCACGGAGCTCGCGTCAGCATCGTCCACGGCGACGCCGCGGCGTACGAACCGCAGCAGCAGCTCGACGCGGTGTTCTCGAACCTCGTGCTGCACAACCTGCCCGCAGATGCCAAGCGCCGAACCCTGGGCGCAGTCAGGCGCTGGCTCACCCCCAGCGGCGTCTTCGTCTGGGGCGACATGATCGTGCATTCCGACCCGGCTGTGCAGGAGCACTTCGTGCGGCAGCGCGCCGAGCACGCTCTGGCGGCCGGCTGCCCGAGAGACTTCGTGGAGTGGAACTCCGAGAAGGAGAGCCGGCAGGATCATCCCTGGACCACGGCGCAAACGCTGAAAGAGCTGGAGCAGTCGGGCTTTCATAGCCCCGAGGTCGTTTGGGCGCACGACGCGTTCGCCATCTTTCTTGCGAGCTCAGGTGGCGCGGGGTCGCCCACGAAGTGACCCAACCACGAGCCGGTCATGACCACACTCACAGAGATCCATATGACACCCGACGAGTTCCGCCGCGCGGGCCACGCGGTGGTGGACTGGGTCGCACAATACATGGAGCGCCTGGAGGACTACCCCGTCTTGTCTCAGGTCGAGCCCGGCGAGATCAGCCGCCACCTGCCCGATACCGCCCCCGCTAAGGGCGAGCCCCTCGAGGCGCTGCTGCAGGACCTGAACGACGTGATCCTGCCGGGCGTGACGCACTGGCAATCGCCCAACTTCTACGCCTACTTCCCGGCCAACGCGTCGGGCCCGGCCATCCTGGGGGACATCGTGTCCTCCGGACTCGGCGTGCAGGGGATGGCGTGGGCCACGAGCCCGGCATGCACCGAACTCGAGACGCGTGTGCTCGACTGGCTGGTAGACATGCTCGCGCTGCCCGAGTCGTTCAAGTCCACCGGGGACGGCGGCGGCGTCATCCAGGACACGGCCTCGAGCGCCTCCCTCTGCGCCATGTTGGCGGCGCGGGAGCGGGCCACCAACGGCCGCTCCAACAGCCAAGGCGTGACCGACACGCTCACCGCCTACGCCTCGAGCGAGGCGCACTCGTCGGTGCCGAAGGCGGCCGGCGTCGTCGGGATCGGCCGCGACAACCTGCGCCTCATCGAGGTCGACCACAGCTACGCCATGCGGCCCGAGGCCCTGGAGCAGGCGATCACCCGGGATCTGACCGCGGGACACACGCCGTTCTTCGTGACGGCCACGGTCGGCACCACCCCGTCCACGGCGATGGACCCGCTGCGGCCAATCGGCGAGATCTGCCGGCAGCACGGCCTGTGGCTCCACGTGGACGCGGCGCTGGCGGGGACCGCCGCGCTGTGTCCCGAGTTCCGCTGGATCCACGACGGACTAGAGCTGGCCGACAGCTACTGCTTCAACCCCCACAAGTGGATGCTCACCAACTTCGACTGCGACGCCTTCTACGTGACGGACCGGGCGGCGCTCATCAACACGCTGAGCATTCTGCCGGAGTACCTGCGTACCGCAGCCCTGCAGTCCGGGGCGGTGTTCGATTACCGCGATTGGCACATCCCGCTCGGTCGGCGTTTCCGCGCGCTGAAGCTGTGGTTCGTGATCCGGCACTACGGTGTGGAGGGCCTGCAACTCCACGTGCGCGAGCACGTGAAGCTGGCGCACGACTTCGCGGGATGGGTGGAAACCGACGACCAGTTCGAGCTCGCGGCCCCTGCCCCACTCAACCTCGTCTGCTTCCGGCACGTGGGCGGCGACGAGGTGAACCAGCGTCTGTTGGACGAGCTCAACGCGTCGGGCGAGCTGTACCTGTCGCACGCCAAGCTGGACGGCCAACTCGTCCTCCGCATGGCAATCGGCAGCCCCAACACGCGGCGGCGGCACGTGGAGCGCGCATGGCAGCTGATCTCCGAGATGGCGGCCGCGATCGCGAGCCCGGCGGGGTGACGACCGCAGAAGAGACGGAGGGACGGTGACTCGCAAGACTCACTGGGAGCGCGTCTACGACACGCACCCGCCCGACCGCGTGAGCTGGTTCCAGACCCGGCCCACGCTGTCGCTACGGCTCATCGAGCGCGCCGGCGTGCGTCCCGACCAGGGAGTCATAGACGTGGGAGCCGGCGCATCCAGCCTGGTCGACGCGCTCCTCCAGGGGGGCTACGGCGACATCAGCGTGCTGGATGTCGCGGCCTCGGGCATCCGGCACGCGCAGCAACGACTGGGCGAGCGCGCCGGCCAGGTGCAGTGGATCGAAGCCGACGTCACCGACTTCCGCCCGTCGCGCCGCTGGGACCTGTGGCACGACCGCGCGGTCTTCCACTTCCTCACGGACCAGGCCGACCGAGAGGGCTACCGCCGGGCGCTGGAGGAGGCGGTCGCCCCCGGGGGGCACGCCATCGTCGCCACGTTCAGCACCGAGGGACCGAAGCGGTGCAGCGGATTGGACGTCGCGCGGTACGGCCCGGCCACGCTCAGCGCCGAGCTGGGTCGGGCGTTCGAATTGCGCGAGGCACACGGCGAAGACCATCACACGCCGACCGGTATGGTGCAGCCGTTCATCTACTGTCTGTTCCGGCGGACACCCTAACGCCGCCATGACCATCACGATCCGCGCCATGACGACCGACGACTGGGAGGCGGTCCACGCCATCTACCAGCAAGGCATCGCCACGGGCATCGCTACGCTGGAGGTCGAGGCACCCGATTGGGAGAACTGGAACGCCCGGCACTACGAGCAGTGCCGGCTGGTAGCCGAACAGAGCGATCGCATCGTGGCCTGGGCCGCGCTCAGCCGGGTATCCCACCGGCCCTGCTACCGCGGCGTGGCCGAGGAGACGATCTACGTCACCGCCGAGGCGCAGGGCCAAGGGGTCGGCCGCGCCCTCATGGAGCGGCTCATAGAGGAATCGGAGCGGGAGGGGTTCTGGACCCTGCAGGCGGCGATCTTCCCAGAGAACGAGGCGAGCGTGGCGCTGCATCGGGCGTGCGGCTTTCGCGAGGTCGGCATCCGCAAGCTCATCGGGGAGCGGGAGGGTCGGTTCCACGACATTCTGCTCATGGAGCGCCGCAGCTCGGTCGTGGGACGATGAAGTCGGTCCGCTCCTTCTCGCACGTGGTGGGATTCGACGACGCGCCCTTCGAGCGCCAGCATCGCGGGGACGTGCCGGTCGTGGGCGCAGTGTTCGCCGGCCTCAGGTTGGAGGGTGTCCTGCGCGGCAAGGTGCGGCGCGACGGCGTCAACGCGGCCCGGAACCTGGCCGCGCTGGTGAGCGGCTCGAAGTACTCGCCCCAGCTCCAGCTCGTACTGCTCCAGGGCATCGCACTGGCGGGATTCAACGTCGTGGACCTGCACGACCTGAGCGCACGGTTGGACATACCCGTCATGGTGGTGGCGCGCCGGCGTCCGCGGCTCTCCAAGGTGCGGCGCGCGCTGCTGCTGATCCCCGGCGGCGAGCGGAAGTGGCGCATCATCGAGCTACTGGGACCGCCGGAGCCCTTGGCGGGGGTGTACGTGCAGCGCGTCGGCATAAGCAGGCGCGACGCGGAGCGGGTGATCCGGCGCCTCGCGGTACACGGTAGCATCCCGGAGCCGTTGCGCGCGGCGCACCTCATCGCCGGTGGGCTGGCGACCGGGCAGAGCCGGGGCCGGACCTGAGAGCGGCCCGGAATCGAACGAGCGCAGTCGCATGGAAGCACCAGGGCCGCCGACGCGTGTTACCGACCCACTGACACCGGAGTGACAATGCACTTCTGGATCCTGCTGCTGCACATCCTGGGCGCCACCATCTGGGCGGGTGGACACCTGGTCCTCGCCTTGACTGTGTTGCCGCGCGCCCTGAAGGCGAGGGACCCCGACATCGTGCACCAGTTCGAGGCCGGCTACGAGAAGCTCGGGATGCCCGCGCTGGTCATCCAGCTCCTCACCGGCCTGTGGCTCGCGTACCGGCTGCTCCCCGACCCGGCCGCCTGGTTCGCGTTCGAATCCCCAGCGGCCACCAACATCTTCTTCAAGATGCTCCTCCTGGTCCTCACGCTGGCATTGGCGCTCCACGCCCGGCTGCGGGTCATTCCCCGGCTCGACGCCGGGCGGCTCAAGACGCTGGCGTACCACATCGTCCTGGTGACCGTCCTGGCCGTGCTGTTCCTGGTAGTAGGAGTGAGCTTCCGCACCGGAGGCTTGTTCTAGCCCCGCGAGCGGCCGACCCGGAATCACCGGCCGCGTCGCGCGAGACGCCAGCGCAGCGCCGCTCGCTGCATTGTCCCCGCCGTGCCGCATGGGTAAACTCCTGCCTGCGGACGGGCGGTGACGGAGTGCGGACCGAGGCTCGCCCCGCGTAGGCATCACACCCACCTCTGGACCATTGAACCGAGCGCGCTTGCTCACGCTTCCCCTCGCCCGCACCGCGGCGCTCGCCGCCGCGGTCGCGCTGGCCGCCGGCACGCCGGAACCGCTGCCCGCCCAAGAGGCCGAGCGTTTCCTCCCGGAGCGAGCGTATCTCCCACGGCTCTACGCGGGCTTCCGCGAGCCCATCACGGCCACGAAGCTCGTGTTCGTGACCCAGAGCCCCCATCTCTTCGGGGAGGTGCTCGAGGGCGAGGCCGATCTCGGCGCGGCGCTCCCCATTTACCTCTTAGCGGGCCAGAGCCTGGAGGACGGCCTCGCGTTCGGTGTCGAGGCCGGGGTGTTCACCCGGTTCAACATGGAGACCAAGGAGAAGGATCTCATTGCGTCGGATTGGATGTTCGCCGTCCCGTTCGTGCTGCACCGCGGCGACTCCTGGGTCCGGTTCCGGTACTTCCACACCAGCGCCCACCTGGGGGACGAGTACATCAAGCGCTTCGAGGTGGAGCGGGGAGACTTCACGCGCGACGAGCTCGAGCTCCTGGGCTACCTGCGGGTGCTCCAGTCACTGAGCTTCTACGCCGGGGGAGGCTGGGCGTTTCGCACCGACCCCGTGGACAGCGAACAGCTCAACCTGCGCGGTGGCGTCCAATTAGAGGGCGAGGAACTGAACGGCGTGCGGTTCTATGGTGCGGTGGATGCGCAGCTCGATCAGGACGACGACTGGGAACCGCAGCTCACGATCCACGGGGGGCTCCGCATGTTCGGCGCCGACCAGGCCCGCGGCATCCGACTCGTGACCGAGCTATTCACGGGGCCATCATGGCAGGGACAGTTCTGCACCGGGCACACGACATACTTCTCGCTCGGGGTAGTGCTCGATCTCTAGCTCGCCGTGCACGCCAGAGAGGCCGTTCCAGCGGCTCATCTAGAAGCGTACGTTAGTCGGCGGCACACAAGCGGCACAGCCGCACTTACCGGGGAGGGGCTAGATGAAAAGGACATGGGTCTATCTGATGGCGCTCACCCTCGTGCTTCCGGCGCATCCTGCGCCGGCGCAGGAATCCGAAGGCGAGGACGAGCCGCCCGAGCTGAACTCCTCGCTTGTCTCAGACCTCGAACTGCGCAACCTCGGTCCGGCGCTCATGTCGGGGCGGGTAATCGATATTGCCGTGGACCCGGTGAGACGCAGCATTTGGTACGTGGCGATGGCCTCGGGCAACGTCTGGAAGACCGAGAACGCCGGCACGACATGGACGCCGATCTTCGACAAGTACGGCTCCTACTCCATCGGCGACGTGACGGTCGACCCCAACAACCGCTTCGTGGTGTGGGTCGGCACCGGTGAGAACAACAGCCAGCGCAGCGTGGGCTACGGCGACGGGGTGTACAAGTCGCTCGACGGAGGCCGCAGCTTCGAGACGGTGGGGCTCGAGAACTCCGAGCACATAGGCAGGATCATCATCGACCCCCGCAACTCCGACGTGGTGTACGTGGCGGCGCAGGGCCCGCTGTGGGCGCCCGGCGGCGACCGTGGACTGTACAAGACGACCGATGGCGGTGACACGTGGACCAACGTGCTGGAGATCAGCGAGAACACCGGTGTCACCGAGGTGCTGTTCGATCCGCGCAACCCGGATGTGCTGTACGCCGCGTCCTACCAGCGCAGGCGCCACGTGTGGACGCTGCTCAACGGCGGACCAGAGTCCGGCCTCTATAAGTCCACCGACGCGGGTGCAACCTGGCGCAAGATCAACAAGGGCCTGCCGAGCGGCGATAAGGGCCGCATCGGGCTCACCATCTCGCCCATCGATCCTGACGTGCTCTACGCCATCGTAGAGGCATCGGGCGACAAGGGCGGCTTCTACCGCTCAGCCGACGGGGGCGAGAACTGGAAGCGGATGAGCGGATACATGAGCTCGAGCCCGCAGTACTACAACGAGATCTACGCCGACCCCCACAAGTTCGACCGCGTCTACTCACTGGACACCCGCATGATGGTGTCGGAGGACGGCGGCAAGACCTTCGAGCGGCTGGGCGAGCAGTGGAAGCACGTGGACAACCACGCGTTGGAGTTCGACCCCGATGATCCCGACCACCTGCTCATCGGGTGCGACGGCGGGCTGTATGAGACCTGGGATCGGGGCAAGAGCTATCACTTCTACACCAACCTGCCGGCCACACAGTTCTACAAGGTCGCAGTGAGCAACGACACGCCGTTCTACTACGTGTACGGCGGCACGCAGGACAACAACACGCAGGGCGGACCCTCCCGCACCACGAACGTGCACGGGATCCGCAACAGCGACTGGTTCATCACGGTGGGCGGTGACGGCTTCGACCCGGCGGTGGACCTCGAGGATCCCAACATCGTCTACTCCCAATGGCAATACGGCGGGCTGATCCGGTTCGACCGCCGCACCGGCGAGCAGATCGACATCAAGCCGCAGCCCGAGATGGAGGGGCCGCCGCTGCGCTGGAACTGGGACTCGGCCCTGCTCATCAGTCCACACTCCGCATCACGCATCTACTTCAGCGCTCAGATCCTGTTCCAGAGCGACGACCGCGGCGACACGTGGCGTGCGATCAGCCCCGACCTCACGCGCAACATGGACCGCAACCGACTCGAGATCATGGGGCGGGTGTGGAGCGTCGACGCCGTCTCCAAGAACCGCTCCACGTCGTTCTACGGCACGATCGTTGCACTGACCGAATCCCCGCTCGTCGAGGGACTGCTGTACGCCGGCACCGACGACGGCCTGATCCAGGTCACGGAGGACGGCGGCACCAACTGGCGGCGCATTGACAAGGTCGGCGACGTGCCCGAGATGACGTACGTGAACGACCTCGAGGCGTCGCTGCACGACCCGAACACCGTGTACGCCGTCTTCAACAACCACAAGATGGGCGACTTCAAGCCCTACGTGTACGTGAGCACGAACCGCGGCGGGTCGTGGAGATCCATCACCGGTGACCTGCCGGCGCGCGGCTCGGTCTACGCGATCGAGCAGGACCACGTGAACCCCAGCCTGCTATTCGTCGGCACCGAGTTCGGCGTCTTCTTCACCGTGGATGGTGGCCGGAAGTGGGTGCAGCTCAAGGGTGGCATGCCGACCATCGCCATACGCGATATCGAGATCCAGCGGCGGGAGAATGACCTGGTGCTCGCGTCGTTCGGTCGCGGCTTCTTCATCCTGGACGACTACACGCCGCTCAGGGAGCTGAGCGACGCGTTCGTGCAGCGCGAGGCGCACATCTTCCCCGTCAAGCAGGCCCTGATGTACATCCAGCGGCGGACCCTGGGCGGCGGAGAGAAGGCGAGCCAAGGAGCGAGCTTCTACACGGCGTCCAACCCCGAGTTCGGAGCGACCTTCACTTACTACCTGCGGGAGTCGCTCAAGACGCGGCGCGCGCAGCGCCAGGAGCGCGAGGGCAAGCTCGCGAAGGCGGGTCAGGACACGCCCTATCCGACGTGGGAGGCGTTGAAGGCCGAGGACCGCGAGGAAGACCCCGCCGTCACCCTGACCGTGCGGGACGATGCCGGCAATGTGGTGCGGCGCATCGACGGCAAGACCGACAAGGGCATCCACCGGGTGACCTGGGACTTCCGCTATCCTGCCTTCACGCCCACGCGCCTCGACGACGACGGCGGCGGCGGACCGATGGCGCTGCCGGGCACATACACCGTGAGCCTGGAGCAGCGGGCGGACGGCGTGACCACTGAGCTGGTGCCCCCCACCGCCTTCGAGGTCGAGCCGCTCGGGATGTCGAGCCTCGGCCCGGCCGACCGCGAGGCGGTGCTCGCCTTCCAGCGACAGACGGGCGAGCTGCAGCGCGCAGTCATGGGGGCCAGCCGCGTTGCCGCCGAGGCCGCGAATCGCATCACGTACATCAAGCGGGCCATCGAGGAGTCGCCCAACGTAGACCTCGCCCTGCGGGACGAGGCCCGTGCCCTGGAAATCAGGCTGATGGATCTCCAGGAGGCGCTCACCGGCGACCGCACCAAGCCGCGCCGCAACGAGCCCGGGATGCCGGGCATCCAGAGCCGGATTCAGCAGATCGTGCGCGGCCACTGGTCGAGCACGTCGGCACCGACGACCACACACAGGCGCAACTACGAGATTGCCTCGCAGCAGTTCGGCGAGATCGTGGGCGACCTGCGGCAGCTCATCGAGGTGGACCTCGTGGCGTTCGAGGAGCGGCTCGAGGCGGCCGGCGTGCCCTGGACGCCGGGGCGTGGCGTTCCCAGGTGGCCGCGCTAGAGACGGACGCATCACCCACAAGTAGGCCCGGCGCGCCCCGCCGTCGCCGGGGCGGCGCCGGGCCGGTAGATTGCGTCAGACTTCGACCCGTCACCCCGCCATGAGCGAGCCGACAGTTCTCATTAGCGAGGCCGACATCCAGCGACGCGTGACCGAGCTGGCGGCCCAGATCTCCGGCGACTACGCCGGGGCAGGCGAGATCACGCTCATCGCCGTGCTCAAGGGTGCGTTCATCTTCCTCGCCGACCTGTCGCGCCGCCTCACGGTCCCGCGGCGCATCGAGTTCATGGCGCTATCGAGCTACGAGGAAGGGAGCGTGCACAGCGGGGCCGTGCGGCTCGTGATGGACCTCCGCGAGGGCGTCGAAGGACGCCACATACTGGTGGTCGAGGACATCGTGGACACCGGACGGACGCTGCACTACCTGATCGAGCTGTTGAAGACCCGGGAGCCCGCGTCGGTTCGCACCTGCGCCCTGGTGCGGAAGAAGGACCGCCACGAGGTGGAGGTGGACATCGATTACCTGGGCTTCGACATCCCCGACGTGTGGGTGGTGGGATACGGTCTGGACTACGCCGAGCGGCACCGCGCTCTCCCATATATCGGCGTGGTCGAGCCGGACGACCAGTAGCGACGGGCACAGCTCCACGAGCCACCCAATGAAGAACGGCCGGCTCCGAGCGCGCTCGGAGCCGGCCGAATCACTGTCGCGCGAGCGAGTGAGGCCTACTCACCTCCCGCCATCATGGAATCGCGCTTCGCCTTGAAGGCCACACCCTCCCGCCAGTTGGGGAAGGTGCTCTCATTGGCCAGCTTGTAGCCCACCCGGAACAGCAGCCGGAGATCGTCCAGCGCACCGCTCAGATCCCAATTGGGGTCGTACTCGTCGGAGGGCTTGTGGTAGTACTCCGCCGTGTACTCGGCCTTGCGCTCCATGGTCCACGATTCGCCGTACTCTACGTGGTCGATCCCGTCGTCGGTGTAGAGCGCCGGGACGCCCTGCTTGGCGAAGTTGAAGTGGTCGGAGCGGAAGTAGAAGCCCTTCTCCGCCTCGGGGTCGGGCCGCACGCGCCGGTTCTGTTTATTGGCCGCGTCGGCGATGTAGTCGTCGAGTTCGGAGTTCCCCAGCCCGATCACCGTGACATCGTGCATCGGACCGTAGATGTTGAGCCCGTCCATGTTGATCGCGGCCACCGTCTTGACGAGCGGGACGGTCGGCTCCGCTGCGTAGTGCGCCGAGCCCAGCAGCCCCTGCTCCTCGGCCGTGACTGCCAGGAAGAGAATCGACCGCTGGGGTCGCGCCTCCAACGACGCGAAGGCCTTCGCCAGCTCCAGCAGCCCGGCGGTGCCGGTCGCGTTGTCGAGGGCCCCGTTGTAGATCTGGTCGCCCTCGAGCGACGGGTCCATCCCCAGGTGATCCCAGTGCGCCATGTACACCACGTACTCGTCGGCCAGCTCCGATCCCGGCAGCACCCCCAGGACGTTGCTCGACGTGGAGCGCTGTACCGTGTTGCGCAGCGTGACCGACGCGGCCACCGGCATCGGGATGGCCTCGAAGTCGCGCGTTGCCGTGAGCTGCATCAGGGAGTCGCAGTCGAGCCCCGCCTGGGTGAAGATCTCGCGAGCCACGTCCAGCGAGAGCCAGCCCTCCACGGCGACGCGTGACATGTTGTTGTCTTCCCGCACCAGATCGAACTGCGGCCCGCTCCAGCTGCTCTCCACCACGGCCCAGGGATAGCCCGCCGCCTCGGTCTCGTGGATGATGAGCGCGGCCGCCGCACCCTGCCGTGCCGCCTCCTCGTACTTGTAGGTCCAGCGGCCGTAGTAGGTCATCGCGTTGCCGTTGAACAACGCGGTGTCCTTGGTGGCGAACCCGGGGTCGTTGACCTGGATCACGACGGTCTTGCCGGTGACGTCCAGGCCCTCGTAGTCGTTCCAGTCGTACTCCGGCGCCACGATGCCGTAGCCCACGAAGATCATGTCGGACGCGGTGATGCTCGACCGGTTCACTACACGCGTTGTCCAGGCCATGAACTCGCGTCCGTAGCTCCAGCGCGTCGTGCGGCCACCGCCCGTGATCGTGAGCCGGGCACTCGGCCTCGCCGTGATGGAGACCAGCGGCACCTCCTGCAGGTAGCTGTCGCCATTGCCCGGCTCGAGCCCGATCAACTGGAACTGCTCCTGCAGGTACGCGATGGTGCGCTCCTCGCCCACCGAGGATGGCGCCCGGCCCTCGAACGAGTCCGCGGCCATGATCTCGACATGAGCGGCGAGCTCCTCGGCCGTCATCGTGTCCAGCGCCGCCAGCAGGGCGGGGTCCTCACCACAACCCACGGCGAGGAACGCTACGGCCGCCAGCGCCACACAGCTTACAGCGTGTCTCTCAGTCATACGCCCCTGTTCCTCCCTCCGAATCCACTCCGCTTCGCGGCGACGGGGGCGCCACAACCCGCGCCCCCCCCACCGGCCCGACGAACGCTAACCGGCGGTCCAGTAAAATGAAACGGGGAGACGCCGTGCGTCCCCCCCTAGTTGCGGACTCCGCGCCCGCCTCCGATTGGGTGGAGTCTAGCCGCCCGCGGCGGACTCCTGAGGATCGACCACGGAGGGGACCGGCGCCCGAACCCTGCGGCGCGCCCACCGCCGGCTCACCAGGCGGTAGCCGAGCAGCGCCACCAGCACCAGGCCGTAGAGCACCGGCCGGCGGGTGTCGGCCTTGACCAGCCAGAGGAAGTGGAGCACGGCCCCGGCGCCCGCGACGTACACCAGCTGGTGAAGCCGCTGCCAGCGCTTCCCACCGAGTCGTTTCACCCAGCCTCGGGTGGAGGTGACGGCCAGCGGCACCAGGAGCAGGAGAGTGAGGAAGCCCACCGTGACGTACGGCCGCTGTGCCACGTCCTCGGCCACTACGGCGAGCGAGAGCCCCTGCCCCGCGAACCAGGTCTGATCCGCGACGTAGGTGAGGAAGTGCAGCACGGCGTACCAGAACGCGAACAGGCCGAGCATGCGGCGCAGCCGGATGAGCCAGCCCGCCCGTAGCAGCCGGCTGGCAGGCGACACCGCCAGGGTGAGCATGAGGAACGAGATGGCCGCAAGGCCACTCCGGTGCGTGATCTCCTCGACCGGGTTGGCACCGAGTCCACCCGTGAGCGCATCCCGCGCCAGTACCCCGAACGGGACGAGTGACACCGCGAATACGGCGGGCTTGAGCAGCCACCGCACGATCTGGACTCGGGTCATGCGAGGCTAGTAGTACCGGGTGAGATCCATCCCCGCGTACAGCTGCGCTACCTGGTCAGCGTAGCCGTTGAACGGCAGGGTGGGCTGCTTGAACAGCTTGCCGATGCGGCGCTCCCGCTTCTGGCTCCAGCGGGGATGATCGACCGCGGGGTTCACGTTCGCGAAGAAGCCGTACTCGTGCGGCGCCTGCACATTCCACGTGGTGCGGGGCTGCTCCCGCGTCAGCCTGATCCGCACGATCGACTTGATGCTCTTGAAGCCGTACTTCCAGGGGACCACCAGCCGGATCGGCGCCCCGTTCTGGTTGGGGAGCTCCTTGCCGTAGAGTCCCACAGCGAGAAGCGTCAGCGGATGCATCGCCTCGTCCAGGCGGAGCCCCTCCACGTAGGGCCACGGAAGCACGTCCCGCTTCTGTCCGGGCATCTGCTCGGTGTCGTGCAGGGTCGTGAACTCCACGTACTCGGCGCCCGCGGTAGGCTCGACGGCTCCCAGCAGGTCCTTGAGGGGGAAGCCGAGCCACGGAATCACCATGGACCACGCCTCCACACAGCGCAGGCGGTAGACCCGCTCCTCCGGCGGGAAGCGCTTCCACAGGTCGTCGATGTCGAACGTCTGGGGCCTGTGGACCTCACCCTCCACGGCGACGGTCCACGGCCGCGTCCGCAGCGTGTGCGCGCGCTTGGCGGGGTCGTCCTTCCCGATCCCGAACTCGTAGAAGTTGTTGTAGCTCGTAACGGCGTCGTACGGGGTGAGCTCGTCCTCCTGCAGCTCGGTGGGCTGCTCCGCGCCGTTCGCGGGCCGGCTACACGCCGCCAGCACGCCCGGCACCGCCGCCCCTGCCAGCAGGGCGGCGCCGGTGCCGAGGAACCGGCGGCGGTCCCAGTAGACCGCCTCGTCGGTGATCTCGGAGGATGGGATGTCGTCGGGGCGCTTGATTAGCATCGGCGATCAACGGTCTCGAGTCAGTCAGTAAACCACAGCGCCCGCGGAAAGTTCCCGGCTGGCTCCGCTACCCTGCTCCCCCACCCCGCGACACCCGAATCACTACCTTCGTCCCCACCCCCACCTCGCTATCCACCCGAATCGTCCCGCCCCACGATTCGACCAGCCGCTTGCAGATGGCGAGCCCGAGCCCCGTGCCGCTCGACGTGGTGGAGAACCGCGGCTCGAAGATCTGGATCATGTGCTCGTCGGTGATACCGCGGCCGTCGTCCTGGATCACCATCGTGGCCCGCTCCTCGCCTTGGTAAGCCACCTGGATGGTCACCGTGGAGGCCGCCGCGTCGCGCGCATTCTCGATGAGGTTGACCAGCACCTCCTTCACCTCGTCGGGCCGCACCAGTGCCTCGACCGGGCCGTCGGCCTCCACCCGCACCTCGGTTCCGCCGCCGCCGAGGGAGTAGAGCGCCGCCGTCTCGCCGGCGATGGCAGACAGATCGGTGGATACCAGAGGGGCCGCCTCCGCTGGCGGCGCCCCGAAGCGGGAGAACGCCCGCGCGATGGCGTCGAGCCGCTCGATCTCGGCCAGGATCTGTTGCGCGGTGCGCTCCAGCGTGGCGTCGAAGTCGCCCCGGCCATGGCGCCGCGCCCGCTGGAGGTGCTGGATCCCCAGGCGAATCGGGGTGAGCGGGTTCTTGATCTCGTGCGCGATCTGGCGGGCCAGCTCACCCCACGCCAGCACCCGCACGGCGCGGGCGAGCTCGGTGGTGTCGTCCAGGGCCACCACGCAGCCCCTCGGGTCGGTCTGCAGCGCCGCGACCTGCGCGCGGATGCGCCGCGCACCGACGGTGAACTCCCGCTGGTCGATGTCTGATCCCGACCGCATGAAGTCGATCACCCACTCCCACACGGGGAGCCACTCGGGCGCCGTGGCGGCGGCCACGGGCGTGCCGTGGTCGAGCTCGACTCCCAGGAGCTCGCTCGCCTGCGGGTTGGCGATCGTGACCTGGATGCTGCGGTCGAGGGCGACCACGCCCGTGGCCACATTGCGCAGCACGGTGGCCGTGCGCCGCCGCGCCGACTCCAGCGCCTGCTGGCTGGCATCCACATCCTCGGCCATCCGCACGAACGCGTCCATCACCGGTACGAACTCGCGCGGCACGTCGGGCCCGAACGGCGGCAGCTCGTCGCGCTGGCCCACGGCGACGGCCGCGGCGCGGAGCGACTGCACCGGGCGCGCCAGAGAGTGGGCCGCCAGGGCCGCCAGGGCGGCCGCGCCGGCAACACCGAGGAGCGTGACGAGCAGCAGCCCGTAGGCGAGGTCCTCCTGCTCCCGCAGGATGTCGGTCACGTCGACCAGCCGCGGCGCGGCGAGCACGGGCATCCTCCCCGCCCCGCCACCCAGACTGCGGTACCCGACCCTCGTGAGCTGGCCGCCGATGGCCGCGTCGGCGTTGACCTCCAGCGCGTCGCTCAGCGCTAGCCCGCGGTACACGTCCGGCGGCAGGTAAGCCCCGAGCAGGCCCAGCTCCGCCAGCACGGTGGTGCTGGCGGCAGCCAACGTGCCGTCCTCGTACCACACCAGGTCGGCACTCAGTCGCTCGGAGAGATCACGGAGCCGGACGTCCAGGTCCCCTGCGGCCATCGGGCCGAACTCGCGCGCGGTGCCCACGGCGTCGCTCAGGGTCTGCTGGATGAGGAGGTCCCGGCTGCGCGACGCCTCCACCTGCAGCCGCCTCACCGACCAGGCCGCGAAACCCAGCGTGGGGATCACGAAGAACGCGGCGAGCACCACGGTCAGCCGCAGGCGGTAGGTGCGAAAGCCGAGGGCGTCCCGCATTGCCTCGGGCACCGTGAGCTTGCCGCTCAACGCCTCGCCGGCGAGGCCCAGGAGCACGAGGATCGCCACGTCGAGTAGTACGAGTAGCACGCCCCGCACGACGAGCTGAGAGAAGTCCCGCAGGGGCACAACGGCGTGGAGGTGGCGCTCCCCCGGAAGCACCTGGAGCACCTGCGTCGCCCGCACCGTCCACCCGACCCTGCGCCAGACCATCCTGTCGCCGGCAGGGATGTCCCCCACTACCACCGGCTCTCCCAGCGACAGCTCGTACGGGTCCATCAGCCGCCGCTCGCCGCGCAGGAACCGACCCACCATCACCGGCCGGATCAGCCGCGATCGGGGCGCCACCCCCACCGTCACGACTGTCCCGTCGTCAAACGGAACGGCCGTCACGTAGTGCATGCCCGGCTCCCGCTCGACCTCTTGCAGCACCGGCTCGCCACTCCTGCGTGCGCCGTCCGCCAGCTCCCGCAGCAACGAGGGCGTGAGATTCAGCTCGGCCAACTCCAGGGAGGCGACCCGCTCGCCCCCGGCCGCCCAGGTGGCCAGGACGGCGGGGTAGTCGTCCTGGCTCAGGGGGGACCGTCGCCAGCCGGCGTACAGAGCGGCCGCCGTGGTGGGAGGTCGCTGCTCCAACAGGCTCGTGGCGAAGCGATCCACATACCCCAGGGCCACCGGGTCGCCGCCGCGGAGGCGCTCGGCGTCGCGCTCTGCGAGGAGGAGCCGGCCACGCACCGTGGCGCCCCACGTGAGCAGCGCCGCGGCGGCCCCGGCCACTATGGCGAGCGTTACCAGCAGCCGCGGTCGCGACGCCGGTTGGATCGCCAGCACCAGTCCTGGAACCCAGAGGAGCCCGTACCAGAACGGCCACTCTCCGGCGGGTTGCCAGGCGTGGAGACCGACGACGCAGAGCGCCGCCGCCCACGCCAGCGCCGCCCACGGTGTCCAGCCCCGCTTCCGGCTGCCGGCGCCGCGGCCGAGGAGCAGCGCCGCCGCTACGCCCAGCGCCACGGCAGCCACTGCGAGCGGTACCTGCCAGGAGAGCCAGAGGCGTACGCCAACCCCCGTCGCCGGCGGCGTGATCCCCCGCGCCAGCGTCCACACGAGGTAGGGAGCGGCCAGCACCAGCAGCGCGGCCAGCGCGAGCCCCACGTGCGTGCGTGGCGGGTCGCGTCTCGCCAGCTGCACCAGCACGAGGAGGGCGAGCGCGGCCGAGAGCAGCAGCGCCCCGGCGGAGGCCGACAGCGGACCCAGCGGCTCGTAGAAGTAGACGGCCGAGTTGAACAGCGGAACGAGACCCAAATGCTGGCCCGCCGGGGTGGCAATGAGGACCCCCACGACGGCGAACACGCCCACCCACCGGGCCACCACCCCCCCGAACACGGCGAGCAGCACCAGGGTCGCCAGGGTGAGCAGCGTACCCCATCGGGCTCCCCTGGCCATCAGCCCCAGCTTGAAGGAGCCCTGCGATGGCGGAACGGTGCGCACGGCGAACAGGGTGTCGGGAGGCGGCTCCCCCGAGACCGGAGTGCACGACGGCAGGCAGTAGTCGAAGACGTCAGTCTCCAAGGGTGCCGACCCGGGCCTGAAGAACTCCAACCCGGCGCCCGTGGCCCACACGAAGTGCGAGGCCAGCGTCTGCCCCTGGTCGGGCACGGCGCTGTCGGCGGCGAGCAGCACGTGCCCCACGGCACTCCAACTCCCCACCTGGCGGCGCGCCTCTAGCAAGACGTAGAATGGGGTTATGTGGGCGGACAGCTCCGTCGTGTCGAGCCGCGGGAGGACGCGGTGCTTCCCGGCCCAACTCCACGGCCGGCCGGCATCGTCGAGGATGACTACGCCGTGCTCCGGCGGCTCGTCCACCACCACGTCCTGCAGTGCGGCGAACGCCTCGTCCTGGTCCTCGACTTCGAGGTCGGCGGCGTACGCAGCCAGACCGCGCGCCAGATCCACCGCGGCACCGAGGGTCTCGTCGAGCCGCTCGCTCGCCTGCTGGATCAGCGATTCGCGCACCTCCGGCCAGCGCCGCTCCACGGCCCGCACGCGGAGCGAGCCACCGAGCATCGCCACGGCCGCCCCGACTGCCACGACCGCCGTTGCGAGCGCTCCGAGCCGGCGGGAGCGTGCCCCCGCCACGGCGACCCACAGCGCCAACACGCAGGCCGCGGCGGCCCACACCACGCCCGGCTCCTCAATCCAGAGCCCCAGGACGATCGCCTCGGCGGCAACCGCGAGCTCCCAATGAGCGAGTCGCAATCCTCGCGCGATCACCCGATTCACCTCAAGTACCTCACTCCCGACGAGGTGCGCGCCCATCTCGAGCGCGATTCACGTCTCATCGTTCCCGTGGGCACCACCGAGCAGCACGGACCCCACCTGCCGCTCGGCTGCGACACGTTCATCGTGGAGCAGCTGGCCGATGACCTCTCGACGGAGTTCGGCGTGCTGCGGGCGCCCACTGTGGAATATGGCGTCAACGCCCCCACGATGAACCACTATCCTGGGAGCGCGTCCGTTCACCGCAAGACCTTGCACCGGTTCCTTAACGACCTCGTGGGATCGTGGGAGGCCAGCGGCGTCGAGCAGTTCATCATCATCACGGCCCACGGGTCCGACCCGCACCAGGAGGCCATCTCCACACTCCACACCAAGCGGGCCAGGGTGCGCTCGGTGGACATCTTCGCCGTACCCATCGAGCAGTCGGACGGCGGCGGGGGCGGCCCGATCCACGGGGGCGAGCTGGACACATCGCTGCTCCTCTACGTGGACGCAACCCTGGTACACCTCGACAAGGCGCGCGATTACTTCCCGCCCAAGGGGGTGGCCGGACGCTACCAGCGCGGCGGCCGGGGGGCGATCCCGAAGGACAGCCCCGGCTCCCTCGGGCGTCCCAGCCTCGCCTCGGTGGAAAAGGGAGAACGGCTGTACCATTTCATCTACGAGCGGGTTGCCTCGCGGGTGTTCCGGAACCCCGAAGGGGTGGAGGGGTCGGACTGAGTGACGATGACTCACCGGTTGGAAGTGGTAGCACTTGCCGGCCTGCTGATCGCGCCGGTCCCGGCGGAGGCGCTAGCGCAAGGGCGGACCCTCGACCGCGCCACGCTGGTGATCATGCAGCGCGGGCAGCTCGTGGGGCGAGAGGAGTTCGTAGTGGAGCGGGGCCGCCGCTCCGGAGCCCCCGACGGCTTCACCATCGCCAGCACCGCCTCTTACCCGGCCGAGCGGCCCACGCGGCGGCTCACCGCTGTGGTCGAGTTCGACCCCGACTCCCAACCCGCCGCGACCCTGGCCGAGGCGGAGGACGGCGAGCTCAGGCGGGTGCTGATCCGGCTCGGCCCCCGCCGGGTGACCGTGCGGTTGGTTACGCCCGCCGGGGAGACCGCGCGCGAGTACCCCAGCGCCCCACCACACCTGCTGCTCGACGACTCCCTCTTCGCCCCCCACGCCGTGGCCCTGCCGCTGGCACCGGGAACCGTTCGCGCCATCACGCTCAGGGGGGGCACCCGCGGCACGGCCGACCTCGCCGACCACGGGCTCGAACGCACGGCCGTGGGCACCACACAGCGCTCGCTCCACCACTTCAGCGTGACCGTGGACGGGGAGCGCCGCGACCTGTGGTACGACGACCGGGGCCGGCTGTGGAAGGTTGCCATTCCGAGCCGAAGCGTGATCGCCCTGCGCAGCCCCTAGTCGAGCGTAACTCCGTACCGCACAGCAGGTTCCAACCCTTGGCAGGGAGGCCGCTTCCTGCTTGATTCCCGGTGGTGTCTCGGGCTGAAACCTGCTCGCTCGCCCGACCGTACGAAGAGGTGAGCACTCAACGTCTTACGCCGCCCGGCCGTACGAATGGTGAATCACTCACCGCAAACACCGAAGGCAAGACTCATGACACGCAGAACCACCATTCTCGTTGTGGCTCTGGCGCTGGCGCTCCCGGCGCTGGCCAGGGGCCAAGCCGATCCCACGATCCCGCAAGAGCTCACCCTGCAGCGCGCCGTGGAGCTCGCGTGGGAGTACAACCCCGCGTTCCGCCAGACCGCCAACGACCTCGGCCCTGCCAGGTGGGCGGTGCGCAACGCCTGGGCGGCCTTCATTCCCGGGGTCGACCTGAGCGGCTCGCTCAGCTACGCGGGCGCCGGATCGCAGCGCTTCCTGACGGCGGAGTTCCAGCAGGGCTCACCGACCATCGGCTCGAGCTACGGCCTGAGTATGTCGGCCCGCCTCGACGGCCGCACCATCATGGGGCCCAGCGTCTCCGAGGCGCAGTACAACGCGACCGAGGCGGCCATCTCGGGGGCCGAGGTCAACCTGGAATCCTCGGTGAAGCAGCAGTACCTGGCGGTGCTGCAGTCGGAGGCGCAGGTGGAGTTGGCCGAGAAGCAACTGGAGCGCAACGAGGAGTTCCTGCGGCTCGCGCAGGCCCGCTTCGAGGTGGGGCAGAACACCATGCTCGACGTGCGCCAGGCCGAGGTGGCGAAGGGGCAGTCGGAGGTGACGCTGCTCCAGGCGCGGCAACGGGTGACGGTCGACCGGCTGGTGCTGTTCCAGACCATGGGAATCCCGGCCCCCAGCGATCCGCTGGCCGTGACCCTGGTTGACACCTTCCCCATCGCGGAGCCGCAGTGGGAGCTCGCCGACCTGCTGCTGGCGGCCGAGGGCGGCAATCCCGATCTGTTGTCGCTGCGGGCGCAGGAATCGGCGGCCCGGGCGAACGAGAAGGCGGCCAAGGCCACCTGGCTGCCGACGCTGTCGTTCTCGGCGGGGTGGTCGGGCTTCACGCAGGAGTTCACCAACTCGCAGTTCCTGATCGATCAGGCCGAGGGAAGCGCGGACGGCGAGATACTCTCGTGCCAGTACATCAACGACTATCTACTCAATCCAGAACATCCACCTACGGACTGCAGCATGTTCGCCCTCACCGACGCCGATCGAGCGCGAATCATCGAGCAGAACAATGTCTTCCCGTTCGCCTTCACGACCCAACCGTTCGGGGCGAGGCTCTCCATCTCCCTGCCGCTGTTCACCCAGTTCAGCCGGCCGCTGGAGGTCTCCCAGGCGTCGATCCAGACCGAGGACGCGGAGGAAGCGGTGCGGGCAAGGGAGCTCCAAGTGCGCACCGACGTGAGCCAGGCGTACTTCGCCCTGGAAGCAGCATACGAGGCGATCAGGATTCAGGAGAGCAACCAGACGGCGGCCCAAGAGCAACTTCGGCTGGCCACTGAGCGTTATCGGGTCGGGTCCGGGACATTCTTCGAGCTGCTGGACGCGCAGCTCGCCGCTCAGCAGGCGGAGGCAGATTACATTAACGCCATCTACGCCTATCACCAGTCGATTGCGACCCTGGAGAACGCAGTCGGCAGGCCACTGCGCTAACAGAGCGAGACAGCAATGAACAAGAAGGTCATCATCTTTGGCGGGATCGGCGTAGCGGTGGTCGCACTGATCGCCTTCAACGCCGCCGCGAACCGTGACCGCGGGCAGGCGGTCCGCCTGGAGGAGGTCACGCAACGCGATCTCGTCGCCACGGTCACCGCCAGCGGGCAGATCGAGCCCAAGCGGTCGGTCGACATCAGCGCGGACATCACGGGCCGCATCACCTACATCCCGGTCCAGGAAGGCGACTGGGTGAAGAGCGGCGACCTGGTCTTGCGGATCGACCCCTCGCAATACGAGGCGGCCGTGGCCCGGGCCAGAGCCATGATGGCCTCGTCGGAGGCGTCGGCGCTCCAGGCACGCGCCAACCGCGACCAGGCCAACCGGGCGTGGAACCGCGCGCAGGAGTTGCGCCGGCAGGATCCCAACCTCGTGTCCGACGAGCAGCTCGAGCTGGCCCAGACGGACTTCGAGGTGGCCCAGGCGCTCGCGGTCTCGGCGCAGCACCAGGTCGAGCAGGCCCGGGCGAGCCTCCAGGAGGCCCAGGAGCAGCTCGCCAAGACGGTGCTGCGCTCCCCGATGGACGGCCAGGTCACCCGCCTCGCGGTGGAGGAAGGTGAGGTCGCGGTCCCCGGGACGTTCTCCCGAGAAACCGGCCTCCTCATGACCATCGCCGACCTGTCCGTGATCCAGGTGACCGTGCGCGTCGACGAAACCGACGTCGTGCGGCTGCACATGCGCGACTCAGCCGAGGTGACGATCGACGCCTTCCCCGACACCGCGTTCACGGGCCGGGTCACGATGATCTCGCAGAGCGCGGTGCGGGGCGTGGCCCAGACCGCCGGCGGAACCAACCAGGCCGTGGACTACGACGTGGAGGTGACCCTCGACGATCCGCCGCCGGGCATCCGCCCGGACCTGTCGGCCACGGCGAAGGTCGTGACGGCCACGCGGGACAGCGCGCTGAGCATCCCCATCATCGCCCTCACGGTGCGGGAGCACACCCCCATCTCCACCGAGACGGCGCCGCAGGACACCACGGAGGGCGCCGAGGAGGTCGAGGGGGTGTTCGTGGTGTCCGACGGCGCCGCCGAGTTCCGGCCGGTCCAGGTTGGGATCGCCGGCGAAGAGTACTTCGAGGTGCTCGACGGGCTCGTGCTCGGCGACACGATAGTGGCCGGCCCATACCAGACTATCCGCGACCTGCGGGACGGCGCTGCCGTGCGCGCAACCCAGGAGAGCGGCAGCCAGGAGGGAAGCTGATGCCGGGAGAGCCGCTGATCCGCGTGTCCGGGCTCACTCGTGAGTACGAGATGGGTGCAGAGACCGTGCACGCCCTGCGGGGCATCGACATGGTGATCCACCCCAACGAGTACGTGGCCATCATGGGGCCGTCCGGCTCGGGTAAGTCGACGCTGATGAACCTGATCGGCTGCCTCGACTCACCTTCGGCCGGCGAGTACTGGCTCAACGGGGTCGAGGTCTCGCAGATGCCGGACGACGAGCTCGCCCGCGTCCGCAATCGGGAGATCGGGTTCGTGTTCCAGACCTTCAACCTGCTACCCCGGGCCAGCGCGCTGCACAACGTGGAGCTGCCCCTGATCTACGCCGGCGTGAGCGGGAGGGGGCGGCGCCAGCAGGCCGCCCGTGCCCTCGAGCGGGTCGGACTCAGCGACCGCATGCAGCACAAGCCCAACGAGCTCTCGGGCGGGCAGCGCCAGCGGGTCGCGATCGCCAGGGCGCTGGTAAACGACCCGAGCATACTGTTGGCCGATGAGCCCACGGGAAACCTCGACTCGAGCACCAGCTCGGAGATCATGGCGGTGTTCGAGGAGCTGTACCGCCAGGGGCAGACGGTGGTGATGGTGACGCACGAGACGAGCATCGCCGAGCACGCGCGCCGCGTGGTGACGCTGCTCGACGGCCGCGTCCACTCCGACACCATGAGGGAAGCAGCCTAGCTCATGCCGTTCCGCGAGGCGATCCGGCTCGCGCTCCGCGTCATCTGGACGCAGAAGATGAAGAGCGGTTTCTCCGTGATCGGCGTCTTCATCGGCGTGACGTTCCTGATCGCGGTCGTGACCGTCGTGGAAGGCATGAACGAGTACATGACGGAGAGCTTTGCCAACAAGCTCCTCGGCGTGAACACGTTCCAGCTGCGCCGCTACCCGGGCGTCCAGATGGGCGACGTTTCCAGTGAGACCCGACGTGAGTGGCGGAGGCGTCCCCGCATCACCTACGACGACGCGCGCGCGGTAGAAGCGGGGATCTCGGTTCCCGTCCTCGTCGCGTGGGAGTCCAGCCGCCGGGGTACCGTGGAGTACAGCGGGAAGGTCGCCAGGGACATCGACCTCCTGGGCACCACCGAAGACTGGTTCGCAATCAGAAAGATGGACCTCGAGCAGGGACGCGCGTTCAGCGCGCAGGAGGTGCGCAACGGACAACCGGTGATCGTGCTGGGCAGCGAGCTCGCGACCCGGCTGTTCGAGGACCTGGACCCGCTCGGTCGGGAGGTGCGGATCCGCAAGCTCCCCTACCGGGTGATCGGCGTCGCCGAGTCACAAGGCAGCATCTTCGGACTCTCCCTCGACAAGTTTGCCGTGGCGCCGGCGCTCTCACCCATCAAGCGGTATGTGAACCCGCCCCGCGTCCTCGACGAACTCAAGGTACAGGCCAACTCACTGGAAGACCTCCAGGTGGCGATCGCCGAGACGGAGGCGATCATGCGGAGCCGTCGCGGACTGCGACCGTCACAGGAGAGCAACTTCTCGATCGAGACGGCCGATGCAGTGCTCGACTTCTGGGACAGGATCAACCGCGTCATGATGATGGCACTCCCCGGTCTGGTGAGCATCTCGCTGGTGGTCGGGGGCATCGTCATCATGAACATCATGCTGATGGCTGTGGCGGAGCGGACCCGGGAAATCGGGATCCGCAAGTCCATCGGAGCGCGGCGGCGCGACATCATGCGGCAGTTCCTCGTGGAGTCGGCGACCCTGGCCACGGTCGGCGCGGCGATCGGGATCGCCTTCGGACTCGCTCTCGCCGGTGTGGTACAGGCCACCACGTTCCTGCCCGCGCGCGTGGCTCCCTGGTCCATCGTTGTGGCGGTGCTGCTGGGCGCCGGCGTCGGCATCGCGGCCGGACTCTATCCGGCAAGCCGTGCCGCACGACTGGACCCGGTGGAAGCCATACGACACGAGTGACCCATGACTCAGCTATTCGAAGGTGTCGGGATCGCATTGACGTCACTGCGCGCCAGCAAGGCCCGGGCGGCGCTCACCATTCTGGGCGTCGCCATCGGCGTGATGGTGGTCATGGTGATTGGCTCCATGATCACCGGCATCAACCGCGGCGTGGAGGACATCTTCGGCCAGCTCGGCCCCCGCACTTTCTTCGTGTTCCGCTACTTCTCGGGCGGGATCAACGTCTCAGACGGCTCCGACGAGCGGAGCCCGTGGCGCCGCATGCCGCCCCTCACAGTGGAGGAGGCCGAGCGCGTGGGGCAGCTCGCCTCCGTCGCCCACGTGGTGGTAGGTGATGAGTCGAGTGGGCCGATCGAATACGGCAACCGCAAGCTGGACGATGTAGAGATCGAGGGGCTCGGCCCACAGTGGCCGCTCGTGTCCGGCGGCGATGTGCTGCCGGGCCGCTCGTTCACCCGCCTGGAGAGCGAGGCCAATGCCCGGGTGGCAGTGGTGAACGAGAAGCTCGCGAGCGAGCTGTTCGGGAACCTCGACCCGATCGGCAAGCGGATCAAGATCCACGGGATGCCGTACGAGGTGATCGGCGTTTACATTCCGCCGCCCGACATCTTCGGCGCGGGCAACCGGCCCGAGGCCATAATCCCACACAACACCTTCGAGAAATACGTGCCGCACTGGCGTGGCTGGATGTACTTCCTCGTCTTGCCAAGCGAGCAGGTCACGGTCCAACAGGCGATCGACGACGTCACCGGGGTCACGCGCTCCATGCGCGGTCTGAGGCCGGCCGAGGAGAACAACTTCGCCATCGTCACCCAGGACAAGCTGCTCGATAGCTGGAATCAGGTGACGGGGATGTTCTTCCTGGTCATGATCGCGCTATCGAGCGTGGGCCTCATGGTGGGTGGCGTGGGCGTCGTGGCGATCATGATGATCTCGGTGACCGAGCGCACCCGGGAGATCGGCGTGCGCAAGGCGCTGGGTGCCAAGCGGCGTGAGATTCTGTGGCAGTTCCTGGTGGAGGCAGCCACGCTGACTCTGGTGGGAGGCGCCATCGGGATGGTGCTCGGCGGGGTCATCACGTTCCTCGTAAAGACCGCGACGCCGCTGCCAGCCGAGGTCCCCCTCTTCTCGGTCGTGGCCGCGCTGGGGATGTCGATCCTGACAGGCGTCGCGTTCGGTCTCTACCCTGCGGCCAAGGCGGCGCGGCTGGATCCGGTGGAGGCGTTGCGATACGAGTAGCTGACGGGGAACGGGGAACAGGGAACGGGGAACGGTATGGCGCTACGGTCGTACCGTTCCCCGTTCTCCGTTCCCGGTTCCCTCAGCGGAACCACACGGCGCCCAAACCCGTACCACTGTCGGGTGGGCAGCCGCCCCCGCGATACCTAGGTTTCGACCATGCCGATATTCGAGGGCCTCCGCCTTGCCTTCCGTGAGATCGCCGCTCACAAGCTGCGGTCGTTCTTCACCCTGCTCGGCATCATAGTCTCGGTGGCATTCCTGGTAGCGGTTGTCGCGATCATCCAGGGAATGAACGCGTACGTGCGCGAGAACCTGGCGGGTGCCATCGTGGGCAGGAACGCGTTCCAGGTCCGCCGCATCCCGATCTCCGTGGGGCTGTTCGACGACGAGGAGTGGCGCGAGCTGCAGCGCCGCCCGGTGATCCGCGCGGAGGAGCTCGAGTACATACGGCGGGCCATCCCCGAGGCCGAGGCCGTAGCCCTCCTCTCGGGCTGGCCCACTCCGCAGGCCGACATCACGTGGCGCAACCAGACTGTGGGCGACGTGCTCGTGTTCGGGGTAACCCCACCGTACCAGACCGTGCAGGACTACGAGATGGCGGCCGGCGAGGGTCTGAGCGAGGTAGACGTGCGCGAGCGCCGCAGGGTGGCGGTCCTGGGATATGACGTGGCCGACCGGCTGTTCGACGACTTCGATGCCGCAATTGGTCGCAAGATCCGCGTGCGCGGCACGCAGGTAGTAGTAAAGGGCATCGTCCAGGCGAAGGGCACCGTGCTGGGGCAGTCGTGGGACGGATTCGTGATGCTCCCCATCACGCTGTTCGAGGCGATGTACGGGCGGCGCCAGACGACCACGATTTCGGTGAAGATGCAGCGCGCCGAACAGGTATCAGGAGCGATGCGGCGCGCCGAGGAGGCAATGCGGATCGCGCGGCGCCTGCGTCCCGGAGAGCCCAACGACTTCAGCGTGGATACCGCCGAGGGGCTAATCACGTTCTGGCAGAACCTCACCCGCGTCATCTTCGCGGTCGTGCCGGCGGTGGTGGCGATCGGCGTGATCGTGGGCGGCATCGTCATCATGAACATCATGCTGATGAGCGTGACGGAGCGGACGTTCGAGATAGGCATTCGCAAGTCGGTTGGCGCCAAGCGCGGCGACATCCAGCGCCAGTTCCTGGCGGAGTCGATCGTGCTGGCCACGACCGGCGGGATCCTCGGCATTCTCACGGGGTGGGCGCTGGCTCAGCTCGTCGCGGTAGTCTCACCCATGCCGGCCCGCGTCACCCTGTGGTCGATCACGGTGGCGCTCGCCCTGGGTGCCAGCGTCGGCGTGCTGTTCGGCGTGTACCCCGCCCGCCGCGCCGCGCGGCTCGATCCGATCATAGCGTTGCGCAATGAGTAGCCAGCCATGAGGCTCCGTCTCTCCAACTTCGCCGAAGGGGCGGGCATGGCGCTCGACGCCATACGGTCGCAGAGGCTCCGCTCGGCGCTCACGATCCTGGGAATCGTGATCGGGGTGGCGACCGTCATGTCGATGGCGTCGATCGTGCACGGCATACGCGACCAGATCATGAACACGCTGGAGGTGGTCGGACCCACGACCTTCCGTATCGTCCGCTTCCTGTCGGCCACCCCGCTCAACCCCGACGCCCTGCCGCGCGAGGTGCGCATCCGCCCGGTGCTGAGCACCGAGGAAGCCGACGCGATCGAGGAACTGCCCGAGATCCACTACTCCGCGATCTGGATGGGGGTGTTCGAGAACCTGGAACACGAGGGCATACGCACCCAGCAGACCGTGGTGTACGGGGCGGACGACCGCTTCATGGAGATCCTGGGCGGCGCCATCACCGCCGGGCGCACATTCGTGCCGACCGAGGTGCGCACCGGCGCACCGGTGGTGATCCTGGAGGAGGAGGCGTCGCAGAAGGTGTTCGGCCAGCTCAGGCCGGTGGGCCGAATAATGCGGATCGCGGGCAGATCGTTCCGCGTCGTGGGGATCTACCGCCTGCCGGAGAACATCTTCCAGGCGCCGGGCCAGGAGATATCGGCGATCGTGCCGTACGTGGCGGCGGAGCGCTCATTCCGCTACGACGAGACACAGTCACTCGTCATCCTGGTGAAACCGCGCGATGGCGTCACAGTGGACGAGGCGATGGACGCCGCGACGCTGCAGCTGCGCAAGATGCGGGGGCTCAGGCCAGGGGATCCCAACTCGTTCGACATGCTCACCTCCGACCAGGTATTGAGCATCTTCAACCAACTCACCGGGGTGTTCTTCCTGGTGATGATCGTGCTGTCGAGCGTGGCCCTCATGGTGGGCGGAATCGGCGTGATGGCGATCATGATGGTGTCCGTCACCAGCCGCACCCGGGAGATCGGGGTACGCAAGGCGCTGGGCGCCACGCGACGCGAGATCCTGTGGCAGTTCCTAATCGAAGCTGCCACCCTCACCGCAGCGGGCGGGGCCGTGGGGATCGTGGTGGGCCTGGGCACGGGTCAGGTGCTCAAGGGATACCTGGGACTCTCCACCGGCGTGCCGGTCTGGAGCGCGGTGGTCGCCACGGGCGTGTCGATCGGAATCGGCCTGGTGTTCGGCATGCTGCCGGCCAACCGGGCGGCGCGGCTCGATCCGGTGGAGGCGCTGCGGTACGAGTGACGACGGGGAACGGGGAACGGGCAACAGGGAACGGGAAGACAGGCTACCCATGGGGCTAGCGCTCGGTCCAAGATAGGTCGGTACCGTCGTACGGCTCCCCGTTCCCCGTTCCCCGTTCCCCCACCCACCACCTCCCCTGGAGCCGCCGGCGCCCTTAGCTTCCCTCCATGCCTGAGCCAGTTCACCTGTTGGCCATCGCCGCCCATCCGGACGACGCAGAGCTCACCTGCGGCGGCACCCTGATCAAGGCTGCCCGGCAGGGGTACCGCACCGGCATCATCGACCTCACGCGAGGCGAGACCGCCACGCAGGGGACGCCGGAGACCCGTCAGGCTGAGGCGGCGGCAGCGGCCCGCCTGCTGGGTGTGGCCGAGCGCGTGAACGCCGGCCTACCGGACGCACACCTCCACAACGACGACGAGAGCCGGCGTGTCATGGTGGAGCTGTTGCGGGCCCTCGGGCCGCGGGTCGTGATCCTCCCCTTCCCCGTGGGCCGGCACCCCGACCACCGCGTCGCGTCGGAGCTGGGCCGCGACGCATGCTTCCTCGCGGGGCTCACCAACTACGACGCGCCGGGCGAGGTGCGCCGGCCCGACAAGCTGGTGTACGCCCTGGCGTACCGCGAAGACCCGGTGAAGCCGTCGTTCGTGGTGGACGTCTCCGAGGAGTTCGAGACCAAGCTGGAGGCCATCCACTGCTATGCGTCTCAGTTCGAGGGCGCCAAGAAGGCCGGCGAGATCTTCCCCACGGGCCAGGACCTGTACGACCTCATTCGCACGCAGAACGCGCATTACGGCAGCCTCATCCGCACCCGCTACGGGGAGCCGTACATGACGTACGAGACGGTGCGGATCGACGACCTGGTGACCATGGGCGTGACGTCGATGTAGCGGGGCGCCGCCCTACCCTCAGTGCCCGGGGGCACCTTAGCTTTCTCTCTCCCATGCAGTACGTGTATCTGGATCACGCCGCCACCACGCCGGTGCGCCCCGAGGTGCGCACGGCCATGGACCCGTTCCTGGGCGAGGAGACGTTCGGCAACCCCAGCTCAATGCATCGGGTCGGGCGGGCGGCGCGCGCCGCTCTGGACGATGCCCGGCGGCGCATTGCGCAAGCGGTGGGGGCGGATCCCGGCGAGGTGGTCTTCACCTCCGGGGGCACCGAGGCCGATAACCTCGCCGTGCTGGGCGGGGCGCTCGCGGCTCGGGAGGATGGCGGGCCCTTCCGCGTGGCGGTGAGCGCCATCGAACACAAGGCGGTGCTCGACGCCGCCCGTGCGGTGGAGCGCCTGGGCGGTGCGCTGGAGCTGCTGCCGGTGGACTCCGGCGGCCAGGTCGACCTGGTCGCGGTCGACGCCGCGCTCGCACGGGGCGTCGCACTGCTCAGCGTGATGTGGGTGAACAACGAGGTCGGGGTGGTACAGGACATCGCCGCCCTGGCGCAGCGGGCCGCCGACGCGGGGGTCCCGTTCCACAGCGATGCCGTACAGGCGGTTGGCAAGGTCCGCTGCTCCCTTGCTGACCTGCCGGTCTCCCTGCTCTCGCTCTCGGGTCACAAGATCGGCGCACCGAAGGGATGTGGCGCCCTGATCGTGCGGGGCAGTACGCGGGTCGCGCCACTGCTCCACGGCGGTGGGCAGCAGCGCGGCGTGCGCCCTGGAACCGAGAACGTGGCAGGCGCAGTGGGTCTATCGGTCGCCGTGGAGCTCGCCGCTGCCGAGCTCGAGACCACGGTGGAGCGGACCGGCACGCTGCGGGACGATCTGGAGCGGCGCCTGCTCGAGCTGCTGCCGGACACCGCGGTGAACGGCGGCGGCGCACCGCGGGCGCCGCACATCAGCAACGTGTCGATCCCGCGGACCGACAGCGAGGGGCTCCTCATGCACCTCGACCTCGCCGGGATCGCCTGCTCCTCCGGCTCGGCGTGCAACACTGGGAGCGTGACGCCATCCCACGTGCTCACGGCGATGGGCGTCCCGGCCGACTTGGCCGCCGCGTCACTGCGCGTCTCGTTCTCGCACCGCAGCGTTGCCCACGACGTGGACCGGCTGGTAGAGGTGTTGCCCGGGGTGGTAGACAAGGTGCGGAGGGTGGCGGGCGCGTTGGGGAGGGGACAGTGAGAGTAGATGGGCGGTAACCGCGTCCTCGTCGCGATGTCCGGCGGAGTGGACAGCTCCGTGGCTGCGGCCCTGCTGGTCGAGGCGGGCTACGATGTGATCGGTGCGACGCTCAAGCTGTTCTGCTACGGGGAAGTAGTAGCCGACCGGCCCTGTTGCTCCCTCGACTCGATCGCCGATGCGGCAGCGGTGGCCGAGCGGCTCGGCATCCCCCACTACGTGCTCGACTTCGAGGACCGTTTCCGGGCCGACGTGATCGACAACTTCGTGGCGGAGTACGCGCGCGGCCGCACCCCCATTCCGTGCGTACGGTGCAACACCTTCACCAAGTTCCGTGATCTCCTGGCGCACGCCGACGCGCTCGAGTGCGACTACCTCGCCACCGGCCATTACACTGTCACCCGAGACGGCGCGCTGTACCGGGGGCTCGACCCTGCCAAGGACCAGACCTACTTCATGTGGGGGATCGATCGCACGGTGCTGGGCCGGATGCTCACGCCCGTGGGGGGGCTCACCAAGGATGAGACGCGGGACGTGGCGCGCCGGCTCGACCTGGTCACGGCCGAGAAGCCCGAGTCGGTCGAGATCTGCTTCGTGCCCGACGGCGACTACGGAGCCGTCTTGGAGCAGCACCTCGCCGCCGACGCCCCGGCTCTCTCACCGGGTCCCATCGTCACCACCTCCGGTGAGGTCGTCGGAGAACACCGGGGGTACGCGCGTTATACTATCGGGCAGCGGCGCGGCCTGCCGGGAGGCTTCCGCGAGCCACTGTACGTCGTGGCAATCCGCCCGGCGGACCGGGCGGTCGTAGTGGGCGCGGCAGACGAGCTATTCGGGCATCGCTTGGAGCTGGAGGAAGTGAACTGGCTGGCCGAGCCGCTGGACGCGGGAGACACCTGCGACATCCAGGTGCGCTACCGGGCGCGACCGACACCCGCCCGGGCGAGCACCGGCGCGGCGAGTGGCAACGGCCGGCTGGCCCTGGAGCTGTCACAACCCGTGCGTGCCATCACGCCCGGACAGTCGGGTGTGCTGTACGACGGGAACCGTGTCCTGGGTGGCGGAGTCATCAGCTAGGAGCATCGCAGTGGACCTGGTTCAGCGAGTCGCAGACGAAATCAAGGTGGACGAAGCCAAGGCGGCCGACGGATTGGGGGTGGTCTTTCTCGCGATCCGCATGGCGCTGGACGCCAAGACGTTCGTCGCGGTGGCCGACGCCTTCCCCGACGTGGGGGAGTGGATGACCGAGGCCCCACTCTCGGCCCGCTGGACCGGGGAGATCCTCGCCATCGCGACACCCAAGGCGGTGCGCCGCCTCCTGCTGAACGCTGGCTTCACCGAGGAGCAGATCGAGAAACTCTGCTCCATCGCCGGGAGCGCGGTGCGCGAGGCCGCGGGCCCGGAGGTCCACGACAAGATCCTCGAGACGCTCCCCATCTTCGCCTGAGCGCACCGTGGGCCACATTCACGAAAAAGTCGCGTTCGAGGGACCAGGCGGTCGCCTCTCGGGCACGCTGCAGGTCCCCGAGGGGAAGCCGAAGGCCGGCGTGGTGCTGGCCCACTGCTTCACCTGCTCCAAGTCCCTCAAAGTCACCCGCAACCTCGCCACCGGCATCGAGGACGGAGGCTACGCAGTGCTGCGCTTCGACTTCACCGGGCTGGGCGAGAGCGAGGGGGACTTTGCCGACACGAGCGTCACGTCCAACGTGGGAGACCTCGAGGCGGCCGCCCAGTACATGGAGCAGCGCGGACTCGGGCCGTGCGCCATGGTGGGCCACTCCCTCGGCGGCGCCGCCACCCTGCTGGCCGCGGGGAACGTCGCCGCGGTACGAGCAGTGGTGGCGGTAGCCGCACCGTTCGGCCCCGAGCACGTGCGGCATCTCTTCGCCGAAGACGACGTGCAGCGGGCCCTCGAATCAGGACGCGTCACGGTCAAGATCGCCGGCCGACCGTTTCAGATCTCGGCCGAGTTCTTCCACGACCTCGAGCGCCATTCCTCACCCGAGCGGATCGCCGCCCTGGGACGCCCTCTCCTCGTGGTACACGGCACCGCGGACACGGTGGTCGAGATCGAGGAGGGCGAGCGCATCTTCGCCGCGGCCCGGCAACCGCGCTGGTTTGCGGCGATCCCGGGGGCCGATCATCTCTTCGCACAGCAGCGCCACGCCGAGCGGGCCGCGGCGGCGATCGTCGATTACCTGGATACGGTCCTGTAGCGCCCGCGGACGTGCGCCGGCCCCGCGCACAAGACACTGACTAATGGGGTGACGCTGGTCGATGGGACGGAGTCCGGGTAGTGGGCACTCGGCCCCTGGTTGCCTCAGGGGCCGGCCCCACCGATGTTTCCTGCGGGACCGGTGAAACTCCCGGGCCCGGGATTCGATAGGGTTTGTAGGTAATGCGCGGTTTCTTCGCCCGACTGTTCATCACGGCCTTCGGCCTCTGGATGGCCGACACCATCCTCGAGGGGATCCACTTCGAGGGGGTGGTTGCGTTGTGGGTCGCGGCCCTGCTACTCGGTGTCGTGAACGCGTTCGTGCGCCCCATCGTGGTGTTCCTCACCTTCCCGCTGACCTTCGTGACGCTGGGGCTGTTCCTCCTCGTGGTGAACGGCGCGATGCTGATGCTGGTGTCGTGGGTGATGCCCCCATTCCACATCGAGGGGCTGGGCTCCGCGATCCTTGCATCCGTCATCGTCGGCCTGACCGGCTGGGCGGCCAACGCGTTCATCGGGAACCGCAAGGTGGAATTGTGGTCGCCGCACCGGGGGCGGAACCGCTCCTGACGGCAGATCACTCCCCCACCACGACCCCCACCACTTCCCGCGTTCGCTTCCGATTGTCGAGGTTGAGCAGCAGAATCTCCTGCCACGTGCCGAGCTGCAGCTCTCCATCGATTATGGGGACGGCGATGCTCGTCTTGAGCAGCGCAGAGCGCACGTGGGAGAAGCCGTTGCCGTCGCCGTACGCCTTGTTGTGCTCGTAGTCCAGGGTGGGCGGCGCGATCTGATCCAGCGCCCGCCTCAGGTCTTGCAGCGCCCCGGTCTCGTACTCGATGGTGGTGATGGCGCCGGTCGAACCGGTCAGGTGCACAGTCACGACGCCCGTTCGGACGCCGGACTCCCGCACCAGGGCTTCGACTTCCGGGGAGACGTTGCGGTGCCCGTACTCCTCGTCCAGGGTGAACGACCAGCGACGCGCGAGTGCCATGGCCGTGCCTCCGTCAGCGGCTGGACGCACAATACACGCCCGATCGCCCCCGTGCCACTGCGGGGTTGACGGACTGCCCGCAGTTTTCGACGTTAGGATCGGAGCAACGCGCGACACGGACCGGACAGGGAGGAGACCATGGAGCGGCCCAGCGTGGAAGCTGCGCCCGGCATCGTGATTCCCCGGAAGTACGTGATTCCCCCGGCGGTATTGGCCCATCGCATGCAGCGCTATGCCGTCTACCTGATGGTGTGTGCCTTTGTGCTGATGCTCGCCAACGTCCGTGCACTCACTGTGGAGGCCGTGTTGTGGTTCGCCGCCGGGATCGCGGCGGCCTTCGCCTTGCTCTGTGCGATCGCTGCCGTCATCCTCAACGCCATCCAGTGGAGCTTCGAGCGACTCAAGGAAGACCTCACCACCGGCGGCCGCCGGGCCGTCGATATGCACGAATCCGGCACGGCATGAGCGGCATGTGCACTTGCCACGTCACCGGGGTGGGCGGCGTCACAGAGGCGTGAGACCGGAATCCCTAGATTGGCACCTAGATATGGAGTGGGAGAGCGTGACGTACGTCACACACGCGCCTCGCTCCGCGGTTTTCACACCAATGGGTACAATCCGAGGGAGACCATCATGACCACCCATTTCCATACGTCCCGCCGCAGCTTCCTGGCGCTGGCCGCGCTCGCGGTCTTCGCGCTCGCCGGTTGCGGTGACGCGGTCTCACCGGGAGAGGACTTCGATGCGGTCCTGACGAGTGAGGCGGCCGCGGACGTGTTCGAGGCGATCGAGGGCAACGAGGCGGTGCAGAGCATTGGCGTCCTGGGCCAGCACTTCCCGCAGTTCGCCGCGGCGCCCATCACCGCGACGCTGCCCACCGCGCCGTGGAACCCGGGCGACTGGAGCTCCTCGCGGCTCTCCGCCCTGCAGGCACTGCCGTTCGAGCCCACGATAGCCGAGGTGCTGTTCCCGCTGAACTATCTCGGCACCACGTGGGTCTACAACGAGATCGAGGCGCGGTACGAGATCGCCCCCGACTCGACCGACGGTCCCGCCACCGGCGTCCGCATCAGCCTGTACGCGGTCAACCCGATCATCCACACCATCATTGAGCCGCTGACCTACGTCGGATACGTCGAGCTGACCGATGTGTCGACTCCGGCGGCCGACGCCGTTCGGATCGAGGCCGTCATCGGCTCGACCACGGTGCTCGACTACGTTGCCAGCGCCGTGGTCTCCACGAGCGACGTGACGTTCAGCGCCGACGGATTCGTGTCCGACGGATTGACGACGGTCAACTTCGAGCTCTCGGTGAATCTGGCGCCGGATGCCGAGCAAGCCTCAATCGACTATCTCGTCTACATCGGCGAGGACCCGGAGACCGCGGGCCGCCTCGTGCACCTCGAAGTGGAGGCAGACGGCCTCACCGGCACGATGAGCATCACGCTCACGGTGGTGCACGACGGTCACAGGGTCGTGTTCACCATCTCGGGCAACGAGCTCGCGATCTCGGGAGCGGTGACCCACAACGGAGTCGAGGTGGTGACCATTTCCGGCACGGGCGACGATCCGGTCTTCGTGAATGCCATCACCCAGGAGCCCCTGACCGCGGCGCAGCTGCAGGCGCTGGGCGAGCTACTCCTGGCGGTCTTCGTGATCCTGGATCACTTCGACAACTTGCTGTGGCCGGCGTTCCTGGTCCTCCAGATCCCGGTGTTTGCACTGTAGCGTGAACGCACTTCGACCGGCCCTCGGCGCGCTTGCGGTCGCCCTCGCGGCGGCGTGCGACGCGCCAGGGCCGTCGGAGATGCTGATCTTCATCGATGGGCGAGCAGTGACCGCCTCCGGCGACTCACTGCTCGCCTTTACGCGTCAGGGCACCCCGGAGATCGTGGTGCGGGACCGGCGCTCGGGCGCAGTGTACCGTCGCGGAACGAACACGCTGCTGAGCCCGCATCACATTCAGGAGCTGGACGGGCGCTGGTACGTATCCGACGTGGAGGAAGGCGCGGCCTCAGTCGTGGTCTTCTCGGGGCAGTGGGATTTCGAGCGGCGGATCCCCGTACAGGGCGTAGCCGCCGCTGCACACCAGTTCGCGGTGCTGCCGAGCGGACAGGTCGTCGTGGAGGCCGCGGATCAGCGCCTGGTGGCGGTGGGGGCGGATTCCGTGACGACGTTTGCCTTGGTGGAGGGGAGCGACCGTACAGGCCTCCTGGTGGCGGCGTTGGGCGGTGTGCTGCACGCGGTGCCCGGCCGGGCGATCACCCTCTACAACGCGCAGGGCAACATACGCTGGCGACTCCCGTGGGAATGGGCCGAGGGCGTATACGTCACCGACATCGCGGTGGACGGGCAGGGTCGCATCCACGTGCTGGCGGGCGAGGCGCGACGCAATGCGTTCCGCTGCTTCACTCTGTCGCCCACGACCGGAGAGGTGATCCGCTGGTCGGAGGAGTCAGCTGCCGCCACGTTCGTGGTGGAGCGTTTGGGGGAACTCAAGCCGGACAGCACGGCGCACTGGATCGAGGGCTGAGGGGACACAAGAAAGGCCGCGGTGAGCACCGCGGCCAGGCCCGCTCGAGCACTACCCGAGCTAGTACTTCAATCCCACCGCGTCGGCGAACTCCTTCAATCTCGCCTCCTGCTCCGCGCTGAGCTTGCCGGGCACCGTGACGGCGATCTCCACGAACTGGTCACCCCGGCGCTTGTTCTTCTCGATCCCCTGCCCCTTGATGCGGAACTTGCGTCCGGGCTGCGTGCCGGCCGGAATCTTCAGCACCACGCTGCGCCCGTCGATGGTGCGGACCTTGAGCTTCGTGCCCAGCGCGGCCTGGGCGAGGTTTACGGGCACGGTACAGTGGAGGTCGAGGCCCTCGCGCCGGAAGAAGCGGTCGGGCTGCACCTGGAAGGTGACCAGGAGGTCGCCTGGCGGTCCGCCGTCGGGGTTCCGCTGCCCCTGGCCCTTGAGGCGCATCTTCTGCCCGGATTCGGTCCCGGGCGGGACGGTGACCATGAGGCGCTTGTCCACGGAGACCTCGCCCTGGCCGCTACACTTGGGGCAGGGCTCGCTCGACACCTTGCCGCGACCGCGGCACGCAGGACAGGGGCGCTGCACCGCGAACCCACCCTGCCCGAACGTGACGGTCCCGCGACCCTTGCACTCCTGGCAGGCATTCACCTTCGCGCCGGGCGCCGCCCCCGAGCCCCCACAGGTGGGGCAGGCCTCAGTGACGCCCACCGTCACCGGCACCTTCCCGCCGAGGGCGGCCACGCGGAACGGGATCTCCACCACGACCTCGATGGGCTCCATCGCCGCCGCCTTCTTGCCGCGACCGAAGATGGAGGAGAAGAGATCGCCCAATCCACCGAGGCCGCCGAGCCCGCCGAAGTCGAACTCCTCGAACCGCACTTGGCCCGCGCCCGGCCCTCCCCTTGGGGGGTACCCGCTCCCGAACGCACCGAACTTCCGCATCATGTCGTACTGCTTGCGCTTCTTGCCGTCGCTCAGCACCGAGTAGGCCTCCGACACCTCCTTGAAGCGCTCGGCCGCCGCGGTGTCGCCCGGGTTGGCATCGGGATGGTACTGTTTGGCCAGGCGCCGGTAGGCCTTCTTGATCTCCGTCTCGCCCGCCTTATCCGAGACGCCCAGCACCTGGTAGTAGTCCTTCACTGCCGGCATTGGCTAGGCCTCGCCCTCCCGTGCGGCGACGTCCAGCACCATGTACACGTGCACCCGGGCCGGACGGAGCAGCACGGAGCCGAAGCGGTAGCCCGGCTGGTGCACCATGGCGACGGTCCCGTCCTGCTGTGGCACCGCGGCCGGCATGGTGCCGACCGCCTCGTGGTTGTTGGGATCGAAGGGCTCGCCTTCGAGACCCACCCGCTCAACGCCCAACCGCTCCAGCTCGGCATGGAGCTTTCGCTCCACCAGCTCGACGCCGTCCAACACGTCCTTCACGCTGGCCTCGCCGTGATCGAGAGCGGTCACGCGGCTCAGGTCATCGACGGCCTCCAGCATGTCGCGCACCAGCTCCGCCTGTGCGCGCTCGCGGGTCTCGGCCCGTTCCCTGATCATCCGCTTGCGGAAGTTGTCGAACTCGGCCGCCAGGCGGAGATACCGGTCGTTCAGCTCCTCGAGCTCACCGCTGAGGCGGCTAACCGCCTGATCGGGAGGCTCGACCAGCTGGACCCCGGGTCCGTCCTCGGCAATGGGGCCGTTCTCGCCCGGGGCCGACGGCGCCTCCGCCGGCGCCTCCCCTGGTGCCGGCTCTGCAGCCGGCTCTGCGGCGGTCCCGGGGGCGTCCGCTACTGTCTGTTTCGGCTTCACTTTCTTGCGCTTTGGCATGTCCGCTGCAAGCTGTGCTCGTTCAGGTGACAGGAGTGTCCCGCGGCACCCCCAAAGATAGCGTTTTCAACAAGATCCATACCATCGGCCGTTGCCAATCCGGCATGCCGCTCAGTCCACGAGTAGCCGCCGCACGAGATCAAGGGCCGCCTGCGCGCCGCGCCGCCGCACCTCCCGTCGCCCTCCCGGGAAGCGGCGCTGCACGGCGCGCTCCCGCTCACCCACTTGGGCAGCCAGCCAGACCGTCCCGACCGGCTTGTCGTCAGTGCCGCCACCGGGGCCGGCGATTCCCGTGACGGCCACGGCAGCGTCGGCCCCGAAGCGGCTCGCGACACCCGACGCCATGGCCCGAGCCACGGCCTCGCTGACGGCGCCCTCAGACTGCAGCACGGCCGCTGGCACGCCCAGGTCCCGCACCTTGGAGGCGTCCGCGTAGCTGATCAACCCGCCGAGCAGGACGTCCGACGCGCCGGGAACCGCCGTGAGCCGCGCCCCGATCAGCCCCCCGGTGCACGACTCGGCCACGGCGAGCGTCCAGCCCCTGCGCCGCAGTCCGTCCAGCACCACGGCGGCGAGGTCAGTGTCGCCCGCACCGTAGTAGTGGCGCCCCAGGGCCGGCTGGAGCACCGCCACTGCCCGATCCAGCTCCTGCTCGGCTGCTTCCGGGGGCAGCCCCCACGCGGTGAGCCGCAGATCCACCCCGATGCCCTGGGGCAGATAGGCCAGCGTCACGGGCGCGAGCCCCGCCTCGAGCTCCACCAGGGCATCCTGCAGCCCCGACTCGGTGATTCCCGTGGTCCTGAGGGTGCGTGAGCGGGTGGTGGGCACCTCGCCTCGCGCGGCCAGCAGGGCCGTGACGCGGGGCACCACCTCTCCCTCCAGCAGCCCCCGCATCTCGTGGGGCACCCCAGGCAGCAACACAGCCGTTCCCGGCGCCCCGGAGAGCCACAGCCCGGGCGCCGTGCCCAGCGGGTTGGGCAGCACCTCCGCACCCCGTGGTATCTCCGCCTGCGAGCGGTTGCTGGGCGGCATGGGTCCCCGGCGGAGGCTCTGGAAGCGTCGCTCCAACGCGGCCAGGTACGTTTCATCGAGCTCCAGCGGCGCAGCGAACAGCTTCGCCACCGCTCGTTTGGTGACGTCGTCGCTGGTGGGGCCAAGCCCGCCGGTAAGGACCACGAAGCCGGTGCGCTCAAGGGCCGCGCCCACCACGTCTCGAATCGCCGCCTCGTCATCCCCCACCGTCGTGCGCCGCGCGACCCGCGCACCGACTCCGGCCAGGGCGCGGGCTAGTTCAGCGGCGTTGGTGTCGAGGGTGTATCCGAGGAGGAGCTCTGTACCTACGGTGACGAGCTCAACGTCCATCACCACTGGGGCTGGGGGACCCCGTGAAGAGGCCCCGGTGTCGGTAGACGTACACTCCGAGGGAGTACACGGTGAGCAGCACCGCGACCAGCAGCGTGATGGCGACCACCGTGCCGTGGAAGCGTTCCCACCACGTGCCCAGCCACCCCTGCCGCCAGCCGAACGATGCGGCCATGTCCTTCCAGGCGAACCACAGGAAGATCGCCCCGATGAAGATGTCCTGCACGATCGTCTTCGCCTTGCCGGCCCCGCCCGCCGCGATCACCACGCCACGCCGCTTGGCCACGTGCCGGAACACCGTCATCGCCACCTCCCGTCCGATCAGCAGGAGCAGCACCCACAGCGGCAGGTTCCCCCACCAGGGGATCTCGTACTGCGCCATCGGGTAGCGGGTGATCCAGAAGATCGGGATCAGTGTGGCGAACAGCAGCAGCTTGTCGGCGAGGGGGTCGAGCAGCTTGCCCAGGTCCGTAGTCTCGCCCCGCTCCCGGGCCAGCTTGCCGTCGTAAATGTCGCTGATGGCCGCCGCCACGAACACCACAAAGGCGATGAGCTTCGGCTGCCACCCGTTGATGAACGGAAGCAGCGCGATGACCGGCGCGAGGGCGATCCGCGCGATCGTCAGAATATTCGGCAGGGTCCAGATCGTCGGCTGATTCATGCTAACTCAACGATTTGAGGACGACCCTCGCGACGGCCTTCAACGTGTCGAACACCCCGTCGCCCGTGATGGCGACGGACTCGAAGTAGGGTGCGCGCTCGATCCAGGTGCCGTCAACCTGCTGGATCAGCATCTCCCCGTCGTGCCACGGGTCGGTCGCCGGTTTCTGCTTCGCCGCGTCCTCCACGGGCCACCCAGGGTTGAGCTGCGCCTGGAGATCCTTGACGGGTGCCGCGTTGGGAAGATCCCGCTTGTTGTACTGGATCACGAACGGGATCTTGGTCAGGTCGTACCCGTACTCCGCCATGTTGTCGTACAGGTTCTGCATGGATTCGATGTTGGCCTCCATGCGCTCGATCTGACTGTCGGCCACGAAAACCACCCCGTCCACGCCCTTTAGGATGAGCTTGCGCGACGCGTTGTAGTACACCTGACCCGGCACGGTGTACAGGTGGAAGCGCGTCTTGAACCCCCGGATGGTCCCCAGGTCCACGGGGAGGAAGTCGAAGAACAGGGTGCGCTCGGTCTCGGTGGCCAGCGACACCATCTTTCCGCGGGTGTCGGGCGCGACCTTGTTGTATACGAACTCCAGGTTGGTGGTCTTCCCCCCCAGGCCCGGTCCGTAATAGACGAGCTTGCAGTTGATCTCGCGGGAAGCGTAGTTGATCATCGACATGGTCGACGCGCCTCCCTAGTCTCCGAACAGCTTGTCGATTTCGTCATCCGCACCAGCGAGGGGCCCGCCTGCCTGGGGCTGCTCTGCCCCCGGTGCGGCCGCCCGACCGAACATCTCCTCGAATACGTGGGCCAGATCGATGACCGTCTGCTTCACCCTGAGTCGTACCATGCCGACGGTCGTCCGCTGATCGAACAGCACCACCAGAATGACCCGGCGGGCCACGTCGGCCAGGTACATGGACTCCTTCTCACCCTGGTGGAACAGCGACGCAAACTCCGGCTCCCCGATCATCTTCGCCAACTGGTCATTGGCGGAGAAATCGGCGGCGGTGAGCGAGGCGAACGCAGCGGGATCGAAGGAGAGTTGCTCCCCAGCGTTGGCCAGGAGCTGACCGGTCCGATCCACCAGCAGAGCGCACCGGGCATTCGACTCCCGGAGCAACGCGCTCAGGTGCTCGCTGATCCGCTGGTAGTCTCCCTCGTTGAGTGACCAGGTGCCGGCACCAGTCATCGGCTCCTCACCTCAGCCGAGCTTCGCTTCCATGCGGCGCACGATGCCCTCCGCCCGCCGCCGCAGCATCGGGTGTTGCTCCCAGGCGAGGTAGTCGCGCAGCAGGCGCACCGCCTCGACGCTCGGGTGCCCGTTGAGATAGCCCAAGGCCGACAGACGGCGCAAGGGGTGGGCGCTGAACAGATCGCGACGGTGGCGGCCCATGGAGCGCTGGGCGACCACGGCCCCGAGGGTCGCTCCGAGCCCCAGGCCCATCAGCAATGCCCGAATGCGCGCCCCCATCATGTGGCCATCTCCCTCCGTGCGGCAAGCGCCCGTGCGATCGTCACGCTATCGGAATACTCAAGATCGCCGCCGACCGGCAATCCCAAAGCGATGCGCGTCACACGGACCCCCGGGCGCTCGACCTCGCCGCGGACATAAGTGGCGGTCACCTCACCTTCCATGGAGGGGTTGGTCGCCACTATCACCTCGCGCACGGCGGTCCCGTTGGCCAGCCGGCCACGGAGCGCCTCGATCCGAAGGTCGTCGGGGCCGATCCCGTCGAGGGGTGAAAGGTGTCCACCCAGCACATGGTACAGCCCGCGGTACTCACCGGTCCGCTCGATGGCACCGATGTCGGAGGCCTCCTCCACGACGCACACGACACTCCGGTCGCGGCGAGCATCGGCGCAGATCGAGCAGGGATCGGTCTCGCCGAGGTTGCCGCACACCGTGCACGGCCGGACCCGGTCGGCGAGCGCCTGCACGGCCTCCGCGAGGCGCCGCACACCATCCGCTGGCTGCTTGAGCAGGTAGTAGGTGAGGCGCGTCGCCGTCTTTCTCCCAATGCCCGGCAGCTTGGAGAGTTCGCCGATCAGCTGCTCGATCGCCGACACGGCTCAGAGAGGAAACTGGAACGGAAGTGGCAACCCGCCTGTGAGTTTCTTCAGCTCGTCGCGATAGAGCTCCTCCGCCTTGCGTTGGGCGTCGGTCACCGCGGCGAGCACCAAGTCTTCCAGCATCTCCACGTCGCCGTCGGCGGCCGTCGTGGGATCGATCTCGATGGCTCGGATCTGGCCCCGCCCGTCGGCGGTAACCTTGACCATGCCGCCACCGGCGGAGCCGGTCACGCTGCGCTCGGCGAGCTCCGTCTGCATCTGGGTCAGACGGCCCTGCACCTGCTGACCTAGCTGAAAGAGCTGGGAAAGATCGGCCATATCCCTGTCAATCCTATAGTTACGCGTTCCTACGGCCCTCGTCGGTGCAAGCTACCCGACCGGAAAGGGCCTCGCAAGCTACTCCAAGAGCTCGAGATCGAGCGCGTCCGCCAGGGCGTCGAGGGAGGCATCCTTGGCCCTGTACGCCTTGAGCCGCTCATCCCGGTCGGCGCCCCGGTCGAGGCGCCGCGCGTTGTTCTGGGGCGCCACCTCGCCCGCTGCCGGTCGGTAGACGACCTGCGCCCGCTTCCCGGTGACCTCGCCGATCGCCTCCACCACCAGGTCACGGCTGCGCTCCAGCCCTTCGAGGTGCACCTCGCAGTCGGAGACCTCGAGGGTCACCTGGCCACCCTCCACCGCAGCGGGTGCGGCGTGGCTCAGCGCCTCCCGGACCAGGCGCCGCCGTCTCCCTGCCGCATCCACCACGGCCGGCCAGCGCTCGGAGAGGGCCTCCAGGGTGAGGGGGCCGGAGATGGGGCTGTGAGGCGGAGCGGCGGCAGGGCGGTCAGGCGGCTCTGCGCCCTCCCCGCCGCCAGGGGGCCCGGGGCGGGGGGCCTTGCGGCCCTGCGGCCCTGCGGCCTTACTGCCCGAGGTTGCCGTGCGGGGCGGCGTACCGCCCTGCCGTCCCCCTGACCTACCGGCCGGGCGGGGCGGCGGGGCGGCGCCCGGCGGAGCGGTTGTGGCGGCCGTAGTGCGGCCCGTCCCCAGCGCGTCCATCACCTCCTGGAGCTCCACCGTGCGATCCAACAGCGTCCACTGCAACAACAGGGTCTCGACGTGGAGCCGGGCGTGGGGGCTGCGGCGGATGGCCCAGTCGGCCTCGCCCAGCAGCTTCAGCATGCGGAGCACGTCGCCCTCGGCATAACGCTCGGCGTGCCGCTCGATCGCCGCCCGTAGCGTGTCCGTTACGCCCTCGGGCTGCCCGCCGAGCATCTTGATGAGGAGGGCACGCAGCGCCTCACCGGCCCCACCCACGAACTCGGCGAGGTCCGCCCCGCCCTCGACCAGACGAGCGACGAAGGGGAATACCTGCTCCGACCGGCGCGCAGCCACGAGGTCGAGGAGCTCGGCGTACATCTCGTCGTCGATGAGGCCCAGGGCCTGCCGCACCCGCGCTGCCGTCACCGGTCCCTCGCCGAACGCCACCGCCTGGTCCAGGAGAGAGAGGGCGTCGCGCATGCCGCCGTGCGCCACCCGGGCCATGATTAGCAGCGCGTCGTGCTCCGCCTCGATTCCCTCCTGCCGCGCCACGTACTGCAGGCGCTCGATGATGGTGTGAGGACCCATCCGGCGAAAATCGAAGCGTTGCAGTCGGCTCATCACCGGGGCCGCCGTGTTCGCGATCTTCTGCGGCTCGGTTGTGGCGAACACGAACACAACCTGGGGCGGGGGCTCCTCCAGAATCTTGAGCAGCGCGTTCCACGCCTCCCGGGTGAGCATGTGGGCTTCGTCGATGATGTACACCTTGAACCGGTCGGGGCCGCTAGCCGCGTACATGGCCCGCTCGCGCAGCTCGCGGGCATCGTCCACCCCGCGGTTGCTCGCCGCGTCGATCTCCACCACGTCCAGGTTGGCGGCCCCGGACCAGATCCGGCGGCACGACTCGCAGCTGCCGCACGGCTCACCGGCGTCGCCGCCGCCCTCTCCGCGCTGCGCGCAGTTCAGGGCCATAGCCAGGATCCGCGCGGCGCTGGTCTTGCCGACGCCGCGCGGGCCAGTCAGCAGATAGGCGTGGGCGACCCGATTCTTGGCTACGGCGCCGGCCAGACCGGCGGCCACGTGCTCCTGGGCGACGAGATCCGAGAACCGGGTGGGTCGGTACTTCCGGGCGAGTGCGGTATGGATCATCAGAGCTTAGATGAGTGCCCCAGGCACCCCGAGGCGACACGTGACATCGCTTAGCGCTGCTACCTTCACGGTCCTGACGCGGTTCGCGCGCACGAGTCCCCCGGACCTGGGGCTCTGTAAGCTAGCCAACCCCGCCACCCTGCACCACCGTTATCGATTCCCTCCCCACCTCTGCCAGGTGGACGGAATCACCAGCACGAGCAGCGTGTAGAACTCCAGCCGCCCGAGGAGCATCAGGACGGAGAGCACCAGGTGGGCGGTGGAACCGAGGTCACCGTAGTGGGAGGCCGGCCCTACGGCGCCGAGCCCCGGACCGATGCTCGACATCGCGGCGAGGGAGGCGCTGAAGGAGGTCACCAGGTCGTTGCCCAGCGCGGCCATGATCATCGTCCCGAGCCCGTGCGTCATCCCGTAGAGCGCGAGGAACGCCAGCACGTTGTGGAGCACCTCCGAGCGCACCGCCCGCTGACCGATCTTGGTGACGACGACGGCCCTGGGGTGCAGAATCTTCTTGATCTCGCCCAGGGTGTGTTTCGCCACTACCGCCGCCCGCACCACCTTGAACCCTCCGCCCGTCGAGCCGCCCATGGCCCCCATGAACATCAACCCCAGCAGCAGCACCTGGCACACCGCGGGCCAAACGGCGAAGTCGGCGGTGGCGAAGCCCGTCGTGGTGATGATTGCCGTCACGTTGAACGCCGCGGGACGCACCACGGCGTCCCAATCCCCACTTGCCAGCCCCAGCGCGATGAAGCAGATCACCGCCGCAGCGAGCCCGATCCCCGCGTACCAGCGCCATTCGTAGTCCCGGAAGTAGACGAGCCACCGGCCCGTGAGCCACCGGTAGTGGAGCGTGAAGTTGGTGCCGGCCACCAGCATGAAGAACACCGTAACCCACTGGACCGAGGCGCCGAACGCCCCCAGTGACGCCGTGCGGGTCGAGAACCCCCCCGTGGCGAGGCAGCTCAATGCATGGTTCACCGCGTCGAACAGCGGCATCCCCAACACGAGGTAGATCACCGCCAGTACCGCCGTGAACAGCGCGTAGACGCCCCACAGCAACCGTGCCGTGGACGCGATGCGGGGCCGCAGCCGATCACTGGGGATGCCTGGCGCCTCGGCCCGGAAGAGCTGGGCACCCCCCATGCCCAACAGCGGGAGGATTGCCACCCCCAGCACGATGATCCCCATCCCGCCCAGCCAGTGGCTGATGCTGCGCCACAGTAGGATGCTCCTGGGCAGATCCTCGATGCGGGAGTAGACCGTGGCACCGGTGGTTGTGAAGCCCGAGACCGACTCGAACAGGGCGCCGGCCAAGGTTGGGGCGACACCGGTGAGGACGAACGGCACGCTGCCCGCCACCACCACCGCGATCCACCCCAGTCCCACGATGGCGATCCCCTCCCGGTTGTTGATGGAGACTTCCCGCGGCGTCAGCCACCAGAGGAGCGCGCCTACCAACGCGGTTCCCAGCGAGGCCCCGACCCAGGGAAGCGTGAGGCCCTCGAACACCGCCACCGCCGTGGGCGGCAGCATGGCCACCGCGACCCACACGAGCAGCGCGCCTACCAGATGGAGGACTTCCCGCAGGTTCACGAGGGGAAGAGCGCCGTCACGTCAGCGACCGCGTCGGGCAGCACGAACACGATGGCCGTATCGCCCGCCTCGAGCTTGTCGTTTCCCCGGGGAACCGTGACCTCCGTCCCCCGCACGATGGCCGCGCAGATGGATCCCTTGGGGAAGCGCGCCTCCGCCAGCCGCTTACCGGCCAGCGGCGACTGGCGCGTGACCTCGAACGCGATGGCCTCAGCGTCGCTTCCCTCGAACGTGGCTACCCGGGTCACGCTCCCCCGCCGCACGTAGCGCAGGATTGCGTTGGCCGCCGAGAGACGCGGGCTCACGGCCGCGTCGAGGCCGATGCGCGCAGCGAGGGGCACGTAGTCCTTCTTGTTGACCAGGGTGATGACCCGCTTCACCCCGGCATGCCGGGCCACGAGAGACGACAGGATGTTGGTCTCGTCGCCGTCCGACAGCGCCACGAAGCCGTCCGCGCCGCTCACCCCCTCGAGCTCCAGCAGCTCCACGTCGGTGGCGTCGCCGTGCAGCACCAGCGCCTTGGTGAGCTTCTCAGCCAGCTCCTGGGCCCGCTGCCGATCCTCTACCAGCATGGTGACCTGCACGCGGTGCTGCTGCAGCAGCTGTGCCAGATAGAACGCCTCGGTGCTCCCACCGGTGATCATCACCCGCTTCACCGGCGCCGACTCGTAGCCCAACAGCTCGAGCGCACGGGGGACCTCCTCCTCGGTCGCCGCCACGTAGAGGTGATCGCCCGCCACTATCTTCGTGGCGCCATCGGGCACGATGGTGTCACCCTCCCGCTCGATGGCCACCGTGAGGAGCGGGCGGTCACCCTCCTCCGCCGCGATGTCCGCTAGCCGGCGCCCGGCAATTGGGGCTTCCGATTTCACGGTGAAGCCCAGGAGCTGGACGGCGCCACCGGCGAACACCGCGATGTCGGTGGCCGCGGTGGAGTGGAGCAGCCGCACGGTCTCGAGCGCCAGCTCGCGCTCCGGGTTGATGAGCATGTCCACGCCGAACGCGTCGGGCTTGAGGTTGCGGGCGTCTCGATAGAAGGCGGGGTTGGAGACGCGTGCCACCTTGAAGATCCCCGGCACGCCCCGGGCACTCATGCAGCTCACCAGGTTCACCTCGTCCACGTTGGTGACGGCGAGCAGCAGCTCGGCGTTGCGGATGCCGGCTTCCTCCAGTACGCCCGTGCTGGTCCCGCTCCCCTCCACCACGGCGACGTCTAGGTGGTTGACCACGTACTCGAGCCGCTTCGGCTCGACGTCCACCACCACGACGTCGTGCTGCTGGCTGGAGAGGCGCTCCGCCACATGGTAGCCGACCTCGCCGGCGCCGACGATGACGATATGCATGGTTACGCTCCGCCCCAATTAGGCACCGATCGACCTCCTGGGCAATACACGTGACGCTAGCCGAGCACCGCAGCGATGACCTCGGCCGCCCTCAGCACGTCCTCCCGCGGAGCATCGAGGTGGGTGACCGCCCGGAGCCGCGCCGGTCCGAACGGCACCAACAGCACGCCGGCCTCGGCGAGCTTGGGAAGCGCCGTGTCGGCCGTGTCATGGCCCACGAGATCGAGCATGACGATGTTGGTGTCCGGCGTGAGGGGCCGCACCGCAGCGTGTCCCGCGAGCCGCTCCGCCAGCAGCTTCGCGTTGGCGTGGTCTTGCGCGAGCCGTTCCAGGTTGTGTTCCAGGGCGTACAGCCCGGCGGCTGCGAGAATGCCCGACTGCCGCATCCCGCCACCCAGCCGCTTGCGCACCTCCCGCCCACGGGCTATCAGGTCTCCACCCCCGGCCAGACAGCTGCCCACGGGACATCCCAGCCCCTTGGAGAGTGACGCCATCACGGTGGTGGCGCCGCGGGCAACCCGCGCGGGCGGCACCCCCAGAGCAGCGGCTGCGTGCCACAGCCGCGCGCCGTCGAGGTGCAGCGGCACGCCCTGCTCGCGGGTCAGCGCCACGAGGCCGTCCCACACCTCGAGCGGCATCATCTTGCCACCCGCCGCATTGTGCGTGTTCTCGGCCGCGACGGCGCTGATGCGCGGCACGTGGGGCGAGGTGGGACGCCACGCCGCACGCACCAGCTCCGGCGTGAGCACGCCGTCCGGCGTCGTCACGGGACGGATCTGCACGCCCGCGAGAGCCGCCACTCCCGCGATCTCGTAGTGCACCAGGTGGGCGTTGGCTTCGAGGATGAGCTCCGTGCCAGGCTCCGTGTTCAGCCAGATCCCCGTCTGATTGGCCTGCACCCCCGACGGAAAGAACAGAGCCGCCTCGCATCCCAGGACGTCGGCGACGCGCTCCTCCAGGCGGCGCGTGGTGGGGTCGCCGTCGGGCACGTCGTCGCCGACCTCCGCTTCGGCCATGCGCCGCCGCATCTCGAGCGATGGGCGGGTCACGGTGTCGCTGCGCAGGTCGATCACGCGGTCAGCCGGCATGGTTTGCTGCTCCGGGCGCCGTCCTCACGCTCACTCGAGAATGGCGCGTTGTTCCCGCTGGCGGCGCGCCAGGTCGTAGGTCTCCGCGACCTCCCCCCCGAGCAGGAACACACAGGCCATGAAGTAAAGCCATACCACGAGCAGCAGGACCGCGATGAAGTTGGCGTTCGAGATCAGGCGGTCAATCGTGGTGAACTGGGTCAGGTACACGCTGTAGAGCTTCTTGGCGACTTCGAACCCGAGAGCAGCCACCGCGGCGGCTACCACGGCCGTATCCCAGCGCATGGTGCGAGTGGGAGCGAATGTGTAGACGATGAAGAACAGCACAATGCCCACGGCGTACGTGGAGATCCCGACCACGAATCGCCCGACGAACGGGTAGTCAGCGACGATCACGGTGAGCAGGGCGTTGGCCACCAGCAGCACCACCGTCATGAGCACCAGGAACAAGTCGAGCCCCTTCCCCACCAGGTACGACCGGGTCTCAGGCGTGTCGAAGATCTCGTTGAGGGACGAGCGCACGGCACTGAAGAACCGCGTCGCGAACCACAGGAACAGTGGGATACCGTAGATGGTCAGCTCGGCCCTGCTGTTAACCACGCCGGTGATGAGCCGCTCCGCGCGCTCCAGCGGGCCCTCGTCTCCGGCAGCCTGTGGCAGGATCTGGTCGAGCACGCGCAGCACGTCGGCCATGGCATCCTCGCCGGAGTGCACGAAGTAACCGAACGCTGCGAGAAGGAGAAGGGCGAACGGGATCGCCGCGAGCAGCGCGTCGAACGTCAGGGCGCTCCCGAGAAACAGGATCTGGTCGTCATAGGCGCCGAGGAACACCCGGCGCACAAAGCCGAGGGGGGAGAAGGCCCACCCCCGACGTGGCGAGACACGCACGCGGGCGGTGCGGTACGCCTACTCCGCGGTCTCTTCGTCAGCCGGGGCGGCCTTGGCGCGGGACCGGGACTCGGTGAGGCGCCGCTCTAGCTCGTCCCTCGCCGAGTGCACCGCCGCCTTACCGGCCTTCAGAGCGTCCTCAGCCCCCTCACGCGTCTCCCGCAAGCCGCGCCGGGCCGCGTCGAAGCCCTCCTCGAGACGGTCCTTCGCCCGGCCGTAGCCCTCCTCCACTTGCTCACGCCACTCCTCGGCCTTCGCCTGGGCGTCGTCGCGCAGCTGGCGGCTGCGGTCCTTGATCACCCGACGCGTCTCCTCGCCGCTCTGGGGGGCGAGCAGCAGCGCGGCCCCCGCTCCGACCAGCAGCCCGAACAGGAACCCGCCCAGACCGCCGCTCGACCGCTCCACGATTATGACGGGTCTGTCATCGCGAACGTGTGCCATCATGCCTCCTTGGCCCCGATCCGCCTCCTCACGTGCCGCGCGAGGCGCCGGGAACGGGTACATCGTTGTCCTCGTTGAATTCTACCACGGGCCGGAAAGGCCGTCAAAAGGACACTTCCAGCCCGTCGTAGGCGGGCGACACACCGTCTGGCAGGCGGGCTTCCAGATCCGCATGCGAGTAGCGGTGGGTCAGGTGCGTCAGAAACGTACGCCGCGCCCCAATGGTCCGCGCCACCTGCACGGCCTCGGGGATCGACAGGTGGGTCGGGTGCGGCTTCTCGAACAGCGCGTTGAGCACCAGCACCTCGACTCCCTCGAGTTTCCGCATGGTCTCCGCAGGCAGCGCCTTGGCATCCGTCACGTAGGCGACCGGGCCGATGCGGTAGCCGAACACGCGGGACCCGCCGTGGTCGGCCTCGACCGGTAGCACGGGAACTCCGGCTACGGTGACTTCCTCATAGGGCTCCACCGGCGCGGCCACGAGCTCCGGCTTGCTGGTCCCCGGCGGCGGCGCTACGCCGTCGTCGAAGATGTAGCGGAAGCCCGCCTCGAGGCGCTCGATCGTCTCGCGGGGACCATATATCGGCAGCCGTCCACGTCGCACCGAGAGGGCCCGCAGGTCATCGATGCCGTTCACGTGGTCGGCGTGGTCGTGGGTGTATAGCACCGCCTGTACCGAGTCGATCCCGCAGCGGATGAGCTGGAGGCGGAGCTCCGGTGGCGTGTCGATGAGCAGGCGCGTTCCCGAGCTCACCTGGACCAGGCCGGCAGTCCGGGTGCGGCGATCGCGTGGGTCGTCCGAGGTACAGACGCGGCAGTCGCACCCGATGACGGGAACCCCGAACGACGTCCCCGACCCCAGCACCACGAGCCGGCCGCTCAAGCCGTCTCGATCTTGAGGAGGTTGGTGGTGCCGGTGACGTCGAACGGCACGCCCGCCGTGACGGCGATGCGATCCCCTGTCTGCACCAGCCCGTGTTCGAGGAGCCGCTCCCGTGCCTTTCCCAGCATGGCCTCGTAGGTGGGTGCGTGCTCGGCCAGCATCGGCGCCACGCCCCACACCAGGGCGAGGCTGCGGCAGGTGGCCAGCTCGGTCGAGAGCCCCACGATAGGGGTGACGGGGCGATTGGCGGCGATCTTCCGCGCCGTGAACCCGCTCTTAGTGAGGCACACGATGAGCGGCACCTTGAGCATCTCCGCAGCGACCCCCGTGGCGAAGGCGATGGCGTCGTCCGCGGTGCGCGGCCTGAGCGGCCCCGGCAGCTCGGAGCGCCGCCGGCGCGGTAGCGTGTCGGCGCTGACCTGCCCCTCGATCTCCGCGATGATGCGCGCCATGGCTCGTACGGCCTTCACCGGATACTGCCCGATGGCGGTCTCCGCCGAGAGCATCACCGCATCGGTTCCGTCCAGAATGGCATTGGCCACGTCGGAGGCCTCCGCGCGTGTGGGCCGCGGGGTGTGGACCATCGACTCCAGCATCTGGGTCGCCGTGATCACCGGGCAGGCGCGCCGGTTGGCGCGGATGATGAGTCGCTTCTGGATGAGGGGCACTTCCTCGAAGCGGAGCTCCACGCCGAGGTCGCCCCGGGCCACCATGAGGGCGTCCGACGCGTTCAGGATCCCCGCGATTTCGTCGAGCGCCTCCGCCTTCTCGATCTTGGCCACGATGCTCACGTCCGACGGCACCAGATCGCGCACCTCCTCGACGTCGCTCGCCCGACGCACGAACGAGACCGCGATGAAGTCGGCGCGGTGCTCCAGCGCCACCTCGAGGTTCTGGCGGTCGCGCTTGGTGACCGTGGGGGCGCTCACCTCCACGCCCGGGAGGTTGATCCCCTTGTTGCTCTTGAGCGTGCCGCCGTACCGCACGATGCCGTGCACCCGATCGCCGTCGATCCGGGTCACGTCCACCGACAGCAGGCCGTCGTCCAGCAGAATGCGCGCCTCGGGGTGCAGGTCACGCGCCAGGTCCCGATACGTCGTGGGGATCTCGCCTGGGCCGGCGTCGTCCTGGAACGCGAACACGACCGCGGCGCCGCGCTCCAGGTCCAGCGGCTCGGGGAGCCGGCCCACCCGGATGCGCGGACCCTGGAGGTCCACCAATACGCCCACGTGCCGCTCCAGCCGGTCGGCGACCCGCCGCACGCGGTCGATCCAGGCGCTCCAGGTGGCCGGGTCGCCGTGCGAGCTGTTGATGCGCACCACGTTCACCCCGGCCTCGATGAGCTCGCCGAGCACCGGCTCGTCGGCGCAGGCGGGGCCGAGGGTGGCCACGATCTTGGTGCGGCGGAACTGGGGCGCGTCGGTCATGCGTCGCTTACCGGGAAGCCGAGAGCGGCGGTCAGTTCGGGTAGCGCCACGGCCGCGGTGGCATGCCAGGCGAGGCTAGCGCGCGGCGTGAGCGGCGTCTCTTGGGGGTTAATCTCGATCACCTTGGCACCCGCCGCCAGCGCGACGTTGGGCAGCTCGGCGGCGGGGTACACCACCGACGAGGTGCCAATCACGAGCACCGCGTCGCTCTGCTGCACCAGGTGCCACGCCCGCTCCACCGCCCCCGGTGGCAGCATCTCGCCGAACCACACTACTCCGGGGCGGATCGGGCTGCCGCACGTCTCGCACGCCGGGGGCTCGACCTCGCTGTCAGCGGCGGGCGCCAGCGCCTCGATATGGCCGATGTCGTAGGGGTGCCCTCCGTCGAAGCAGCGGAACGCTTCCAACGATCCGTGCAGCTCGATGACCTCGCCGCTCCCGGCGCGACGGTGCAGACCGTCCACGTTCTGGGTCACGACGATCAGCTCTTCAAACGCACGCTCCAGCTCTGCCAGCGCGCGGTGTCCCCCGTGCGGGCCCACCGCCCGCGCCTTGCGCCATCGCGACAGGTACCAGCCGAACACGCGAGCCGGGTTGCGGCGGTACGCCTCCGGGGTGGCCAGCTCCATCGGATCGTACTGCGACCACAGGCCGGTGAGAGCGTCGCGGAACGTCGGCACACCCGACTCCTGGGACATACCGGCGCCGGTGAGCGCCGTGACCCGGCCCGCAACCCGCAGCAGCTCGACCGCTCGCTCACACTCGCTCGTCACCCTGCCTCCAAATGGGCCGCTCGGCGGCGTTCCCACATTTCGTCATCGGGTCCACACGTAATCCACGGTGCATCCACCCGGTTCTCAACATGCATGTTGATTCTCTGATTCGTGAGGGGGGGAAGCCGACCTTGCTTACGCCTCGGCCTCGACCGGCGCGGCGTAGGTGTGCGCCACGTAGTCGTTGAGGATCTCGAGAAACTCCTCCACGATGCGCTCGCCCTTGAGCGTGACCCGGAGCTCGCCGTCCACGTAGACCGGAGCCTTGGGCTCCTCGAAGGTGCCGGGCAGCGAGATCCCGATGTTGGCGTGCTTGGACTCGCCGGGACCGTTCACCACGCACCCCATGACCGCCACCCGCATCTCCTCGACGCCAGGATGCCGCGACCTCCAGGCTGGCATCTGCTCCCGCAGGTAGGTCTGGATCTGGTCGGCCATCTCCTGGAAAAAGGTGCTGGTGGTGCGGCCGCATCCGGGGCACGCCGTGACCTGCGGCAGGAAGCTCCTGAGCTCCATGGCCTGCAGGATCTGCTGCGCGACGCGCACCTCCTCCGTGCGATCCCCATCGGGCGCCGGTGTGAGGGAGACACGGATCGTGTCACCGATCCCCTCCTGCAACAGGATCGCCAGCCCCGCCGCGCTCCCCACGATACCCTTGGCGCCCATGCCGGCCTCGGTGAGCCCCAGATGGAGGGGATAGTTCGACAGCGGCGCCAGCTTGCGGTACACGTCCACCAGGTCCTGCACCTGCGACATCTTGACCGACAGGATTATGCGCTCGTGCGCGAGCCCGATCTCCTCCGCGAACGCCGCCGAGCGCATGGCGCTCTCGACCATGGCTGCGAGAGTCACTTCGCGGGCGTCGAGCGGCTCGGCGAGCTTCGCGTTCTCGTCCATCAACTCGGTGAGGAGGTTCTGGTCGAGCGAGCCCCAGTTCACCCCGATGCGGATCGGCTTGTCGTGGGCGAGCGCGACCTCGAGGATCGTCTTGAAATGCTCGTCGCGCCGCTTGGCCCCTACGTTACCGGGATTCACACGGTACTTGGCGAGTGCGGCAGCACACCCCTCGTACTTGGGCAACAGGATGTGCCCGTTGTAGTGGAAGTCACCAATGATCGGAACGGTGACGCCCCGGTCGGCCAGCCGTGCCGCGATCTGGGGAACCGCCTGGGCCGCCGGCTCGTTGTTCACCGTCACGCGCACCAGCTCACTGCCGGCCTGCGCCAGCGCCGCGACCTGCTCCACGGTCGCCTGCACGTCGGCCGTGTCTGTGTTGGTCATCGACTGAACCACGATAGGATGGCACGACCCCACAGGGACGTTGCCGATCCAGGCGGTGACCGTTTCGCGGCGAGTTGCGGGAGGCATGGGGCGAAATATAGGTGCCCGCGGCCGCTGGCACCCAGCCCGCGCCGTTGACAGTGGGCGCAGGCCCTACGACAAACGGCTCCCCAGGGCACCCCGGGGAGCCGCTACTCTCGCCGCCCCGCTAGACCATCAGGTGACACAGATACGCCGTGGCCACCCCCAAGTAGTTACCCAGGGCATACCCGATCAGGGCCAGCATGATGGAAACCGGCACCAGCTCCTCGCGGTGGAATCCGGCGGCGACGGGCGCCGAGGCAGCGCCGCCCACGGCGGCTACGCTGGAGACCGCCGCCATGCTCACGTCGATGCGGAACACCCGCGCGCCGGCGATGATGAACACGAGGTGGATCGCGACGCAGATGAACCCCGCGATGATGAACCACTGCGCGCCGCCAAGGTTCCTGAGGTCCGCTTGGGCGCCCATCATCGTCATGTAGATGTACACGAAGGTCATGGAGAGCGGCTCGGTGCCTGGTACGTCCTTGAGCTTGGTCGCCGAGAGACCGATCCCGATGGTGGTCACCAGCAAGATCGCCCAGGTTCGCTGCGTGAACACCGGCGGCAGCTCCGGAAAGACGCGCGACAGCGCGGTGGCCGCCGCCAGCGCCACGAAGCCCCACCCCAGCAGCGTCAGCACATTGCGGAAGTGCACCTCGTGGGTCTTCTTCTCGACCTGCCTGGCCGCAGCCACGAAGTGCGCTTCTGCCTCCGGGGGCACCCTGGTGAATCGATTGAACAGCTCGGCCCAGCGCTTGCAGGTGAGTATCAGTGGGAAGTAGAAGACGTAGACGAGGTTGTCCACCAGCACGACCATCCCCACCATCTCGCCCGGCGTGTTGAGCGAGTCGGCCACGGCGGCCAGGTTGCCCGTGCCGCCGATCCAGCTCCCCGCCAGGGCACCGTAGCCCATCCAGGTGCCCTCCGGGAGGCCGCTGCGAAACATGAAGAATGAGGCGACGGCGCCCACCACGATGCCGAACGCTCCCAGCACCATCACCGCGGCCCCACGCCAAGCCACGCGCATCGCCTGGCGGATATTGATGTCCAACAGCATCAGCACGATGAACAGCGGCACGGCGAAGGAGCGGAATGTCGTGTAGATGGGGCTGGACCGAGGAATGACGTTCAGGTTGGAGAGGAAGATAGGCGTGACAAAGATCCAGATGATGGCCGGCATGATGTCGAAGATCTTCCAGCGGGTCTTCCGCTCCAGCCATAAGAAGAGGACCGGGACCATGATGATCACGGTCATCACGCCAACCAGATCGTTGAACAGCGGCTCGGATTCCATCGTCCCCCCGGTGAATTGCTCGCGGCGAGGCCCCACAGTCACCAAGACAACGGCGCCGCGGTTGCGCACCGCGGCGCCGTCCTGCCACCTCGGAGGCGGCGCCCCCTAGGGGTGCCGGCCCGCTAGCACAGGTTCTCCCAATCCACGTCGAACTCCCCGCCGCACTCAGGACACTCGGCACTGGCCGCCTGGTCATCGATGTTCTTCCGCGCGCGGCAGTTGGGGCACACCGCGTACATCATGCCGAACCGCGACTCGCTGGCTCGCTGCGCACCGCGATCCGCCTCGCTCCAGGCGACCACGCTCCAACGCGCAGGCTCGTCCTCGCTCAGCTCGACCAGTGTCCTGGCGACCGGGACGTTCTTCTTGTTCACGTCCACGATGACCAAGTCCTGCTTCTTGTCGTTCACGACGAGATACCACGCACCTCGTCGCAACCCGTGAGCTCCGTTCTGCTTGACCCGCGCCCACTTCTTCGGCGTCATGGCTCCGACCTCCGCGGCTAGCGCGATAGGCCCAGTACCACCGCTAGTGGAATCGCCACGTAGAGCACGAGATCCCGGACCAGATAGAACACCACCACCAGCAGGACCAGGCTCCAGCCCCGCCTGCGCAGGAGCCCCCTCCAGCCCAGCTGCCGGCGCTCCTGGCGGAGCGTGCCAATTAGTCCCCTGATGCGCTGTACCATGCAGTCCGGTCCGTCTCCGCGCTGCCGTCCCGACCAAAATACCAGCGGGTGCCCAGCACGGAAAAGGGGGCGCGCCCTCGCGCCCCCCTTGGTTCCGCCCGGCTTGGTCTCGCAGTGCGTGCCTCAGCCACACTCGCTGTAGCCGCATACGTGGCACTTCACGCACCCCTCGGCGAACTCCAGCTGTGAGCCGCAGTCGGGGCAGGCGCCGGCGAACTGCTCCGGCTCCACGTGCTGGAACTCGAACAGCGTCCCCTCGGGGCCGGCCACCGGCCCGCGCTGAGCCGGGGCCCCCACGTCGCGCTCCGTCGCTGCTGCGTCCAGCAGGTCCTGCTGCACCCCCTGCTTCTCCTGCATCCACCGCTCGACGGCGATACCGATGGCATCGGGCACCGAGAGGACCTTGTTGGGCCCGAGCCCCACGGCACGGTCGGACGAGATCATGCGGAGCTGCCGGTGGATCTCCCCAATGGGGATCCCGGAGCGCAGCGCGAGCGAGATGAGCCGTCCGATCGCCTCCACGTCGGCCATCAGCGCACCGCCCGCCTTGCCGAGGCTCATGAACATCTCGAACGGCTGTCCCAGGTCGTCCTCGGTGATCGTGACGTAGAGCGTGCCCAGCGGCGTCTCGACACGCCGGGTCGTCCCCCTGAGGAGCTCGGGGCGGGACCGCTTGGCGCGACGCTGCAGGTTCTCCGACTCCACCTCGTGCAGCTTCTTCCGCGTGAGGCCGAGCTCCGCCTCGAGCTCTGCGATGGTGGACTTGAGGTCGGCCACCTGGCGCCTGAGCTCATCGGTCTCTCCGGCAACCGCGCTCGGGTCGGCGGCGGCCACCTGTCCTTCCACCCGCTGGGCCGTCTTGCCGGTGGAGAGCACCTGCCCTTCACGGGAGCCGTCCCGGTACACCGTCACACCCTTGCAGCCGAGCTCGTACGCCTGCTCGTAGATGTGGCGCACGTCGCCCTCGGTGGCGCTGTGCGGGAAGTTGCAGGTCTTGCTGATGGCGCTGTCGGTGTGCTCCTGGAACGCCCCCTGCATCCGGATGTGCCACTCCGGCGTCACGTCGTGGGCGGTCACGAACACCCGCTTCCACCGCTCCGGGACCTCGGGGAACTCTATGTGCCCCTCTGCGGCGATACGGTTGACCAGCTCCTCGGAGTACCAGCCCTCGCGCCGTGCCACGGCGACGAAGTCCTCGTTGACGTCGGGCATGAGGACGCTGGCCTGGTTGCGCATGAACGCCACCGCGAACAGCGGCTCGATCCCGGACGAGCAGCCGGCGATGATCGAGATCGTCCCGGTGGGCGCCACCGTCGTGAGGTTGCAGTTGCGCAGCCGCCGCATCGGCCGGACGCGCTTGCCCTCGGCGTTGCGGGCGCAGGTCTCGTCGGGCCCCCAGATGCTCTCTTCCCATTCCGGGAAGACGCCCCGCTCCTCGGCGAGCCGCTCGCTCTCCACCTTCGCCTCTTCGTCTACGAACCGCATGAGGCGACGCGCCCACTCGATGGCTTCCTCCGAGTCGTACGGCACGCCCAGGCGCATCAGGAAGTCGGCCCACCCCATGATCCCGAGTCCTACGCGGCGGATGCGATGCGCCAGGTCGGTGATCTCTGGTAGCGGGTACTTGTTGACATCGATGACGTTGTCCAGGAAGTGGGTGCAGAGGTGCACCGCGCGGCGCAGCCCCTCCCAATCAACCTCGCCGTCCCTGACGAACACGCCCACGTTGATGGAACCGAGGTTGCACACGTCGTACGGCAGCAACGGCTGCTCACCACACGGGTTGGTGGCCTCGTAGCTGCCCAGGTGGGGCACGGGGTTGTAGCGGTTTGCCTGGTCGATGAAGAACACGCCCGGCTCGCCCGTCTTCCAGGCGCCGTGCACGATCTTGTCGAACACTTCACGGGCGTCCAGCTGCCCGACCACCTTCCCACTGCGCGGGTGGACTAGGTCGTACTCCCGGTCCTCCTCCACCGCCCGCATGAACTCGTCGGTCACGGCCACCGAGATGTTGAAGTTGGTGATCTTCGTGATGTCGTCCTTGCAGGTGATGAACTCCAGGATGTCGGGGTGGTCGACCCGCAAGATCCCCATGTTGGCGCCGCGGCGCGTACCACCCTGCTTCACCACCTCGGTGGAGGCGTCGTACAGCGACATGAACGAGACGGGACCCGACGCCACGCCCATCGTGGAACGCACCACGTCGTTCTTGGGACGAATCCGCGAGAAGCCGAACCCGGTGCCACCGCCCGACTGGTGCACCAGCGCCATGTCCCGCAGGGTGTCGTAGATGCCGGACTCGCCAGTGGACAACGCGTCCTCCACGGGGAGCACGAAACAGGCCGACAGCTGCCCCAGGGGTCGCCCGGCGTTCATGAGGGTCGGACTGTTGGGCATCCACACCCGGGTGGCCATCAACTCATAGAACGTCTCGGCGACCGCCTCCACCGCTCCGGGGCTAGCCCCGTAGGCCGCATCGGCCTGTGCGATGGTCCGCGCCACGCGCCAGAACAGGTCCTCGGGCTGCTCCGTCGGCCGACCCTGATCGTCCTTGATCAGATAGCGCCGCTCGAGCACCGTGATCGCGTTGTCGCTGAGCTGCGGCTTCATGTGCTTCCCCTGATCACCCGCAACGCCCATGAATCCCCCGTCGAGAGGTGGTGAGTCGACCCAGTGTGAAAGTTAATCGAACTGAGGTGCTCTGCGGCCGGTTCGGCTCGGCGCGGCGGGGCAAGGTAGAGGTCAGCGTGAGGCCACGCAAGTGCCGAACGGAGGCCCCGTGAGACCGAGCCTCGCGGTTTTGCACATCACATATCTGCTAAGGCTGCCCGGATGTCTACGAAGCGGCCCCGAGGACCACGGCCCTCGGGGCGATGTATAAATGCCTGGATTGCGTTGCGGAGCGGCGCTCAGCGCTGCGGGCGCGCCCGCAGGGCGAGACGCACCCAGGCGTCCACTGCCTGCCCGTTCCGCTCGGCCGGGGTGTAGGTCATCTGCCGCGTGGCGAAGCGAGCCGCCTGCACGGTGAACTGCTGAACGCTCGACTGGCGCACCCACTTGATCGTCTCCGCGGTGCCGTCGGCCAGCACCTTTACCCACAGCACGACCGGCGAGGGATTCTGCGCGAACACTTCCTGCGGCACCGGAACGAGCGGCGCGGCGGTGGCTCGCGGCCCGGTGTCGAAGCAGCTGCCGTCCCCGTTGTACTCGTCCACTGCCGTAGGATCGGTGCAGTAGTCGACGCGCCGGGCCGGACGGGCGGCGGGCCGCGCCGCGGGCGGCGCCGCCTGAGCCGGGTTGAGGGACACCGCCACCTTCACCGTGTCGCCGCGGCCCACCGGCACCGTCGTGGTAAAGGTGTCGAAACCGGTCTTCGTGACCTGGATCCGCTTGCTCCCCGGATCCACGGTGATCTCGTTGCTCGTCTGCGGCTCGCCGTCGACCGTGACCTGGGCCAGCGACGGGACGCCCGTCAACAGGAGGATTCCAGTGGGTGGGAGCTCACTCGCCGGGGTGCCCACCGGGTCAGCCGCCGCCGAGTCGGCAACCGCCGAGTCCCCCACGGCCGCGGCACCCGAGTCGCCGGCCGCCAGGAGCAGCGAATCTCCCGGCACCGCGCCGGAATCGGCCGGCGTCACCGCGGGCTCGGTCGCGCCGAAGGTGGGTGGCCACTCCGCCCCCATGACGAAATACCAATACCCGCCGGCACCCCCGGCCCCCAGCAGCAGAACCGTGATCATCCCCACCAGCACTCCACTGCGCTTCCTCTCCTTCTCGGGGCTCAGCTGCGCCTTGGGGATCGGCGTGGTGGGGGTAGACGGCATACCGTCTAGCGGAACCGACTGCGGCCCGGCCGTCCCGACCGGCGTGCTGGGCGTGGTGCCGGCCTGCGGCATCACGGTCGTGGGCAGCTCCGAGGAGCTGAGAGCCCCGCTGGGCGTCGGGGTCCTGAAGCGCCCTTCCAGAGCGGCCACCAGCTCGCCCGTGTCCTGGAACCGCTCGTTGGACGACTTTGCCATCATGCGGCGGATGACGCCCATCAGCGCCCGCTGCTCGCCGGTCTGAAGCTCCGGTGTCGGGACCTCCTCCATGATGTGCTTGTAGCCGATGGAGAAGGCGTCCTCCCCGTCGAACGGGACCGTGCCGGTGAGGGCCTGGTAGGCCACCACGCCGAGCGAGTAGATGTCGCTCCGTCCGTCCAGCGGCTGCGCCCGCGCCTGCTCGGGACTCATGTAGTGAGGCGTGCCGATGGACATCCCGGTGCCCGTGAGGCGCGACCCGGTGGCCGCCTTCGCGATCCCGAAGTCGGTGACCACCGCGCTCCCCACCTCGTCGAACATGATGTTGTCCGGCTTGATATCGCGGTGCACGATGCCGTGGCTGTGGGCGTAGCCCAGCGCGCCGGCGGTCTGCACCAGGATGCGGCGAATCTCGGCTGGCGCCAGGGTGCCGCGCTCTGCCAACAGCTCCGACAGCGCCCGCCCGCGCAGGAACTTCATCACGAAGTAGATCACCCGACCGGTTCTGCCGACCCGGTAGATCGGGATGATGTGCGCGTGCTCGAGCTTGGCGGCTGTGCGGGCCTCGCGTTGGAAGCGCTCGACGAACTCTGCGTCGAACGAGAGCGAGAACGGGAGCACCTTGATCGCGACGTCGCGCTCGAGATGCCTGTCCCGCGCCTTGAAGACGATGGCCATCCCGCCACGACCGAGCTCCTTCTCGATGTCATACTCTTCCTGGAGGGCTTCGCGGACGGCCTCGAGCTCGTTCTCCTCGCTCTTCTCCGGCTGCACCGCGGCCAGGGGCGTGGTCGTGGCGAGATCCAGGCCGCAGGAAGGACAGAACCTGGCCTGGTTATCGACTTCAGTTCCGCACCGCGAACAGAACATCCAATTCTCCCAGAAATTTCAACCTACGGCGCGCCGCCGAAGGGTGTCAACTGGCCTGCACGACGCACGCCAAACTCCCGCAGTGCAACCTGCAATTGACCGTGGCGATTTCCGAGTGGGAGGTCACGATCGGGTCGCACCTGCGCCGGAGTCTGCGCGTCTGTGTGCAGGCACCACGTTAGCCCGGCGCCCGGCGACCGGACAGTGCCCTTGCTCACACGCGACATGGTCACCCTGCACACCCCGGAAATCGCCCTCCTGGCGGGGCTCAGAAGGAGGTCCCGAAGGCGACATAAGCCCTCGGGTCTCCAGCCGAGATGCCGAGCCCATCGGTGAGCGGCACGGCGAGCCCGAACCGCGTGCGGAGCGGCGTGTCGTACAAGAAGCCCCAGTCGGTCACGAGCTCGCCACCCACGTCGCGCAGCGCGTCCCGCGCCGCAGCGTCACCCTCATTCCACCCGCCGCCCATCTCACCGAACACTGAGAACGACAACCGGTCGAGCACGAACGGCAGCTTCCACAGCCCGCGGTTGATCACGGCGATGGGGATCCGCAGCTCGCCGATCGCCACGAACGCGTGGGTGAAGGCGGACGGGCTGCGGGGATAACCGCGCAGTGGAAATGCGCGCCGGCCCGAGCCGATACCGTAGCCGGGGGCCAACTCGAAGAAGTCGCCCGACTCGCCCCCGATGGCGAAGCGGTCCGGGGTCGGGCCACCGGTTCGGCCCTCAGTGGCCCGGGCGGCCAGCACCCAGTGGGCAAACCCCGGCAGCGCGACCGCGAGGTAACCGTTCACTCCGGCCCTGACCTCGTAGGACCAGCCGGTGTCGCCCGGCGTGACGGCCCAGCGGTGGCGATACAAGCCTTCGAGCTGCACGCCGCTCTCCCGCGAGATCGCCAGGGCCGGCAGCTGGGCGTACAGCGCCCGCGCAGCCAGGGCCGCCGCGAGGAAGGTCGAGCCCTCGAACAGCAGCGCGCCGCTGGCGCCCTCGTCGAAGTACGTCGTCTGCTCCAGCTCCGCGCTCAGCCGTGTGACCAGCGACTTCCGCCAGCGACGCCAGCGGAGCTGCAGGCCGAGCTCGGCCGTGCGTTCCCGCTCGCCGAGCGAGACCGTGTCGCCCTCGCTCGTGATGCCGAGCCCGCCGTCCCACCGCTGCGCGACACCGCCATCCAGGGCGGCGTGCTTCCACCGCGCATGCTCGGCCGCGACCACCAGCTCGCCGCGAAAGGGATCGACCGCCGCCGAGGCGGCCGCTACGTACCGGGTCCTCCCGATGGGATCGACGCCTGCCGTGGCGGCACCCCAGAACCTGCCGGTCGCCCCCTCGTTGTGGACCAGGGGAAACCAGTAGTACGGCCGCAGCGCGGGCCACGGCTGGTAGCTCCCGGAGTCCACGGCGATCGCGGGCGCGGCCTCGAACGGCGGGGCCGGCGCGAGGTCGGCCGTGCCGCTCCGCTGGCGCGGTGTCGTGAGCGTCACCAGGGCGAAGCCGTCGTGGAACTGGGTGTTGTAGAGCAGGGCTCCGTCCCGGGCCGGGGCCGCCTGGCGTGCCCCGGTCGGCTCCTCGGTGAGGCACACGACTCGCCCGGTGGCCAGCTCGTGCGCGTAGATCTGCGGGAACCCCGCGCGCTCCGACGTGAACAGCAGCCGAGTGCCGTCGGGCGACCAAACCGGGTCGCGATCCAGCGCGGCATCGGAGGTCACGAAGCGCACGTCGGCGGGATCGTCCGCGGGCCACACCGCGATGTCCCAGCGCCCCTCCCGATGGAGCGCCGCTGCGAGCCAGCGCCCCTCGGGCGACAGGGCGAGGCGGCCGAACGCCTCGGCCCGGGGGACCGGGAGCTCGCGCACGGCTCCGTCCTGCACCACCACCACGCGGCGCGCCTGCGCTCCGAGGTACACCGCGCCCACCACCCCCCCCGGCGCCGCGAACGGTTCGGCCAAGCGGGCCCCCCGGGTGACACGGCCCCAGTCGCCGTCCGGTCCCCAGCGATACAGGTCGCTCACCAGGTCCACCGGCGTGCGGAAGTCCAGCTGTGCCACGTAGAGGGTGTCGCCCACCCAGACGATCTCGGGCTGCGCGTTGACGCGACGGCTCGCCAGCTGCGCTCCCGTCTCCAGCGAGCGCACGATGACGAATGTCTCCGACTTTCCATCGCGCCGCACGTAGGCGAGCCGGGTGCCGTCCGGCGAGATGGAGGGCTGGGGCTCGACCCGCAGTCCACGCTCGAGGATCTCCCTTCCCGGCGTCGCGTCGGGGACGCTGGAAGCGCGCTGGTGCAGGCGCTCCCACCCGGCCTCCACCCGCTCGCCGCCCGCCGCCTTGAGAGCGCCCGACACCCCGAAGGGCCAGATCTGCTTCGAGGTGTTGTGCACGAAGCCCGGCACCAGCGTGTCGCCGAACAGCTCCGTCTCCTGTACGAAGAACTCCGTGCCCCAGGCGTAGGCCCGACTGCCACCGGGCCACGCCGGGCTCACCATGGTGGCGTCGACGTCGCGCACCCAGCGGTCATCGCGCGCGGCGGCCGCGAGGAGTTCTTGGTGGAAACTCCCCCGCACTCTGCCGGAGCTGCTGAAGCGGGACTCGTAATAGGTGGCCAGCCCTTCACTCACCCACGAGGTCTGGTAGGCGTTGGGGAACAGCCCCGGCGCGCGCCCGAACACCGCCTGCAGCACGTTCCACACGCCATCGGCCCGGTCGAGGTGGAACAGGTGGGTCAGCTCGTGCACCAGCACTAGCCGCAGCCAGCTGTCGTAGTAGAGGATCGAGGTGGCTCGCGTGGGCGGCCTGGTGTAGATGGTGAGCCGGTTCGACGGGAAGACGGTCGCGAAGCCGTTGGAGAAATCCACGTTGTCGGCCACCACCAGGTCGATGGTGCCGCGTGGCGGCGGGAGCTCGGTGGCGAGCAGCCTATATGCCCGCTCCGCCTCGCGGGCGGCCAGCAGCGCCGCGCCCGAGTCGTCCACCTGGGCGTGGACCCGGAAGTGCTCGGTGCGCCAGGTGCGCCAGTCTCCGCTCGGATCCACCTGCGCCCGGGCGCCGGGCGCTGCCAGTGTGAGGAGCGCGGCGGCAGCCGCCGCCCACCTCACCTCATGGCTGACGCTCGGCACGTTCCCTCAGGAAGGCCTCGATTCCGTCCACGATGCCCCGCGCGTAGCGCTCCTGTCCCTCGGGACTGACGAGCACCGCCTCCTGGTCCGGGAGCATGAGGAACAGCCCCTCGGTGAGTGCCGCCGGCATCCACGTCGGGCGGGCCAGGGCCAGGTCGCCGCGTCCCATCCCGAGGTCCCGGAACCCGAGTTGATAGACCAGCGCCCGATCGAGCGCCCGCGCCAGGGGCACACTCCGCGGATGGAAGTAGTACACGCTCGTTCCGTTGTTCACGAAGGGGTTCACACCGTCGGGGAGCGCGTTGGCGTGGATCGATACGAGCACCTCGGCATTCGCCGCCTCGGCACGCCGCGGCCGGTCCGCGAGCCCCAGGGCCCGGTCCGTCTCTCGGGTGAGTGAGACCTCCGCTCCCTTTGCCTCGAGCATCGCCTTCGCCCGCAGCGCCACCTGCAGCATCACGTCGGGCTCGCGCACCCACGACGGGCCGATCGCGCCGCCCGGCGGGTGGCCGGGGTCGAGCGCGATGCGTCTTCCCTCGAGCGGGCTCCCCCGGTCGATGCGCGGCGGCCGCCGGATCTCCAGCTCCAGATCGTTGCCGACCCAGCGCGAGCGGTAGCCCCACACCGGCTCGGCCAGAGCGACCGTCACCACCGTCACGTCCGACTGGGGCTGGGCGAACTCGATGCGCCGCACGAAAGGATCGGTACCGCCGTACTGGACCCAATCCATGTCGGCCGCCACGCCGTACAGCGTGAGGCGGACCTGGACGTCGGTCTCATCCACTCTGAACGGGATGCGGCCGGGCAGCGGCACCCGCAGCGTGACCGAGCCCTCCTCTGGCACCAATCGCATCGAGCGGGCCCTGCCGACCGGCGAGGGATACCCCTGAGGGAGCGGCTGCACGTCGCGCGCGTCCACCCACGCCTCGGTCGCCCGGGAGAGCTGCAGGCGCACCTGTTCATTCCAGCGGCCGCTCACCGCGGCGACCGTCCCCGTGGGGAAGAACCAGTGGTAGGTGCCCCACGGCGCGGGTCGCCCGGCCAGAATGCTGTCGGTCGCTCCTGTGCCGGCGGTGTCGTCGTTCACGACCACCACCGGCGGCGCACGGGGATCCACCATCCCCAGGCGCAGCGGCCACCGGACCCGCGCCGTGTCCACCCCGCGCACCGCCTCGACCCACGCCCAGGCCGAGTCGTCCGCGCAGGGGACGCTGTCGGGAGCCAGCACGTCACCCGGGTCGGGGCCGAGCAGACCCACGTGCCTGGCCACGTAGCGATCCGCCCGCCCGGGCCGCGCGCCAGGCGACACGGTGCCGAAGGCCCTCTCCCCCCAGGGCAGCTCCTCGGGCTGTGGGTCGGGGAGAAACCACACCGCCGAGGAGTCGGGCAGCACGAGGCGCAGCCTGGCGCCGGGGCTCGCCCGCACCGCCAGGCGCAGGACCTCGCCCGGCAGCACCCAGCGATCTCCCCTCGGGAAGAACGACGTGGTGTCGATCCACACGCGCTCGGACGGCGGCCGGAACCGTAGCGCGAGCGGAGCGACCATCGTGAGTCGCGCCGTGTCGCCCCCGGCCACCGCGCGCACGTCGAACGTTATCAGGGAGTCATCCGGGAGGGGGAGCCACGCGATCCAGCCGCCGGTGGGATAGACCGGGACAGGTTGTCCGTTCACCGTGAGGCTCGCGTCGCCGCGGCCGGTCGTGCCGAAGACGAACGTTGAGTCACGGCTCTGCACCAAGTACGTCGAGTCCACCGGAACCAGCCACCACTCACCGGCGCGCACGTCGACCCGCTCCCGCGGGCGAGGGTACACCACACTGAGGGCGAGGGGGCCGACCGTGGGCGCCGGAGCGGGGGGTGGCTCGCGGCTCTCCACCGGCCAGACGTCGGTGGGCGACCGGCCGGCGCACGCCACGCCGAGCAGTCCAAGGACCCATGGTGCGGCGGCGCGGACGGAGCGTGGCATGGTGGCGGAACCTACACAGTATCAACGAACTACGTCAATTTGACTTGGTTGACCCCCTATCTGGCGAAGTGTAGATTGGCACTCCGCCGACAACCTCATCGATACCTGGCCCACATGGAGCATTCCCCGTGACCGGACCCCCGCCGAACCCCGGTCTGGACGCGACCGGGCCCCGCCGCTCCGCCGACAGCACGATCTGTCCGTCGTGCAATGCGCAGGTGGTTGCGGGCCTGCCCTTTTGCCCCCAGTGCGGCAAGCGAGTCATCCAGAAGCCCACTGGACCGTCGTGTACCCGCTGCGGTACGCCGGTGAGCGAGGGCACGAAGTACTGCCCGGCCTGCGGCCTCGACTTGAGCGGTCGTGTCTCCCAGCAGCGGGTGTCTGCCGAGCGGCTCTCGGCGGGGCCCGCCTCGCAGTACGCCCTCGTCCTGCTCGACGAGTCGGGCAGCGCAGTCAACCGCTTCCCCCTGCCGGCGGGCGAGACCACCATTGGGCGTGAGGGCGCGGCACTGGAGTTCCCGGAGGACGTTTTCATGTCGCCGCTCCACGTGAAGCTCACCGCGCGCGGTGAGGAGCTCCTGGCGCGCGACCTCGGGAGCCGCAACGGCACCTGGCTGTTCATCGACGAGGCACACCGGCTAGTGGATGGCGACCGGCTGCTGGTGGGCTCGCAGGTGCTCGAGTACCGCCGTCTCGGCTACCCCGGTCCGCACCCGCCCGATAGGGATGCCACGCGGCGCATGGGGAGCCTGGTACCGAGCGCCGACATCGCCTGCCTCACGCAGATGCGCAGCGATGGCTCCGCACGGGACGTCATCCACCTCTCCCCCGGACGCAACGTCCGCATCGGGCGTGACCAGGGGGATTGCACGTTTCCCTACGACCCGTCCATGAGCGGCTCCCACGCCGAGATCCGCTCGGAGGACGCCGATTTCGTCGTGGCGGACGCAGGAAGCCGCAACGGTGTGGCGGTGTCGGTCCGCGGTGAGGTCCCCCTCAAGGTCGGCACCCGCTTCCTCGTAGGCGACAAGATGCTCCGGGTAGAAGCGACGTGAAGACGTGCAGCGTGTGTGGGGCCGAGTGGCCTGACGACACCAAGTTCTGCCCCAACGACGGAACCACGCTGCATGTCACGGGCGCCGCCGATCTGATCGGCAGCGTCATCGCCGACCGTTACCACATCGAGGAGAAGCTCGGCGAGGGCGGCATGGGGACCGTCTACCTCGGCGAGCACGTGAAGATGCGCCGCAAGAGCGCCATCAAGGTGATGGCGCAGTCCATGGCCAGCGACCCCGAGGCCATCGCCCGATTCAATCGCGAGGCGGCTAACGCGGCGCGCATCAATCATCCCAACGTTTGCCAGATCTACGACTTCGGCGAGACGCCGGACGGGATGATCTACCTGGCGATGGAGTTCATCGAGGGGGAGTCGCTGAGCGACGTGCTGAGTCGCGAGGGCGCGCTCTCCCTGGAACGAGCCGCCGACGTGCTGCGGCAGACCGGCGATGCCCTGCAGGCCGCGCACGACCTGGGGATTGTGCACCGCGACCTCAAGCCCGACAACATCATGCTCAGGAGAGGGCGCGACGGAACCGACGTGGTCAAGGTCGTGGACTTCGGGATCGCCAAGGCGATGACCGGCGAGGAGGGCCAGAAGGTAACGAAGACGGGACTCGTCGTGGGAACGCCCGAGTACATGAGTCCGGAGCAGCTCTCGGGCGACGTGCTCGACGGGCGGAGCGACATCTACTCCCTGGCACTGGTGTTCTTCCGCACCGTCACCGGCGCTCTGCCCTTCCAGGCCGACACCGCACAGGAGACGATGATCAAGCGGCTCACCGACGAGCCGCTCAAGCTAGCCGAGGTCGCGCCCGACGCGCAGTGGCCGCCGCGGCTGCAGGGTGTCATGGACCGCGCGCTCGAGCGGATGCCTGCCGACCGCTATGCCAGCGCGGCGCTGTTCGCCGGCGACGCGGTAGCGGCGGTGCGCGCGGCGGGGGTGCCGCTCTCGGTGGACACCGAGGGCGCGACCCAGGTCATGGACTCCGGCGTCACCGATCAGCTGGCCCCCACCCGGGTCCCGGGTGGCCCGCCGCCGCCCACGACGCCGCACACACCGGCCCCGGCACCGGCACCACCGCGGGCCCCGGCGAAGAAGAAGCCCGTAGTGGCCATCGCCGCCTCGGTCGCCGCGGTGGCGGTGATCGGCGTGGGCGCGGTCGTGGTGCTCGGACGCGGTAGCGAGGAGCAACAACCCGTCGGGATCGAGGAAACGGCCGGCGGACCGGTGGACGTGCGCGCGGACACAGCGCGGCCGGTGACCCAGGGTGATATTGAGCGCCAGCCGGCCGGCGGCGAGGCGCAGCCGGGCCAGGCGGCGGGCGAGCCACCGACGACGACCACCACACCGCCGGCGACGCCGAGCGTGGACACGGCGGCGGTGCGCCAGCGCGTGGCACTCGACATCGGCCGGCGAATACTGGATGTTTCCACCCGGGACGCCGCCCGGCTCGAGGCGGTTGGGCTCTACAACGACGCGACGCTGCCTCGGGGGCTGCGGGCCCTCGCGGCGTCGGTAGTTGCGGAATCGTACAACGACGAGAACGATAATATGCCGGCGGAGGCGTGCCGCTGGATCGACCGCGCTATCGCGCTCGACCCGGACAACGACTCGTTCCGCCGATATCGCAACCTGTTCCTGAGCTGCGCTCCGTGAGACTGTTCGGCTCGAAGGGCTCCGACATCCGCATCACCGTCTTCGGCAAGACGGACGTCGGCCAAACGCGCGAGCACAACGAGGACACGTTCCTCGTTGCCGACCTGTCGTCGAAGAACGCCTCGCTCCACGCCGAGGTGCGGGACCACGAGATCGGGCCGAAGGGTACGCTGTTCGTCGTTGCCGACGGCATGGGAGGCGCGGCGGCCGGTGAGGTCGCCAGCGAGATGGCGACCGAGACGATCTACGAGCACCTGGCGAGCTCGTGGTGCAACGATACGGAGAACACGCCGCAGCAGTTCGCGTACCGGCTCAAGGAAGCGGTCGAGGAGGCCAACACCCGTATCCACGCCTACGCCAAAGAGCACCCCGAGATGCGGGGCATGGGCACCACCACGACGGCGGCCGGCGTGCTCGGCGACCACGTCTATCTGTCGCAGGTGGGGGACTCACGGGCGTATCTGGTGCGCGGCGGCGAGGGCATCCAGCTCACCAAGGACCAGTCCCTGATGCAGCGGCTGGTGGACGCCGGCGAGATCAGCGAAGAAGAGGCCGAGAAGAGCGAGCGCCGCAACATCATCCTCCAGGCCCTGGGACCCGACGCGAAGGTGCGCGTAGACCTCACCAACCAGCAGCTCCGGCGCGGCGACGCCGTAGTGCTCTGCTCCGACGGGCTCTCGGGCCAGGTGTCGCGCGAGGAGATCGCCGAGCGCGTCTCGCGGAAGGACAAGGACCTGATGCAGGTCTGCTCCGAGCTGATCGAGCTCGCCAACGAGCGGGGCGGACCCGACAACATCACCGTCGTCGTGGCCCGCTTCCACGGCAACGGCCTGGCTCAGCCCGATGACGACGAGTCGGTGGGCCACCAGGTCTACCCGCTGCTCGACCCCGAGTCGACCACGGAGCCAGTTCCGGTATACAAGGGGAGCCCACCGCCCACGCCACAGAACAAGACCCGCATGATCCTCGCGGGCGCCGCAGCGGCCGCCATCACGGTCGCCTCCCTGCTCATAGCAGCCAGCGGCTTCTAGCCGAGGGACGGTGAAGGCCCAGCTCAAGATCCTCACGGGCGCCCGGGCGGGCTACACCGAAGTCTTCTCCAAGCCGTACATCGGGATCGGACGGCACCCCGCGTCCGACCTCATGTTCGACCCGCAGCACGACCTCGACGTATCCGCACGACACGCGGCGCTGATCAAGCAGGCCGGCCGCTGGTACGTGCGCGACCTGGAGAGCCGCAACGGCACTCTGGTCAACGGTCACCCCGTCAAGCGGGACACCAAGCTGGACGACACCGATCAAGTCCGCTTCGGGCCCGAAGGCCCGGTCATCGAGGTACGCCTCGTTCCCGACAGCACACCCGACGGCGTGGTGGCCCGGGCGACACGGCCACAGCCGTCACCGGTGGCGGCGGCGGTCTCCACCAGCGAGCGGCGGCTGAGCACTACCGAGCGGATCCGAGTGGAGGTCGTGCGGCAGACGCGCAAGCTGCGCCTGGTCCTCGGCCTGGCCCTCGGGCTCGTGGCCGTGGCGGCGGTCCTCGTGTATCAGAGTTGGCGTCAGGAGCAGGAACGGGAGCGCGAGGTGGCCGCGCTCCAGGCCCGCACCGACAGCATCCTGCAGGCCTCCGACGAGGCGGTGCGCGCGCTCCAGGGCCAGGTCGTGGGACTCGCCACCGCGCTCGAGGCCTCCCGCGAGGACGTCCAGGTCCTGCAGCAGCGGCTCGCCACCGCCCAGCAGTCGGGCAGCTCCGAGGACGTCGAGTCCCTGAGGCGTCAGCTCGCCGATGCCACCCAGGCGCTGTACTACCAACAAGTCGCGGCCCGCGTCGACTATCGCAGCATCGTGCGCCGCAACCAGGACGCAGTGGCGCTGGTGTGGGTCGAGTTCGCCAGCGGCGAGGTGCGCACGGCGACTGCCTTCGCCGTCCGCTCCGACGGGATTCTCGTCACCAACCGCCACGTGGTCGCGGGAGTGGAAGGCACCCGGCGGCCCGGCCGCATCGCCGTGCGGTTCGCCGACTCCGACCAGACCTGGCGCGCGAGCCTCTTGGCGGTGGCACCGGACGTCGACCTCGCGCTGCTGAAGGTCGACATTCGCGGCGGCGTGCCCACGGTGCGCGGGCTGAACGCGCGGCCCGACACGCTGGAACAGGGCGACCCACTCGCGCTCATCGGCTTCCCCATGGGCCTCGACCTCCCCATGAGCGGCGACTACGCGCGAACCAGCTTCTGGGCCGGGTCGGTGAGCAAGGTCCTGAGCGACCTGATCCAGGTGGACGGCTACGGCGCCCAGGGGGCGAGCGGCAGCCCCATCTTCGATCAGGGCGGTGAGGTGGTGGCCGTGGTCTACGGCGGGGAGGCCGGCTCGGCAGGACGGATCGTCTACGGAGTGCCGGCGGACGCCGCCCTGCGGCTGCTCGACTCCTTTAGCAGGTAACGCTACCCAGCACGCGCGGCCCGTCCGCCCCGGTCGCCCCGGGCACACTCCCCGGGAGACCCTCCAGCGCCCGCCACCCCAGGTAGGCGAATGCCACCGCCTCCTTAGCATCCCCGTCGAAGAACTGGTCGTCGAAGCGGCGCACCGCCCAGCCCTCCAGCAGCTGTCCCAGCCGCTCCATCAGGCTGGGATTGCGTGCACCACCTCCCGAAACGAGCAGGTCCCGGCCGGGCTCGAGCGGCAGCCAGCGACTACATCCGTCGGCGACGGAGCGAGCGGTGAGCTCCAGCGCGGTGGCGACGCAGTCGTCGTGGCTCGCTGCGGGCCGCGCGGCGCGCGCGCGTCGGATGAGCTCCGCGGCGTACGCGTCGCCGAACATCTCCCGGCCCGTACTCTTGGGCGGCGCGGCTGCGAAGAAGGGATCGGCCAGGAGCTCGTCGAGAACCCCCTGTACCGCGGTGCCGGCGGCGGCCCGGCGGCCCTCCTCGTCGTAGCGCGCCGACGGGTCGAGCAGCCGGGTCACCGCATCCATCACCGCCACACCGGGGCCGGTGTCGAACGCAACGAGCCCGTCGATCGCGCCACGCCGCGGCACCCAGGTGACATTCGCCATGCCGCCGAGGTTGAGGAGCGCACGGCCGCGCTCCGGGTGGCCGAACAGCATGGCATCGGCGATCGGAACGAGCGGCGCTCCCTGCCCTCCCGCCGCCACGTCCCGGCTGCGGAAGTCGCTCACCACCCGCGTGCCCAGGCGTTCGGCGATGGTCGCGGCACAACCGAGCTGCAGCGTGGCCCGCCCCGGCTCGTGCCACACCGTCTGGCCGTGCGATGCTACGAACGCCAACTGCTGCGGCCCAACACGGGCGTGGTCGAGCACCTCCAGCGCTGCGGCGGCAAACCACTCGCCGAGGTCGCGATGCAGCAGGGTCAGCTCCTGGGTCGTGCCGCTCGAGATCGCCTCCGCGATGAGCGTGCGCCGCTCCAGGGAGTACGGGCAGGTGTGGAACGCCACCAACCGCAGGTCGCTCGGGCCGGCGATCTCGACAAGGGCCGCGTCGACCCCGTCGAGTGAGGTTCCGGACATGAGGCCTAGCGCCAGCACGCTCACCCCACGACCTCCGGCGGATCGCCGGCGGCCCGCCGCACGACGCCGCCTGCCTCGTCCAGCAGCCTGCGAGCCTCGTCCGCACCGACGCCGCGCTGGGCCATCACCACGGCGAGCTTAACACTCCCCTCGGCCGCCTCAATGGCGTGCCGTGCCTCCGCGCGGCTCACGCCGCAGGCCTCCATCACGATCCGCTCGCCCCGGTCCTCAAGCTTCGCGGAGAGCGCCATCAGATCCACCATCAGATTGCCATACGCCTTGCCGAGCCGGATCATCGCTGCGGTGGTGATCGTGTTCAGCACCAGCTTGGTAGCCGTCCCCGCCTTCAGGCGGGTGGACCCCGTGAGCACCTCGGGGCCGACCCGGACGGCGAGCACCTCGTCACACCCTTCCACGAGCGGCTGGGGCGGGTCGGTGCATGTGAGCAACACGGTCTTCGCTCCCAGCTCCGCGGCCCGCTCGAGCGCGGCGTGCACGTACGGGGTGGTGCCGCTGGCAGCGATGCCGACCACGACGTCGCAGCTCGACACACCGTGGTCGTCCATCGCCCGCGCCCCGGCCGCGGCATCGTCCTCGGCCCCCTCCTGGCTGCGCGTCAGGGCCGGTGCCCCCCCGGCGATGACGCCCACGACCATCTCCGGCGGCGTTCCGAACGTGGGTGGGCACTCCGTGGCGTCCAGCACGCCGAGGCGGCCGCTGGTGCCGGCGCCGACGTACACCAGCCGCCCGCCCCGCTCGAAGGCCCCCACCACCAGCTCCGTCACCCGGGCGATCCCGTGACGCAAGGCGTACACCGCCTCGGGAACACGGCGGTCCTCGGCGTTCATGAGCTCGACTATCTCGAGCGAGGATGCGACGTCGATGCCCACGGTGCGTGGGTTGCGGCGCTCGGTGAGGCGGGGATCGAGGAACTCGGGCGTGGACATCGCAGGCAGCCGGCCGGATGATAGATTTGGGGAATCTCCACTGTGTCAGGGTTCGGGTCAACGCAGACGAGGACGACGATGAGGCAACGCTACTCGTGGGTGCGGGTCATTGGGCGGGCAACGCTTGCGGGGCTTGCCGTTTCCTTTATCACCGCGTGCGCCACCGCGCCGGAGCCGGTGGCCTCGGCGCGGCCGGTGGTGGACCTCCCATCACCCTACGTGCCGGCCGACTGGCCGCTGTTCGACGAGGCCGTCTCGGTCCCGGCAGCCCACGCAGCCGTCTCGTCGGTCCATCCGGCGGCAAGCGAGGTCGGCGCTATCATCATGCGCAAGGGCGGCAACGCGGTGGACGCCGCAGTGGCCGTGGGCTTCGCCCTGGCCGTGCTTCACCCCTCGGCCGGGAACATTGGAGGCGGTGGCTTCATGGTGATCCGGCTCGCCAACGGCGAGGCGTATACCATCGACTACCGCGAGAAGGCCCCCGGCAGGGCGACCCGCGACATGTACCTCGACTCCCTTGGCAAGCTCACCGACAGAAGCCGGGTGGGGCATCTGGCCGCCGGGGTGCCGGGCGCGGTGGCCGGGCTCACGGAGGCACAAGCCCGCTTCGGGAGTCTCTCCCTGGCGGAGTTGATGGAGCCGGCGATCCGACTTGCACGCGACGGGTTCGTGCTCGATGAGCGACGCGTGCGGTCGATCGAGTCCGCCGCAGACCGGATGCGCCTGTTTCCGGCCTCGCGCAAGCAGTTCCTGATGCCCGACGGCTCGGTGCCGGCTCCGGGCCACCTGCTGCGCCAGTCCGACCTCGCCCGCACACTCCAGGCGATCGCCGACAGCGGGGCGCGCTCGTTCTACGAAGGATACGTCGCCGACTTGATCGTGGCGGAGATGGAGCGGGGCCGCGGCCTGATCTCGCACGAAGACCTGGCTGCCTACCGCGCGATCTGGCGCGATCCGATCGTGATCGAGTACCGCGGGTACACCATTTACTCTATGCCCCCGGCCAGTTCGGGTGGCGTGACCATGGGCGAGATCCTCAACATCCTCGAAGGCTTCGAGGAGATCCCCCCCTACGGGAGCGCCCAGCAGGTGCACCTCCTGGCCGAGGCGATGCAGCGTGCGTTCGTGGATCGCAATCACTACCTCGGCGACCCCGCATTCGTGGAGATGCCCATCGACCTGCTGCTCTCCAAGTCATACGCGGCGGAGCTGAGGCGTGGCATTCAACCAGACCGCGCCACGCCGACCCCCAGCCTGCGACCCGGCATGCGCGAGGGCGATCACACCACGCACTACTCAGTGGTGGACCCCGAGGGCAACGCGGTCAGCGTGACCACCACGATCAACTCGGGCTACGGCAGCAAGGTCACCGTCACCGGTGGCGGCTTCCTGCTCAACAACGAGATGGACGACTTCACCGGGGCGCCGGGCCAGCCCAACCAGTACGGGCTCATCCAGGGCGACGCCAACGCCATCGAGCCCGGCAAGCGGATGCTCTCGGCCATGACGCCTTCCATCGTGCTCGACCCGAACGGCGAGCTGATGATGGTGATCGGGACGCCTGGCGGTCCCACCATCATCACGACGGTGAGCCAGGTGATCTCCAATGTCGTGGACCACGGGATGACGCTGGCCGAGGCGATCTCGGCCCCGCGGGTGCACCACCAGGCGCTGCCCGACGAGATCTTCTACGAGAATGGCGGCCTGCTGCCCGATGTGATCGCGCGCCTGGAAGCGATGGGCCACAAGATGAACGAGCGGCGCGGGTACCGGGGCGAGGCGGCCGGGATCATCCGCACCGAAACCGGCTGGGTGGCGGTGGCCGACCCGCGCTCGGGTGGCGGATCGGCGGGGTTCTAGCCGACCGTCATCCGCTCACGGCTCGCGGGCGTGCATCGGCGGGGGTGCTCGGCGGCACCCCCGCCGATTCGCTCCTGGCGCAGTGCAATTGAGCCTGGCGTGGGCCTCGGGACTCGGGTAATTTTACCGCGTCGCGCACGCGCTGCGGACGACGGGTGGCACCGCGGGAGAGGCCGTGCGCCGGCATCCATCCATCGAAGAGAAGTGGTCAACGAGGTAGGGATTCCATGAACATCCAAGAGCTAGCTTCCACCGCTCAAGCGATCGTCGCGAAGGGCAAGGGGATTCTCGCCGCCGACGAGAGCTTCCCCACCATCGCGAAGCGGTTCAAGAAGATCAACGTAGAGTCCACCGAGGAGAACCGCCGGGCGTACCGCGAGATGCTCTTCACCACGAAGGGCGCCGGTGAGTTCATCAGCGGCGTGATCCTGTTCGACGAGACGATCCGGCAGAGCGCCCAGGACGGCAGGCGGTTCGTGGAGGTGCTGAGCCAGGGGGGCAGCATCCCCGGCATCAAGGTGGACAAGGGCGCCAAGGCGCTGGCGAACTTCCCCGGGGAGAAGATCACCGAGGGGCTCGACGGACTGCGGGACCGCTGCAAGGAGTACTACGAGCTGGGCGCCCGGTTCACCAAGTGGCGGGCGGTCATCGCCATCGGCGACGGCATACCCACGCGATTCCTGATTGACGCCAACGCGCATGCGCTGGCGCGCTTCGCGGCCCTATCACAAGAGGCCGGCCTGGTACCGATCGTAGAGCCCGAGGTCCTGATGGACGGGTCTCACACCATCGAGGAGTGCGAGCACGTCACGCAGGTGACGCTGGAGAGCGCCTACTTCCACCTGCGAGCCCACAGGGTGAAGCTCGAAGGCACCCTGCTCAAGCCCAACATGGTGCTGTCGGGCAAGGATTGCCCGCGACAGGCCGACGTCGAGGAGGTGGCGCAGGCGACGGTGCGCACCCTGAAGAAGGGCGTGCCGCACGAGGTGCCGGGGATCGTCTTCCTGTCCGGCGGCCAGAGCGCCGAAGAGGCGACCGCGCACCTCAGCGCCATGAACGCCATGGGCAGCTATCCCTGGGAGCTGAGCTTCTCCTACGGGCGAGCCCTGCAGGCTCCCGCCCTCGACGCGTGGAGAGGGAAGGCAGACAACGTCCCCGCCGCACAGCAGGCCTTCTACAAGCGCGCCAAGCTCAACGGCGCGGCGCGGTACGGCACGTACACGGCGGACATGGAGAGCGCAGCGTAGCGGTCAGGCGAGGACGTCTGAGACAACGAGGGCGGATCAGCGGCCGGGTCCGCCCTTCTGTTACACCCGCTGCTACGACGGCTGCGTCAGGCCGCAGGCTCAGCACGCCCCTTACAACCGCTGCCTCAGGAAGTCTGGCGTGAGACCCTGGAGCCAGGCCGCGAGCAGCGAGAAGTAGCCGCTCATCAGCAGCACACCCACGAACACCAGCACCGCACCGGAGAGCTTCGTCACGAGTGGGATGTACTGCCGGAACTTCTTGAACCACTCGATGAACTTCTCGACGGCAACTGCGGCCACCAGAAACGGCACGGCCAGGCCGAGCGAGTAGGCTAAGAGGAGGAGGAGCCCCTCGTCCAGACTTGAGCGCGCGCCGGTGTACATCAGGATGGAGCCTAAGATCGGGCCGATGCAGGGCGTCCACCCGGCGCCGAACGCGATGCCCACCAGGAAGCTGCCCAGGTAGCCCACCGGCTTGTCCTGCAGGTGGACCCGTCGCTCGCGGGCAAGCGCGCCCCAGCGGATGACGCCCAGTAGGTACAGCCCGAAGAAGACGATCAGCAGCCCACCGATCCGCTCGAGCCACACCTGGTTGTAGTTGAGAAACCGCCCCAACTGCGTCGCGGACGCGCCGAGCGCAAGGAAGATCACGGTGAAGCCGCTGACGAAGGCCAGGGCGTGGCTGAACGCGCGCCACCGCTTCTCACCGAGCTCGTCCAGGGAGAGCCCCGTGATGAACGAGACGTAGCTCGGCACCAACGGCAGCACGCAGGGGGACAGGAAGCTCAACACCCCTGCGACGAACGCGACGAAGATCCCTACGGGCTCGGCTGCCATGGCTCACTGCACAGAACAGACGGGCTAGCCCGCCCGTTCCCTGCTCTGACGGAGGGTGTAGAAGGCGATGAGCTTGTAGACCAGCTTGGCGGCGAGCACCTCGGGGTGAACCAGTCCCGCGATGGGAGCCAGCTCCACCACGTCACAGCCCACGACCTGCTTCTCCCGGAAGACCCGCTCCAGCAGCTCCAGGGTGGGATACCAGAGCCCGCCTCCCGGCTCCGGCGTACCGGTGGCCGGCATGATCGATGGATCGAAGTAGTCCACGTCGAAGGTGATGTAGACCGAGTCCCCTAGCGCATCGAGCACCCGTTCGATCCACCCGTCGGTCCCTAGCTCGTGGCCGAACACGATCGGGATCTCCCTGTCGCGCGCCAGGGCGCGTTCCTCGGTGGTGAGCGAGCGGATCCCCACCGGGACCAGCCGAACACGGCGGTGCACCCGGTGCATCACACACGCGTGCGAGTACGGCGTGCCCTCGTATTCGCTGCGTAGATCGGTGTGGGCATCTAGCTGCAGCACGGAGAGCTCGTCCGCCATGCGATCGACATGGGCCAGGATGGGCGCGCCGGAGAGGCTGTGCTCCCCGCCCACCACGATCACGAACTTCCCGGCCTCCAGCAGGACATCCATCGCCCGCCGCAGCTCCTTGAGCGCGTCCTCGGGTCCGGTGGCCGGCAGCATCAGCTCCGGCAGCGTGTAGATCCCCACCGTGTAGGGCTCCATGTCCAACTCGTGATCGTAGGTCTCGAGGAAGCGGGAGGCGTGCAGCAGCTGGCGCGGCCCGTAGCGCGTGCCGCCCATGTAGGAGACGGTTGCCTCGTAGGGAACCGGGAGGATCACCACGGGGCACTCGTCGAAGCTCAGCCCCGCGTCGGGCATCCCCAAGTAGGACTCCCCCGGGGCCCAGGGGAGATCGGCCAGCGCGGCGGGGAGGCCGGGCGCCCCGCCGCGATCGCGGAATTCGTTCACCCGCAGAACACCACTGCGCTCACGACGGTCGCCCAGCGCCCGTCGTCCTGGGCCTCGGCGCTGCAGCTGATGTTCATCGTATCGACGATCTCGCCCGAGAGACGCCACTGCTCCTTGCGCTCGTCCCACGCCAGGTCGGGATCGAATGGGACGCCCAGCACCGTCGCCAGCATGCTCGCCGCGAGGTCCTCCGCATAGTCGCCTGCCGGCTCGCGGCGCTGCCCGAACGCATGATGCTCGGAGATGTAGCCGTGGTGATTGGGATCGGCGGGGATCGCCAGACCGATGGCCGCCGTGGCCAGGCGGGAGGGCTCGTTGGTGGATGCCTCGGCCACCACTGCAAACACGACCTGCCCCGGGATCAGATCCTTGATCCCCTGTTCCCGCGAGATGAGCTCGCAGTGCGGCGGCCAGATGGAGCTGACCCGAACCAGGTTGTACTGCGCGATGTGCGCCTCGCGCAGCGCTTCCTCGAAGCTGGTGAGCTTTTCCTTGTGACGGCCCACGCCCTTCGTGAGAAAGGCCTTGCCGGGCACGAACATGCGCGGATCAATCACGGTCCCGCATCCTCCCCATGAGACGATCCCCATTGTGGGCGTGAGGCCTCACGCCCGGCACCCCGCTCAAGTGCCGCTAGACCTCCCCCTCAGCGTCGGGGGCGGCTGCCTCCCCAGGCGGGTACCAGACCTCCGGCGCGATCTGTACCGGTGGCTCGCTCTCTCCCGCCCGCTCCTGCACACCGGCAATGACCTCGTGCAACACGGTCTCTGGGCTCTGTCCCACCTCCTCGACCACCACCCTGCCCTGCCCGCGGTCCCGCCCGCGCGTCACGAGCACGTAGCTCGCCGTGAAAATACGCCGCCGGTCGTCATCGGCGCGACAGGAGACTACAGCCGTGCCCCATTCCCGACCCTCGCTCCGCACCGGCGCGAATAGCCAGATCTCCTCGACTTCGCTCGGGGTGATGGTCTCGGCCAGCGCCTCCGCTATGCGCGTCCACCCCGTGCCGTGCACCGGTGTCCGGGTCGTCGGTGACCGCGGGTCAGGGGCCATCGCTTGCGTCCATGAGCTGGTGTTGGCCGGAACCTGGGTATCTAGGGTGCAGGCTCGATCCACCCGAGGGCCGCGTGAGCGGAGGCAAGATACCGGTGGGTGTCGGGGCTTTCAAGCTGATGCAATAGGGGCGGCGCGCCGGCCGCCACACCGCAGCATCGAGCTCACAGCAGAGAGAGGGGGTCCCGATCGAACACCACACGGATCGGTCCGCGACTCGTGTGCGGTGCCCGACGCGCTGCAAAATGCGCAATGCGCCCGAGCCATGCACGGTCTTCCGCCCGCAGCACCAGGTGCCAGCGCCAGCGGCCCTTGATGCGCGCGAGGGGCGCCGGCGCGGGCCCGACCACCTCCACCCGCCCCTCGGCGCGGACTCCGATGAGTCCTCGCAACCACTGCGCCACCTCCACGGCCGCCCGCGCCACGCCCTGCTCCTGCACGCCGCTCACGATCACGTTCACCAGCCCCACGTGGGGCGGATACGGCGGCGATTGACGAATCGCAAGCTCCCGCTCCGCGAACGCCTCGAAGTCGTGCCGCGCCGCAGCCGTCATCGCGTAGTGTTGCGGCGTGTGGGTCTGGACCAACACGCGCCCGCCCCGGGGGCCCCTTCCCGCCCGGCCGGCGACCTGGGCGATCAGCTGGAAGGTGCGCTCCGCCGCGCGGAAGTCGGGCAGGTGCAGCCCGGTGTCGCCGTCCACCACGCCCACCAGCGTGACCCCGGGGAAGTCGAGCCCCTTGGCGATCATTTGTGTCCCGAAGAGGACGTCCACCTCCCGCTGCGCGACCGCGTCCAGGATCCGCTGGTGCGACCACTTCCCCGAGGTCGTGTCGGCGTCCATGCGCGCCAGCCGCGCGTCGGCGAACCGCTCCGCAAGCCAGCGCTCCAGGAGCTGCGTGCCCACCCCGCGATCGCGGTGCGCCGCCGCGCCGCACTCGGGGCACGTGTCGGGGATCGCCTCCTGGTGGTCACAGTAGTGGCAGCGCAGGCGCGGGGGCGTGCGGTGCACCGTGAGCGAGATGCTGCAAGAGGAACACTCCCACACATGGCCGCACCCGTGACACTGCAGGAAGTGGGCAAAGCCGCGCCGGTTGAGCAGCAATAGCACCTGGTCGCCTCCCGCGAGGGCGGAGCCGACGGCGTCGTCCAGCGCCCGCGACCAGGGCACCGCCCGCGCTTCCGGCACCCGAGGCTCGGTTCGCATGTCGATCAGGTGCACCGGGGGCAGCGGCTGCTGCGTCACGCGGGCCGGCAAGGCTGCGACGGGGCGTCGCTCCCGCGCCGCCCAGGTCTCGAGCGAGGGCGTGGCGCTGCCGAGCACCGCCCGTGCTCCTTCGATGCGCACGCGCCTGAGGGCCGCGTCCCGCGCGTGGTATCGGGGGAGCTCTCCCTGCTTGTAGCTGGGATCGTGCTCCTCGTCCACGATCACCGCGGCCAAGTCCCGCACCGGTGCGAATACTGCCGACCGGGCACCCACCGCAACGCGGCGCCGTCCGGCGGCGAGCGCGCGCCACGCGTCCACCCGCTCGCCGTCGGACAAGCCGCTGTGCAGCACGGCCACCGTGTCACCGAACACCCCGCGCACCCGCGCGATGGTCTGCGGCGTGAGCGCGATCTCGGGAACCAGCACGATCACACCCCGGCCCGCCTCGACGTCGGGCCGCAACGCTTCGAGGTACACCAGGGTCTTGCCGCTGCCGGTCACGCCGAACAGGGTAAGGGCATTCCCCGGGGCCAACGCTCGCACGGCCGCGATCGCCTCGCGCTGCTTGGGAGTTGGCTCTGCAGGAGGCTCGGCGGTGAGGTCGGCAAACGGGTCACGCAGCTGCTCCCGCTCCTCGACCCGCGCCACGCCGCGCTCCACTAGGCCCTTGAGCACTGCCGGCGAGAACCCGAGCCCGTCCTTCAGGTGGCGCACGGTGGCCTCCCCTCCCAGCGCGTCCACCGCCTCGTACGCCGCCCGTTGTCGCGCCGCGCGGCCGAAGGTCTGCTCGCGCTCGAGGAGGGTGGGCAGGAACCTGGCGAGCTTGAGCACGCGCTCCGTCCGCGCCGCCGGCCCCAGGTCGGGCGGCTCGGTCTCCAGCGTCACCGCACCGGCCCGGGCGAGGCGCTGCAGCGCGCCCCACACCGGCCGCTTCAGCCGACGCCCGAGGGACTTCGCCGTGGCCCGCCCTCCCGCGCGCTCGAGCGCCTGGATCACCTCGCGGCTAGCGCCGCCGGGAGCCGCGCCTGCATCCCGCAGCTCGGCGACCAGCCGCGACGCGCCCCACAGCGCCGCAGGCAGCATCACCTTTAGCACGAGCCCGATGGGCGCCGCGTAATACCGCGACATCCACTCCGCCAGCTCGAGGAGGGCGTCCGACACCAGCGGGCGCGGGTCGGGAGCGAGGAGGACTGGCTTCAGCTCCGCCGACGGCTCATCGCCCACGTCGAGCACCAGCCCCACCATCTCACGGCTGCGCACCGGCACAACGACGCGGGCGCCACGGCCGACACGATCGGCGAGGCCCTGGGGAATCGCGTAGGTGTACGGCTGGGAACTGGGAAGGGGGAGCGCGACCGAGCAGGTCGTGGGAATCATGTGTGCGGCCAGCGCGTGCCCTTGATGATCGAGAGGCCGAGCACGCGCTTCAGGGCGAGCGTGCGCAGCGTGCGGAACTCGGGGCTCAACACGGCGCGCACCCCGGTCCAGCGCGCGGCGCGCCACCCCCGTACGACGAGCCCGAACCACCCGTACGCGACCCAGCCGCCGTCCTGCGCAGCATCCTCCACACTCAGCTCGACGATACCTCCCAGCCGGAAGAAGCTCTTCCATTCCACGAGAAGCTGAGGCTTGAGCCCTAGTGCCTCGAGTTGGCGCGCGTCCTCGGGATCCGGCGTGCTGAGCCATGATGGCACCAGGGCCATCACTGTGCCCATGGGGCGCGCCACCCTGCCCGCCTCCTTGAGCACCGCACCACCGTCGGTGCCGGCCAGATAGAGGTCGTTGACGATCGTGACGTCGAACACCTGGTCTTCGTGGGGCAGGTCGTCGGGCTCCGCCGTCTGGAACGTGGCGAGCCGCTGCAGGCCGACGGCCCTGGCGGTCTTCTCGGCGGCGTCGACCGCGGCATGGTCGGAGTCCACGCCCTCGATGTGCGTGCCGAAGCGCTCTGCCCACCAGAACACCGACCGCCCCGATCCGCACCCCACCCAGACCACCTCCTGTCCCGGCTCCGCTTCGGCCAGGTGCGCGAGGCGACGGTGAATCGGTTCAGCCACGTCGGCCCACGGCTGCAGCACGGCGAGCAGCTGCGTGGGAGAGAGCCGCTGAGGCATAACGCGAAAGGGTCTCCCAGGGCGCAGTTCGTCAAGAGCGTACTGGACCGACAGTCAGCGGGCGGCTTGACAAACCGGGCGGCCAGAGGTTCGTCCGTCCCCGAGGGTGAAGCTCTCGGCGATGGCAAGGTCGCGCCTGGCACCACGCAGCCCGGCTCGGCTGCCGCCGCGCCGCGCCCCTCACTGCCCGCTTTGGTCTCAGTCGCCGAACTTGATGCCCTGCGCCAGCGGCAGCTCGGTGCTCCAGTTCACCGTGTTGGTCTGCCGCCTCATGTATGCCTTCCAGGCGTCTGAGCCCGACTCGCGCCCGCCGCCGGTCTCTTTCTCGCCGCCGAACGCCCCGCCGATCTCGGCACCGCTGGTGCCGATGTTCACGTTCGCGATGCCGCAGTCCGAACCGCGGTGCGATAGGAAGTACTCCGCCTCGCGCACGCTGTCGGTGAAGATGGCCGAGGATAATCCCTGCGGCACACCGTTGTGCAGCTCCACGGCCTCCTCGATCTCGCCCACCGCCTCCCGGGGTGACGACTTCTTGTTGCCGTACCCGATGATGTAGAGGATCGGCGCGAACGTCTCCTCCTGCACTATCTCGTACTCATTCTTGGCAGCGGCGATGCACGGCCTCACGTAGTGGCCGCCGGGGTAGTCGGGCCCCTCCAGGGGCTCACCGCCGTACAGGATCTCGCCGCCCTCTTGCTTCACCCGCTTGATGGCGTTCTGCAGGTCCTGCACCGCGTCCTTGGTGACCAACGGGCCCATCAGAGTGTCGGACTCGAGCGGGTTGCCGATCCGGACCCCCTCGTACGCCCCGACCAGGCGTCGCACGAATTCTTCTTTGATGGACTCGTGTACGATGATGCGCCTGGTTGAGGTGCAGCGCTGGCCCGCCGTACCGACCGCGCCGAACAGGGTCGCTCGCAGCGCCATGTCCAGGTTGGCGCGCGGGGTAACGATGATGGCGTTGTTACCGCCCAGCTCCAGGATCGTGCGCCCCAGGCGCCTGCCCACCACCTGGCCCACGCGGTACCCCATCTGGCAGCTCCCCGTGGCCGATACCAGGGGAATGCGCGTGTCGTGCAGCAGGCGGTCTCCCACCGTCGAGCCCTTCCCCACCACGAGCGAGAAGATCGCGGGGTCCACGTCGTACTCTCTGCATATCTGCTCGGCGACCTTGGTGCACGCGATGGCGGTCAAGGGCGTCTGGCTGGAGGGCTTCCACACCACGCTGTCACCGCAGACTGACGCAATCGCTGTATTCCAGCTCCACACGGCCACGGGAAAGTTGAAGGCGCTGATCACCCCCACCACGCCGAGGGGATGCCACTGCTCGAACATGCGGTGGTCGGGCCGCTCGGACTGCATCGTGAGCCCGTAGAGCTGGCGCGACAGCCCGACGGCGAAGTCGCAGATGTCGATCATCTCCTGCACCTCGCCCTCGCCCTCGGCCAGTATCTTGGCCATCTCCAGCGTGACGAGCTGGCCCAGCTCGTGTTTGCGTTCGCGCAGCCTGTTACCGAGCAGGCGTATGAGCTCGCCGCGCTTGGGCGCTGGCACCTTGCGCCACTCCAGGAACGCCGCGTGCGCCCGTGCGACGATCTGATCGTACTCATGTTCCGTCACCTGCTTGACGGTCGCGATGCGGGAGCCGTCGATGGGGGTGATGACCTCCAGATCAGGGCCGGACCCCACCCACTCACCGCCGAAGCCACCCGGGTTCACGTCTGCGATGCCAAGCTTCGCTAGGAAGTCGTAAGTGACTGCTGATGTCGCCATGAATGCACCTACCGCGTTGTATCGAGATCGAGCCGCCCGTCTTCAGTGGAGGCGGCCAGCGCGCCGTCTCCGCCCACATCGGGGGATTGTACCATGAGGGACCCCGAGGGGCTACCGAAGGAACACGGGTGCACCGCCGTGCGTTGTGTGGTTGCACATCAGCCCCCGCGAGGTCATTGATGGCTCATCAAGCCGCTTGGGAGCCACTCGGCGCTGATCTCCCTATTCGGCTGACCGACGCTCGGCTGCAGCTCCACTGGGCGACGCAGATCGTGGCTGCCGTGCCGGCCACGTATGCCCCGCCCGTTCCAGACCACAGCCACACGAGCCTCTCCTGGGACGGCGCGAGCGCGTCCATGGTGACGGCACCGATCGGGCGCGACCGTGCGGTTCAGGCCGGCCTGCGGCTCCCCGATCTCGCCCTCGTCCTGCACGACGCTGCGGGAAGCATCGCGCGCGAGTTTCCGCTCGAGGGGCACACCCTCGCGGAGGGATACGCGTGGATGGAGGACGCCCTGACTCGGACCCTCGCCCGCGAGGCACACGACACCGCCCTGCCGCGACGCAGCGAGGGAATGCCGGCACACTCCGTGGGTTCAGGCTCGGCGTTCGCGGCCGGCTCGCGCGTCCTGGTCGAGCTGGCGCACTGGTACGGCAATGCCGCGCTCCTCCTCGAAGAGGTGCGTCGCAAAGACCAGCGCGCCTCACCAGTGCGCATCTGGCCGCATCACTTCGATATCGCGACCCTCATCGCGGTGGACGCAGGCGGCGATCCCGAGCAGGCGCGCTCGGTGGGGGTCGGCATGACGCCGGGCGACGACTCCTACGACCAGCCGTACTTCTACGTGCTGCCGTGGCCGGCGCCACAACGCGCGGAGTTCCCGGCGCTCGAGGGCGGCGGGAAGTGGCATCGGGAAGGGTGGGTCGGTGCGGTGCTGACTAGTGCTGAGCTGGTGGGCAGCGCGTCTACGGCCGAGCGGCAGCGAGAACGTGCGCGCGCGTTTCTCACCTCGGCGGTGTCCGGATCTCGAGAACTGCTCGGGTCTTCCGGCTAGAAGCGAGCGAGGATGATCACCTCGCCGGTTGCCGGCTCACCGGCAGCACGATGAACGACGCGTTGGGGGGCGCGCCGAGCGCTCCCAGCGTAGCCGACTCGTCGAGCACCGGGGCACCACGGAACTTCACCTCGTAGGCCTCGCCGTCCGGCTCTCGCCCGGTGGCCTGCGCGAGCGCCTCGGCCTTGAGACGCGCCACGGTCCACTCGGGACTTGCCTCGAGGCTCACGATATCCCACACCTCCGGCACCCAGACACGCACCGTCATGCGCTATCGCCTCCGGCCGCCGGTAGCGTGGAGAAAAACCGCCCGATGGCCTGGTCGAACAGCAGGGTCGACGCCCGGACCCGCGTTCCGGCCTCTGTAGCAAACGCCGCCACCGTCAGCTCCTCACCGCCCTGTCCCCTAAACGTGGCGAAGCTCGGGCCTTCGTGCTCGACGAACGCCGCTCGGGCGGGGTCGCGCTCCGCGAAGAACGCCTTGGCGCGGTCCAGCACCTCGGCAGGGGTGAGGGACGTGCTCGTTTCGTGCGTCATTACCGCAACCTCTCGGCGATCGACCCGCCACCGCGGACTTCGCCACACAAGATAACCCCGGGACAACTCGGACGCGCACAGTCACTGCCACGCCTGCACTCCTGGCCGGGGCTCAATCGCTCCCGAGCACCGTCCGTAGCGTCGCCTCTACCTGGGAGTTGGGAACGGCCTCCGCCCCCGCCTCTCGGGCCTCACGCAGCACCTGCGCACCCACGTGCGAGCCGAACGCCACCACCCGCACTCCGGAGGCCACGAGCTCGCGCACCTGTGCCAGTGCGTCTTCGTGCAGCTCCACCACCGCGTAGCGCGCCGGGCCGGAGCGGACCGGCACGTGCCCGCTCAATTCGATCACCGCCTCGAGCTTGGCGCGGAAGAACAGATCCCGGGTAACGAGCAGAACCGATCGATCACTCGGCAGGTTCGACAAAGACACGCTCCTGCGTCACGGGTCGCGCCACACGGAACAGATCCCACAACCGCGGTTTGCGCCGCAGCACGAGAACCACCTCACCGGGTGGTGGATGCTCCAGCCCCTCTAGTGTTAGGTACAGGGGAAGCCGCGCTTGAGGCACCGTCACGCGGTAGGTCGATCCGTGCCACGCAACATCTACGACCGCCGGTAACTCCCCCACTAACCGCTCGATGAATACGTCGTCGTCCAGCCGAAAACAGCCCTCCTCCACGCGCTCTGCCGACTGATAAAAGAGCGGGTCGAAGGGGCGCCCGGCCGTGCGGGCGAAGTTGTGCTCCGCTGCCCAGTCGTGCGCCTCGAGCTCCTCCGATCGCGCTCGCCACTCCAGGTGATGGCGCAGCTCGTGGGTGAGCGTATCCCACGCCTCCTGGCGCCAGTCGAAGTCGGGTTGCTCCGCGGCGAGGTCCCGGAAAGAGCCGTGGTACAGCACGACCTGCGACTGAATCTCGTCGGTGCCCGTGTCGATGGGGATGCACTCCCCCAGGGTGTATACGTGGGCGTGCACGGGGTGCGGGAGGGTCTTGGGGCTCACGTCGACGGCGGCGATCCCCTCCAGGTATGTCTCCGGCACCTCGTCCGCGAGGCGCCCCACCATCGAACGGAACTGTTCGAACCGCATGTACAGGTCACCCGCTGCGCCGTGGGCGCGGTGACCAGCCCTCGCTTGCCTGTCTCTGAGCCTCGATCCCGTGAGTGTGCCGCGCGAGCCAGCGGTTGGCGAGCAGCAGTGCCGCCAGCACCACGCCCCACTGGAACAACAGCGTTCCGACGTTGGCCTCCCGCAGCGGATCCAACCAGCCGGCCAGGTCAGCGCCGCGCACCTGGTAGAACCACCACGCCAGCAGCACCAGGGCCTCCAGTGGCACCACCACCGTGATCACCAGGTCCCAACCGCGGCCCACCTTGATATTGGAATGCTCGTGGTTGAGCTGCTGCTCGCGGAAGCGCCGCGCTCCGTACACTAGGATGGCGATGGCGAAGAACAGACCCGAGACCATGAGCCCCACGCCCCATACGAAGTCCTGGTTGTGCAGGAACCGCAGCGACAGCGCCGACGGCAGGCCGAGCAGGAATCCAACCACGCCGACGACCCGAATCGCACGGGAACGTTCCATGCCAGCGTCCCGCAGCACGCGCGTGGCGAGCTCGATCATCGCGATCAGGCTGGTGAACGCCGCGAAGGTGAGCGCCAGGAAGAACAGGAACATGAAGAACTGACCGAACGGCACCCGCGCAAAGAGCTGCGGCATCCAGATGAACGTGAGCCCCTCGTTCCCCGTGGCGAAGATGGTGCGCTGAATGAGGTCCGCCGACAGCGGCTCGCCGCCGCGCACCGCGTCGCCTAGCGCCGGGTAGGCGGATAACGCCTCGGGATCCGCCGCCAGATTCGCGACCAGCTGCGGCACCACGGCGAACACGGTGCACAGCACCATGATCCCGGCGAGGAGCGAGACGGTATTGTTCGCGGTGGGCAGTATGAAGGCGTTGAGTGCAGTGTCCTCCTGTGTGCGCAGGTAGGCCGCGTAGGCCAGGATCAGACCCCACCCTGCCCCGGTGTCCCAGGCATTCTGCGTCAGAGCCTCGATCCAGATCCGGGCGTCGGAGAGGGCATTCCAGTCCACGGTGAACAGATAGGCCAGCCCGTCGGAGGAGCCTGGCAGCGTCACGGCCCTAATCGCCAGCGCGATCACCAGCACGATGAGGGTGGGCATGAGCACTCTGGCCACCCGCTCGATCGCCCTCACCCCGCGCGCGACCACCAGCGTCCCGATGCCGATGGCGAGACCGTGGAACAGCACCGGCCACCACGAGCCCGTGAAGCTCTCCCAGAACGCCCCCGGCTCTTGCCGCGGCACCTCCCCCAGGAGCGACGCGACCACGTAGCGGATCGTCCAGCCGGCCACCACCGAGTAGTAGAACATGATCGCCGTGGCCACGAACGCGATGAACGCGCCCATCCAGGCCCAGCGCGGCCCCATCATCTGGATGAAGGCGCCCACCGGCCCGGTCCGGGTCTTTCGCCCGGTTCCGAACTCCACGAGGATCAGGGGGATCGACCAGAGGAGCAGGAACGCCAGCCAGGCTACGATGAACTCGCCTCCGCCGTTCTGAGCGGCGATTCGCGGGAACCGCCAGATGTTGCCGGTGCCCACTGCCATGCCGAGCATGGCGAGCATCATCACCCAGCGTGAGGAGAACGCTTCGCGCTTGTGGCTCACGGATTTCCTCAGCTCAGGGTGGCTTCGAGTCGCGTGACGATGTGGTCGAACGTGAGTGGCAGCCCGGTGGCCTCGGCGGCCAGCCGATCGGCCGGCTCCGCCTGCCCTCGGCCCATCAGGTCGCGGACCGCGGTGCCGGCCTTGGGGTTGCGGTACCAGTCCTCGTCGTACCGCTCCGTGAAGCTCCGGGACAGGGCCGCTTCAAACTGCCAAGCCCGCAGATAGCGGGCCGAGTAGAAGGCCGGGTCCACGTCGAGCAGGGCATCGTGCTCCACGTAGCGGCACCGGGTCGCCTCGGTGAGGAACTCGGCGTAACGCGGCCCCATCCCGGTAAGGTCGCTGCGATGCAGCTCCAGCTCGTACACGAGCTTGGCCGCGTAGCGCCGCACCATGAACAGCTCGCTCACGCCCAGCTCGAAGGCGAGCGAGCGCGCGTCGCCCCGGTTCATGGTGCAGTACCGGTTCAGCCAGCCGGGATCGAGGGTCAGGTGATCCCACAGCATGGCGTAGCCCTCGGTGACGGAGTTGTCACCCAGCCAGCGCGCCGCGAACGGGAGGTCGGGCGCCACGGACGCGAAGTGCATCGCGTGTCCTAGCTCGTGCCAAAACGTGCGGTAGTCGTTGTGGCCCCCGCGCGGCCGCAGCACCAGGTAGACCTCTTCCGGCACGTGCACCGGCACGCAGAAGGCGCGGGGCTGCTTCCCCTCACGCTCCTCGGTATCGAAGCGGATGCGGCCGGCCTGTGTGGCGTCGAGCCCCATGTCGTGCATCTGCGCTACCGCGGTGGCGAGCAGGGCACCAGGCGGGAAGGCGGCGTCGTACTGGTCGGCCCGGAAGAGTCGCACCGAGTCGGCCCGGGTTAGGTCCGCGACCGGAACCTGCAGCCGCCGCCTGACGAGCTGGGGCAGGGTTTCGTCGTACATGGCGGCGGTGCGGTCGAGGAAGGCCCGGGTGGCACGGCCCAATGCATCCAGATCGATTCCGGAAAGCGCCCCTACAGTCTCGACGTAGTCGCCCAAGCCGAGTGCCCGCAGCGCCTCATGCTCGGCCAGGAATCGCTCCCGCCGCAGGTCGGCCAGTCCTCGCGCTCCGGTCTCGGCCCGTGCCGCGTCGAGCGCGTTGCGCCAAGCCCGGTCGGCGCAGTTCGAGAGCTCGATGGGGACGCGGAGGTAGGGCACGCTGGTCCCGTTCACCTCCACCGTGGCCTCCTGCTCCCACACGAGCTGGCGTTCCTCGTAGGGGGCGACCAGGCGCCCCACCCGGATGTCCACCACCCACTCGACGAGCTCGCGCAAGCCGCTCGCCCGAGCGGTGTCCAGCGCCTCGTCGCTCACCAGGGCGCCGTACTTCTCGTAGATCATCTGGAACTCGGGATCTGCCTTAAGCCCGGAGCCGGTGAGGTAATGCTCCCGGCCCAGCTCCTGGTGCATCGCCTCGCCCTGGTCCAGCAGGGTCTCGAGTATCACCGGGCGAGCCGCTCCTGAAAGTGGCCGACGAGCTTGTCGCAGTGCACGCGCTGCTGCACCAACGAATCCCGATCGCGCACGGTCACGGTCTGATCTTCCAGCGTCTGGCCGTCCACCGTGACGCCGAACGGCGTGCCGGCCTCGTCCTGCCGCCTGTAGCGCCGCCCGATCGAGCCCCCGTCGTCGTAGAACACGGCGAAGCGGCCTCTGAGGTCGTCGTGGATGCGGCGCGCCACCTCGGGCATGCCGTCCTTCTTGACCAGTGGGAAGATGCCGACCTTGATCGGGGCGATGGACGGTTCGAGACCGAGGACCACGCGCTGCTCGCCCTCCACCGTTTCCTCCCGGTACGCGTCCACCAGCACCACGAGGGCGAGCCGGTCTACGCCCAACGAGGTCTCGATGATGTACGGGACGTAGCGCTCCTTGGTAACCGTATCCACGTACTCGAGCTTTTTCCCCGAGTACTCCTGGTGGCGCTTGAGGTCGAAGTCGGTGCGGTTGTGAATCCCCTCGAACTCCTGCCAGCCGAAGGGGAACTCGTACTCGATGTCGAACGCCATCTTGGCGTAGTGGGCCAGCTCGTCGGGGGCATGCTCGTGGAACCGGAGCTTCTCCGGCGTGATCCCGATGCCGTGGTGCCACTGCATGCGCTGCTCCTTCCACTCCAGGAACCAGCGCTCGTCCTCTCCCGGCTTCACGAAGAACTGCATCTCCATCTGCTCGAACTCACGAGTGCGGAAGATGAAGTTCCCCGGAGTGATCTCGTTGCGGAACGCCTTGCCGATTTGCGCGATGCCAAACGGCGGCTTCTGCCGAGCTGCCTGCATCACATTGAGGTAATTGACGTAGATGCCCTGGGCTGTCTCCGGGCGCAGGTACACCACCGAGGCGTCGTCCTCCACCGGTCCCATGAACGTCTTGAACATCAGGTTGAACAAGCGGGGCTCGGTGAGGTCGCACTGCTTCGCCTCGCCCGGTTTCTTGCTGGGCTTCTGGGGGCACCGCTCCTCGTCGAGCTGGTCTGCCCTGAAGCGCGCCTTGCAGGTGCGGCAGTCGACCAGCGGGTCCGTGAAGCCCTCTACGTGCCCCGAGGCCTCCCACACCCTGGGGTGCATCAGAATAGCCGCGTCCAGCCCCTCGATGTCGTCTCGCTCGTACACCATGGAGCGCCACCATTGCTCCTTGAGGTTCTTCTTGAGCTCGACACCGAGCGGGCCGTAATCCCACACCGACCCCACGCCGCCATAGATCTCGGAGGACTGGAAGATGAAGCCCCTGCGCTTGGCGAGGGACACGAGCCTGTCCATCAACTGGGTATCAGCCATCGCTGCGGAGTGCTCTGTTCTCGAACCGAATCGCGAAGTATAGACGGGCCTCAGGGCGCCATCAAGCGAAGCGCCCGGCGCACGGCGCCTTCCGCTCGCCACTCGAGGTCCGTCCGGGACCACCGCCCTCCGCCCGACTCCACCAGCACCCCAGGGGGCACGTCGGTGGCCCGGGGCGCCAACAGCACCACGGGCACCCCTGCCTCGGTGGCCCAGCGGATCACCTCACCGGTGAGCTTCCCCTCCAGGGAGGTCCGGTCGAAGGCGCCCTCGCCCACCACCACCAGTGCGGCGCCGCGGAGCGCGTCCGCGAGCCCACCGGTCTGCAACACCCACGGGGCGCCGGGGAGCAGCGATCCGCACCCGAAGAAAAGGAGCCCGAAGCCCAGGCCGCCGGCGGCCCCCGCCCCCGGGGCGTTGGCCAGAGCGCCCTCTCCCTGCGCCGCAGCCACTGCCGCGAGGCGCTCCAGACCCTGCGCCAGGCGCTCGACGTCGGCGGGTGATGCGCCCTTCTGCGCGGCGTAGACCCGCGCGCCCCGCGGGCCGGTGAGGGGGCTCTGCACGTCGCACAGCCCCACCAGTTCTGCCGGCGGGTGGGCGCCTGGCTCAAGCGAGGCAAGCTCGCACAGGGCGCCGCCACCCTCAGGCAGCTCCCCTCCGGAGCTGTCGCGGGGGATCCAGCCCCAGGCCCGCGCCATTCCCACGCCCCCGTCCACGGTGGCGCTGCCGCCGAGCCCAACGTAGATGCGCCGCGCCCCTGCGGCGACCACCTCTCGAATCAGCAGACCGACGCCTCGCGTGCTGCTCGTCAGGGGGGCTCGCTCATCTTGGGCCAGGAGGCTCAGCCCGCAGGCCAGGCGTGACTCGACGACGGCGGTCTCCCCGTCCAGCCACCCCACCTCGGCCGACACGGGACGGCGCAGCGGGTCCTCGGCGGGGTGCACCGTCCGCCGCAGCAGCCGTGACCCGATCGCGTCGAGCAGGCCATCCCCACCGTCGCTTCCCCAGAGCACCACCGCCTCTGCGCCCGCCGCCCCGACCGCCGCTGCGAGCGCCGCCGCGACCTCGGCCACCGGCAGGGTCTCCTTGAAGGCCTGGGCTACCACCACGACCCGCCGGCCGCTTGCCCGATCTGCGTCGATCATGTCATGCGTCACCAAATGGGCGTGCGCGCGTCACAGATTGGCACCACGCGCCGTGTAAGATTATGGAAGTCCGTCACTTGTGCAATTTTTAGGACATTCTTAGCTTGCGCCTGAGCGCCCCGCCCTGGGACTCAGGAGGCCAATGATTGACTCCGGCGACGGCAGAACCGACGCGCATCGAGTAGCGCCTCCGCCCAAGGAGATCCATCTGCGGGATCTCTGGGCCGTGGTCGTCCGCCATTGGCGGCTCGTGGTGCTGCTTACGGTCCTGGTCTCCGGCGGCGCATGGCTCTCTGGCCGGGGCGCGGTCCCGCGCTACCAGTCGGGCCTCACCGTTCAGGTCTCTTCCCCCAAGCAGGTGTTCGCGCGCTCGGACGACATAGACGTCGACGAGCTGGCGCTGCGCACCGATCCCATCCTGTCCGAGGCCCTGGTGCTCACGACCCAAGCGCTGGCGCGCCGCGTAGCCGGGACGCTCGACCTGCAGCTCGAGGTCTCCGATCCCGCGGTGTTCCGCGGCGCGCTGCTGAGCGAGGTGGCGGTGGACTCGGCCGCGCTGCTAGGTGCGTACGAGGTGGTCCAGCTGGAGCCCGTCGAGGGGTGGGAGTTGCGCTACCCCGACGGCACAGGCATCGCCGCCGGACCCTACGGCCAGCGGACCGAGGGGCCCGGGTTCTCGTTCCAGGTGCTGCCGCCGGAAGACGGCCGGCGCAGCGTCCCCGTCGCCGTCGTGAACGTCGACCAGGCAGCCGCGTGGGTGCGGGCCGGACTCGGCTACCGCGTGCGGGAGGGGACCAACGCGGTGGACATCTCGTTCACTGGCAACGACCCCACGTTGGTGCCGCGCGTGCTGAACCAGGCCGCCGTCGAGCTACGGGAGGACGGTGCCGAGCGGGCGCGCGTCGCGGCGGCCCGCAAACGGGAGTACGTCGCCGAGCAACTGGAACGCGCGGAGCAGGCCTCACAGGCGAAGCTCACGGAGGTGCAACGCTTCAAGGAGCGCCAGCGGATCACGGACCTCAGCTCTGAGGAGCAGGCCATCGTGGGCTCGATCAGCGAGTTCGAGCGGGAGAAGCAGCAGATCCGCGTGCGGATCTCCACGCTGCGCGACGCGGTGGGCCAATCCGACACTTTCGGCATCGAGGAGCTGAACCGGCTCGCGGCCGTGGAGGGCACCGAGAGCAACACCGTGCTCGCGTTCCAAATCCACCGCTTGTTGGAGCTGTACGACGAGCGCCGCAGCCTCACCGCCGGCGACATGGGCCTGCAGGCGGACAACCCCCAAGTGCAGGCCATTGATCAGCGGATCCAGGACTCGCACCTCGGCCTCCACGCGGCGGTGGACGCCGCCCTCGAGGCGCTGCAGGACCAGGAGGAGGCGATCGACGACAAGATCGCCGAGCTGCGTCGCGAGCTCATGTCGTACCCCGGGAAGGAGACTCGCATCGCCCAGCTGGAGCTGGAGGCCAGCATCCTGGAGGACACCTACCGCTACCTCCTGGGACAGTACCAGCAGGCACGCATGCAGGAGATGACGATCACGCCGTATGTCACCATCCTGGACGGCGCCTCGCCGGCGTTCCGCGTCGGGACGAACCTGAGGCAGAAGGTGATACTCGGGTTCCTCGTTGGCCTGCTCCTCGGCCTGGGTGGGGCGTTCTTCTTGGAGTACCTCGACCAGACCATCAAGAACGCCGCGGACGTGGAGCGCGCGGTGGGGACCCCGGTCCTGGGACGCATCCCCCTGGAGGGCCGTCTCGCGTCCAGCTCGAACGGCCGCCGCCAGCGGGTAGTGATCCTCAGCCAGCTGAGCCCAGACGATCCCGCCGTGGAGGCGTTCCGCGCCCTACGCACCAACGTCACGTTCGTCGGTGCCGAACGACCGCTGCAGCTGATCGCGGTCACGAGTCCCGGACCGGGTGAGGGCAAGTCGACCACCGCGGTGAACCTCGCAGTGATCCTCGCCCAGGGCGGGAGTAAGACGCTGCTGGTGGACGGTGACCTGCGTCGCTCCCAGGTGCATCGGGCCTTCGGGCTGGTGCAGGAGCCGGGACTCACCGACGTGCTGATCCACGAAGCCGCCCTGCGTGAGGCGGTGCGGCCGGACATCGCGCAGAACCTCGACGTGCTGCCGGCCGGCCAGTCCCCGCCCAACCCGGCTGAACTCCTCGGGTCAGAGGCTATGAACCGGGTCGTAGCCGAGTTGCGCCGGGACTACGAGTACATTGTGATTGACACCCCACCCTCCCTGCCCGTCACCGACGCCTCGGTCGTGGCGGCGGTCGCCGATGCCACCATCATCGTCATGCGCAGCGGCGAGACCGAGGAGACGGCGGCCCAGCGGGCCGTCGAGCAGCTGCGCCGCGTGCGCGCCCGCATCGCCGGAGCCGTGCTGAACGGAGTGAGCGTGCGGCGCGACCGGTACTACAGCTACTACCGCTCCGACAAGTACCGCCGCCGCGGAGGTCGCCGGCCCCGGCGGTCGCTGCGGGCGCGCATCATCAGCAGCCTCTAAGTTCTTATAAAACAATGAGTTGACTGAGCCAACGCCCGGCTCACGCCCCCCGTGCACATTCCCGTCGGGAGTCGCGGCCCCCTGCTTGGCCGAGGCGGCTCCCGCGTCGGGCAGACCGTCGGCAACGATGGGACGCAGTACCGAAGACGCCTCGCCCCGCACTCGGTTCTAGGGCGCACAGTGTGTGGCAGGCGGGCCCCCTAGGGTTTCGGCCCTAGGGGGTTTCTTCGTGCCCGGTATCTGGCGGTGGAAGGGGACTGGGGAACCGAGTACGGAGAACGGTACGACGGGGGCAGACCGGGAAGCGGGGATCGGGGAGCGCGCGACAGGCCGGGTGCGCACCTGAGCGAGCATCCGGGCACAGCGGTCAGCCCGGCGGTTACGACGCTGGGCGCCGCCAAGGGATGCGGCAGCCGCGAGGACGGGGGGACCTCGCAGCGAGGGCTTCCGGGGGCGGAGGTGGTGGGTGGAATGGGATGCGCGGGGTGGTGGGCCGGTGCATCGGAAGCCCGGAGCGAGAGGTCGCCCCCGTCCCCGCCACGATCGGGCTGGACGTGGGCCCTATTTCACCTCCAGGATCTGATCGCTCCTCGTTCCCACGCTCACGTACCGAATGGGAGTCTCCAGCAGCGCCTCCAGACGGTCGAGGTACGCGCGCGCCTTGCTGGGGAGGTCCTCGAGCCGGCGAGCCTCCGCGGTGGGCGCGCACCACCCATCCAGTTCCTCGTACACGGGCTCCAGGCGCTCCAGCCGGCCCGCATCCGCGGGGAAGTCGGTCACCACCTCGCCGTCCACCCGGTAGCCCACACACACACGCAGGGGCGCGATAACGTCGAGCACGTCCAGCTTGGTCACGGCGAGGTCGGTGAGCCCGTTGATGCGCGCGGCATAGCGCGCCACGACGGCATCGAACCAGCCGCAGCGGCGGGGACGCCCGGTCGTGGCCCCGAACTCGCCGCCCAACGTGCGCAGCTTCTCCGAGTCCGCCTCGCTCGCCTCGGACGGGAACGGACCGTTGCCCACCCGTGTCGTGTAGGCCTTCATCACGCCCAGGACCGCGTCGATCACCGTGGGGCCGATCCCGGCTCCCACGGCTGCGCCGCCCGCCGTCGTGTTGGACGAGGTGACGAACGGGTAGGTCCCATGATCCACGTCCAGCAGGGCACCCTGGGCCCCTTCCAGCAGCACGCGCTCGCCTGCGCGAATCGCGTCGTGGGCCACGCGGCCGGCATCCACAGCCAGGGCCAGCACGCGGGGACCGAGACGCTCGAGCAGCGCCACCTGCTCATCCGCATCCACCCGCTCCTCGACCCCCAAGGTCTGCAACAGCCGGTTTGCCCGCTCGACCCGCCGCCGCAGCTGCTCGGTCAGCGCGGGGAAGTCCCTGAGGTCGGCCACCCGCAGGCCGCGGCGGCCGTATTTGTCCTCGTACGCCGGGCCGATCCCGCGCCCCGTGGTACCGATCTGCTGGCGGCGCTCGCTGGCCCGCTCGACCGCCTTGTGGTAGGGCAGCAGCAGGTGTGCGCGGTCCGAGATCAGCAGCCGCCCCTCGACCTCGACCCCCCGCCCCTCAAGCTCGGCGATCTCCACCACGAGCGTGTCGGGATCCACAACCACCCCATTGCCCACCAAGCAGCGCACCCCCGGATGCAGGATTCCCGTGGGGATCTGGTGCAGGATGAACTGGTCCTCGCCCTTCACCACTGTGTGGCCGGCGTTGGCACCACCCTGGTAGCGAATGACGAGGTCGGCCTGCTCCGAGAGCACGTCGACCACTTTGCCCTTGCCCTCATCCCCCCACTGCACGCCCACGACTACCACACACCGGCGATCGGGACCGAACATGGCTCTTCACTCTCCCGGACACACAAAAAAAGGGCCCCGGGGGCTCGCTCCGAGGCATCCTCTAGCGCAAGCTATTCCGGCACCGACACGTCGTCAACCGAGCAGCGTGTCCACCGCCCGCGCTGCGGCGGCGCCGGCCTGCACGGCGGCCGCGACATCCACGCGGTCCGCCGCGTCACGTTCGGTGTGCACAACGCCCAGTGTCGCCCAGTCTCCACGGCTCACGGTCACGCCAGGCATACCCGCCTGCGCCAACACGGCCCCGTCCACGAAGGTACCGAGCGGGAGCGGCCGCACCACTACAGGTCGTCCCTCGGCCGACAGAGCCGCGGCCACCGCCCGGACGATGGCGTGGCTCGAAGGCACCGGCTCCGCCTCACGCGCAGCGGCATGCCGCTGCAAGCGGTAGCGCCCCCGGGAGTCGATGCCGTCGAAGTTGATGAACGCCCCGATGGCGTCCCCGCTGGCCGCCCACGACCGTGCACCCTCCATGCCGAACTCCTCGGCGCCAGTGAGCAGCACACCCACGTCGCGCCGGTGGTCCAGGCACTCGGCCGCCGCAATAACCGCCACGACCCCGGTTGCGTTATCCACCGCTCCGGGTGAGCGGTTCCGTGGCGCGCCGAGGGAAAGGGCGCCTCCGCCCACGACCGCCAGGGCGGTCACGACGAGCGCGGCCCACCACGGTACCGGCCCGGAGACGCGAAAGGCGAGCAGGATTAGCAGCCCAGTGAGCCCGAGCATCGCGTTCGCGACGGCGACCACCCGGCCCCGTAACGACACCCCCTGCGACTTGCTGTCGAGGTGCGCCACCAGCCAGAGCGCGGGAGTTCCCCGCCGCCCGACGAGGTTGGTGGCCGCCACCGCGGTTGCCGGAACAGGGAGGTAGCCCTGCAGCACCCCGTGAGCGACGAGGGCCACGAGTCCGAGAGCGCCCGCGCCGACGAGGGCGACGGCCCAGCCGGGCACGGCGATGACTAGGAGGGGACTCAGCGCAAGGGCGGCCCACCCGAGGCCCGCCCCGGCGACGACCGGCGCGAGCACGCGGCCGGGCGCGGTGGTAAAGCGATGCCGCTCCACCTCAAAGCCCAACGCCTCCAGCCGCTCGGCCGCGGCCGCCTCCACGCCGTCGAGCGCGGGCGACCCCGGCAGCCGAGGAACCGCGAGCGCCTGGAACAGCTCCCCGACCCAGGGAGGCGCCACGTCAGCGAACGCTCAGGTGGGCTTCCTGCAGCAGCGCCGCGAGGGACTTCCGCTCCCGGCTAGCAAGGTCGGTGAGGGGCGGCCGCACCGGACCGCCCGCGAGTCCCACTAGGTCCATGGCGGCCTTTACCCCGGGCACCCCCCGCTTCCCGACGATCTCCTTGTGGAGCGGGGCCACGATCTCCTGGGCGGCTCCCGCAGCGGCACGGTCTCCCGCATCGAATGCGGTTCCGATGGCCGCCGCCGCCTCGGCGGCGAAGCACGCCACGGCCGCGATCGCGCCGGCCGCGCCCATCTCCAGGGCGGCGTAGTACTTGTCCGCTGTCCCCATGAACAGCGTCCACGCGGGCGCCGCCTCGCTGTACATGGCGAAGTTCTTGAGATCACCGGAGGAGTCCTTGATACCCCAGATGTTCTCGTGCGCCGCCAGCGCCGACGCGATCGCCTCGGTGATCGGCGTGTGGGTGTACTTGGGGAAGTTGTACAGGATAACCGGAAGCTGCGACTCGTCCGCCACCCGCCGGAAGTGGTCGATCATCCCCTGGGCCGTGAACACGGGCGCGTAGTATGCGGGCGCCCGTACCATCACCGCGTCCGCCCCCTCGTCGGCCGCTGTATCGCAGGCGGCCACGGTCGCGCGGGTAGACTCGCGCCCCGTGCCCGCTATGAGCCAGCGGTCGTCGGGCACGACGTCGCGCAGCCAGGCCACCACCTGGCGGAACTCCTCGTCCGACAGCAGCGACGCCTCACCGGTCGAGCCGGCCGCCACCAGGCCGGTCGCGCCCGCCTGGAGGATCGCCCGAGCGTTCTCCCGCAGGCCCACCGGCGCCACGTCGCCGGTGGCCGGATCGAACGGCGTGGTGATGGGAACGAGCAGTCCCCTGGGCCGGTCGTGTGTCACGTGAGCGCCTCACCGAAGCCCGTGGTGAACCCGTCCGGCAGATCCTCGTTCTCCTCGGCCGCTTGCTCCGCCGCCTCCACATCCGCCTTGGTCGCCTTGCGGGAGAGGCGTCGCAGCGTCTTGAGCTTGAGCTCGAAGTCGGCGGGGTTGGAGGCTGCGGCCTTGGCCGTCTCGAAGGACACGATGTCCTCGGCGACCAGGTCCATCAGATGCTGGTCGAAGCTCTGCATCCCGTACTGGTCGCGCCCTTCCTCGATGTAGTCCCTGATCTCCCCGACCCGTGCGCGGTCCCGGATGAGGTCCCGGATCGCGGCAGTGCACGTCATGATCTCCACTGCGGCGACCCGTCCGTTGCCGTCCGCCCGCGGAAGCAGTCGCTGGGAGACGACCGCGTGAAGCGAGTCGGCGAGGCGCACCCGGGCCACCTCCTGCTCCTCCGGCGGGAACATGGCCACGATCCGGGCCACCGTGGTCGTCGCATCGGGGGTATGCAGCGTGGAGATCAACAGGTGTCCCGTTTCGGCTGCCTTCATGGCCGTGTCGATGGTCTCGGCGTCGCGCATCTCGCCGATCTGAATCACGTCGGGGTCCTGTCGCATCGCGGCGCGTAGCCCCATCCGGAAGCTCTCGGTGTCGGGGCCGATCTCTCGCTGCGTGACCGACGAGTTCGCATCGCGATGCAGGAACTCGATCGGGTTCTCCAGCGTCACGATGTGCTTGTTCATCTTGGCGTTGATGTGATTGATGAGCGCCGCCATGGTGGAGCTCTTGCCGCTCCCGGTCACGCCCGTCACCAACACCATGCCACGCTCCTGCTCGGCGATCTTCTCCAGCGTGCTGGGCAGCCCCAGCTTATCGAAGGTGGGCACCTCGAACGGGATCACCCGCATCACGATCATGAAGGACGATCGCTGTCGCAGGATGTTCACCCGGAACCGACCGATCCCCGGCGCACCCCAGGAGCAGTCGTAGTCGCGAATCTGATCGATCCGCTTGCGGTCGGCCTCGAGCGGAATCAGCTTCACCGCGATCGCCTTGGTCTGCTCGGGGGTGAGCCGCTGCTTGGTGAGGGGAACGAGCTTCCCGTCGATGCGGGCGCGGAACACGTCACCCGCCTTGATGTGGACGTCGGACGCGCCGCGCTCGACTGCAGCCTTGATGATGTTCTCCATACGCTAGTAACCCGCTTGAGGGTCCACCACGTTCTTGAGACGCTGCCCCGCCAGGTAGCGCCGGACGTTCTCCACGATCAGGGCCGTCTCCCGTTTCCAGAACCCGGCCGAGACGGCGCCGACGTGCGGGAAGACCAGCACCCGCGGGTGGTCCCACCAGGGGTGCTCCGCAGGCAGCGGCTCCTTGCTGAACACATCCAGCACACATCCGGCGAGCCGCCCCCGTTCAAGCTGCTCAAGCAGCGCCTCCTCGTCTAGGAGGCCGCCGCGCGCCAGGTTGACGACGAACGCCCCGTCGGGGAGGGCCGCGAGCACCGTGGCGTCCACGACGCGACTAGTCTCGCGGGTCTGCGGCGCGGCCAGCACCAGGACGTCACTGCTCCGCGCGAGCTGGGTCAGGTCGCCGGGGCCGCCTACCCACACGACCCCCGGGGGACGGCGACGCGCCGGGTGCCGCCGGATGCCGCGCACTTCCATCCCGACCGCGCGGCACCGCCTGGCGATCGCTCGCCCGACGCCCCCGAGCCCCACGATCCCCACACGGGTCTCGCAGAAGTCCTTGGTGGGGACGGTGTAGTCGGTGAACTCATCCTTAGCCCAGCGGCGCTCATGTTGCGCCGCCACTGCCCGGTGAAAGCCCCGCACACAATACGCGATGGCCGTGAGGGCCCAGTCGGCCAGCGGCTCCGCGTGAATTCCCTTGGAGTTGGTGAGGATGGCACCGGTCGCGAGGAACTCGGGCGTCAGGCTGGCTCGCACGCCCGCCGCCGCCGTGTGGGCCCAGCCCACCGTGTCGCGGGCAGCCAGCGCCACCCCCGCCGGGATGCCCCAACCGAAGTACAGCTCCGCACCCCGCGCCGCCTCCACGGCCTCGTGCGAAGCGGCGGCCCCGTCGCCATCGCTCACGGCCGCGCTCCCCACACTCACCACCTCCCACCCACGACCCAGCGCCTGCCGGAGCGCGGCCACCGACGCCTCCGGGGCCCGCCACACGGGGCGCGCGGAGGCAAGGTCAACGACCGCCCGTCTCACTCCTCGACCGAGATGGTGAACGCGCCCGATGCCCGGAGCAGCTCGAGCTTCGCCCTGTCGTGGAGCCGGGTGGGACCACTCATCGCAACTTGCACGACCAGCCGGTCACCCCGCTGCTCGGAGCGGATCTCCTCGACCTCGAGACCCGTCCCGCGTATGATCCGTTCGATCTCGGCTACCGCTTCCGGCCGCGGCTCCACCTCCACGGTGACCCGCGCGACACCCCCGTAACTGGTTACGTACTTCTCCAGCGGCCGGAGCAGACCGAGGACGAAGACCACGAGGAGGGTAGCGCCGGTGGCTTCGATGACGGCGCCGGCGCCCACCGCGACCCCGATGGCCGCGACGAGCCAGATGGTGGCCGCGCTGGTAAGTCCGCTGATGTGTCCGCGGCTGTGCAGAATCGTGCCGGCCCCGATGAAGCCCACCCCGGTCACGATCTGTGCCGCGATGCGGCCAGGGTCGCCGTACGGCCCGGCGATCTCGATCGAGAGCCAGGTGAACAACGTGGCGCCGACGCAGATGAGGACGTTGGTGCGCAGGCCCGCCGCCTTGCCATGCAGCTCCCGCTCCAGGCCCACTGCCCCCCCGAGAACGATGGCCATCACCAGATAGCCCAGGAGGTCGAGCCGCAGGTCGCGGACCAGAGCCGGCCAGAGGTCGCTCATGGCTTGGCGGGCACCGTCACCGTGCCGGGCAGCAAGCCCATCCGCTCCCGCACCTGGCGCATCGTGTCCCGGGCCACGGCCCGGGCACGCGCGGCGCCGTCGCTGAGGACATCATGCACGTGACCGGGATCGGCCTTCAGCTCGGCGGCCCGCTCCCTGATCGGGGCCAGCTGCGCGGCCATGTTGTCGGCCAGGATCCTCTTGCAGTCGAGGCAGCCCCACCCCGCCGAGCGGCACTGGGTCGCCACCTCCTCCACGGTAGCGGATGGGGAGAACAGCTGGTGCAGGGCGTACAAGTTGCAGACCTCCGGGTTGCCGGGATCCTTCTTGGCCACCCGGGCAGGGTCCGTCACCGCCGGTCGCAGCCGCTGCCATATGGCCTCCGGCTCCTCCAGGATGCCGACGGTATTCCCCAGGCTCTTCGACATCTTGGCTTCCCCGTCGAGTCCGACTATGCGCCGGGCCTGACCGACGAGCGCCGCATCCGGCTCGGGGAAGAAGCCGCTGCCGTAGCGTGCGTTCCACTTGCGGGCGATCTCCCGCATGAGCTCGATGTGCTGCACCTGGTCCTCGCCCACGGGAACGGTGTCTGCCTTGTAGAGCAGCACGTCGGCCGCCTGCAGTACGGGGTAGTTGAGCAGGCCCGCGAGCACGCTTTCTTGGCGTTGCGACTTGTCCTTAAATTGGGTCATCCGTTCGAGCTCCCCGAGCGGCGTCACGGTCATAAAGACCCACGCCAGCTCTGCGTGCTCCGGCACGTGCGATTGCACGAACAGCACGCACTTCTCGGGATCGATCCCGGCGGCGATCAGGCTGACCGCCATGTCGAAGGTGCGAGCCTCGAGTTCTTGGGGCTCGTAGTCCTGGGTGATCGCGTGATAGTCGACGATGCAGATGAAGCACTCGTGCACGTCCTGCAACGCCACCCAGTTCTTGACCGCCCCGAGGTAGTTGCCGATGTGGAGCTCGCCGGAGGGCTGAATACCCGAAAAAACACGTGCCATCGCGCTCAACCTAGGGTTCGAGTAGAGGGACCGCAAGGTGAACCAGCATCAGGACTTACTACACCTCGCCACCACCGCCGCTCGGCGTGGCGCCGATCATATTCGCACCATCGAACGCCCTACCGACCCGGCCGGCTGGGGGCTCAAGGGCGTGAGCGACTTCGTGACCCGGGTGGACCGGGAAACCGAGTCGCTCATCGGTGAGACCCTCCTCGCCGGAGCGCCCGACGGCGTCGTGCTGGGCGAGGAACTCACCCCCGACGCGGGCGGCTCCGGCCTCGTCTGGGTAGTGGACCCGCTCGACGGTACCACCAACTACCTGCACGACTATCCCGCGTACGGCGTGAGCATCGCCGCCGTGGTGGACGGCACCCTGGCCGCCGGGGTCGTAGTGGACGTGAACCGTGACCTCGTGTACCACGCCACCGCGGGCGGTGGCGCGTGGTGCGGCGACCGCCGGCTGCAGGTCTCCCGGGTGACCGAGCCAGCCCACGCCCTCATTGGCACGGGGTTCCCCTTCAAGGTCCTCCACCTCCTACCCGAGTACCTCGAGCAGTTCGCCACGATCCTCCGGGCCACCAGCGGGATCCGTCGCGCCGGTGCCGCCTCGCTTGACTTCGTGGACCTGGCGCTCGGTCGCTTCGACGGCTTCTGGGAGCCGTATCTCGCGCCCTGGGACGTGGCCGCCGGCGCGCTCATCCTGCGGGAGGCCGGTGGCGTGGTAACCGATCTCGAGGGGAACGAGCCGGTGGTACGACACGGAGCCTTTGTCGCCGGCAACCCGGCGATTCACGCGTGGCTCCTCTCAATCTTGCGGAAGTAGGGGGCGCCGCTCGTTAGGCCGGCGCCGTCGCGGGCACCGTCGTGAGGATGCGGGGTCCGTCGGACTCGATGACCACCGTGTGCTCGAAGTGGGCCGAGAGTGAGCCGTCCACCGTGACCACCGTCCATTTGTCGTCGAGCGTGCGAATCTCGGGCCGGCCGGCGTTCACCATCGGCTCGATGGCCAGGGTCATGCCCACCTGGAGGCGCGCTCCGCGCTTGGGTCGACCGTAGTTCGGGATCTGCGGCTCCTCGTGGAAGCTGGTCCCGATGCCGTGCCCCACCAGCTCCCGCACCACACTGTACCCGGCGCCTTCGGCGACCGTCTGGATCGCATGGCCGACGTCGCCCACGTGGTTCCCGGCCACGGCTTGCTTGACGCCCACGCCCAGCGCTTCCTGCGTGACCCGGAGCAGCCGCTGCACATCGTCGGTCACCTCCCCGACGGCCGCGGTCGTGGCGGAGTCGGCGTGGAGCCCGTCGAGGCAGACACCGCAGTCGATGCTGACGATGTCGCCGTCTTGGAGCACACGCTGCTCCGAGGGGATGCCGTGCACGATCTCATTGTTGATGGAGGTGCACAGGGACGCCGGGAAGTCGTACAGTCCCTTGAACGAGGGGCGGGCGCCGGGGTGGCTCCGGATGAAGTCCTCTGCTAGCTGGTCGAGCTGCGCCGTGGATACCCCCGGGGCGGTGTGGTTCGCCACGAGCGCCAGCGTGTCGGCAAGGATCTTCCCCGCCGCCACCATCGTCTCGATCTCACGGGCGGACTTGATGGTGATCATCGCCCCACGGCCTCCTGCACTCGTCCGGCGATCTCCTCGATGCTGCCGATCCCCGACACACCTGTCAGCATCCCGCGCTCCCTGTAGAAGGCAATCAGCGGAGCGGTCTGTTCCCGGTACACCACGAAGCGCTGTCGGATCGTTTCCGGCGTGTCATCGTCACGGCCCTCCTGCTTGGCCCGCCCCAGCATGCGCCGCACCAGCTCCTCCTCCGGCACATCAATGCTTATGACGTAATCCACCCGCGCACCGCGGTCGGCGAGGAGCCGCTCTACCGCCTCGGCCTGCGCCACCGTCCGCGGGAAACCATCCATGACGATGCCGCCTGCGGCCTCGGGCCACGCCAGCACCTCCTCGATGAGCCCCAGGATCACCTCGTCGGGGACCAGCAGGCCCTGATCCATGTAGTGCTGGGCCTCCTGCCCCAGCACGGTGCCCCGCTCCACCGCGCTGCGCAGCAGATCGCCGGTGGAGACGCGGGGCAGCCCGACGCGCTCGGACAACAAGGCCCCCTGGGTGCCTTTGCCGGAACCCGGGGGGCCCAAGAGAATGACGTTCATGCCGCGCTGTCCTACATGTAGCGGCCCCGCCGGCCGCGGAACTTCACCCGTCCCTGCTTCATGAAGTCGTCGTAGTGCCGCAGGTGCAGGTGCTGCTGCACCTGGATCCAGGTGTCCAGCGCCACACCCACGACGATGAGCAGCGCCGTGCCGCCGAAGGTGAAGGGCACGCCAAAGGTGTCGAAGATGAAGAACGGCAGCAGCGCGATGATGGTGAGGAACACCGACCCCGGTAGCGTGACGCGGGTGAGCACCTCGTCTATGTAATCCGCCGTGGCCGCGCCGGGCTTCACCCCCGGGATGAACCCGCCCTGCTTCTTGAGGTTCTCCGCGATGTCCAGCGGGTTGAAGATGATCGACGTGTAGAAGTAGGTGAAGAAGATGATGAGGAGCGCGTAGCTCGCGTAATACACAGTCGACCCCGGGCGGAACATCTCCGACATGGTCCGCAGCGCCGGCAGGTTGCTGAACGTCGCGATGGTGCCGGGCACGATAATGATCGCCTGGGCGAAGATGATGGGCATCACGCCGGCGGAGTTGATCCGTATCGGAATGAACGTCTTTTGCCCCTCCCGAATCCGGCCTCGCCCCATCACCTTGCGCGGGATCTGGATCGGGATGCGTCGCGCCGCCACCGTGACGGCGATGACGCCGCCTATCACGCCAAGCATCACCACGAGCAGCACGATGAGCGCCTGCGCCGAGATCACTCGCGTCTGCACGAACTGCAGCGTGCGGAACGAGCCGGGCAGGAAGCCCTCCATGATCGAGAAGAAGATCATGAGGCTCATGCCGTTCCCTACGCCGCGCTCGGTAATCCGCTAGACCAGCAACATGATAAACACCGCACCTGTGGTGAGGGTCATCACCGTGGTCGCACGGAAGCCGATACCGGGATCGGGCACGGCGTTCTGCCCTTCGGCGAATATGGCGAACCCATATGCCTGGAACGCCGCCAGAATGACCGTCACATAGCGGGTCCACTGGGTGATCTTCTTCCGGCCCTCCTCTTCCTTCTGGAGCTTCTCGACCAAGGGGAAGACCGCGCCGGCTAACTGGAACATGATCGAAGCGGAGATGTAGGGCATGATCCCCAGCGCGAATACCGTCGCGCGGGAGAGCCCGCCGCCCACGAACATGTCGTACATGCCGAAGAACGTCCCAGCGCCCTGATTGCGGATGAAGTCGGCCAGCACCTGCACGTTCACGCCAGGGGTGGCGATGTGGGCGCCGGCCCGGTACACCGCGAGACAGAGAAGCGTGAACAGCAGCTTCTCCTTCAGCTCTGGAACGGCAAACAGATTGGGAATGCGGGGTGCCGCCATCCGCCTAGTCCTCGATCCTCCCGCCAGCCTGTTCGATCTTTGCGCGAGCGCTCTTGGAGACTGCGCAGCCGTGGATGACGTACGCCCGGGTCACCTCGCCGGTGCCCAGGATCTTGATCGGCTCGGCCGCCTTGCCCACCAGACCGAGCTCCACCAGCACCGCCGGGGATACGGTCTCACCCGCCACCTTCTCCAGGTCGCGCAGGTTGACCGCCTGCGACGGCACCCGGAACGGGTTGGTGAACCCGCGCTTGGGGACCCGGCGCGTGAGTGGCATCTGACCGCCCTCGAACCCGGGCCGCACGCGTCCGCCCGCCCGGGAGCGCTGGCCCTTCTGCCCACGGCCCGCTGTCTTGCCGAGTCCCGAGCCGCGGCCGCGCCCCTTCCGCGTGGGCTCTTTGTGCGCGCCCTCCGGAGCCGGCAGGTTGTGCAGTCCGAGCGTTTCCTTCTTTTCCTTCGCCATCACGCCTCCTCAGGGGTCACGCGGACCAGATGGCGGACCTTGTGCAGCATCCCACGGGCGGAGGGGTTATCCGCAACCACCACCTCGTCCTGGTGGTGCTTGAGCCCCAGGGCCCGCAGCGTGCGGCGGTACGTGTCTGCATGCCCGATCCCGGAGCGCACCTGGCGAACCCGTAGCCGTGTCGCCTTGGTCGGCTTCGCAGCGGCCGCCGGCTTGGCGGTCTTCCTCGCCGCCGGCTTCTTGGCGGCCTTCTTCGTCGCCGGCTTCTTGGCCGTCTTCTTCTTAGCGGTCGTCTTGGAGCCCGCGGCAGCCTTCTTAGGCATTCACCGCCTCCTCCTCGGATGCCTTCTGCCGTGGGCGATAGTCAATCTCCGACGGGTCCGCACCCCGCTGCCTGGCCACCGACTCCACCGTGAGCAGGCCCGTGAGCCCGTCCATCGTGGCCCACACCATGTTGAGGGGGTTCGGCGAGCCCAGCGACTTGGTGAGGATGTCGGTGATGCCCGCGCACTCGAGCACGGATCGCACGGGACCGCCGGCGATGATGCCGGTTCCGGACGTCGCCGGCTTCAGCAGCACCCGGCCGGCGCCGTGGGTCCCGACCGTCTCATGCGGAATGGTCGTGCCTTCCCGCGGCACCTCCTGCATGGTGCGGCGCGCCGCTTCCACGGCCTTGCGCACCGCCTCGGAAACCTCGTTGGCCTTCCCGGTGCCGACACCTACCTTGCCATTGCCGTCACCCACCGCGGCGAGGGCATTGAAGGAGAACCGCCGCCCGCCCTTCACCACCTTCGCGACGCGGTTGATGTTGATCACGTTCTCGATCAGATCCGACTCGCGCTCGTGGCGCTGGCCGCCACGCTGCCGTTCTTGCGCCATCGTCCTAGAACTCCAATCCGCCGTCGCGCGCGCCCTCGGCCACGGCCTTGATTCGACCATGGTACGGGTACCCACCGCGGTCGAAGACCACGCGCGTGATGCCTAGTTCGCCGGCACGCTTGGCAATCAGCTTGCCAACGCCGAACGCCGCGCCCACTTTGCCCGCCTTGTTCCGCTCGTAGCCCTCGGAGCGCTCGCTGGCCGACGCCAGTGTCACCCCGCGATCGTCATCCACGAGCTGGGCGTACGTGTACTTGATCGAGCGGTACACCACGAGTCGTGGCCGCTCCGCCGTCCCGGCGATCCTCTTGCGGGCACGCAGGTGACGCCGGTGCCGGCGCTCTGCCCGCGTCTTCGGCTTGCGTACCGCCCTCATGCCTTCGCTCCAGTCTTGCCGGCCTTGCGGCGCACGTGCTCACCGATGTACCGAATGCCCTTTCCTTTGTACGGCTCCGGGGGTCGGACCCCCCGCAGCTCGGCGGCCACGTGCCCCACCAGCTCCTTGTCAATGCCTTCCACTTTCACGAGTGTGGGGCTCTCAATCGAGATCTTGACCCCCTCGGGCGCCTGGTACTCCACTGGATGGGAGTAGCCCACCACCAGCCGGATGCCGCCCGAAATCGACTCGGCCTTGTAGCCCACACCGTGAATCTCGAGCTGCTTGCTGAAACCCCCGACCACCCCCTCCACCATGTTGCTCAGCAGCGACCGAGTGAGACCGTGCAGGGCCTTGTGCCGCCCGTCATCAGACGGCCGCTCCACGTGCAGCTCACCGTTCTCCTGCCGGACCCGCATTTCGGGATGCACGGTGCGCTTGAGCTCTCCCTTGGGGCCCTTCACCGTGACATCCTGTCCGGCGACCGTCACCGTCACGCCCTGGGGGATTGCCACCGGCTTCTTACCGATTCGTGACATCGTCCCCCCTACCAGAGCACCGCGACGAGCTCGCCGCCTACACGTGCGCGTCGCGCATCACGGTCGCTCATCACGCCCCGAGGCGTGGACAGGATGGCCATCCCGAGCCCGTTCTTCACGCGAGGGATCTCACGTGCCCGCACGTAGCGGCGCAGCCCCGGCTTGGAAACGCGCTGCACCTCGTGAATGACCGGTCGATCCCTGTGGTACTTGAGGTAGATCCGCAGCATCCCGTGACGCCCGTCATCCAACACCGCGTAATCCTGGATGAAGTGGTTCTCACGCAACAGCCGCGCGATCTCGGTCTTGAACTTCGAGACCGGCATGTCGACCCTCCGGTGGCCCGCCTGACAGGCGTTCCGGATCCGGGTCAGCATATCGGCTACGGGGTCAGTCATCTCACCAACTCGCCTTCCGCACCCCGGGGATCTCGCCCCGAAGCGCCAGTTCCCTGAAGCAGATGCGGCACAGTCCGAACTTCCGGGTGTACCCGCGCGCGCGCCCACAGCGCTGGCAGCGACGGTATGCCCGGACTTTGTACTTGGGCTTCCGCTTGGCCTTCTCGATCAGGCACTTCTTCGCCATACCGGAGAACTCCCTCCTAGCCGATCTGTACGGGCGTCTCGCCGCGGAAGGGCATTCCCATCTCCCGCAGCAGGGCCATTCCCACGTCGTCCCGACCCGCCGTAGTCACGAACGTGATATCCATCCCGTGGATCTTCTCCACCTTGTCGTAGTCGATTTCCGGGAACACCATCTGCTCCCGGATCCCGACCGTGTAGTTTCCACGTCCGTCGAACGAGCGCGCGGGAAAGCCGCGGAAGTCGCGAATCCGCGGCACCGCGACGTTGATGAATCGATCGAGGAACTCGTACATCCGCGCGCCGCGCAGGGTCACCCGCACGCCGATCGGCATCCCCGCTCGCAGCGAGAAGTTCGAGATCGCCTTCTTGGCACGGGTCACGACCGGCCGCTGCCCTGTGATGGCCCCCAGCTCCTCGACGATAGCGTCGAGAACCTTGGGGTTCTTGGGCGCCTCACCGGCCCCGACGTTGATCACGATCTTCTCCAACCGCGGGAGCTGATGCGGGTTCCCGAAGCCGAACTCCTGCATGAGCTTCGAGCGTACCCGCTCCCGGTAGTGCTCCCGGAGGCGGGGAGCCGGAGCGGGCGCTTGTTGCACGGTCTGTTCCGTATTCGCCATGGCTCTAGCGGCTCCTCGGGATGGGCTGGCCAGACTTCACGCTCAGCCGCTCCACCGTTCCATCCTTGTCTTTCTTCCGCCTGATCCTGGTTGGGTCGCCGGACTTCGGGTCGAGCAGCATGACATTCGACACGTGGATGGGCGCGGGGAACTTGATGATGCCGCCTTCCGCTCCAGCCTGCGTCGCCCGCTGATGCTTGGTCACGATGTTGACGCCCTCGACGACCACCCTGTTCTGCTTTCGCAGCACCCGGATGACCGTGCCCTCGGTCCCGCGCTCCTCCCCGCGGATCACTCGCACGCGGTCGCCCCTGGCAATGCGCATCTTGTGCCGCGCCGGCTTGGGCTCCCGCTTTTCCTTCCGCCTGGACTTCTTGTAGACCAGCGGTTTCATCTACAGCACCTCGGGCGCGAGCGAGACGATCTTCATGAACCGCTTCTCGCGCAACTCTCGGCCGACGGGCCCGAAGATCCTGGTGGCCCGGGGCTCGCCGGCATCGTTGATGAGCACCGCCGCGTTCTCGTCGAAGCGGATGTAGCTCCCGTCGCGGCGCCGCGTCTCCTTGGCCGTGCGCACCACCACGGCCTTGGCCACGTCGCCCTTCTTGACCTGCCCGGTCGGCAGCGCGTCCTTGATCGCCACGACCACCACGTCTCCGACCCGCGCGTATCGGCGCCGGCTTCCGCCGAGCACCCGGATGACGAGCGCCCGGCGCGCGCCGGAATTGTCGGCAATCCTGACGATGGATTCCTGCTGAATCACGTCGCCCTCACTTACTCAGCGCGGCTCACGATCTCGACGACGCGCCACCGCTTGGTCTTCGACAGGGGGCGGGTCTCCACGATCCGCACCGTGTCGCCGGCGCGGGCACCCTGTTCGTCGTGCGCCTTCACCCGTTTGGTCCGCGTGATCCGCTTGCCATATAGCGGGTGCGCGAACTGGCGGGTCAGCTCCACGACGACGGTCTGGGTCATCTTGTCGCTCACCACGACGCCGGTGCGCACCTTGCGCCGCGGACGGACGTTGGCTTCCTGACTCATCACTGCTTCCTTTCGCGGAGCACCGTCTCGATCCGCGCGATGTTACGGCGCAAGATCCGGAACTGGCTCGGGTTGTCGATCGCCTCAGTGGCCGACCGGAACTTGAGCCGGAACCGAGCGTCCTTGAGGCGCTGCAGCTCGTCCTGAAGGTCCTCGGTACTGAGCTCGCGCACCTGTACCGGGCTCAGCGGCTTCCGCTCGGCGTCTTTCAGAGCCATGGTCTAGTTTTCCTCACGCGTCACGAACCGGGTTTTCACCGGCAGCTTGGCCGCCGCGAGTTGCAGCGCCCGACGAGCGATCTGCTCCGACACGCCCTCTGCCTCGAACAGGATCCTGCCGGGCTTCACGACCGCGACCCACGCTTCGGGATTGCCTTTGCCCTTCCCCATCCGCGTCTCGGCCGGCTTCTTCGTGATCGGCTTGTCCGGGAAGATCCGGATCCAGATCTTGCCGCCACGCTTCATCTCGCGCGTCATCGCGACACGCGCTGCCTCGATCTGCCGGCTGCTAATCCAGCCCGGATCGAGCGTCATGAGGCCGTAGTGCCCGAACGCAACCGTATTCCCACGGGTCGCCTGTCCCTTGGTGCGACCCTTCATCTGCTTGCGGTACTTGACTCGCTTTGGCGCCAGCATCGGTCACGCTCCCGTGCTGTACGTACGACCGCGTCCGTCTTCCATTACCTCACCCTTGAAGATCCAGACCTTGATCCCGATCGTACCGTAGGTCGTCTTGGCCGTGGCAATGCCGTAGTCGACATCCGCACGCAGGGTATGCAAGGGTACGCGGCCTTCGTGATACCCTTCGGTCCTCGCGATCTCCGCCCCACCTAGGCGGCCCGCCGTCTTGATCTTGATGCCCTGGGCGCCCATGCGCATCGCGCTCTGGAGCACACGCTTCATAGCCCGGCGGAAGGAGACACGCTGCTGGAGCTGGTGCGCGACGTTGTCGGCTACCAGCTGCGCGTCGAGTTCCGGCCGCTTGATCTCCTCGACGTTGATTCCGACCTCGTTGCCCGTGAGCTGGGCCAGCTCGTCACGGAGCTTGTCCACCTCGGCGCCGCGCTTGCCGATCACAACGCCCGGGCGTCCGGTGAAGATCGTAACCGTCACCTTGCCGGGCTTGCGCTCTATGTGCACGTCGGCGACCGCTGCATGCGCCAGCCGTGTCTTCAGGTACTTGCGGATCAGCTCGTCTTCCTTGAGCAATGCCGGAAACTCGCTCCCCGCGTACCAGCGGGAGCGCCACGGCTTGACGACGCCGAGCCGGAAGCCGTACGGATGGGTTTTCTGCCCCACTACGCTCTCTCCTCCCTCGCCTGGACCCGAATCTCCACGTGGCTCGTCCGCTTCCGGATCGGAGCCGCCCGCCCCATGGCCGCCGCCCGGTACCGCCACAGCGTCGTTCCCTCGTCGACGACTGCGTAGCCCACGTAGAGTCGGTCCACGTCGAAGGCTTCGTTGTTGCGGAGTGCATCCTGCTCCGCGTTCGCCACGGCCGACCGCAGGACCTTCTCGATCTGCCGGGCGGCGTGCTTCTTAGAGAACTTGAGCAGCGCGTACGCCTCGTTGACGTCCTTGCCACGGATCGTGTCAATCACCAGCCGCATTTTCCGCGGCGACTGACGGACCCAGCGCTGAATCGCCCTGCCTGCCATCTTCGACTCTCCTTACGCCGGTGCGGCCTTCTTGTCCGCTGCCAGTTTTCCGCTGTGGCCGCGGAACAGGCGAGTCGGCGCGAACTCTCCCAGCTTGTGGCCCACCATGTTCTCCGTCACGTACACGGGGATGAACTTGTTGCCGTTGTGGACCGCCACCGTATGGCCCACGAAATCCGGAGTGATAGTGGATGCCCGAGACCAGGTCTTGATGACCCGCTTCTCGTTCGCCTCGTTGAGCGTGCGGATCTTCGCCAGGAGCGATTCCGCAACGAACGGTCCCTTCTTGACGCTTCTCGACATGCGGTTCCCGTCCTACTTGGTCGCCTTCCCGCGCTTGCGGCCGCGCAGGATGAGCTTGGTGCTGGCTTTCTTCTTCTTGCGGGTCTTCTTGCCCTCGGGCATGCCCCACGGAGACACCGGGGGACGGCCGCCGGACGCCTTCCCCTCACCACCGCCCAGCGGGTGGTCGACCGGGTGCATGGCCACGCCGCGCACCTTGGGCCGGCGGCCCATCCAGCGGCTCTTGCCGGCTTTGCCGACGCTCGCCAGCTCGTGCTCAGCATTGCCCACTTCGCCGATGGTGGCCACGCACCCGGCGCGCACGAGGCGCACCTCACCGCTCCGCAGCCGGAGCGCCACGTTGTGGCCTTCCTTTGCCATGACCTGCGCGCCCGTCCCCGCCGAGCGGCAAAGCTGCGCTCCCTTGCCCTGCTTCAGTTCGACGCAATGCACCGTGGTACCCAGAGGAATCTCGGACAGCGGCAATGAGTTGCCCGTCCGGATGTCGCTACCCGAACCCGCGACCACCGTATCCCCAACCCGCAGGCCGCGCGGGTGGATGATGTAGCGCTTCTCGCCATCGGCATAGACGACCAATGCAATCCGCGCCGAGCGGTTCGGGTCGTACTCGATCTGCGCCACCTTGCCCGGCACACCGTGCTTGTCGCGCTTGAAGTCGATCCGCCGGTAGCGTCGCTTGTGGCCGCCCCCGCGATGCCGCGCCGTCTGGTGCCCCTTGTTGTTCCGCCCGCCCCGCTTCTTCAGCGGCTCGAGCAGCGACTTCTCCGGCTCGCCGCGCGTCACCTCCGCGAAGTCGGAGACCGAGCGGAACCGGGTGCCGGGGCTGATCGGGCGGAACTGTCGAATGCCCATGACTCTAACCCTCGAAGATCTCGATCGTGTCGCCTTCCTTGAGCCGCACGTAGGCCTTCTTCCAGCGCTTTCGCCGGCCCTCGGTGCGGCCGCGAGTGCGGCGCTTCGCCGGCTGCTGGAGCGTGCGAACCTTCGCCACGGTGACGTCGAAGAGCGACTCGATCGCCTCGCGAATCTCGTGCTTGGTGGCCTGCGGATGCACCTCGAACGTGTACTCCAATCGCTCGCCGTACAGCGCCGACGACTTCTCCGTCACAACTGGACGTATCACAGCTTGATAGCGATCAAGCACAGCCGCTATCCTTTCTTCTTCGTCGTCTTGGCCGACTTCTTGGCCGACGACTTCGTCTTCCCGGTGGTCTTCTTCGCGGTGGCCCGCTTCTTGGCCGCCGCCCGACCGACCGCTTTCTTCCTACTAGTCGTCCCTTCCGAGGCCCGCTTGGCCCGAGTCGCACGGCCGGCAGTCTTGGCCGCACCCTTGATGGCGTGGCCGCCGATGGCGCCCTGCTCCACCACGACCGCGTCGGACCAGAGCACCTCGTACGCCGATGCGTCCGAGTACGGCGTCACATGTACGCCGGGGAGGTTGCGCCCGGAAAGATAGACCTCGGGTCGCGCCTCCGACGTGAGGACGAGGACCTTGCGACCGGCCAGGCCGAGCTTCTCCAAGAGCTCCACCATGCGCCGCGTCTTCGGCCCCTCGAACTCGAGCGCCTCGATGATGTGGATCGCGCCCTCATTGGCCCGAGCGTTGAGCGCGGACTGCCGCGCCATGCGCTTCACCTTGCGCGGCACGTCGGTGCGGTAGCTTCGAGGCTTCGGGCCGAACACCACGCCGCCACCGGTCCAGTGGGCCGCGCGGTTCGTCCCCTGCCTAGCACGGCCTGTCCCCTTCTGGCGCCACGGCTTGCGGCTACCGCCCGAGACCTCACTACGGGTCTTGGTTGAGTGCGTTCCCTGGCGCTGGTTGTTCCGGTAGGCGCGCACCGCGTGGTACAGCACTGCCCGGTTGACCGTGCCGTCGAATTCGTCTGGCAGCGCGTAGCTCCCCTTCTGCTTCGCCTCCGCCGTGTAGAGCTGCGCCTCAAGCATACCGGCTCCGGCCTCCCTGTTTCCGCACCTGCACGATGCCCCGGATCGGGCCCGGCACCGCACCGCGGACGAACAGCAGGTTCCGCTCGGCGTCGACCCGAACCACCGTCAGCCCCAGTTCCGTGTGCCGCGTGGCTCCCATCCGCCCCGGCAACTTCTTGCCCTTGATGACGCGGGATGGATCCGTACCCGGCCCCATGCTCCCCGGCTTGCGATGTCGCGTATTACCGTGGGACGCCGGCCCGCCGCTGAAGCCATGGCGCTTTACCACACCCTGGAAGCCGCGGCCCTTCCTGTTGCCCGTGACCTTCACGGTGTCGCCGGGCTGGAATATCCCGACCGTAACGACGTCGCCGGGTTTGGGGGACTCGCCCTCCTCCCTGTCGGGGAGGCGGAAGTCCCGCAGCACCCGGGGCGCACCCCCCTCGAGGCCCGCCGTCGCCACATGGCCCGCCAGGGCCTTGCTCGTGCGCTTCGCCTTCCGCACGCCGAAGCCGAGTTGTACGGCCCGCGGCTGTCCCGCCGTCTCCTTCACCTGGACAACGGGGCACGGGCCAGCCTCGATCACCGTGACGGGGATGGCGTCTCCCTCCTCACTGAAGAGCCGGACCATGCCCAGCTTTCGGCCGATTAGTCCGTTCATCGTCACTCGACCTTGATCTCTACGTCCACACCCGCCGGCAGATCCAGCTTGGTGAGCGCGTCCACCGTCTGCGCCCGCGAATCGAGGATCTCGATCAGGCGCTTATGCGTCTTGAGCTCGAACTGCTCGCGGCTTTTCTTGTCGACGTGCGGACTGCGCAACACGGTCCAGCGCTGCGTCTTGGTCGGCAGCGGAATCGGCCCCGAGATCTGTGCGCCCGTCTTTTCTACAGTGCGCACGATGTCGGCCGCGGCCTGATCCAGGACCACGTGGTCGAACGCCTTCAAGCGGATCCGGATTTGTCCTGCCATGCTGGCCTCCGACGCCCTACTCCAGGATCTTGGTGACCACGCCGGCGCCGACGGTGCGGCCGCCCTCACGAATCGCGAAGCGCAGCCCCTCCTCCATCGCAATCGGCGTGATCAACTGAATCGTCATCTTCGTGTTGTCCCCCGGCATCACCATCTCCACACCGGAAGGAAGCTCAACCGAACCCGTCACATCCGTCGTCCGAAAATAGAACTGCGGCCGGTAACCCTTGAAAAACGGCGTGTGCCGACCACCCTCCTCCTTCGTCAAGACATACACCTCACCCTCAAACTGCGTGTGCGGCGTCACCGAACCCGGCTGCGCCAACACCATCCCCCGCTCAACCTCATCCTTGTCCACACCACGCAACAACAAACCAACATTGTCACCCGCCTGACCATCATCCAACAACTTGCGGAACATCTCCACACCCGTCACCACCGTCTTGCGCTCCGCACCAAAACCCACCAACTCCACCTCGTCCTGCAACTTCACCCTGCCACGCTCAATCCGACCCGTAGCCACCGTCCCACGACCCGTTATCGAAAACACATCCTCCACCGGCATCAAAAACGGCTTGTCAACATCCCGCTCCGGAACCGGTATGTAGGTGTCCAACGCCTCCAATAACTCATCAATACTCTTCGTATCCTCCGTACCCGGCTCCCCATCCTCCAAAGCCTTCAACGCCGAACCCTTGATCACCGGTATCTCATCCCCCGGAAACTCATAACTCGACAACAACTCCCGAACCTCCAACTCCACCAACTCCAACAACGCCGGATCGTCTACCATGTCCACCTTGTTCAGATAGACAATGATGTACGGCACGTTCACCTGCCGCGCCAACAACACATGCTCCCGCGTCTGCGGCATCGGACCATCCGCCGCACTCACCACCAACACCGCCCCATCCATCTGCGCCGCACCCGTGATCATGTTCTTCACATAATCAGCATGACCCGGACAATCCACATGCGCGTAATGACGATTCTCCGTCTGATACTCCAAATGCGCCGTCGCTATCGTTATCCCACGCTCCTTCTCCTCCGGCGCCTTGTCGATCTCATCAAACGGCACATAATCAGCCAAACCACGCTTCTGCTGCACCTCCGTAATCGCCGCCGTCAGCGTCGTCTTCCCATGATCCACGTGGCCAATCGTCCCCACGTTCACATGCGGCTTCGTCCGCTCAAACTTTGCCTTCGCCATGATCTCTTCCCTCTAGCCTCAGCTGGATGGTGCGATGCCTATCCCTTCACTTTGCTGACGATCTCTTCTGCCTTCGACTTGGGCAGCTCTGCGTAGTGCGAGAACTGCATTGAGTATACCGCGCGACCCTGACTCATCGAGCGTAGATTGGTGGAATAGCCGAACATCTCGGCCAGGGGCACGCTGGCACCGATCACCTGCGCCTCGCCCCGCTGCATCATCCCACCCACCTTGCCGCGCCGGCTGATCAGATCGCCGATCACGTCGCCCATGTACTCCGACGGCGTGACCACTTCCACATCCATGATGGGCTCGAGCAAGACCGGATCGGCCTTGCCCACCGCTTCCTTGACGGCCATGGAACCCGCGATCTTGAACGCCATCTCCGAGGAGTCCACATCGTGGTAGCTGCCGTCCACCAGCTCGACTTTGATGTCGACCACCGGATAGCCGGCCACCACACCGTTCTCCAGAGCTTCCTTCACTCCCTGCTCCACCGGGCCGATGTACTCCCTGGGGATCGCGCCGCCCACGATCCTGTCCTCGAACACGAAGCCATGCCCTGCCCGGCTCGGCTCGAGGTGGAGGACCACGTGGCCGTACTGCCCGCGGCCGCCCGTCTGGCGCACGAACTTGCCCTCGACGTACTCGACCCGCTGGCGCACGGTTTCCCGATACGCCACCTGCGGCCGACCCACGTTGGCCTCGACCTTGAACTCCCGCTTCATGCGATCCACGAGGATCTCGAGGTGCAACTCGCCCATCCCCGAGATGATCGTCTGGGCAGTCTCGGGATCGGTCCGCACTTGGAAGGTCGGATCCTCTTCCGAGAGCTTCTGCAGCGCGGTGCCCAGCTTGTCCTGGTCGGCCTTGGTCTTGGGCTCGATGGCCACCGAGATCACCGGCTCGGGGAAGCGCATCGCCTCGAGGATGATCGGGTGGTCCTGGTCGCACAGTGTATCGCCGGTGCGCGTCTCCTTGAGCCCGATGGCTGCAGCGATGTCGCCGGCCCGGACTTCCTGTACCTCCTCCCGCTTGTTGGCGTGCATCTGGAGTAGACGCCCGATGCGCTCCTTGCGGCCCTTGGTCGAGTTGTAGATGTATGAACCCGACTCCAAAACGCCCGAATACACCCGGAAGAAGGTCAGCTTCCCTACATACGGGTCGGTCGCGATCTTGAAGGCCAGCGCGCTGAACGGCTCGTCGTCGGACGCCCGCCGCTCCTCGAAGGTCTCGTCGTGATGCGGCAGATGTCCCATCACCGCTGGCACGTCCACCGGACTCGGCAGGTAGTCGACGATCCCGTCCAGCAGGCGCTGCACACCCTTGTTCTTGAACGCCGCACCGCAGAACACCGGAATCAGCTGCCCAGCCAGCGTCGCCTTCCTAATGGCGGTGCGGATTTCGCTCTCAGTGAGCTCGTGCTCCTCGAGGTACTTGTGCAGCAACTCGTCGTCACCCGCGTGCTCCACCGCCGCCTCGATGAGCTCATGCCGCAACTGGCGGGCCTGCTCCTGCAACGCATCAGGGATGGGCCGCTCCTCCCACGACACACCGAGGGAGTCCTCATCGTACACGACCTCGACCTGCCGGACGATGTCGATGAGCCCGGTAAAGAGCTCGCCTGCGCCCAGGGGATACTGCACCGGAAACGCGTGCGCGCCGAGACGCTCCCGCATCATGCTCACCGCTCTGCCGAAGTCGGCCCCCACACGGTCCATCTTGTTCACGAACACGATACGGGGCACGCTGTACCGATCGGCCTGCCGCCATACCGTCTCCGTCTGCGGCTCTACACCGCTCACGGCGTCGAGAATCGCCACGGCGCCGTCGAGCACCCGCAGCGACCGCTCCACCTCGACCGTGAAGTCCACATGGCCCGGAGTGTCGATGATGTTGATCTGGAAGATCTCGTCGCTCCGCAGCCACTCACAGTAAGTCGCGGCGGACGTGATCGTGATCCCGCGCTCCTGCTCCTGCTCCATCCAGTCCATCGTCGCGGTACCTTCGTGCACCTCGCCGAGCTTGTACGTGCGACCCGTGTAGTAGAGGATCCGCTCGGTAGTCGTCGTCTTCCCGGCATCGATGTGGGCCATGATGCCGATGTTGCGGATCTTCTCGAGCGCTGTGGTCCTCGGCATTGCGCGCTGTATTCCCGTCATTACTTCCCTTGGTTCGTGCGTCGTCCGTGTCGCCCGCCCCTGCGGCGAGGCAGCATAAAAGCGGGGCGACCGTCGTCCGCTGTCACGAACAGGTCTCGCTCCGCACTCGTCCGGGGCCGGGCCCCTGCGACGCGGGATCCCTTGAAACAGGGTCCCGAAGTTGTCAGTCTGTCGGTTCGCCTACCACCGGTAGTGGGCGAACGCCCTGTTCGCCTCTGCCATCCGGTGCGTGTCTTCTCTCTTCTTTACCGAGCTGCCCTCGCCCTTGCTGGCCGCGATGAGCTCACCCGCCAGCCGCTCCGCCATGGACCGCTCGTTGCGGGCGCGCGCGTAGGACACGATCCAGCGCATCGCCAGCGCGGCCCGCCGATCCGGCCTCACCTCGACCGGCACCTGGTACGTGGCACCACCGACCCGTCGCGACTTCACCTCCACCACCGGCTTCACGTTGCTCAGGGCCTGCTTGAACACCTGCACCCCCGGCTGGCCCGTCCGCTGTTCGATGAGGTCCATCGAGTCGTAGAAGATCCCCTCGGCCGTGGACTTCTTGCCTTGCTCCATCAGACGGTTGATGAACTTGGACACCGTCTGGCTGTCGTACCGCGGATCGGGCGGCACGGGCCGCTTCTCGGCCTTCTTCCTCCGGCTCACTTGGGCCTCTTGGCGCCATACTTGGACCGCCGCTGCTTGCGGTCGGCAACGCCGGCCGCGTCCAACGTGCCACGAATGATGTGGTAGCGGACGCCCGGCAGGTCCTTCACTCGACCGCCGCGAATCAGGACGATGCTGTGCTCCTGGAGGTTATGCCCTTCGCCAGGGATGTAGCTCGTCACCTCGACGCCGTTCGTGAGCCGCACCCGGGCGACCTTCCGCAGCGCCGAGTTGGGCTTCTTGGGCGTCGTGGTGTACACCCGCGTGCACACGCCGCGCTTCTGCGGATTGCTCCGCAGCGCGGGCGCCTTTTCCTTGCGCGGGATCTGCTTCCGCCCCTGGCGGACCAACTGATTGATGGTCGGCATAATCTCACAACGTTCCTGATGCTGCAACCACCGGCCGGAACCCCGGGTCCCGACCGGTGGTAGACGTGGAAATCTAGATGGCAAGGCAGGTTAGGTCAACTACGTCGCCTCCGCCTCCGCCGCAGCCTCGGGTTCCTGCGCCGTGATGAACGGACTCGGCACTCCCTCCTCCACCTCCTCCTCCGGCGGTGGCGGCGGCTCGAAGCCCTCCGGCGGCTCCACCTCAAGCTCGGAGTACCGGTAGATGCCGGTCCCCGCGGGGATCAGGTGCCCGATGATGATGTTCTCCTTCAGTCCCAACAGCTCGTCCTTCGCACCGCGGATGGCTGCGTCGGTCAGCACCCGGGTGGTCTCCTGGAAGGAGGCCGCAGAGATGAACGACTGGGTCGTGAGGGACGCCTTCGTGATCCCCAGCAGCAAGGGCTCGCTGGTCGCCGGCGGGCCGTTCTTTCTGATCACCCGCTCGTTCTTCTCGCGGAAGACGACCTTGTCCACGTGCTCGCCTTCGAGGAAGTCAGTGTCGCCCGGGTCGATCACGCGGACCTTCTGGAGCATCTGGCGCACGATCACGCCGATGTGCTTGTCGTTGATCTTCACGCCCTGCAGTCGGTACACCTCCTGCACCTCGTTCAGGAGGTACTCCTGCACGGCCCGCGGACCCTTGATCCGCAGGATGTCGTGGGGGTTGACCGGGCCCTCGGTGAGCCGGTCGCCGGCCCGTACCTTGTCGCCTTCGTGGACCCGCAAGTGCTTCCCGGCGGGCACCTCGTACAGCTGCGGCTCGCCCGACTCGGGGTGGACGAAGATCTCGCGCTTGCCACGCTTGATTTCCCCGAAACGGACGCCGCCGTCGATCTCGGAGATCGTGGCGGGGTCCTTCGGTCGCCTGGCCTCGAACAGCTCCGCGACGCGGGGCAGACCACCGGTGATGTCGCGCGTCTTGTACGCTTCCCGTGAGATCTTGGCCAGGGTGGTACCGGCGCTGACCTTCTCACCGTCCTCCACCGAGAGCTGCGCCCCCTCGGGAATCACGTAGTTCCGCACGCGCCGCTCCTTCCCGCCCTTCTTCTGCACGATCTCGATGTGCGGGTGGAGCTTCTTCTCCCGATCCTCGATGATGACCCGCTGGCGCAGGCCGGTGATCTCATCGAGGGATTCCCGCACCGTCTCGTCCTCGATGATGTCGACGAAGCGCACCGCCCCCTCGACGTCCGTGATGATCGGGTTAGCGTAGGGATCCCAGGTGAACAGGAGGTCATCGCGCTTGACGTGCTGCCCGTCGATCACCGCCAGATTGGCGCCCAGGGGAACCTGGAAGCGGGAGCGGACCTGCCCGTCGGCGTCGAGCAGCGCCAGCTCGCCGTCGTACCCGGTGACGACCCGCACTCCGCCCTGCGTGTCGACCACCTGTATGCGGTCGCCGAACTCGATCGTGCCCTCGAGTTTGGTCTTGCGAGCCGTCTGCTCGGCGATGCGGGCCGCGGTCCCACCGATGTGGAATGTCCGGAGCGTGAGCTGCGTCCCCGGCTCGCCGATGGACTGGGCGGCCAGAATGCCCACGGCCTCCCCCAGGTCCACCATCTGCATGGTGGCGAGGTTACGGCCGTAACACATCCGGCAGATGCCGCGCCGGGCCTCACAGGTGAGGACCGAGCGGATCCTCACACTTTCGATCCCTGCGTCCTCGATGGCGGCAGCGGTGTCCTCGTCGAGCAGCTCTCCGGCCGCGGCCAGGAGCAGCGGGTCGCCGTGCTCGTCCGACTCGTGGGGATCGAAGATATCCTCGGCCACCACGTTTCCAACGATGCGCTCACGCAGGGGCTCGATGATGTCTTCACCCTCCTTGAGCGCGGAGATCTCGAGCCCGAGAATGGTGCCACAGTCATCCTCGGTGACCGTCACGTCCTGCGCCACGTCCACCAGTCGGCGCGTAAGGTACCCGGCGTCGGCGGTCTTGAGCGCGGTGTCGGCCAGGCCCTTCCGGGCGCCGTGCGTCGAGATGAAGTACTCGAGCACGGTGAGCCCCTCCCGGAAGTTGGACCTGATCGGGCTCTCGATAACCTCACCGATACCCCCGGTGAGCTTCTTCTGCGGCTTCGCCATGAGGCCGCGCATGCCGGCTAGCTGCCGGATCTGGTCGCGGCTGCCGCGGCTCCCGGAGTCGAACATCATGTACACCGGGTTGAATCCGCCCCTGGACTGGGCGAGGCTCCGCACCATCGCGGCCGCCACGTCACTGTTCGCGTGGGTCCAGGCGTCGATCACCTTGTTGTAGCGCTCACCGAACGTGATCTGCCCGGTGGTGTAGGCCTTCTGGAACCGCTCTACCCGGGCAGTGGCCTCCTGGAGGATATCGGCCTTCTCGGCCGGGACCTCAAGGTCCTCGACGCCGATGGAGATGCCCCCCACCGTGGCGTGCCGGAAGCCGAACTCCTTCAGGCGGTCCAGGAACTGCACCGTCTCGGCGAGCCCGGCGCGCCGGTACGCCTCGAACACCAGCTCCGAGAGCGCCTTCTTCCGCATGATCTCGTTCTGGAAGCCGAGCTCCGCGAGGAGGGTCCGCGGCAGGATGCTGTTGAACAGCACCCGGCCCGCGGTGGTCTCCACCCAGCCGGCCTCTTGGTTGGTCGCCTCGGGCGGTGGCTGGTACCAGAACTTGATAGGCTCCTGGAACGCGAACCGGCCGTTCGCGAGGTAAGTCTCCACCTCGGAGAGCGTGCCCACGTACGGCGCGCTCTCCATGCTCCGCTCGGGGTCCTCCGGCCCCTTGGTCAGGAAGTAGCACCCCAGCACCATGTCCTGACTCGGCTCGGCCACCGGGCGGCCGTCGGAGGGCTTCAGCACGTTGTTGCTCGAGATCATGAGCACCCGCGCCTCGAGCTGGGACTCGAAGGACAGCGGCACGTGCACCGCCATCTGGTCGCCGTCGAAGTCTGCGTTGAACGCCGCGCAGACGAGAGGGTGGATGCGGACCGCCTTCCCCTCGACCAGCACCGGCTCGAAGGCCTGGATGCCGAGCCGGTGCAGCGTGGGCGCCCGGTTCAGCAGCACCGGATGGTCGTGGATGATCTCCTCGAGGATCTCGTAGACCTCGGGGCTCTCCCGCTCCACGATCTTCTTGGCCCGCTTGACGGTCTCGGCGATGCCCTTCTCCACCAGCTTGTGGATGATGAACGGCTTGAACAGCTCCACCGCCATCGTCTTCGGCAGTCCACACTGGTGCAGTCGCAACTCCGGACCGACGACGATTACCGAGCGGCCCGAGTAGTCCACCCGCTTGCCGAGCAGGTTCTGGCGGAAGCGCCCCTGCTTGCCCTTGAGCATGTCGGACAGGGACTTGAGCGGCCGCTTGCCGCGCCCGCGGATCGCCTTGGAGCGCCGGCCGTTGTCGAACAGCGCATCCACCGCCTCCTGCAACATCCGCTTCTCGTTGCGCAGGATCACTTCCGGCGCGCGGTGCTGAATCAGCTTCTGAAGACGGTTGTTCCGGTTGATCACCCGTCGGTAGAGATCGTTCAGGTCGCTGGTGGCGAACCGGCCGCCGTCCAACGGCACGAGCGGCCGCAGGTCGGGCGGGATCACCGGGACCACGTCGAGGATCATCCAGGCCGGGTTGTTACGCTCCTCACCGGTCTCTCCGGAGGTGCGGAACGCATCCACGATCTTGAGCCGCTTGAGCATTTGTTTCTTGCGATGCTGGCTCGTCTCGGTGGCGATTGCGGCCCGCAGCTCTTCGGAGACCTTGTCCACGTCCAGCCGGTTCAGCAGCTCACGCACGGCCGGTGCGCCGATCTCGGCTCGGAAAGCCTTGTCGCCCTCTGTCTTCGCCTTCACCCGCAGCTGGACGTAGGTCTCCTCGTCGAGCAGCTCGTTCGCCTTCACCTCCTGCTCGCCAGGCTCGATCACGACGTAGTTGGTGTAGTAGATCACCCGCTCGAGATCCCGCAGGGTCAGGTCGAGCAGATTCCCCATCGGGCTCGGCAGGGTCTTGAAGAACCAGATATGCGCCACTGGGACGGCGAGCTCGATGTGCCCCATCCGCTCGCGCCGCACCTTCGAGAGCGTGACCTCCACCCCGCAGCGGTCGCACACGACCCCGCGGTAGCGGATCCGCTTGTACTTCCCGCAGTGACATTCCCAGTCCTTCACCGGACCGAAGATGCGCTCACAGAACAGCCCGTCCTTCTCGGGCTTGAACGAGCGGTAGTTGATGGTCTCGGGCTTGACGACCTCGCCCCACGACCACCAGTACCGCTGCCCCTGGAGGGCCAGCCGCTCACGCTCCTTGGAGTCCCGCGGACCGCGGATCTCCTCGGGGCTGGCGATACGGATCCGGATGAAGTCGAAACTGGTGCCGCGCGCCTCGCGGGCGCTGCGAAAATCGATCATGTCTACTCCTCGCCGTCCTCGGTGACGCCGAGCTCGACCTTGAGGCCGAGCGCCTGGAGCTCCTTCACGAGCACGTTGAACGACTCGGGCGTCCCAGGTTCCGGCAGGTTTTGACCCTTCACGATCGCTTCGTATACGCGGCTGCGGCCGTTCACATCGTCCGACTTGACCGTCAGCATCTCCTGCAGGGTATGGGCGGCGCCGTACGCCTCGAGGGCCCACACCTCCATCTCGCCGAAGCGCTGGCCGCCGAACTGCGCCTTGCCGGCCAGTGGCTGCTGTGTCACGAGGCTGTACGGACCGATGGACCGGGCGTGGATCTTGTCGTCCACAAGGTGGGAGAGCTTCATCATATAGATGGAGCCCACCGTTACCTCCGACGCGAACCACTCGCCGCTGCGGCCGTCGCGCAACCGCGTCTTGCCGCTGGGGGTGAACCCCGCCATCTGCAGCAGCTCTTCGGCAGCTGCCTCCACGTCCGCCTCGCTCTTGGGTCCGAGCAGCCCCGCAAGAGCCGGCAGGCCGCCGGCATGCAGCCGCTCTGCCGGGGCTGCATCCATCACCTTCTGCGCCTCCTTAGACCCAGCCTTGAGAGCGGCCTTCTCGGCCTTGGAGAGCTCGCTATCGCCTTCCTCCAGGCGGACCTCGTGGTACTCCTTCTGTAGATCCGCCTCCTCCCTGCTGCGCTCCGCGATCTCCTTCGCGGCACGCTCCAGATAGTCCCGCAGACCGTGGAACAGGTCCCGCGTGCTCTGCGAGAGAGCTCGGCTGCCGAGCATGTCGAGCCGGACGTTCGTGAGGTCCGGCCGGCCGCCGTTCTCCGCCAGCAGGCGCCGCAGATCGGCGAGTAGCGTGCGCACCTCGTCGGCGCTCAGCGCCGGCGCGCGGGCAGACAGCCGCAACGCGTCGCCCGCCCAGTGAAGCCCGGCAACCCGCAGCAGTAACCCGACCTCTGTTTCGTTCGCGCCCTGGAACACGGGCGTCTCGGCGCGGAAGCCGAGGATCTGGGCGCACCAGCCAAGGTGCGTTTCCAGGATCTGCCCCACGTTCATGCGGCTCGGAACGCCCAGCGGGTTCAACACGATGTCCACAGGCGAGCCGTCGGGCAGGAACGGCATGTCTTCCTCGGGCACGATCCGCGCGATGATGCCCTTGTTCCCGTGACGCCCCGCCATCTTGTCGCCCACAGAGATCTTCCGCTTCTCGGCCAGATAGATCTTCACCAACTGGATCACGCCGGGCGGGAGCTCGTCAGGCTGGAGGATCTTGTCGATCTGATCCTCGGCCTTCTCTTCGACCTTTGCGCGCTCGCGGTTTGCAGCGTCGATCGCCGCCCGAACCCGCTCGTTGGCGCTCTTGGACTTGACCCGCAGTGTCTTGAGGTCAACGTCGGCGAAGTCCAAATCCGCCAGCACCGACTTGCTGAGCTTGGACCCCTCCGGGAGGAACTCCTCCACCGTGCCGCTCTTTAGCATCACCGCGACTTCCTGCCCCTGGAGCAACTCCGAAAGCTCGTCGAACAAGGCGCTGCTGATGCGCGCTTTCTCTTCGTTCTCCAGCCGGCGCACGTCACCGATCCGCTCGCCGCGGTCCTTTTCCACCACCTGGTCCTCGATGCGGGAGAAGATCTTGACGTCGATGACGACGCCCTCCATCCCCGGCGGGACTTTGAGGGAGGAGTCCTTCACGTCCTTCGCCTTCTCACCGAAGATCGCCGTCAGCAGCTTTTCCTCGGGCGAGAGCTCGGTCTCACCCTTCGGGGTGATCTTCCCGACCAGGATGTCCCCGGGGCTGACGGCGGCCCCAATGCGGATGATGCCGCGCTCGTCGAGGTCGACCAACGCCTCCTCGGAGACGTTGGGTATCTCGCGCGTGATCTCCTCCTGCCCACGCTTGGTGTCGCGGACGTGGAGCTCCAGCTCCTGGATGTGGATCGACGAGTAGCTGTCATCCTTCACCAGTCGCTCCGAGATCACGATCGCGTCCTCGAAGTTGTGACCGTACCACGGCATGAACGCGACCTGCACGTTCGTACCCAGCGCGAGGCTCCCGCGATCGGTACCCGCACCATCACCGATTACCTGGCCAGCCTTTACCTTGTCCCCCACCTGCACCAGGGGTCGCTGGTTGATGGCCGTGTCCTGGTTCGTGCGCCAGAACTTCTTGAGGCGGTACCGGTCATGCTGCAGCAGGCGCGCTAGCGGGGTCTGCTGTTGCTGACCGTGCCCCTCCCGGCCCGTATCCACGATTATCTCGTCGGCGGTCACCTTGCTGACCACCCCGCCCCGGCGAGCTACGACCACGGCACCGGAATCCGACGCCACCTTCTGCTCCAAGCCCGTGCCGACCAACGGCGCCCGCGGGAAGAGCAGTGGCACCGCCTGACGTTGCATGTTGCTCCCCATGAGCGCGCGGTTGGCGTCGTCGTGCTCCAGGAAGGGAATCAGCGCCGCCGCAATTGACACGAGCTGCTCCGGCGCCACGTCCATGAAGTCGATCCGCGACGGAGGCAGCAGGGGGTAGTCGTCCCGCTTCCGGCACAGCGCGACCTCGTTCACGAACTTGCCCTGCTCATCCAGCGGCGCGTTCGCCTGGGCGACGGCGTACTCCTCTTCCTCGGAGGCCGACAGCCACTCCACGAGGTCGTGCGACACCGTGCCCTGCAGAACCCTGCGGTACGGCGTCTCGATGAAGCCCAGCTCATTCACCTGGGCGAAGGTCGAGAGGCTCGTGATGAGCCCGATGTTGGGCCCTTCCGGCGTCTCGATGGGGCACATGCGCCCGTACTGGGAGTAGTGCACGTCCCGGACCTCGAACCCGGCCCGCTCCCGCGTGAGGCCACCCGGCCCGAGGGCGCTCAGGCGACGCTTGTGCGTGAGCTCCGCGAGCGGGTTGGTCTGGTCCATGAACTGGGACAGCTGTGAGCTCCCAAAGAACGCCTGGATGACGGCGCTCACCGTCCGCGCGTTCACCAGGTCGTCGAGCGTGATCTTCTCCGGATCGTTGTTGATGCTCATCCGCTCCTTGATGAGCCGTGCCATCCGGGAGAGCCCGACGGAGAACTGGTTCGCGATGAGCTCTCCCACCGTCCGCACGCGCCGGTTTCCCAGGTGGTCGATGTCATCGGTGTACCCGCGACCTTCGGAGAGCTCCAGCAGGTAGCGGATGATGGCCACGAAGTCCTCGCGGGTGAGGACCGTGTGCTCCGGGGGGATGTTCACCTTGAGGCGCTGATTGATCTTGTAGCGCCCGACGCGACCCAGGTCGTACCGCTTCGGGTTGAAGAAGAGGCGCTCCAGGGCGGCGCGCGCAGTCTCAAGGTTGGGCGCCTCGCCCGGCCGCAACAGCGAGTAGATCTGCTCGAGCGCGTCGGCCTCGGTGGTAGTCGGGTCCTTAGCCAACGTGTTCTTGATCATCGGCGACTCGCCGCGGGTGGAGGTGACGATCACGTCCACCTTGTAAGCGTTCGCCTTGATCAGCTTCTTCTTGAGCGCCTCGGAGAGCTCCCGACCCGCATCTGCCATCACCTCGCCGGTCTCGGGGTCCGGGACATCGAAGGCCAGCACCTGAGCGTCCTGCCGCTCCCGCACAGTGGTGGGGCGGCCCTCGTCTCGCAGATCCACGGTGGCGTAGCGGGCGAAGACGCGGACATGCTTCACGCCAGCGGACCGGAACGCGTTGAACCGCTCCTCGCTGATCTCATCACCCTCACGGCCCAGCGGCTCTCCCTCCCTGTCCTCTGGGTTCGGCACCTCCTCAGCCAGGAGTGCACCCAGCACCTCCCGCCGGAACGCCCGCTCGTCCCGCCGTTCGGTCAGGTCGAGTCGCTTGGTGGCGTAGAACAGACGCAAGATGTCGCTGTTGGTACCGTAGCCCAGAGCCCGCAGCAGCGCCGAGGCGGGGAACTTCTTCCGCTTGTCGATGTGGACGTACACGACGTCGTGAATGTCCACGGTGAACTCGACCCAAGAGCCCCGGAACGGGATGATCCGTGCGCTGTTCAGCCGCTGTCCGTTGGGATGGATCGTCTCCTCGAACACCACGCCCGGCGAACGATGGAGCTGTGACACCACCACCCGCTCCGCTCCGTTGATGACGAACGTCCCGAGCGGCGTGAGGATGGGCAGCTCACCGAGGTAGACCTCTTTCTCGATGATGTTCTTGGGGCGCTGGACCCCGTCCTCGAGTGTCTCGTTGATCACCAAGCGCAGCGTCGCCTTGAGGGACGCCGAATACGTCATGTCACGCTCGATGCACTCCTCGACGGTGTACTTCGGGTCACCTAGGGAGAACTGCACGAACTCGAGCGAGTAATTGCCGTTCACGTCGGCGATCGGGAAGACCTCCTGAAACACGCGTTCCAGGGACATATCCGCGCGCTCCGAGTCGTCCTCCGCCCGCAGAAAGGCGTTGAACGACCGCGTCTGGATATCCAGGAGGTGGGGCATGGGCATGCCCTGCTCCAGTTTCGCAAACGAGATGATTGGCAGCCGATCACTCATCTGGTTTCCTCACGCAAACGCAAATACCCCCGCCCTGCTCCGAGGCCGGACATCCGGCCCGGACCGGTTCTCGGGGCTCGCTGGGCGAGCAGAGTTGTTGCGAAGCCTTGGTGCATGCCGTCCTAGCTGAATAAGACCTGTGGTCGCATCCACCCGCCTGCGGGCGGGTTCCGCCACCCGGCTACTTCAGCTCGACGACCGCGCCCTGCTCCTCGAGCTTCTTCTTGACGGTCTCGGCCTCGTCCTTGGAGACGCCTTCCTTCACCGCGCCCGGCGCCGAGTCCACTAGATCCTTGGCCTCCTTGAGTCCCAACGAGGTAACCTCGCGGACGACCTTGATCACTTGGATCTTCTTCGAACCGGCGTCCTTCAACACAACATCAAACTCGGACTTCTCCTCGCCGGCGTCGGCACCGCCGACCTCGCCACCGGCGGCGGGTGCCGCCGCGACCGGCGCGGCCGCGATCGTAACGTTGAACTTCTCCTTGAACGCGTCGATCAGGTCGGCCAGCTCCGTCACCGACATGTTGCCGATAGCGTTGAGGATCTCGTCCTTGCTCAGGGTCTTCGTGGCCATCTGTCTCTCTCTGCATCCGTATGGGTTACGCACTGGCGCGCTGGGCACGAAGCGCCTCAACCGCACCGACAAACTGATAGAGCATGCTCGTGAGCGCGCCGACGAAGCCTTGCAGGGGCGCCTGCAGTGCGCCACCCATTTGGGCCAACAGCTCGTCGCGCGACGGTAGCGTGGCGAGGCGGCGGATCTCCTTGGGCGTCATCTGGCGCCCGTCCACCAAGCCAGCCTTGACCGTCAGTGTCTCATGTTCCTTCTGGAACGCGGCCAGCACTTTCGCGGCCGCCACCGGGTCCGCTCCCGCGAACACGAAGCCGGTGGGCCCACGCAGGAGCTCGTCCAACCCCGTAACCTTGGCTTCCTTGAGCGCCCGGAGAGCCAGCGTGTTCTTCACCACTACGTAATCGACCCCGGCGGCCCGCAGCTTCCCCCGCAGCTCCGTCATCGGCTTCACTGCTATGCCGGTGAAGTCGGTCACGTACAGGGTCTCGGACCGCTGCAACCGGTCCGTCAGATCCTGCACCACCTCGGCCTTCTTGTCGCGGCTCATCTTCATCGGTACCCCGCCGGGTCAATGTGAACGCCGGGACCCATCGTGCTGGACACCGTCACCGAGCGGATATAGGTCCCTTTCGCCGCGGCTGGCTTGGCCCGGACCACAGCTTCCATGAAGGTCGTGATGTTATCCATGAGCTGGTCCGCGGAGAACGACACCTTCCCCACCGGGGCATGGAGATTCCCCGTCTTGTCGACGCGGAACTCGATCTTGCCGGCCTTCACATCCTTGACCGCGCGCGCCACGTCCATCGTGACCGTGCCGGATTTGGGGTTCGGCATGAGCCCGCGCGGACCGAGAATGCGTCCCAGCGGTCCGACTTGCCCCATCATATCCGGCGTGGCGATCACCACGTCGACCTCGAGCCATCCCTCCTTGATCTTGGAGATGAACTCGGCGCCCACGAAGTCCGCGCCCACGGTCTCGGCCTCCCTGGCCTTATCGCCCTGCGCGATCACCAGCACGCGGATCGACTTGCCGGTGCCGTGGGGCAGAACCACCGTGCCCCGCACGATCTGGTCCGCGTGGCGCGGATCCACACCGAGATTCACGGCCAGGTCCACTGACTCGTCGAACTTTGCGAACGACGCCGCCTTCACCGCCTCTCCCGCCTCGCGCGCGTCGTACAGGCGTGCACGGTCGATGGTGGCCGCAGCCGACTGGAACTTCTTGCCCGCGACCGCCATCAGTCCTTCACCTCGATTCCCATGGAGCGCGCCGTCCCCGCGACGATACGCATCGCGGCGTCGATGTCGCCGGCATTGAGATCCGGCATCTTGGTCTCGGCAATCTTGCGCACCTGCTCGGAGGTCACTGTCCCGACCTTCTCACGGTTGGGCGCGCCGGAACCCTTCTCCAACCCGGCCTCCTTCTTCAACAAAACGGCGGCAGGAGGCGTCTTCGTGATGAACGTGAAGCTCCGATCCGCGTAGATCGTGAGCTCCACGGGAATGATCATTCCCGGCTGGGACTGCGTCTGCGCGTTGAACTGCCTACAGAAGTCCATGATGTTGACACCGTGCGGACCGAGCGCGGTGCCAACGGGAGGAGCAGGCGTCGCCTGACCGGCGGGCACCTGCAGTTTGACGAACGCAGCTACCTTCTTGGTTGTCTTGGTTGCCATCGTATCCCTCTAACGCTGTGGGGATCGCTCCCCAAGCTTCCACGTTACCCCGTGGTCAGGGAGGCGGCCCGGTGTCCGCCCTAATGAGCCTTCAGCTGTAGGTAATCCAGCTCCACCGTGGTGGGTCGCCCGAAGAGGCTCACGCTCACGCGCACCTTCCCCTTTTCCGGAAGGACCTCCTCCACGGTGCCGCTGAAGTCGGAGAAGGGCCCCTCCATGACCTCCACGACCTGGCCGACCATGAACGGGATCTCCTCCTGCGGCTCCTGCTCTTCGACTTCCTCCTCGATGCCCAGAAGCCGGTTCACCTCATCTTGCCGGAGCGGCTGGGGCGTCCAGCCCTGCCCCACGAACTTGATCACGCCCTGGATGCCGTTGATGACGTGCATGGTCTCCTGGTTCAGGACCATCTCGACCAGCACGTAGCCCGGGAAGACCTTACGCTCGACCTGCACCTTCTTCCCGTTCTTGATCTCCACCACCTGTTGGGTCGGCACCAGCGCCTGGCGGATCAGCCGCTCCTCCTCGGGCTTCGGATCGGCCAGGATCTTCCGCTCGATCAGCGACCGGACCTTGTTCTCATGGCCAGCGGTCGTCTGGATCGCGTACCACCGGTGGTCCATGGTCGTCCCGATCACCCGAACGCCCGACCGAAGAAGTCGATCAGGATCAGCGAGAACAGCCAGTCCATCAGGCCGATGACGATCCCGATGATGATCACGATGATCGTGATCACCACCGTGGAGCGCCGCAGGTCGTCCCAGGTCGGCCAGGTGACCTTGCGGACCTCCGCCCGAACATCCCGCAGGAACGCCGATGATCGGTTGGCCCACGCGAGCACCGGCTGACGCCAGACGACCAGGGCTACCACGACCACCAGAGTGAGGACCGCGGGGATGATCAGCGACAGATCCACGGCCTACTTCGACTCCTTGTGCTGCTTATGCGTGCCGCACCGCGGGCAGAACTTGCGCGTCTCCATGCGCTCGGGGTGCTTTCGCTTGTTCTTTGTCGTGAAGTAGTTCCGACTCTTGCAGTCGGTGCACTCCAGCGTGACCTTGTCCCTCGGCATCGCGCCGTCTATTCCAGGATCTTGGTGACCACGCCGGCGCCGACGGTGCGGCCGCCCTCACGAATCGCGAAGCGCAGCCCCTCCTCCATCGCAATCGGCGTGATCAACTGA
>CAYGBV010000020.1:0-75496 GCA_964348295.1 uncultured Gemmatimonadaceae bacterium
TTCTACTGGCTCACGGACTGGATCGTGGAGCCCCTGCGACGCATCGTGCCCCGGGTGGGGATGTTCGACATCACACCGATCATTGCGTGGTTTGTGATTCTCATTCTTCAGGGGCTCATCTTGAGTTTCATTTAGGGAATCGGGGAACGGTACGACACGCTGCAGTACCGTTCCCCGCTTCCCATTCCCCTCTTGCTGAGTACGGCATGCCGGAGCCTTCGACCACTCTCACCATCCACGTCCAGCCCAAGGCCCAGACCACCGAGGTCGTCGGCTGGCACGGTGACGCCGTCAAGATCCGTGTGGAGGCGGCACCGGTCGACGGCTCGGCCAACGAGGCGCTGGTCCGGTTCCTGGCCGAACGGCTGGGTGTAGCCCGCTCGGCCGTCACCCTACTCAGCGGAGCGACCGGTCGGCGCAAGCGGATCCAGATCGAGGGTATCGAGCGGGAGCAGGCGTTGGAGTTGTTGGGGCTGGGTTGAAGGTATGCGGTCTCGCCCATTAGGGAGGTACACGTGCTCGACGAGTTGCTGGAAGCCTGGCGCACCAACAACCGCATCAACCTGTATCTGATCGATCACATCAGTGAAGCGGGCATGAGCTGCACGCTGTCCAAGCGCGGCGGGCGCGATGTGGCACGGCAGTTTGCCCACATCCACAACAACCGCGTGTGGCACCTCGAGAAACGGGCCAAGGATCTCGCGCAAGGGCTGGTGAAGTTCGAGACGAAAGTCACTCCGACGAAGGTCCAACTCAAGGAAGCGCTCGCTGCTTCCTGCGAGGCCGTGGAGTCCTTCCTCGAGGGGGTCCTCTCAGGGGCGCCGAAGCGGTGCGGGCTCAAGAAGGGGGTGTTCGCGACCTTCGGCTACCACATCGCTCACGAGAGCCACCACCGAGGTAACATCCTGCTCACGCTGAAGGAGTGCGGTCACAGCCTTGACCAGCAAGTACGGGACGCGATCTGGGGTTGGGACCAAATGTGACGGGCCGGTCAACGGGACTTCGTGTCGTCCCTTGCCTCGCACTTTGCCTGCCCGCAGGACCGTCCTAAGGCAGGAACAGATCCGCGATCCGCTCGGCGATCCCCCACGGCTCAGAGTCCGAGCGATTGGTCAAGACGACGATCGTGAGGCGGTCGTCGGGAAACCGCATGATCGCGTTGGTGAAGCCGCGCGTCTCGCCGTTGTGCCAGTGTCGCAAGCGTCCTTGATAGCGATCGATTCTCCAACCGAACCCGTACTCGGTAGCCGAGCCATCCGCGAGTCGGGCCGGGGTAGTCGCCTCGCGCCAGAGCGCGCCGTCTAGCAGCAACCCGCGCGCGAGCGCATCCTCCCACTTCACCAGATCGTCCACCGAGGAGTACACACCGCCGTCGCCCAGCACGGCGCTCGTGGGACTCTGGTCGGTGCGCATGATGTGGCCTTCCGCGATCGTGTGACCATACGCGCGGTTGGGGACCGTTGAGATGCCGTCCTCGAAGGCGACGGTTCCCACCATACCCAGCGGCTCGAAGATCCGGTCGTGGAGGAAAGCCGCAAACCGCTGCCCCGACGCCCGCTCTACCACCAAGGAGAGGAGCGCGTAGCCTGAGTTGCTGTATCTGAAGGCGCTGCCGGGCGGGAAGTAGGTGCTGTCCGTGTTCGCAAGGATCTCGAGAACGTCTCGGTCCTTGAGCTGCCAACTCTGCGTGTCCGCGACGAAGGGCTCGTAGGCGGGAACACCCGAGGTGTGCGTGAGCAGGTGGCGCAGCGTGATCGCGCGCCCGTAGCCGGGGAACTGCGGCAGTACATCAGAGAGAGAAGTGTCCAGCACGAGTCTCCCGTCGCGCACGAGCAGCAGGACCGCGGTGGCCGTGAACTGCTTGGTGAGCGACGCCAACCGGTAATACGTGTCGGTCGTGGCGGGGATGGAGCGCTCGAGATCCGCCATGCCGTAGGCCCTTGCGAGCACGACGCGTCCGTCTTGCACCACGACCACGCTCGCGCCCGGTACGGAATCGCCACTGAAGGCCGCGAACTGCTCATCGACGGCGGCGAGTACCGGATCCTCCCCCGAGCAGGTCGGCAACAGGGCCAGGGCGGCAACGAGGCTCGTGCACAGCGCGATCGCCGCAGGCTTGACGGCTTGCATGGGATTGGGCAACTCGTCACTCGGGAAGCGAGTTCCTCCGCGCTTCCTCAACCATCCAGTGATACTCCGGATCGGCGTCGCGCCACAGCTCCACGAATCGCTGGTAGTGCAGCACCGCCTGTTCCCGCTCACCCAGCGCTTCGTAGATCTTGGCGCGGCGCCAGTGCGCCGGGGCCGCGTAGATGCGGTCGTGCAGGGCCGCCCCTTCGAACGAGCCGTACCACCTGAGGGCCTCGGTGTGCCTACCCGCCTGCTCGAGCAGCCTTGCCAGCAGATAACGCTCCAGGCTGCCGGAGAAGAACGGCGAGGCCACACTGAACTGGTGCCAAACCTGGAGCCGCACCTCCTCCAGCAGCGCCAGCGCGGCCGCGGTGTCACCCGCTACGAGCGCGTCCGTCGCCTGCACCCGCCGCACGACATCGTGTTGTAGGGACCCGGCCCAAGACGGTACATCCATGCGCTCGGCTTCCCCTGCATAGCGGCGAGCCGCGTCACGATCACCCAGCCGCGCGCTCACCACTCCCAACAGGTAGGCCCGCAGCAGGGGGTGCAGGCCGTTGTGCACCGCGAACCACACGCTCTGCGCCGCACTCGGCGCCACCGCAGCGGCATCGAATCCCGCGAGGCGCTCCCGCAAGCCATCGAGCTCCGCGCGCTCGGCCAGCCGGAACGGCGTGACCGCCACGAGCGCTTCGATCTCGAGCGCCTTCGCCGGCTCCAACGCGCCCAGCTGATCGATCCGGCTTCTTGCGCTACTCCACTTGCCCTGAGCCAGGTCGCCGAAGGCGAGCTGTGCGTAGCCGAAGGCCCGGGTCTCGGCCGATCTGGTAGGGACGGTCATCAGGTGGGCAACGGCCTCACCTTTGGCGGGATGATCCAGAAAGGCACCCGTGCTCCACGAAGCCTCCGCCAGCCCGTCATTGCCCATGCGGGCCAGCTCCGCAAACACCCGCGCGCGGACACTCGAGTCCTGATGCGAAAGGGCTTGCAGCGCGCGCATCTCCAGGACGCGGTCGCCCTCGGGGCTCAGCGTGATCGCGCGGCTCGTCAGCGAATCCAACCCGGCTACGTCTCCCGCCACGCCGGCGACCCGCGCCAGATGTACGAAGGGAGAGGCCTGGTCGGGGTCGAGTGCGATCAGCCGCTCCCAGGCCGGTCGCGAGTCCTCGAGCCTGCCGCCCAGGCGCGGCTTGAAGTGAAACAGCAGCTCGCTGAGCTGGCCCCACGCTTCGACGTCGTCGGGATACGTGTCTAAGATTTCGCGATAGAGCCGCTCTGCTTCCACGGCATCGCCCTCGCGCACGATCAGCAGCGCCTCGAGCAGCCGCCGATCGCGCTCGGCCAGGCGGTCGGCGAACAACACGGCCTGCTCCGCCGCCTCACGTGCCGGGTCGGCCCGCTGCAGCCAGTCGGCAGTGACGCTGAGCTGGTACCACGCGAGCGCAAACGACGTGTCTGCCGCGACCGCTTCCTGGAACGCGATTGCCGCCTCGGGGAACCGCGCCGCGCGGAATTCCCGGACGCCGCGCAGGTACGACTTGAGCGCCGAGAGCGAATCGGTGGTGACCAGCGCGATCTGGGTGATCCTCGATCCCTGGAGCGCGCCGTGGCCGGCGAGCAACTCACCCGCGATCTCGTCCAGCAGGTCGAGCACCTCATAGGGCTGCCCTTCAGCCGAGGCCTGCGCCACCGGCTCCAGACCCCGCGCGCGGTCGTACAGCGACGCGTCGAACCTGAGCCGGCCACCCACCTCGACGATGTTACCCAGCACGTACATCCCCGCGCCGAAGCCCTCGGCGATCGCGAGGCCGCCGGCAGGATCGGGCGGTCCGCCGCCCCGGCGGTCCACCATGCCGAGCACCGCGCGCGGATCCACGCTGCGCAGCGTGCCGGCACCGTCGAGCTTCACGCTCAGCAGGTCCACCACTCCTTCACCCAAGTACTCGAACGTCTCGCTCCCACGCACCGAGAAGGGAAGCACCGCTATGCGCGTCGCCTCTACCGAGGCGTCGCCTCCCGGCCAGAGGCGCTTGCCCCCCACGACTCCAACTACGGCCACAATCAGAGCCAGCACCGCCGCGCTCACCCACGCCGTCCCGCGCCCCCGCGGGACCGGCGCGCCCTGCGCGCGCAGTAGCGCTCGGCGGAAGGCCGCCCCGTCGAGCCAACGGTCGCTGGGCTCCCAGGCAAGCGCCTTCTCCAGCACCTGGCGCACGCCTCGGGAAACCTCCGACCAGTTAGCCTCGTGCGTTGCCTGGAGCACCGGCCATGCCCGGCCGGTGAGCGACTGGTACAGCACCATCGCGGCGGCATACACGTCGGTCGCAGCAGATACTTCCTTCCCCCCCAACTGCTCCGGAGGCATATAGCCGGGAGTTCCGACCACGAAGCCGGTACGGGTGATCCCCGGAGTCCCGGCGGCGCTCACGGCCCGGGCGATGCCGAAGTCGGCGACCATCGCGTGACCGCCGGTCGCCGAGACCATGATGTTCTCCGGCTTGACGTCCCTGTGCACGATGCCCTGTCTGTGGGCATGGTCGAGCGCGCTCGCCACCTCGCAAGCGATCTGCAGCGCCTCGTCTTGAGTGAGCGAGCCTTCGCGGGCCAGCCGCTCGCTCAGCGATTCCCCCTCCACGTACGGCATTACGTAGTAGAGGATGTCACCGGCCGAACCCGAGTCGTACAGGGGGAGAATGTGCGGGTGCTGCAGCCGCGCTGCGATCTCGATCTCGCGCAGAAACCTGTCGGGCCCGATCAGGTCGGCGATCTCCGGCCGCAACACCTTTACGGCGACCTTGCGCCGGTGCTTCAGGTCCTCGGCCAGGTACACTACCGCCATACCGCCGCTGCCGAGCTCCCGCTCGACGCGGTAGCGATCGGCCAAGGCGTCTTTCAAGTATTGCAGTTGATCGGTCACCTAGGGCGCTCCGGGAGGCGAGCGTAGCAACAAGACTAGGGGGTGAGGGCGGGGCGCGCTAGCCAGGCCGTTCGACGCGGCGTCAGACCGTGGCACTCCGCAGCAACACCGCGGTCTGCTCCGGCGCCATCGTGGTGATGGCGGTCCCCGACGCCAGCTCGAAGCCGCCGGGAACTGTCAGGCGGGGCTGGATCCTGGCGTGCCAGGTGAAGTACCCGAGCTGCTCCATGCCCAGCGGCGCCGAATGGATCACGACGTTGCAGTCGGGATCGCCCAGCCCCGCCACGGTGCGGACCAGCGCGTCGTGCAGGGCTGCGGCGAACGCCCCGAGCTCTCCCTCGGTCGCCGCGCCGAAGCTCGCGCCGCCCGCCTCGGGCACGACCCACGTCTCGCCCGACCACTGCGGCGCGTACGGCGCGAACATCAGGAAGCCCTTCGGCTCCGCGATCACCCGCACCCCCGCCTCGCGCTCCGCGGCGAGGACGTCTGCGTAGACCGACCTACCGTGATGCTTCCAGTGCGCGTGCGCCACCTCCAGCATGCGCCGCAGGTGCCCCGGCACGACCGGAGCGGCGGCGAGCTGCCAGTGCGGGTGGGTGAGTGAGGCGCCGGCACGGGGACCGTGGTTCTTGAACAGCGAGAAGAACTCCAGCGCCGGAGTGGCGCGGAAGGTGTCGTAGCGCTCGCGCGCGGCGAGCAGAGCCTCCCGCAGCAGCCCGGGGCTCACGGGCGCCAACCGCGACCGGTGGCGCGGTCCCTCCACGATCACCTCGTAGTGCCCCACGGCCGGCATGCGCGCGTGGAGCTCGTCGCCGGGGTCGCCGCCGGACGGTACGTCCGGCTCGAGCGCCGGGTACTTGTTCGGCACCACCCGGACGCGCCACTCCCGACCCTCCGGACGCCGCAGGATCTCGGGCGGCGTTCGTTCCTCGTTGCCGGGGCAGAACGGGCAGGCAGGATCGTGCTCGGCTTCGCTCCCGGCGATCGCGCTCGCGTGCACGGTCTCCGGTCGGTGCGCCCGCTCGGCCGCGACGATCACCCACTCGTCGGTGGTGGGATCGCGTCGAAACTCAGGCACCGCACGCTCCGAGCATGGTCCGGGACTCAACCGGCCGCGTTGTCGTTCGGCTGCGCTCGCCGGAAGCGCTCCGGGTCCCCGAGGAACTGGTCACGGCTCTCGGCAGAGACGAAGTAGTAGGTGCGGCCGCCGTACTCCGCTGTGAGGGCTGCCTTCAGATCGACCGCACGGCCACACACCGGGTCGCGCACCTCTCCCACGAGCCCGACCATGGAAGCGAGCGAGGGCCGCGGCGGCCTCCCCAAGACCGATACGAACAGCCGTAGCTCGTCCGCCATCATGCGGGTGAGCAGGTAGCGCTCGCGCACCAGTTCCCGCCCCAGCATCGCCAGCTCCAGCGCGCGGGGACGGTCGCGGATCAGCTGCAGCACCTGCTCGGCGCACTCGTCCACGGTACTCACCAATGCCCCGCCCACCCCGCCCTCCATCTGGAGAGGAATTCCACCCGATGCACGGGCGACGACCGGCGTGCCCTTCCACAGTGTCTCGGAGACCACCAGCCCGAATCCTTCGCGGGTGGAGAGCTGGATCGCGGCATCGGCCATCCGCTGAAACGCGTTGACCTCGATGTTCCCCACGCCGGTGAGGTTGGTGAAGACGTAGAGATCGGGGTCCTTGTCCCCCTCGTCACGGATCTCCTCGTAGATGTCCCAACCCTCGGGGTCGTCCAGCGCCATCGAGCCCACCAGGGCGAGCTGGAGGTCGGGGACTTCCCGCTTCGCCAGGCGATATGCCTGGATCACCCCCAGCGGGTCTTTCCAGGGATCGAAGCGGCTCACCTGCGTGATGAGCGGCCGCTCGGGATGGACGCCAATCCATTGCAGTACCGCGTCTGCCAGCTCCGGCGGCAGCTCCATGTTCTTGGGGCTCTCGGGATCGATGGCGGGCGGAATGATCTCCACCCGCTTGATTGGCAGATCCGGCGGCACGAACCCGCCCAGGGTAAATACCGCCGCGTCGTACTGCGCTAGGAACGGGCGCAGGAACTCCCAGTGGCTCGGGTTGGGCTGCGACGTATCGATGTGGCACCGCCAGATCCACTTGCCGGAGCGGCGCCCACCATACTCCAGCAGCGCGGCCGGCTGCGGATCGTGGATGAAGTAGAGGTCGTACTCCTCCTCCTGCAGCCGCGCGTTGCGCTTGGCGTTCTCGACGTAAACCTCGCGGTCCGTTGGTGTGAGATCGCGCTTCGAGCCCTGCAGCCCGTTGTGCACCGCCTTGGTGGTCCGGAAGAAAGCCTCGCCACCGGTGATGGTGCGCCAGTCCGCGGCGATACCGAGGTCGCGCAGCAGCGGTATCTCGGCGCGCAGCAACTCGGCCACCCCGCCGCCGTAACCCGTCGCGTTGATGTGGAGGATGCGGGCCCCGCGCAGCGGCTCCGCCAGCTCCCGCAGTTGCTCCACCACATCCCGACCCGCACTCCGCTCGTAGGCGGCAATGCTGTTGCGACCGACGTCTACCTTCTGAAGCATGGTTCTCCCCGGACTGCGCCGCTGAATTGGGGCGCTGGAGCGCCCACCCTACGGGGTCCGGCCACATTATCGCGCGCGGCCGCCTGTGGCGCAAACGGCCGGCAGGCGGTACATTGAGAGCAACAATCGAGATCGTGGTGATTTGCGGCGTATTGCAGCCACGTTAAACAAGTCGCTAAAAAGCCCGCCCCCCGGTGCGCGCTTAGCGACCGGGGTTTCTCTTTTTTGGGGGAAAGGGGAAGAGGGAAAGGGGAAAGGTACGACAGTCCCGCAGTACCTTTCCCCCTTCCCCCCGCAGCCTTCCCCGAGCGGAGACTGGACGACGAATGACTGACTCCGACCGCCTCACAGCTCTCCACCAGGCCCTCCGCCACCGCATCCTCGTGCTCGACGGTGCGATGGGGAGCTTGATCCAGTCGTATGGGCTGGAGGAGGCGGACTTCCGCGGGTCGCGGTTCGGGAGTCACCCCACGCCGCTCCAGGGGAACAACGATCTCCTGTCGCTCACCCGTCCCGACGTGATCGAGGCGATCCACCGGGCGTACCTCGAGGCGGGCGCGGACATCATCGAGACGAACACGTTCAACGCCCAGGCGATATCGCAGGCCGACTACGGGACCGAGGGCGCGGTCCACGACATGAACCTTGCCGCCGCCCAGCTCGCCCGGCGGGCAGCAGACGAGGTCACCGCTTCCGATCCGGCCCGGCCGCGCTTCGTGGCCGGCTCGCTCGGCCCCACCAACCGGACCGCGTCCATCTCGCCGGACGTCAACGACCCAGGCTTTCGCAACGTCACGTTCGACCAGCTCGCCGCTGCCTACGGCGAGCAGGCGGAGGCGCTGATCGACGGCGGGGCGGACCTGCTGCTGCTGGAGACCGTGTTCGACACCCTGAACGCCAAGGCTGCGCTGTTCGCCATCCAGCAGGTGCTGGAGCGCCGCGGCAGCGACGTGCCGATCATGGTGTCGGGCACGATCACGGACCTCTCCGGCCGCACCCTCTCGGGACAGACCACCGAGGCGTTTTGGGTCTCGGTGAGCCACGCCAATGTGCTCAGCGTGGGGCTCAACTGCGCGCTCGGCGCCCAGGAGTTGCGCCCCCACGTCGAGGAGCTCTCGAGCATCGCGGGCACCTACGTGTCGTGTCACCCCAACGCGGGCCTCCCCAACGAGTTCGGGCAGTACGATCAGACGCCGGAGGAGATGGCGGCGATCCTGGGCGAGTTCGCCGCCAGTGGCTTCCTCAACATCGCCGGGGGCTGCTGCGGCACGACACCGGAGCACATCCGGGCGATCGCCGAGGCCGTGGCGCCTCACCCACCGCGGTCGATCCCGGAGATCGAGCCGTACGCGCGCCTCAGCGGTCTCGAGCCCCTCGTCATCCGGCCCGACACGCTGTTCGTGAACATCGGTGAGCGCACCAACGTCACCGGCTCGGCGCGGTTCGCAAGGCTGATCAAGGAGGACGACTACGAAGCCGCGCTGCAGGTCGCCCGTCAGCAGGTGGCCAACGGCGCCCAGATGATCGACGTCAACATGGACGAGGGACTGCTCGACTCGGAGCAGGCGATGCAGCGGTTCCTCACCCTGGTTGCCGCCGAACCCGACATCGCCCGGGTGCCCGTCGTGATCGACTCCTCCAAGTGGGAGGTGATCGAGGCGGGGCTCAAGTGCCTCCAGGGCAAGGGCGTGGTCAACTCGATCTCCCTCAAGGAGGGAGAGGCGGCGTTCATCGAGCAGGCGCACCGCGTCCGCCAGTACGGCGCCGCGGTCATAGTCATGGCCTTCGACGAGCAGGGCCAGGCCGACACGGCGGATCGCAAGATCGAGATCTGCCGGCGAGCGTACGCGATCCTCACTGAGCAGGTCGGCTTCCCACCCCAGGACATCATCTTCGACCCCAACATCTTTGCGGTGGCCACGGGGCTCGAGGAGCACAACGAGTACGCGCTCGCCTACCTCAAGGCGTGCCGCGTGATCAAGGAGACGCTGCCGCATGCGCAGGTGAGCGGCGGCGTGAGCAATCTCTCCTTCTCCTTCCGCGGCAACAACGCGGTGCGAGAGGCGATGCATTCCGCCTTCCTGTACCACGCCGTTCGCGCCGGGATGGACATGGGAATCGTGAACGCGGGGGCGCTGACCGTCTACGACGACATTCCGGAGGACCTGCGCACGGCCGTGGAGGACGTCCTGTTCGACCGCCGCCCCGACGCCACGGAGCGCCTCACGACCCTCGCCGCCACCATCCAGGGAACGAAGCAGGAGGCACGCGAGGACGTGGCATGGCGCGTGCAGCCGGTCGAGCAGCGGCTCACCCACGCGCTGGTAGAGGGGATCCTCGACTACGTCGAGGACGATGTCGAGGAGGCGCGCCGCGCTTACGACCGCCCCATAGAGGTCATCGAGGGGCCGCTGATGGATGGCATGAACGTGGTGGGAGACCTCTTCGGGAGCGGGAAGATGTTCCTGCCACAGGTGGTCAAGAGCGCCCGGGTGATGAAGAAGGCCGTGGCCTACTTGGTGCCCTTCATCGAGCAGGAACAGCAGGCCGCCGGTTTGACCGACACGACCAAGGGGAAGATCGTGCTCGCCACGGTGAAGGGCGACGTGCACGACATCGGCAAGAACATCGTGGGCGTCGTGCTGCAGTGCAACAACTACGAGGTGATCGACCTCGGCGTGATGGTGCCCGCGACCAAGATCCTGGAGACCGCCCGCCGGGTCAAGGCCGACGTCGTAGGCCTGAGCGGGCTGATCACGCCATCGCTCGACGAGATGGTACACGTGGCACGGGAGCTGGAGCGCGAGGATTTCAGCATCCCCTTGCTCATCGGCGGCGCGACGACCTCCAAGGTTCACACCGCGGTCAGGATCGCACCCGAGTACTGCGGCCCTACGATTCACGTGCCCGACGCGTCGCGCGGCGTGACGGTGCTGGGAAGCCTGCGGAGCGCGGACAGACAGGCGGGCTTCGTGGACGAGGTGCGCGCCGAGTACGCCCGTGTGCGCGAGACACACGGTGACAGGCGTGCTGCGGCCCGTTCGGTGTCCATTGACGAGGCCAGGCGGCGCAAGCTGCGGCTCGACTGGACGGACTACGCACCGCCGCGGCCCGCGGCCCTGGGAGTCACCGTGTTCGACGACTACGATCTCGCCGAGCTCGCGGGCTACATCGACTGGTCTCCCTTCTTCAAGACGTGGGAGCTCAAGGGCAGCTACCCAGCGATCCTGGCAGACGCCGCGGTCGGAGAGCAGGCGACATCGCTGCTGCGCGACGCCCGAGCGCTGCTGGAGCGCATCGTCGCCGAGCGGCTGCTTGCCGCCCGGGCCGTGGTGGGGCTGTTTCCCGCAAACACCGTGGGGGACGATGACGTGGAGGTCTACGCCGACGCGGGCCGCACCGAGCGGCTCACTTTGCTGCACCACCTGCGCCAGCAGATGGAGAAGCCTCCCGGCCGGCCGAACCTGAGCCTCGCCGACTTCCTCGCGCCCAAGGAGAGTGGCATCGCCGACCATCTCGGTGCGTTCGCGGTCTCGGCAGGGTTCGGCAGCCAGGAGTTAGCCGAGCGCTTTGCCGCCGAGCACGACGACTACCACGCCATCATGGCCAAGGCGCTGGCCGACCGCCTAGCCGAGGCGTTCGCGGAGCGGCTGCACCAGCGAGTACGCAGCGTGCTATGGGGCTACGCGCCCGACGAGGCGCTCACCAACGAGGAGTTGATCCGTGAGAAGTACGTGGGGATCCGGCCGGCCCCCGGCTACCCGGCGTGCCCCGATCACACCCAGAAGCGGCGCCTCTTCGAGCTGCTCGACGTCACGGACCGCACCGGCATCGAGCTCACGGAGCATGACGCGCTGTGGCCGGCGGCGTCGGTGTGCGGCTGGTACTTCGCCCATCCCGAGGCGTACTACTTCGGCGTCGGTCGCATCGAGCGCGACCAGGTGGAGGACTACGCGCGCCGTACCGGGGTCGACGTCGCCACCGCGGAACGGTGGCTCTCACCCAACCTGGCCTACGAGCGCGCCGCGGAGGCGGTGACCACGTGAGCGTCACGCTGCGGGACCTGATCGACGACGGCCGCGTCCACGTGGTGGACGGGGCCATGGGCACCGTGCTCTACGGCAAGGGCATGTTCGTGAACGTGTGCTACGACGAGCTCAACGTCACGCAGCCCGACGTGGTGCGCGACGTGCACGAGGGGTACCTGCGGGCTGGCGCCGAAGTGCTCGAGACCAACACGTTCGGCGCGAACCCAGTGAAGCTCTCAGGCTACGGCTTGGACGAGCAGACCGAGGAGATCAACCGCACGGCCGCCGCTCTGGCACGTGACACCGCCGGCCGGCGTGCCAGCGTGGTCGGCGCCATCGGGCCGCTGGGCATTCGCATCGAGCCGTGGGGCCCGACGGGGCGGGAGGAGGCAGAGGAGTTCTTCCGGCGCCAGGTGCGCGGTCTCCTCGAGGGCGGCGTGGACGGGTTCGTGCTGGAGACGTTCAGCGACCTCGATGAGCTGCACACGGCCTTCCGCGCGGTGCGCGGCCTGACCGACCTGCCGATCATCGCCCAGATGACGATCGACGAGAGCGGCAAGACCACGTACGGGACGGACGCCGAGCACATCGGCGCCGCCCTCACTGAGTGGGGCGCCGACGTCGTAGGGCTCAATTGCTCCGTCGGGCCGGCCATAATGCTCGACGGCATCGAGCAGATGGCGGAAGTGACCGAGCAGCCGCTCTCTGCGCAGCCGAACGCGGGCCTGCCCCGTACGGTAGGCGACCGCAAGATCTACCTGTCGAGCCCGGAGTACCTGGCCAACTATGCCCAGCGACTCATCCAGGTCGGCGTGCGCTTCGTGGGTGGCTGCTGCGGCACGACTCCCGAGCACATCAAGCGGATCAGCGACATGATCGCCACGACCCAGCCGCGGCTTGCGTCGGTGGTGGTCGAGCGCCACGAGGTCCATGCGGCAGCGGAGGTGGAGGCCGTCTCGCTGGCCGAGCGCTCCAACTGGGGCGCCAAGCTCGCCGCCGGCGAGTTCGTCACCAACGTCGAGTTGCTGCCGCCCAAGGGATGCCGTGCCGAGGCGCTCATCGAGCAGGCACGCACGCTCAAGCAGAGCGGCGTCGATGCCGTGAGCATCCTCGATGGGCCGCGGGCGCAGAGCCGCATGGGTGCGATCCCCACGGCCATCGTGGTGGAGCGGGAGGTCGGGATCGAGACGGTGGTGCACTACACCTGCCGTGACCGCAACATGCTGGGCATGATGAGCGACCTGCTGGGTGCCGCTGCGGCCGGGCTCAGGAACCTGCTGATCGTCACGGGTGACCCACCCCGCATGGGTCCCTACCCCGACTCGACCGCGGTCTTCGACATCGACAGCATCGGGCTCACCAACGTGGCGTACCGCCTGAACCACGGCCTCGATCCCGGCGGCAACCCGATCGGCGATCCCACGCGGTTCGTGATCGGCGTGGCGCTCAACCACGCCGCGCTGGACGCGGAGCGGGAGCTCAAGCGGCTCTACTGGAAGGTGGACGCGGGGGCCGACTTCGTGATCACCCAGCCGGTGTTCGACGTGGATCAGTTCACCACGTTTCTCAAGCGGACCGAGGAGGACGCCATCCCTGTCGTGGCCGGCGTGTGGCCGCTGGTATCGCTGCGGAACGCGGAGTTCCTCGCCAACGAGGTCCCGGGCCAGCAAGTCCCGCGGCGCGTCATCGAGCGGATGCGCAAGGCACAGGAGAAGGGAGAGGACGCGGCGCTCGCCGAGGGCATCGCCATCGCGCGCGAGGTGCTGACGGCGGTACGGGACGTGGTACAGGGCGTGCACGTGAGCGCGCCGCTGGGGAGGGTGGAGGTGGCGCGGGATGTGCTGGGGTAGAGGGAACGGGGAACGGGGAACGGTACGACAGGGTGAGTCGGGAAGCGGGAAACGGGAAGGGGGAAGCGTGCGAGGCCGGGGAACCCTGCCAGAGGGAGCCTCAGGTCGGGTCAGGGTCCAGCGAGGCCACAATGCCACCCGAGCGAGCATTCGGGCGCCCGGCACGGGAGGGTTAGGCCAACGGCCGCTCCCGAGTGGAAGGGCGGTGGACGGGGGCAGGCATACGCAGCCCGGCTGTGAGCGAGGGTGGGATTGTGGCCGAGCGACGAGCCGCGCCGTGAGTTCGCGCGGGTCGGGCCCCGGCCGACCTACTGCAGAGCCTCCAGCAACCTTCGGTACCGCTCCTCCGGCTTCCGGAACCCCAGATTCGACAGGTACACCTTCTCCACCCCCACGTCCCGCAGCGCGCTGATCGTGCGGGCGCAGATCTCCTCAGCCGAGGAGCCCAACTCGAACTCCCGCGTGATCTCCTCGGCCGGCACGGGGAAGAATTGCTCCAGCCGCTGGAACGTGGCCGGGTTCGCCGACCGGTAGACAAACACGCCGAACACCCCGGGGTGCGGTACGCCGCGCCTGCGGGCCTCCTCCACGAACCGCTCCACCGCTCCAATTGAGTGGTGCGACACGACCTGCGTCAGATAGAACTCACCCGTGAACTCCGGCCGCAGCAGGTAGCCCACCTGCTCCGCCGCGTCACGGTGGGGATTCGCCCAGCCGCCGAGCGCCAACGTTGGATGCCGCTCCCGGATCTTCTGCCGCAGCATGTAGGCGTACTCCACGCAGCGCGGTGGTCCCACGGTGCGGTCGCCCCCCAGTACCGTCAGCGCCTCAAACCCGGCCGCCGCCGCGCGGTCCACGTAGAGCTGGCAGTAATCGAGGGTGTGCTTGCACGTCAGAAACGGCGCGAGCTTCGCCGCCGGCACGTCACCGGCCAGGTTGCTCACCAGGTGGCGCAGGTTCTCTTCCTCCGAGACGCCGACGGCGTTGTCGGTGAGGAACACGATAGTGTCCCGCCGCGCCAGCCGCCGCACCGAGTGATACATGTCGATCCATGTGTCCATGCTTTCGGTGACGCTCAGGCCCGTCTTGGGCGGGCGTAGCTCCACCGCCACGAGGGGACGGTCCTCGCGCAGGCGATCGAGCAGGGTCGCCGGCCGCGACTCGGGGGTGGCAGGCATGGAAATAGCTGAACCTACAGGTCGCCGGCGTAGAATCCAACTCGCGGGAGTGGCCAGCGCTTTCCACGTACCCTCGGTGCCGCTCCCGGCGACCACGTGAGAACGTAGGACAGATCAGCCCGCGGGTTTCTCCACCACGAACACGACGAATGGCCACAGCGGGAGTCCGATGCGCCCGTGGAACAGCACCCGGCCCCCGGCTCGCTCGAGAGCTGGTAGGGTCTCCACGGCGCGACACCCGAGCGACAGCGCTGGGACCCGCCACACCACCGCCTCCACCGCCCCGGCCAGCCATTTCGTGAACCGTCCCCCTGGCTCGGCAGAGTGTGCCACCCCAATGCGACCGCCCGGCTTCACTACTCGGTAGAGCTCTACGGCACCGCGCGCCGGCTCGGTCAGCGGACACATGCTGTAGGTGGAGAGCACCACGTCGAAGCTGTCGTTGTCGAACGGCAGCGCCAGGATGTCGCCGACCCGGTATTCGACCCGGCCACCGAGCCCGGCTGCCGTCAACTTGTCACGCGCCACCGTCAACATCCCCTCGCTCATGTCCAACAGCGTGACGTGCCCCTCCGGGCCCACCTGCTCGGCCGCGAGGAGCGCCGTCGAGCCCGTGCCCGCTCCACAATCCAACACGCTGTCCCCGGTACGCACGGACTTCTCGACCACCATCCTTCGCCCCTGCCAGTCCGATCGCCCCGTGACGAACGCGTGCTGCAGGTCGTACCACCGCGCGACGCGATCGTAGACGGATCGTACCCGCTCCGGCTCGAGGGCGGTGCGCACTATAGCCGACCTCGCCGCTTGAGCTCGAGGTACTGCTCCACCACCGCGCGGCTCGCCGATCCGGGGGGCACGTCGAGCACCACCGCGCCGGCGCGACGCATCCCGGCGAGGGCCTCGCCGCGTGCCTCGAGCAGCTCCTCGGCCGCGGCCTTGCGGTATGCCTCACTCACCTCCGCCGGACGCGCCGCCGCAGCCCGATCGAGATCGGGATTGCGCAGCGTCACGACCAGCGGCAGGTGACGGGGCCGTAGCGATCCCACATGCGACACGAGCGCCTCCGACGCCAGCCGATCGATCACGTCCGTAAAGAAAACGGTGAGGGCCCGCTTGCGGTTGCGCACGGCCAGGTAGCGGAACGCGGCGGGGTAGTCCGGCTCGACCAGCCTGGGCTGCACGGTCGCCAGCACGTCGAGCACCTGGCGCAGTCCCCGCCGGCCTCGCTGCGGCGCCACATAGTGCTGCACGGTGTCGGCGAACACCATCAGGCCCACGTTATCGTCGTGGTAGTTGGCCGCGAAGGCGAGCCACAGCGCCGCCCGCACGACGTACTCCATGCGGGCCTCGCCGCCCACCTCCGCCGTGAGCAGCCGGCCGGCGTCGAGCACGAGCATGACCTGCTGGCGCCGCTCCTCCTCGTACTGCCGGGCGATCACCTTGCGCCGCCGCGCGGTCGCCTTCCAATCGATGTGTCGCGTGTCGTCGCCGGGGACCCACTCCCGCAGGCTCTCGAACAGGCGCCCCTCACCCGGGCGGCGCAGCGTGGCGAGGCCGCTCTCCCTGCGGCGCACGGCCTCGGCCACCGATGCCTTGAGGCGCGATGCCGGCAGGCTCGGATACACCCTGGCCTGCCAGGGGAGATCGATGCGTCCCTGCCGCTGTGCGAGACCGAGCGGCCCACGGCTGCGCACTGCCAGCCAGCCCCCCGACTCCCTCCCCCGACGCCGCGGGGTCACGGGCAGCCTGTCGCGCGCGGTGCCACCCCCCGGGACGGTAACGGAGCGCGGCCGCAACGCGCCGCCGATGATCGCCGGCCGCATCTCCCTGACGAGGAGCCGCGCATTGCGCCCCGCCGGATTGCGCCAGCGATAGGTGCACTGCGTCTTCCGCCCGGCGGTAAAGCTCTCGGCACTGTCGCGCGTCACGTCGAGCCGCGCCGGCGCTACGGCCGCTCGGCCGTCCGCCACGACCAGCAGCGCCAGTCCCACGTTCAGCAGCACCAGGACATCGAGCGCAAACGGCGTCACGTAGCCCAGCAACCCGACCGGGGCCAGGCAGGCGAACAGCAGCACGGCGCGCCGCGTCGGGATGATCACGCGGTCGGCACCTCCGTCTGATCGAGAATCGATTTCAGGGCAGCGTCGGCGCTCACACCCTCGAGCTCCAGCTCCGGTGCGACCGACACGCGGTGGCGCAGCACCGCCGCGGCGAGCTGCTTCACGTCGTCGGGGATCACGAACTCCCGTCCCAGCAGCAGCGCCAACGCACGGGAGGTCTTGAGCAACGCTACACCGGCACGCGGGCTCGCTCCCAACGTGAGGGAGGCGGACTCCCGGGTCGCTCGCACTATCTGGGTGATGTAGGCCGTGATCTGGGGCTCTACCCGCAGCGCTTCGACTGCCCGACGCAGCTGCTCCACGCCGTCCGCGTCCACTACGGGGCTGACGCCGTACGTCTCCGGCAGATCGGCCTCGAAGCCCTCCAGATAGCGCTCCAGGATACCCTGCTCGGTGTCCTCGCTGGGGTACCCCATGCTCACCTTCATCATGAAGCGGTCGAGCTCAGCCTCGGGGAGCGGGTAGGTGCCCTCGAACTCGATCGGGTTCTGGGTGGCGAACACGGTGAAGGTGCTGGAGAGCCCGTGACTCTTACCGTCTACTGTAACCGTACGCTCCTGCATCGCCTCGAGCAGCGCGGCCTGTGTCTTGGCGGGAGCGCGGTTGATCTCGTCGGCGAGGATGAGGTCGTGAAACAGCGGTCCCGGCCGGAACACGAACTCCTGACCACCGGTGAGCACCGAGATCCCGGTAATATCTCCCGGCATGAGGTCGGGCGTGAACTGGATGCGCGCGTAGCTCACGTCGAGGGCACGTGCGAGCGTGCGTGCCAGCAGCGTCTTCGCCGTGCCGGGCACGCCTTCGAGCAGGACGTGTCCCCGAGCGAGGAGCGCCACGAGGCAGTCGCGGGTCGCGTCGTCCTGGCCCAGCACGACACGGCGCAGGGCCGCTAGGATCTCCTGTAGCTGTCCGCTGGTCGTAGTGCTTGCCACACGTCCTCCACGGCTGTGGCGGCGTCGAGCACGCGCCCGTCGCCGTCGCGTTCACGAAGTATCCGGCCGAGCCGCTGCACCGCCCTGCGCGCCTCGGCGCTCTGGGCCGCCAGCCCGAGGGACTCGAGCCACTGCGAGTAGTCGCCGCGCTGGCGTGGCACGTGTCCGGTACGACCCAAGCGGCGACGCAGCCCGTTCGCTATCAGGCGCACTGCGGCGTCGTGGCCCGCGGCGCGCTCCAGGCCCACCGCCAGCGCGTCGAGGTGCTCCAGGGGAGAGCGGCGGCGGCGCTCGATTACCCGAAGCGCCGGCCCGAACCGCACCGCCGCCGCGCCCAACGCGATCAGGCCCGCGAGCGCGAGCTGCAGCATGGCCCAGCCCCCCGGAGAAGCGCGGGTCCAGCCCCAAGCCGCGGCGAAGATCGAACCGCCCGCGCCGAACCCCTGATGGTACTCGTCCACGACGAGGCGCGACGGCGCCTCGTCGAGCAACCAGCCGAGCATCAGGGGACCGGCCTCGGTATCTCGCACAAAGCGGTTGGACAGATACCGGGAGTCGGCCATGAGGATCACGCGGCCGCCGCCCTCGAGGAGGTGACGCCAGGCCACCGCCTCACCGTCGTCCGTACGCAGCAGCAGGCGGCTGGTCACCACCGCCGGAGCATCGCACCGCTCGCGGTCACCCGTGGTCCCGGCTGGCTCCCCGTCCTCGGGGTCGGCCGCGTGCCATACGTACCGGGCCGGCGGCAGCGAATCGACGCCCGGCGGGCCGACGACCTCCGACTCGCGGCCGTCCTGGCGCGACACGCGAGTCACTTCCATGCCGAAGCACTGCTCGACCTCGGTGCTCCCGGCCAGGAACAGCGCACCACCACGCTCCAGGTAGCGCATCAGCTCGCGGCGCTCCACGTCGGTCACCGCTCGAGTGGCGGGAAAGAGGCGCGCCGTCTCCACCGGTTGGGGGAACAGACCGAGGATCGCGAGCCACGCCGCCGGGTCCACGGGCACTGTGTCGGCCGCCAGCCCATAGAGGGGACGCTGCCGCCGCTCGACCGGGACGCCCAGCGCCTCCAGCGCCTGGGCCCACCCCTTGGCGCCCTCCGGCCCGGCCAGGAAGGTGGAGCGCCTCGCGTCGAACAGCTCCTCGCTCGGCGCGGTCCGTAGGCCCGCGATCGCCGCCAGCGCCAGCGCGACGGTGAAGGCCGCGAGGAGCAGGATCGTGGTGCTAGCCCGTCGCACGGTACGTTGCGAGCTCGGTGGCCCGGCGGTCGAAGGTCTGCACGTCGTCCAGGGTGCACGGCGCCCCGCCGAACAGGTGGCGGTACAGCGTGGCCACCAACCCGGTCAGCTTGGAGCGCGCGTCGTCGTCGAGCCGTGCCTCCCCCACGTACTCCGCGGGAGTCTTGGAGGGGTGGAACGCGAGCGCCTTGTGCGACTCGAGCTCTAGTAGCAGGGCCATGAAACGGTGTGCCAGCGCCGCGGCGAAGTGGCCCTCGCGCACCAGGCGCTGGGCCTCGTCCAGGTGCCACGCCGCGTCCCGGGGCCGCGCAGCCGCCTGGGCCAGCTCCTCCTGTGGAAGGGCGCGAGGCCTGAGCGCACGCCACACGAGGTAAGAGAAGTGGGCGAGGATGGCGAGCAACAACCCAGTGACGACCGCGAGGAAGATCAGGTACGCGACCGGGTGACTCTCCTGGAACTGCTGCAGCCACTCGAGCTGAGCCTCGTGCAGCTCCCGCAAGAACCCCAACGGATCCCGCGGCACCTCCCAGTCGTACTCGGGCGCAGCATAGATACGCCGCAGCACGGCCCGCAGGGAGTCGGCTGGCGGCGACTGAAGCGGTGCGGTCACGCCTCGGCGGGCTCGGCGGTGAGCCCGATCTGCCGGCTCAGGTGCTCGAGGTCAAACGCCTCCTTGCGGACCCGGAGATCGTAGTAGAACAGCGTGAAGGCGCACGCGACCACGGGGTAGATCACCAGCTGCAGCAGCTGGCCGCCCACCGTAAAGACATTCTCGAGCAACGGCACGAAGAAGGCGAGGCCTCCCGCGATGATGAAGGGCAGCCAGATGAGGGCGAACACCACGAAGCCGAGCACCAGCGCCCGGCGCTTGTGCCCCTTGGTGAGGGACCATGACCGGCCCAGGGCATCTGTGGCCATCGGCAGGTCCTCCAGCACGACGACCTGTGCGACCACGGCATAGCCGCAGGCTACGACGATGCCGGGGATGAAGAACAACAGCAATCCGAAGGAGATGAGGAGGTACTTTGCCAGGCCGGCGATGAACAGCGGGACCATCTTGCCGAGCGCGTAGCTCAGGGCATCGCCGACGGTCGGCTCCCGTCCGAGGTAGGCCTCCGAGATCACCCACACCGTGGCGGCCGCCGCGACGAGCCCGCCCAGCCCGGACAGCACAAAGGAGGCCAGCCACAGCACTGGGTACTCGATCGCCCCGCCGCCGAGCGTGATGTAGGTGTTCAGGATCGCCGGCACGCCCTCGCACACGATCGCGATCGCCACCAGCGGGCCAAAGAACACCCGGTAGACCGCCAGCGCGCCGTCCAGGATCTCACCGATCGACATGCGCCGCAGCTGATATGTGGCCATCATCCCTCCCGAGCGGTAAGATGCTGTGCAAATGGCCCACACGCGAGATCCCCGCGCGCTGCAGTTCTCCCGGCGGATCGCAGTCGAGACGCCGGAACACGTAGTCCTGCAACTCGAGCTCGCGGGGCTCGGCTCCCGCATGGCCGCCGCGATCTACGACCTATTCGTGGTGCTGCTACTCCTCATCCTCGTGAGCTTCGCGTACGCCCTGGCCAGCGGGCTGCAGGACTGGCTGGCGGGTTGGGCCAGAGCCCTGCTCATCCTCGTCGGGTTCCTCGTTTTCTGGGGGTACTTCGCGCTGTTCGAGGCACTGGCAGGAGGCCGCACCCCCGGCAAGCGCCGCATCGGTATCCGCGTGGTGATGGACACGGGCCACCCCGTGACCTTCCCGGCCGCGCTGATCCGCAACCTGCTACGCCTGGTCGACATCCAGCCGGCCGGCTCGTATCTCGCGGGGCTGTCGTTCGTGTTCTTCCACCCGCAGCACAAGCGACTGGGGGATCTGGTGGCCGGCACCATCGTGGTGCGCGACCGACCCGAGGACGTGGTGCTGTCGGCGCCGCTGGCGCCGCCCGCCGAGGCGCTCGACGCCGGGCCACCGCTGCTCTCCGACGAGGAGTTCCGCCTGCTCGAGCAGTTCGTCACGCGCCTCGAGGAACTCCCACCCGACGTGAGGCGCCGCTTCGCGTCCGAGCTCGCCGAGCGCCTCGGTGAGCGGTTCCCCAACCGGGACCCCCGACCGGAGGCGTTCCTGGTCGGGCTATACGGCGACGAGCTCGCCAAACGCCGGGCCAAGACCGCGGCGCGGCACGGTGCCGCGGGCGTGGCGGCCTCGGGGACCGCCGAGCGCTTCGTAGCGATGAAGCAGGAGCACTGGGAGCGGTTCCGGCAGGGCACCACTCGCGTGGAACAGAACGGCCTCACGACGCTCACCGGTGAGGAGGTCGCCGAGTTCGCGGCACGCTATCGCGAAGTCGCCGCCGACCTCGCAAGGGCGCGCACCTATGGCGTGGACCGCCGCGTGCTCGAGTACCTAGAGCGGGTCGTGGGCGCCGGACACAACGCCCTCTACGGGCTGCGCGGGGTGCGGCGGCTGCCCCTCGGGCGGCTCGTGTTCCGGGAATTCCCACTGGCGGTGTGGCGGGCCCGTGCCTACGTGCTAGTGGCGTGCCTCCTGTTCCTGCTACCCGGCCTGGTCGGGTACGCGCTCGTGCGGGAGCGCCCGGAGCTCGCGCAGGAGATCCTGCCCGACATCATGCTCGCGCGGGCGGAGGGCGGTGTGTACGAGCAGGCCGCCGGGAGGGGCTATGCCGAGACGCCTTCGCCGTACCTCCCGTTCGTGGCTTCCGCCATCATCGCCAACAACGTGCAGGTCGCCTTCGGCGCCTTCGCCCTCGGTATCACGGGGGGCATCGGCACCGCCTTCGTGCTGCTGTTCAACGGGTTGTTCTTCGGCGCGGTGCTGGGCTTGTTCGCCAATTACCACCTGGCGGAGTGGATCCTGACGTTCGTGGCCGGGCACGGCGTGCTGGAGCTCACAGCCATCTTCATCGCCGGCGGGGCGGGCCTACTGGTCGGCCGCGCCGTCGTCGCACCCGGCGACCTGGCGCGGCGCGACGCGCTGGTCGTGTACGGGCGGGAGGCCATACGGCTGGTCGGGGCCTCCGCCACGCTGCTCATTCTGGCCGGCATCATCGAGGGATTCCTGTCGGCGAGCGACGCGCCCGCTGTGCTCAAGGTCGCGGTGAGCGCAGCGAGCGCGGGATTGATCGTCTTGTACCTGGCGGCCGGAAAGAGCGCAGGGGCAGCCCAAGGCGGCTTCAGCCCGGTGTCACCGGGATCGCCGCCACCGTCCTCTCCCACCGCAATGTGAGAATCATAGCGCCCCCAGCAGCCGGCGAGGCGTCGAACGTGAGCTGCTCCGTATAGCTTTCGACCTGCTCGCTGGGAACCACGGCCCGGCCAACCTCCTGGACCTGGATGTCTTCCGTGTAGTTGGCCTCCTGGCCCCACTGAGAGATCGCGCGATTGACGATCAGCTCCCACCGGTTCTCGCCGGGGATCGTGTAGATCGAATAGGTCCCGGGCTGGACCCCGATGCCAGCGATACGAATCGGCCGCACCGTATGAATCATCGTGGGCTCATTGGCACCGGTCCGCCAGATGACCCGATACGGCACCAGGACACCAAATACCGGCCGGCCGCGCGCCGAGGGTCGGCCGTAGCAGAGCTTCACCGGATATCCGCTCACCATGAAGGTGAGGGAGTCGAGGGGACTCTGCCGGGTCTCGAGCGGCAGGTCCTCGGCCCGCATCACGATGCAGGCAGTGTCCTGCGCCGCGACGACGGGCGACTGACCGCTTGCGCCGGACACGGCCACCGCCAGCGCCGCCAACACGCCAGCAGCCGTCACGGCGCCTCCGGCGCTGCCTTGCGCCACTCCAGGTGCGGCTGGTTCTCGAACTGGAGGTGCTCGTCCGGCGGTGGGTAGTAGTAGAGCGTTAGCTCGAACTCTTCCCCCTCGGCCTCGTAGCCGAAGCGGTACCACATCCTGGCGTCTTCCTCGCGGCTCTGCACCTGCACGATCGCGTGCTCCGCCCAACCCTCCTCGGTATGGAACCGCAGCGTATCCGCGGTGATCTCCATGGGGTGTTCCGCGTGGGACGCCACCTCCGTCTCCCACGTGCCGAGCAGCTCGACGGGCACAGTGCGCTCCTTGGGAAGGAGGCGCACCCCCACCATCACGATCGCGACGGCGAGGACGATGCCGAATATCACGCTGAGGATTTTCACCCGCGCACCCCCTTTTGCGGTCTCACCGGCTGCCGGCCCGCTGCTCCGCCCGGAGGGCGAGCCCGACTGCCGTTGCATCTCTGCGAGCAGCTCCGCTGCCTTCTCTCCCAACCGGGCCCGATTATCGCTGGGAGACGTCATGGGCGCGGACCCATCTCATGTGCGCGGCCCTTTAGGCCGTCACTTTCGGGAAGACCACGCTTAGCTCCTCCGGCACCTCCGGCTCGGGCTCCCGCATCACGGCCAGGAACGCCTCGACCACGGATGGATCGAAGTGGTTGCCAGAGTGGTGTATGATGAACTCCACCGCGTCCTGGCGCGGCAGCGCCTCCCGGTACGGCCGGTCCGAGGTCAGGGCATCGAACACATCGGGCGCGGCCAGCAGGCGCGCCAGGAACGGGATCCCCTCCGCCACCAGCCCATCGGGATAACCCGAGCCGTCCATGCGCTCATGATGCCGCAGCACGATGGGGATCATGTCCGCATACGCCGCGATGGGCGTTAGAATCCGCGCGCCCACGGTCACGTGGTCGCGCATAGTCTGCATCTCCTCATCGGTCAGCGCGCCCGGCTTGTCGAGGATCTCCGCCGGCACGCCGATCTTGCCGATGTCGTGCAGCAGCCCGCCCCGGTGCAGCACGTCGATCTGCTCCGCCGGGAGGCCCATCGTGCGTCCCACCCGCAGGGAGAGTCGCGTGACACGCTGCGAGTGCCCCGCCGTCCACGGCGACTTGGCGTCCACGGTCTGCGCCAGCGCCGCCAGCGCCCCCCAGTTGAACTGGTCCAGCTCCTCGATGAGCCGGGCGTTGGAGAGGGCGACGGCCACCTGATCGGCGAGCTGCCGCGCCTGGATCAAGTCTTCCTCACCCAGGTCCGGCCGCTCCCGATATCCCAGCGCGATGACACCCGATAGCTTCTGCTTGAGGAAGATCGGGAGCGCGAGGAAGAATCGGACCTCCCGCTCGCGCAGCGTCCCGCCATCCAGATAGCCGGGCAGCCGCTCCGGGCCGAAGAACAGGAACTCGGGCTTCTGGCTCAGCTCCTCGATCTCGGCGGGCGCGAGCTGCAGGCTCTGCACGGCCCCACCCTTGCCGTCGGTGCCGCTGGCATACAGCGCCCAGTGAGCCCTCGGGCCGGTCCCCTGAGCCAGGCAGAGCGCGACGGCGTCACACTCGATCACGCCACGCGTGCGGGAGATGACCGTGTCGATGATCTCTTCCGTGTCGAGCGCGGAGAGCACCTGCCGGTCGATCTCGTTGATCGTGGTGAGCGCGTTGAATTGTCGCCCCAACCGGCGCGCCATGGAGTTGAACGACTCGGCCAGATCCTGGAACTCATCGCGACTCGTCACCGCCACACGGCTGCCGAAATCCTGGTGCGCGATGCGCCGGGTGCCTTCCTGGAGCTTCTCCAGCGGATCCATGCTGTTGCGGATCTGGATGTTGGCGAGCGTGGCAACGACGAGAATCGTGAGCACGATGATGAGGGGGAACCGGTTTCTGAACTCCGTCATCGGCTCGAGGACGGTCGCGCGCTCCTCGCTGAGGACGAGTGTCCAACCGGGCGAGGAGACGCCGTAGGACTGCGCGGCCAGCGGGATCTCCTTGGCGCCCGCCACGTACCGACCGGCGTCGTCACGCCAGTCGAACCGATCCGGCACGTCGCCGTCGCCTCCGACCCGCCACGACTCAATCGTGCCCGGCGTCATTGGACGGGAGCAGTAGATCGGCGAGTAATCACGGTCCAGCAGGCACAAGTCCATGTCGTACGGGAGCCCCGCGGCGTCCTCCCCGGCCACGGCGACGTACGCCGCGCTGAGCGCCGCCCACACCACGCCGCGGGCGGGATCCTCCGGGTCGACGGCCCTCCCCATGTAGACCGCCGCGCCACCCGCTCGCGCAGCCGTGGCGAGCAGGGGATTCCCCCTGCTCAGGTGCTCCAGCTGGGCCGCATCGATGTCGGGCGGTTGAAAGGCCACGCCATAGAGTGTCTCGAAGCCGCCCGGCGTCTGGCGGCCCACCCCCTGGGCGGGCCGCGTCCGCCGCACGAGACGTCCCAGCGCCACGGACGTATCCGCGTAGGGGGATCTGCGGTCGGCAAACGCCCTGAGGTCCCGATCGATGAACTCCAGCCGCTCCATCAAGGCCTGGGCCGTATTCCTGGCCGCCTGCACCACGCGCTCCCGTGCCTGATCGTGCAGCTGGCTGGATACCCGGAAGTACGAGTACACCGCCATCGCGGTCAGCGGCAGCAAGGCGCAGACCAGGAACAGCACCAGCACGCGCCGCGCGACGCGCGTGCGGAGGAAGGCGGCACTGGGCCTGAGCGAAATCCGGGACATCAGAACGTCGAGGCCACGCCGATGAAGGCGCCGTCGTTGGCGCGCACGACGTCGTCCTTGCTGACCTTGGCGGTCAGGGGAGCGGAAGTCTCGCCGTCCGCCCCCACGCTGTACAGGTCGTAGGTGGAGTTGATGGGCACGAGGAAGCGGTCCTTCCGCATGTCACCCGAGGCGGCGCCTTCGAAGCGGAGGTAGCGGTACGGGTTCCCCCAGGGGTCGAGCAGATCGCCGCGGTCAATCTCGGCGAGCGTCTCCGGCAGCTCGCCCTCCAGGTACTCCCACCCGGCCAGGTCGGCCTGGATGGCTTCGATGTCGGCGATGGCCCGGGCAACCCTCGCCTGATCGACCCAGCGGCGGTAGGAGGGCTGCGCGATCGCGGTGAGGGTGCCGAAGATCGCGAGGACCAGGATCATCTCCACGAGCGTCCAGCCGATTCGCGCGCGGAGACTCATATCAGAGGCTCGAAGCATGTGACAATCGCTGGCTCCTGGACGGCTCGGTGGGCAGCCGCCGTAACTCGCTACGTTACCCGCTTCTGGGCTACGCGCAAGTGGCTGGGGGCGCCGTGCACAGTGGCGGGGCTGCCCTCTAACTGCAAGCCCGACATTGGCTTGTACTCCCCGGGGAGGGTGCAGGACCCGACGAGGCCGCCTCCGGCGTCCCCTGTGCCTCACGGCCGCGGCACGGAACGGCCTTATGGTAGCGTGGCGGCGCCCGGGGACGATGTGGGGAGGGTCACGGACCGGTGACCCACCAAGGGTCAGATTGGCACCCGTGGGAGAACGCCCGGAGGAGCACCGAATCGGTCAGCCACACGGCAGCAGTCCGATGGCGGGCCGCGCGGTGTCCTGCGGGCGGGCCGGATCCGGCGCGCGCTGGGCCGGCACCTCTAACCGACCCACTCGCAACGAGTTATCTTGGCTGGACGCGGCGCTGGGGAACCGGCCCGTGCCTCGCAACTCCGGAACGACTTGATGACTAGACGCGGATTCACCCTGGTCGAGATCATGATGGTCCTGGCACTGCTCGGGCTCATCTCGGCCATGGGGGTCTGGGGCCTGCTCCCCGCACTGGAGCACGAGAAGGTGCGGGGGGCCGCCGGCCTCGTCATCGCGGACATGCAGTACGCCCAGATGGTGGCCGCCCGGGAGCGAGAGCCGGTGGTCATGCAGTTCAACCAATCCCTGCGGATGTACCTGATCAAGCAGCGGGGCGGGACGACGGTGTACCGCGAGCGCTTCCTGGGTGACGACACGGACTACGACCTCGATGCCATGGTGGTCACAGTGGACGGGAGCAAAGACCCCTGGGTGGAGGTCTTCCCCAACGGCGTGACGTCCAAGAGCGTCACCGTCACGCTGAGCATCAGGGAGTACCAGCGACAGGTGCGCGTCACTCGGGCCGGCCAGGTCCGGATGCTGGCGCCCGCCACGGGAACGTAGTGGTGATGCGCCCCACCGCACCCCTGATCCGGAGCGAGGCTGGTGCCTCCCTGGTGGAGATCATCATGGCCCTCGGCATTCTCGCCACCGTGCTCATCGCGCTGGGCGGGCTGATGTTCCAGGTGGCCAACCACACCCGACACTCCGCGATCGCGTCGCACCGCAGCGCCGCGCTCAGCGGCGAGGCTGCCTGGGCACAGGGTCTGGCGTGGGAGGTGGTCGACACGCTGCAGAGCAAGTGTGATACCCGCAGCGCGGGGCCCATCACCTACTCCCGCTGCGTGTTCGTCACCCACCTGTCCCCGGCGGCGCGACGCGTCACGGTCGTGCTTACCCCCACGGGGGCGCTCGCGGGCCTGCCGGATACCGTGGTGGTCGACCGAACGAAACCCCGTCTCCCGTCACCGCTGAGGACCGAGTGAACCGCCGCGGCTTTACGCTGGTCGAGCTCTTGGTCGGCACCGTGGTCATGGCGGTGCTAGGCGTCGCCCTCATTCGCATGATGGTCAGCGACTCGAGGTTCGTGAGCCGGCAGGACGCCATGATGTCGGCGCGGCAGGTCTCCCGCGGTGCCATGAACATGATCGCGCCCGAGCTGCGGATGATCACGGACGGCGCGCTCGCCATGGTGACTCCCAAGGGCCTCACGGCGCGAATCCCGTACGCCTTCGGGATGACCTGCCAGGAAGTCGGATCGGGCACCATCGCGGCGACGCTGGTGCCGACGGACTCGCTGCGCTACGCCAATGCGACGCCGGGCGGCATGGCATGGCGCGACAGCACCGGCACCTACCTGGCAGTGGACGGCGTTTTCGTGAGCGCGCACAGCAACCCAGCCGACTGCCTCGCCGACAGCATCTTCACCCACCAGATCCCCGGCGCGAGCCTCATCCAGATCTCGGGTTTCGGCGGCGGCTTCATGGTGTACGGTGAGGCCATGATGGCGGGGCCGGGCGGCGTGATGCCGCCGCCCGGGCAGATCTTCTATCTGTACGAGCTGGTTACCTACGTGTTCGCCACCTCCGTGGAGCTCCCCGGCCGCATCGCCCTGTGGCGCGGGGCGGGCTTCATGCCTCCCCAGGAGCTCCTCGCGCCGTTCGACACCTCCGCCGGGTTCGGGTGTCTGGTGGGCGACGATCTCGCCGTGCAGACCTGTCCCCCGGCGGGCGGGCTCGCAGAGGTTCGAGGGCTGGAGCTGCGCCTCGTGGGAGCGAGCGACGTCGCGCCCCGCGGCACCACCGACCCGGTTACGTTCGACCTGATCACGCGGGTCCCGTTCCTCAACAAGGTGAACTAGCCGTGCCACGCCTGCGCGCCGAGTGTGGATTCGCCCTACCGGTCACCCTGTTCGTGGTGGCCCTCGTGACGGTCATGCTCTCCACGGTGTTCGTGCGGGTGCGGAATGAGCGTCAGATCGCCGACTCGAGCGGCGACATGGTGGACGCAGTAGCGGTCGCCCAGGCGGGCCTTGCCAGGTACATGCGCCAGGTATCGTTCGACGGGTGCGACAACGCGATCCGTCCGCCTGACGGTGACTCGGTGCGCATCAACGTGTTCGGTGGCTACGCCGATGTCGTTGCACACGTGACCCACCGACCGGCCGACACGCTCACCGCATGGATGTACGTCATTCGGTCCACGGGGCACCTCATCCGGCCGACCCGCGGCGCCGAGCCGCAGGCCCAGCGCACTGTGGCCCAATTCGCGCAGTGGCAGTACGGTACGATCAAGGCGCTGGCGGCGTATGCATCGGTAAGCGGACTGGACAGGGATCCGAACGGCCCCTGTCCGGCGCCACCTGGCGGAGATAGCTGTGGCGAGTTTCGCGGGCGCGATCACAACTACAAGTCCCAGTGCCGCCAGCCCAACATCCCGGCGATCCGCGTGCCCAGCGGCGGCAACAAGATCGAGTCCCTGTCGTACTTCACGGTCGAGGGGGGCGTGGTACAGGCCGGAACCGACAAGTCCGCTGCTGAGGACACCCGGATCGAGTGGCTGCGCACCATCACCGGAGGGATCGTCCCCGACGAGTATGGCGTGCGGCCCTGGGACCCGAGCTACCCCGTGCAATTCGTGCAGGGTGACGCCACCATCAACTGCGCACCGGAAACCTGGGGGTGGGGCTTGCTCATCGTGACCGGAGACCTCTGGATCACGGGAAACAAGGGCGCCACCGCAATGGGCCGCGGGTGTCTGCAGTGGAACGGTGTCGTGATCGTGGGAGGGGAGATCGAATTCCTGTCAGACGATCAACGCTTCGACGGACTGGTCATCTCGGGCATGTCGGAGCAAATCGACATACCCATTGGCCGCACCGAGTACGGTGGCAACTACATCGACATCGACTACGACTCATACGAAGTGCGGAGAGCGTTGGCGCCGCTCGCCGGCTTCGCCCCGATCGGGAACGCCTGGGTGGACAACTGGGCGTCGTATTAGCAGAGTAGGCACACCGCCGGCCCGGCGCGTGAGTCGAGAATGGGGCCGGGGGGTTAGATTCCCCTCGGCCTCATTTCACGTATGTGCAAGCTGCACGCCGGATTGGTGGTGGCTCAGTGTTCATTCGTTTCACGGGCGCTCTGACGGCAGGCGCCGTCCTGGCGGCGGCCGCGTGTCGCGGTGACGCTCCGCGACCCGGCGAGCTCAGGGGCGTGGTGCTCCCCGAGCCCGTTCCCAAGGCCGACTTCACGCTCACCGACACCGAGGGAGAGCCGTTCGCCTTCGTCGAGCGAACGGACGGCTACGTCACACTCCTCTTCTTCGGCTTCACCCACTGCCCCGATGTCTGCCCGGTGCAAATGGCGAACATCGCGGCCGTGCTGCACACGCTGCCGCCCCAGGTCGCGAACCGCGTGAAGGTCGTGATGGTGACCGTGGATCCCGAGCGCGACACACCGGACCGGCTGCGGCAGTGGCTCAACGCCTTCGATCCCTCCTTCGTCGGATTGATCGGACCCACGGACGAGGTGAACGAGATCCAGCTCTCCTTGAGACTCCCCCCGGCGGTGAAGCAGGGGAGCGGCGAGGGCGATTACCTCATGGGCCACGCGGCTCAGGTCATCGCCTTCACCACCGACAACCGGGCTCACGTGGTGTACCCCTCCGGCACCCGGCAGAACGATTGGGCCCACGATCTGCCTCTCCTGGTGCGAGCGAACTGGCAGGGGCAATGACGCCCGTGGCACCGGCTCTCACCTACTGCGAGGTCGTCGAGCCGCTGGAGGCAGGCACCGAGCCATGACCTGGTGGTGCTCCGCCCAGGGCACGCCGTGGGACTGGACCTGGCAGGCGTACCCCGGCGTGTGGATCCTGGTAGTCCTGATGCTGGGGGGCTACGCCCTCGCCCTCCGGAACCTCTGTCCGGCAGGCCAACGCCCGGCGGCAGAGCTGGGGCAGATCGTGTCGTATATCCTCGGCGTACTGGTCCTGTGGATAGCCTCGGACTGGCCGCTCGGGCCCCTCGGCGCCGGCTACCTGGTGAGCGTGCACACCGTCACATACCTGCTGTTCACCATGGTGGCAGCGCCGCTGCTGATCCACGGCGCACCGCAGTGGCTGCTGCGCGCCATGATCCGTCCCCGGTGGGCCAACCGCGCAGCGCAGTTCCTGAGCCGCCCGCTCATCGCATTCGTGGTGTTCAACGTGGTGCTGCTCGCCACCCACCTCCCGGCCGTGGTGGATACGCTCAAGACCAGTCAGCTCGGCTCGTTCGCGATCGACGCGGCGTGGCTGTTTGCGGGACTCGTGTTCTGGTGGCAGGTGCTGGGGCCTCTGCCGGAGCTCCGCCCGCTCTCCTACCCGGGGCGCATCCTGTTCCTGCTGCTGAACGTGTTCATCCCCACGGTGCCCGCGGCATTCCTCACGTTCGCGGACTACCCGATCTACGCCGTGTACGAACTCGCCCCGCCCGTGGGCACAATCTCCGCGCGTGAGGACCAGCAGCTGGCAGGCCTGATCATGAAGCTGGTGGGCGGGCTGATCATCTTCGGGACGGCGTCGGTGTTGTTCTTCCGTTGGTACGTCCAGGAGGAGAAGGAGGAGGCGGTGTAGGGGGGATTCCGCGGCGGTCTGAAGAGGGGAACGGGAAACTGGGAACCGGGAACGGTACGACATTCCCTCCGTCGAGGAGTCCCACGTCGATCCCAAGGAAAGCCCGTCCTGCCGTTCCCCTCACATCACGTCGTCAATCCCCGGGTACGCCACCAATCCCTCGCGCCGCAGCACCGCCACCAGCTTACCCACGCGTTCCTCCGCCGGCTCCACATGCTCCCCGAACTTCTCCCGCGCCTGCCGCGCGATCTCTCCGACGGTGTGGTCGCCGTCCAATAGCTCCCACACGAACGCACCCCGGTCATCCAGACGCACGCGCCGAGCCGACATCAGGTACAGGAACTTGTCGACGGTGCCCTTGAACCCGCTCCGCTCCGGCAACGGTCGGATCACCACCATGCGGCCCTTGACCTCCTCCGAGTCGGCAATCCGGATCGGCGCGAGCTCCAGGAGGTTCACCTCCTCCAGCGGGTCCTTCTGCTTGCGTCTCCACATGAGAGGTCCCCCCACTCTCTTAAAGAAACGAAAACCGCCTCCCGAAGGGGAGGCGGCTCCCGTCATACACCCTATGAGCCGGCTCAGCCGGTCATGTTGTAGCCCCGTGCCACCTTGATGGTGAACCACGCCAGCAGGTAGATCACCACTGGGTAGATGATCAGGCTGGGCCAGAAGCTCGCGCCAAGCCCGAAGGTGAGCCGCTGGAAGCTCTGCAGCCAGGGTGCGAAGTCAGCGCCGATCACCAGCAGCGCCAGCACCACGGCCATCAGCGATTCGCCGGCGATGAAGCCGGAGGAGAGCAGCACGCCGGTGTTCTCGGCGGTCTTCTTCTGCTGTTCGTTCGCACCCGAGGCGTTGAGCCGCTGGTTGAACAGCCAGCGGATGAGACCTCCCACGAAGATCGCCGCCGTCGACTGGAACGGCAGGTACATACCCACCGCGATCAGCATCGGCGCCGGCGCCTTGATCAGGATCAGGGCGAAGGCGAGGAACATCCCGGCGATCACCAACGGCCAGGCCATCTCGCCGGTCACGATGCCCTGCGACATCATCGCCATGAGACCGGCTTGCGGAGCCGGCAGCGCCGCCGAGCCGATGGTGTAGGCGCGGTGCAGCGCCATGAGCGGCAGGGCCAGCACCAGCGCGGCGAAGATCACACCGATGATCTCGCCGATCTGCATACGCCACGGCGTGCCGCCCAGGATGTGACCGACCTTCAGGTCCTGCATCATGTCACCCGCGATGCCGGCCGTGCAGCACACCACTCCGGCCACTCCCAGCACGCCCGCTACGCCATGCACGTCGGTCAGGCCGAGGAACACCATCAGCACCGCGGCGATTATGAGCGCGCTCAGTGTGAGGCCCGAGATCGGGTTGTTGGAGCTCCCGATGAGCGCCACCAAGTAGCCAGCCACCGCCGCGAACAGGAAGCCGATGATCACCATCACGATGGTGAGCACCAGCGCCCCGCGGATCGCCTCGGTGAAGTGCAGGTAGAGCAGGAAGGTGGCGATCGCTGCCACGCCCACCGCGATGGACACCTTCTTGAGATTGAGATCGATCTCCGTGCGCTGCGCGTCGGCGGCGTGCCCACCCATGTTGATGTGCCGGATGGCCTTGCCAAGGCCGGCTATCAGCGAGCTCCGCAGGGTGTACAGCGTGTAGAACGCGGCCACGATCATGGCACCCACGGCCAGCGGGCGGACCTGGCGCATCCATACCTGGTTGGCCAGGTCGGTCCACGACTGGCCCTCGCCGATGGCCCCGGCCAGCCCGGGCTGCAGGAACAGGGCCAGCGGCACCAACAGCAGCCAGCCCGCTACGGCGCCCGAAAACAGCACGTTCGAGATCCGCGTCCCCACGATGTAGCCCACACCCATGAGCATGGGAGAGGCGTGCGGCGAGTTGATGAGCGCGCCGCCCTGGTAGTTGAATCGTTGGCCGAGTAGCTCGATCGTGGAGCGACCGAAGGTGAAGAACCTGCTGGCGCTGTCCTGAACGAGGTTGATCCCGACGGGGTTCTTGAACAGCTCCCAGATGCCCGCGAGTCCCAGAGCGCCGAACAGGTACCTGGCGCCGGTCTGCCCGCCCTGGCCGGCCTTCACGATCTCCGAGGCGGCCACCGCCTCGGGGAACGGCAGGTCGGCCTCAACCACCAGCGTGCGCCTAAGCACGATCACGAAGAGCACGCCCAGCACTCCGCCGATGAGCATGATTGCCGTGCTCTGGAGGTAGCGCAGGTTGTCCCACGCACCGCTCAACACGAACGCCGGGATGGTGAAGATCGCGCCCGCGACCAGTGCCTCACCGACCGACGCCGTGGTACGTGCGATGTTCTCCTCGAGCACCGTGCCCTTGAAGCCGCGCAGCACCGCCATTGCCACGACGGCCGCTGGGAAGGTGGCGGCCACGGTCAGCCCGGCCCGCATGCCCACGTACGCATTTGCCGCGCCGAGCACCACGGCCATGATCGCACCCAATACGACCGCCTTGCCGGTCAGCTCGGCCATGCTCGTCGTAGCCGGGACGAACGGCGTAAACGACTTTTGATCTGCCATAAGCGTTCTCGGGATAAGGGTGAAAACCTCGCGCATTGTAGTGCCGTTGGCAGAGCGCTGTCAAACAGCGGTAACTCCCACCGATGCCTTTCCCGGGGCCAGCTGGTGAGGGCTCTCGTGCACTGTGGAACGCCAGTGTAGAATTCCTCTCTCACCGGGAGGAACAGACATGAGCTTCGTATCGACATTGGAACCCACGGCCCTGTGGGAACATTTCGACCAGATCCTTACCATTCCTCGCGGCTCCAAGGAGGAGGACCAGATCCGGCAGTACGTGATCGGGGTCGCGAAGCGGAGCGGCTTGAAGTACCAGACCGACGATGCCGGCAACGTGGTGGTCCGCAAGCCGGCCACGAAGGGAAACGAGAGAGCCCCGGTCACAGTTCTCCAGAGCCATCTGGACATGGTGAACGAGAAGAACTCCGACGTGGATCACGATTTCTCTAAGGACGCCCTCAAGCCTGTGCGGGACGGCGACTATCTCACGGCGTCGGGCACGACCCTGGGCTCCGACAACGGCATCGGGGTGGCCGCCATGCTGGCCGTGATGGAGTCGAAGGAGGTGGCGCACGGCCCGTTGGAGTTTCTGTTCACGGTGGACGAGGAGACGGGCCTCACCGGCGCGGCGGCGCTGAGCGGCGACATGCTGCAGGGGCGGCAGCTCCTGAACCTCGACTCGGAGGAGGAGGGCGCCCTGTACGTCGGGTGCGCCGGCGGCGGCGACAGCACGCTCACGGTGCCACTCAAGAGCGGCGACGCAACCGGCGTGGCTCTGCAGGTGAAGCTGCGGGGCCTCAAGGGCGGCCACTCCGGGGTGGATATCCACCTGCAGCGCGGCAACGCGGTGAAGCTCCTGGCGCGCGCCCTCTACGCGGTATCGCTCCAGACGCCGCTCCGCCTCGCCGGCATCGAGGGCGGGAACAAGCACAACGCCATACCGCGTGAGGCCTCGGCCTTGGCGGTGGTGGCAAGGAGCAAGAAGATCGCGGTCGCCCGGCAGCTCAATCGGGAGTTCACGGCCATCAAGGAGGAGTCCGCCCCCGCCGACCCCGACATGGTGCTCGAGGTGACCGATACCGACATGCCCGCCCAGGTGTGGAACCGGGTCACCACCGCGAAGGTGCTGCAGCTGCTCAACGCGCTGCCCCACGGCGTGCTGGCCATGAGCTACGACATCCCCGACCTGGTTGAGACCAGCACGAACCTCGCCACCGTGGTGATGCAGGACGGCACCCTGGTGATCGGGATGAGCAGCCGCTCTTCGGTGGCCTCGGCGCTCACCGCCCTGCGGCAGCGGATCCGTGCCATGGGCCACCAGGCGGGCGCCGAGGTCGAGGAGGGAAACGGCTATCCCGGCTGGAAACCGAACCTGGAGTCCCACGTGCTGAAGGTGCTGAAGGAGCAACACCTGCAGCAGCTGGGGAGCGAGCCGGAGATCAAGGCGATCCATGCGGGACTCGAGTGCGGGATCATCGGCGAGAAGGTGCCGGGGATGGACATGATCTCCGTCGGCCCGCAGATCGAGTTTCCCCACTCGCCGGACGAGCGGGTGCACATCGACTCGGTCGGCCGGTTCTATCGGTTGCTGGCCGCGACGCTCGGGGCACTGGCACAGGCCAAGTAGCCCTCCGCCCCGAGGGAGTCGCGCCAACTAGGTGAATTCCCCAGACGGCGGGGGTGAGTGCCCCCGCCGGAGTGGTCCGGATGTCCCATTTCCGACCCCTGATGCCCCAATTCCGGCCTAGACCCGCTGCGGCCCTGGCATAGGTTCGCCCGAGCGAGCGACCGCGCCCGAGGCAGCCGGGGTGCGGCCGTCGACATGCCCTCGAAGGGTGGGTAGTGATGAAAGCGTCGTCCCTCAAGTTCCTGAAGCAACTGCTCGATTCCCCTGGGCCCTCGGGGTTCGAGACCGCCCCCGCCACGGTGTGGCGCAAAGAGGCGCAACGGTTCGCCGACGACGTCCAGGCCGACGTGTCGGGAAACTCCTTCGCGGCGGTCAATCCCGACGCGAGGCCGCGCATCATGTTCGCCGGTCACATCGATGAGATCGGTCTCATGATCGTCCACGTGGACGATGACGGGTTCCTCTATTTCTCGACCATCGGTGGCTGGGACAGCCAGGTGCTCGTCGGCCAGCGCGTGACGATCGCTACGAGGAACGGGCTCGTGGATGGGGTGATCGGGAAGAAGGCAATTCACCTGCTGAACGGCGATGAAAAGGACAAGGTCACCAAGGTCACCGACCTGTGGATAGACATCGGGGCCAAGAACAAGACGGATGCCCTCAAGCGGGTGCGCGTAGGAGACGCGGCAGTGCTCGCCGCTCAGGCCGTGGAGCTGCCCAACGGTAAGCTGGTCTCACGCAGCATCGACAACCGGATCGGCGCCTTCGTGGTGCTGGAGGCGCTGCGTCGGCTCGCGGCCCGCAAGCCGAAGGCTGGGGTGCACGCGGTGGCCACCGCGCAGGAGGAGATCGCGTGGACCGGCGGTGGCGCCCGCACCAGCGCTGTGGGGCTCGATCCCAAGGTGGCCGTTGTTGTGGACGTTACCCACGCGACCGATCACCCCAACGTGGAGAAGAAGGAGCACGGCGACTTCAAGCTGGGCGGGGGCCCAGTGCTCTCGCGTGGCTCGGCCGTGAACCCGGTGGTGTTCGAGATGCTGGTGGAGACGGCCGAGAAGGAGAAGATCCCGCACTCGATTCAGGCGGCGCCGCGCGACACCGGGACCGACGCCGACTCGATCTTCACGACGCAGCGCGGGATTCCCACGGGGCTGGTCTCGGTGCCGAACCGCTACATGCACAGCCCGTGTGAGATGGTGGACGTGGGGGACCTGGAGCGGGCGGCGCGGCTACTCGCGGCGTTCGCGCGGAGGGTGACGGAGAAGACGGACTTTACGCCGCGGTAAGGACCGGGAACGGGGATCGGGGAACCGGGAACGGTACGACGGGTGAGAGCCGCGCGGCGTGCAGCGCATGTCCGGACGGGGCGAGGCCGGCCCGGCCCAGCCCTGAGTCAGGCTACCGTTCCCGGTTCCCCGTTCCCCGTTCCCCGCGCAACGCCTCCACCACCTCCCCCACCCTAACCGGCCTCCCCGGCAGCTCCAGCGCCACGCTCAGCGCCGCAGCCGGCGGCACCTCCAATCCCAGCTCCCGCGCTCGCGCCGCATCCAGCACCAGGTCCCTGGAGGGGCCGTCGTAGGCCACGCGTCCCTCTTCCAGCACGATCGCTCGCTCCAACGCCTCGGCGACGAACGCCAGGTCGTGGGTAACGGCCAGGACCGCTACTCCGTCCTTGATGAGGCCCGCGATGATCGCGGCAACGCGATCCACGCCGCCGCGATCGAGTCCCTGGGTGGGCTCGTCCAACACCAGCACCCGGGGCCGCTGCGCGATGGCCGCCGCCAGGGTCACCAGCTTGCGCTGCGCCGCCGGCAGATCGCAGGGGTGCACCTCGGCGTAGGCATCGAGGCCCACCCGCTGCAGGGCATCACCCACGACGCCGCGCTTCTCGTCGTCGCCCAGCCCCTGCTGGTGCGGTCCGAATGCCACCTCTGACCACACCGTGCGGGCGAAGAGCTGCTGCTCGGGGTGCTGGAACACGTAGGCCACCAGGCGCGCCACGTCTTCCGGCGCCTTGCCCTCCGTGATCCGACCGCCCACCCGGACCACGCCGCTGCGGGGCTCAAGCAGCGCGACGATCAGCTTGGTGAGAGTGGTCTTCCCCACCCCGTTGCGGCCCAGCAGCGCAACTGCCTCGCCTCCTGCGATCTCCAGCGACACGCCCCGGAGCACCGGCGTATCGTCGTAGCCGAACCAGACCTCTTCCAGCCTGAGCGCGCTCATGGCCCGAGCCTGCGAACCGCCGCCCCGACGGTGAGCGGATAGCTGGGCGCGAAGCCTGCCGCCCGCGCGATCTCCGCCACGGTGGTGCTGCACCCGGACGCCACGGCGCCGGCGCTGCCCAACGCCTCGTCCGCCGTGCCATCGGCCACGAGGCCCCCGCGATCGAGCAGCAGCACACGGTCGGCCACGGCGACCGCGCGGTCGACATCCGTGGAGGCGAGCAGCACCGTGCGCTCCTCGGCCAGGGAGGGAAGCAGCCCGTACACGCTCTCCGCCCCGGCCGGATCGAGCTCCAGGGTCGGCTCGTCGAGCAGCAACACCTCCGGCTCCATCGCCACGACCCCGGCGAGCATCACCCGCTGCAGCTCGCCACCAGACAGCGTACGGGGATCCCGCTGGGCGAGGTGCGCTACGGAGAACAGCTCCATCGCCCGTCCCACGGCCTGGGCGATTCGCCCCCGCCGCCACCCCAGGTTGGCGGGGCCGAACGCGACCTCCTCCGCCACAGTGAACGACATCCCCGACAGCTGCGTCCACGGGGTGGGGAGCAAGAGGCCCACCCGCCCGGCGAGCACCTTGCGGCCACCGCGACTAGCCGGATCGTGGTCGAGGGTGGTGACCTCGCCCGTGCGGGTGCCGCGGGTGACGTGCGGCGCGAGGCCAGCGATCACCAGCAGCAGCGTGCTGCACCCCGCCCCGAGGCGCCCGGTCACCAGCGTGACGTCGCCGGGCCGCAACGCGACACTCACCCCGTGGAGGGCGTCGGTGTCGCTGCCCGGGTACCGGAACGAGACCCCGTCGAGGCATACGCTCATGCCAGCACCCGCCACGCGATCACCGCCACTGCACCGGCGGCGAGGAGCCAGCGCACGACGCGCTGAGAGGTCGGATCGGGAGGGGGATCCAGGGGCGTGCGGTGCGCCGGTGCGGCTGCCCCCCGAGCGTCCAGCGCCATCGCTCGCTCGTCCACCTCGCCGAGGGCGCCGAGCGCCAGCGGGACTGCCAGCGGCACCATGGCCCGGAGCCGGCGCCATACCGAGCCCTCGACTCTCAGCCCCCTGCAGCGCTGGGCATCCACGATGTCCGCTGCCCGCCGCCGCAGCCGCGGGACCGCCTGTAGCGTGGCGGACAACAGATACGCCATCGAGAACGGCACGCCCCGCTGGAGCAGCGCGTCCGCCAGCCGGGCGGGGTGCACGGTCGCAAGCACGAGAAGGAACGCGACGAGCATCGCGCTGATCTGTGCCCCGACCGTGAGCGCCTCGAGCGGCGCGTCGCCGATCACACCGTGGATGAGCCCCAGAAAGAACCAGAACGGCAGCGAGAACCCCACGGCGGTGAGCAGCACGCGGGGCAGCCCGGCCAGCAGTGCGAGCGCGGCGAGGCCGACCGCGAGAGCCAGCGGCCCGCGCGGCGCCGGCAGGGCGAAGGCCAGCACCACTACCGTCCCTGCCAGCACCAGCGCCGTGAACGGGTGCGCCCGGTGCAGCGGGCCGCGTCCCGGGACGTATCCGACGATCACGCGCGCCGCCATGCTATTAGGTTTCGGGTCCGCAAACGACCTAAGATAAGTAGGGAGCCGAATTACGATGTCCGTGCACCGTACGAGATCGATGATCCGCGCCGCTACGGGCGCTGTCGCAGCCGTCGCCCTCCTCGCGACGACGACCGCCCAGGCCCGAGCCCAGATGGCCTCGAGGGAGGCCGCCGTCGCGCGGGTCACGGCCGACCTCCAGTACCTCGCCAGCGACGCCCTGGAGGGCCGCGGCGTGGGCACCGCCGGGCTGGATTCGGCTGCGGCCTACATAGCCCGGGTGTTCGGGGAATGCGGTCTCGAACCGGCCGGCACGGACGGCTACTTCCAAGTCTTCGAGATCAGCCCCACGGCCCCCGGCGTGGCGCACACCAATCTGGGCGGCTCTGTAGTGAAGAACGTGGTCGGCGTGCTGGAGGGACGCGGGCGCCTCGCCGAAGAGGTGGTGGTGATCGGCGCGCACTACGACCACCTCGGCCTGGGCGGGGCATTCAGCCTCGATCCCGACAGCGCGGGCGCAGTGCACAACGGCGCGGACGACAACGGCTCCGGCACGGTGGCACTGCTGGAAGCGGCCCGCATCCTCTCGCCGCGGAACGACCCCGAGCACCGCACCGTCGTGTTCGTCGCCTTCACGGCCGAGGAGCTCGGCGCGATCGGCTCCCAGCACTACGCGGCGAATCCGGTCCGGCCCAATGAGCAGACCTACGCCATGGTCAACATGGACATGGTGGGCCGGCTGCAGCAGGACTCCCTGATCGTGATCGGCGTGGGCTCGGCGCCCGAGCTACCGGGCATCATCGACTCGCTGAACCTCGACTATCGCTTCGCCCTGAGCAGCCAAGACGATCCGTGGGGCCGCAGCGACCATTCGTCGTTCTACGCCCGGCAGATCCCGGTCGTGCATCTCTTCACCAACGTGCACGAGGACTACCACCGTCCCACCGACGACTGGGAGAAGATCAACGTCGCCGGCGTAATCAAGATCGCGAACTTCGCTTCCGACCTCGCCTGGACGCTGGCGCGCCAGCGTGAAGGCCTCACTTATGTAGACGTACCCAGGCCGGAGCCACCGGAGCGCACCGGGCGGCGCGCGTCTCTCGGCACCATCCCCGACATGACGGAGTCGCCGGGCGGCGTGCGGCTCACGGGCGTGCGGTCCGGCAGCGCCGCGGAGGAGGCGGGGCTCCAGGCCGGCGACATCATAGTCCAGGTCGGCGAGCACGAGGTGAAGGATCTCATGGGCCTGCAGCGGGCGCTGGTGGCCCACCAGGCAGGCGACGTGGTGACGATCGTGTTCCTGCGCGACGACGAGCGGATGGAGACCACGGCGACGCTGCGCTAGTGCCCGAGACCGTCCTCCGTCCCGAGCCCATCGTGCGGGCGCTCCAGGGCGCCTTCTGCCGAGACGCCTCGCAAGGGGAGCTGCTGCAGCTGGCGGTGCAGAAGATCCGCGCCGCCGGGCCGCCATACACCGGCGTGTACGTGTACATGGTCCGCGGCGACAGGCTCGTGCTCGAGGCGCACGACGGCCGACCCACCGACCACACCGAGATCCCGGTGGGCGAGGGGATGTGCGGCAAGGCGGTCGCGGAGCGCCGAGACCTGAACATCCCCGACGTCTCCCAGGCCCAGGGTTACCTGGCGTGCAGCATCGAGACGCAGTCGGAGCTCGTGGTACTCATCCGGCGGCACGACGAGATCCTCGGCCAGATCGACATCGACAGTGATCTGCTCGACCCGTTCACGGAGGCGGAGCAGCAGGCCGTGAAGGACGTGGCCGACGCATTGGCCGTGCTCTTGTGAGCCCCGATCCCAGGGAGATGCCCGCGACGGAAGAGACCGTCGCGGTGCGCGGGGTGACGCTCTACGTCCGGACCATCGGCCACGGTCCGGACGTCGTGGTTTTGCACGGAGGCCCGGGGGCGCACCACGACTACTTGTTGCCGCACTTCGATGCGCTCGCAGTGGGCCGGCGGCTGCGCTACTACGACCAGCGGGGCGGGGGGCGCTCTCCGGTGCCGCGCGACGTCCCGGTGGGTTGGCGCGAGCACGTGGAGGACCTGAACGCACTGATCGACCTGTGGGGCGTTGCGCCGGCCACGCTGCTCGGCTACTCCTGGGGCGGCCTCCTGGCCCTGCTCTACGCCGCAAGTTACCCGGAGCGGGTGGGGCGGCTCGCCCTCGTCTCTCCCGCCCCGGTGAGCCCCGGCCATCGCGAGGAGTTCCAGCGCCGCTTCGCCGAGCGAATGGAGCATCCCCGCGTCGCGCAAGCGCGGGAGGCGCTGAGGCAGTCGGACCTGCGCGAGCGTGACCCCGAGGCCTACCGCCAGCGCGCCTTCGAGCTGTCGGTAGCCGGGTACTTCAAGGACCCACAGGAGGCGCGTGACCTCACGCCGTTTCGCGTCACCGGCCGCACGCAGCAGGCGGTGTGGGACAGCGTGTCACAGTCCGACCTGCGCGATGAGCTCACCGAGCTATGCGAGCTCTCGATTCCGGCCCTGGTGGTCCACGGCCGCCACGATCCCATCCCGCTCGAGACCGCCGAGCAGGTAGCCACGTGCCTGGGCGCCACGCTCGAGGTATTCGAGGACTCGGGACACGTTCCCTACGTGGAGGACTTCGAGGAGTTCGTGCAGGTCCTGGACGGGTTCCTGCCGAAGCAGCTTTGAGCCGTATCGATCCCTTCGAGTACGCCTTCGGCGAGCTGGCCGAGCAACGGTTCCCCGGAATCCGCGAGGAAGCCGCCGCGGCGCAGAAGGACACGGCCGACCGGGGCCAGTTCGCCAGCCTCTCGTCGGTCCAGCAGCTACTGGCCGAGGTGGAGTCGCCGGAGTTGCTGGAGCAACACGCGGAGGCGGCGGAGGAATACCTCAACACGCTGTACGTCGCCTTTCGGTTCTGGGAGGGCGGCCGGCAGGTAGCGTCGGTGGGCAAGGCAGACATCGAGGCGGCCCTCGCGGCCGAGCTCGATGAGCGGCCGTCGGTTCCTGGTGGCGCGTGCTACCTGCAACTGCCGCAGCGCTGGTGCTGGGCGCAGGTGGCGCCCGATCAACCGCACGAGCCCCTGGACGGCCTGTTCCTGGTGGCGGGGCCGAGCCACCGGGAGATCACCGTCCTGGCCGTTCTGGGTCTGCGGCCGGACCGCCCTGGCTTCAGCGAGGTGACGGTGATCGCGCTGCCGCAAGACTTCACGACCGCGCGTGCCGAGGCGCGCACTCCCGCGTTCGCCCCCGTGATTGCCGGCGGCGAGGCCGCCGGGCTCAAGTCGGTCGTGAGCAGCGGCGAATTGCTGCACCTCGTGCACGTCGCGCTGCACGCGAGCGGCGCATAATTTCCCTTTTCCCAGCGACGACCGGCGGAGAGTAGTAACGGTGACTCCCAAGAAGAAGAAGCGGGCTGCGAAGCCGAAGCGCAAAGCCGCGACGCAGGCGGCACAGCGGAAGGCGAAGCGGAAGACGAAGCAGGCAGCGAAAAAGAAAGTCGCCGCCCTCCCGCAGCGCATCGGCCCCATCATCGAGAAGCTCAAGGCGCAGTATCCCGCCGCGACCACCGCTCTGGAGCACTCCGACCCGCTCCAGCTACTGGTGGCTACGATCCTGAGCGCGCAGTGCACCGATGAGCGGGTGAACATGGTCACCAAGGACCTGTTCACGAGGTACCGCACCGCAGAGGACTACGCGAACGCCGACCCCGAGGTATTCGAGCAGGAGATCAAGTCCACCGGCTTCTTCCGGCAGAAGACGAAGTCAATCCTGCGGATGGCACAGGGCCTGACGGAGCGCCACGGCGGCCGGGTGCCCGCCTCGATGGACGAGCTCACCGCGCTACCCGGTGTGGGCCGCAAGACGGCGAACGTGGTGCTGGGGAACGCCTTCGGCATAGACGAGGGCGTCGTGGTGGACACGCACGTCAAGCGGATCAGCAACCGACTCGGGCTCACCGCACACGGCGATCCCACGAAGATCGAGCTGGACCTCATGGCGCTGGTCCCGCGGCCGGAATGGACGCAGTTCGCCCACCTGCTGATTCACCACGGGCGCGCGATCTGCACCGCCCGCGCTCCCCAGTGTCAGATCTGTCCCATCGCCTCCGAGTGCCCCTCGGCGCCGGGCGGTAGGGCGGCATGAGCTCCCGGCTCGCAGCCGAGCAGTCGGCCTACCTGCGCTCGGCGCAGGACCAGCCGGTGGACTGGTATCCCTGGGCGCCCGAGGCGTTCGAGCGGGCACGCGCTGAGAACAAGCCGATCCTGCTCGACATCGGCGCGGTGTGGTGCCACTGGTGCCACGTGATGGACCACGAGTCGTACGAGGACCCGCAGATCGCCGAGCTGCTCAACCGCGACTGGGTCTGCATCAAGGTGGACCGCGATGAGCGGCCGGACGTGGACGCGCGATACCAGCGGGCGGTGCAGGCGCTCACGGCGCAGGGCGGTTGGCCCCTCACCGCATTCCTCACTCCCCAGGGCGAAGTGTTCTACGGTGGCACCTACTTCCCGCCCGACGGGCGGCACGGCCGCCCCGGCTTTCGCACGGTGCTCACCGAGCTCTCGCAGCTGTTCCGGGAGGATGCCGAGAAGGTGCGGGAGCAGGCCGAGATCGTCACGCAGCACCTCCAGGCCAGCCGGCCACTGCTCCAGGCTGGCGCGCTCACGCCCGAGCTGCTCGGCCGCGCGGCCGACGCCATGGCCCGACCGTTCGACTTCCGCCACGGCGGCTTCGGCACCCAGCCCAAGTTCCCCCACCCGGGCGCCTGCGATTTCCTGCTGGCGCGCTGGTTCGACACCGGGGAGCCCTGGGCGGCGGAGATCGTGCAGCGCACCCTCACGGGGATGGCGCGCGGCGGGATCCGCGATCACCTCGGCGGCGGCTTCCACCGTTACTCCGTGGACCAGCGCTGGATCGTGCCCCACTTCGAGAAGATGTCGTACGACAACTCGGAGCTGCTACGCGCTTACCTGCACGCCGCCGCAGCCGAGCTGCCGGCAAAGGGGATCGCTGCCACCCGGCGCGCCGTCGAGGAAGAGCAGCGGCTGTATCGTGATGTTATCGAGGGGGCCGTCCGCTGGGTCGGGGAGGTCATGTCCGACCCCGAGGGCGGCTACTATGCCTCGCAGGACGCCGACGTCGGCCCGGGCGATGACGGGGACTACTTCACCTGGACCCCCGACGAGGCGCGCGCCGCCCTCGATGCCGACGAGTTCGACGTGCTCTCCCGCCGCTACGACATTGACGAGGCGGGGGAGATGCACCACAACCCGCAGAAGAACGTGCTGTGGCTGAGGCAGTCGCCGCGGGAGATCGCCGCGGCGCTGGACAAGGGCGAGGATCAGGTCGAGCAGTTGCTACGGTCGGGGAGGGAGAAGCTGTTGCGGGCCAGGGCCGCACGTCCCACGCCGTTCGTGGACACCACGCTCTACACCGGGTGGAGCGCACTCATGGCGTCGGCGATGCTCGAGGCCGGAGCGTTCCTCGAGCGCCAGCAGCTAGAGGAGCACGCGGTTGCCACCCTCGAGCGTCTGTTCCGCTCGGCCGCGACACCCGACCTCGACGGCGGGATGCGCCACGCCGTGGGGAGCGAGGTCTCCGGCATCCTCGAGGACCAGGTGTACGTCGCCCAGGCGGCGCTCGACGCCTACGAGGCGACCGGCGCGGCGCGCTGGCTCGAGCGCGCCGAGCAGCTCATGGCGCATGTCGTGACCGATTACCGGAGCGACGATGGCGCGCTGCTCGACACGGCGCGGGGCCGGGGGGGCGAGGGATTCCTGCGCCAGGAGATCACGCCCGTGCAGGACTCGCCGACGCCCTCACCGAGCGGCGTCGCCGGGATCGTCCTGTCGCGGCTCGCCGAGCACAAGAACAGCGCGGAGTGGCGCTCGTACCGCGACGATCTCCTGGAGGCGCTGGCCGGCGGCGCGGAGCAGCTCGCGATCTTCGGCGCCGCGTTGCTCAGGGCCATTGACTGGGCGGTGATGCCGGTGACCCACGCCGTGGTCGTCGGCGGGGAGGACGAGCGCACCCGGGAGCTCGTGCTCGCGGCGCGCCGCACCTACCGCCCGCGCAGGGTGATCACACGGCTCGCGCCCGACGCGCCCACCGACCACCTGCCCGAACACCTCCGGGCCATGGTCGACGGCAGCGCGCCCCGGGCCTACGTTTGCGCAGGCACGCAGTGCGCGCCGCCGGTGGACACCGGCGACGCGCTCAGCGGGATTCTCACGAGCTTCGCTACCAGGTTCGCATCATGAGAATCGATCTCGCCGTTGCCTGCGACTACGCCGTTATCGATCGGTTCGGCAAGCTCTCGGTGCTGGGGATCTTCTCCCACATCTGGGTCGCCAAGCTCCCGGCGGTGCACCCGCGCATGCACCTGGTGCTCCACCTGAAGGGGAAGCGCACCGAGATCGGTGAGCACAAGGTGCGCATTCGCCTGCTCGACGAGGAGGAGCGCGAGGTCATCAACGGCGACGGCACGGTGACGTTCGCCGAGCCGCCAGCCGGCGTGCTGGAGATTGCGGCCGGCTGTGTCCTCGTGTTCGACGTGCCGTTTCAGACGGCGGGGAAGTACCGCTTCGAGATATCGGTGGACGACGAGGTGAAGACAGAGATCCCCGTCACGGTCGCCGTTGGTCCTAGTTCACGCGCGCCTGGAGTCGGCGGAGTGCACTGACTACGGCCGGCGCGTCCGGGCAGGCCTCGGTCGCCCGCGTCACGATCTCGAGCGCTCGCGTCACCTCCCCCCGCCGCTCATGGATCTTCGCCAGGTTGAGATAGGGGAAGTAGCGCGCCTCGTAGCGCGGCGCCTCGATGGCGCGCTCGAACCAGGGGAGGGCGTCGTCCTCTTGCCCCAGCTCCACCAGATATGCCCCGATGTCGTTGTAGGCGTTTCCGAACGTGGGATCGACCGCAATGGCCCGCTTGCATTCGGCGATCGCGTCGTCGAACCGGCGCTCGAGGGCGTACACCCACCCGAGGAAGGTGTGGGCCTCTGCGGTCGGGTGCTCGGCGATGGACGCCTGGTACAGACGAACCGCGCCCTCCAGCTCGCCGCGTCGCTGGCACTCGTACGCCCGCTGGAATAGCTTTAGCGCCGTTCCGCGATCACCCATAGTCCCTCTCACAATATCCGACCCGCACCGGGCGTGACAATCTCACGGCAGACGTCCTGGCTCCTCGCCGCCGCGGCGCTCTTGCTGCTGGCCTTCGCCTTCGATCTGGGCGGCTACGCCCTGCTGGAGCCCGACGAGGGCCGCAACGCCGAAGTCGCGCGTGAGATGGCCGAGAGCAACGACTATGTGCTCCCCACGCTGAACGGCCTCCCCTACCTCGACAAGCCGCTGCTCTACTTCGCCACGGCCGCGGCCGTGATGGAGGTGCTCGGACCCACCGAGGTCGCGGCCCGGCTGCCGTCGCTGCTGTTCACCCTCGGCACCCTGGCGCTGGTGTTCTGGTTCGCGGGGCGGGTGTACGGCCGGCTCGGAGCGTGGACTGCCACCATCGCCACCGCGGCGACGCCATTCACCCTAGCCTACGCGCGCACGGTGATCTTCGACAGCGCGTTGACGCTGTGGACGACGCTTTCGCTGATGGGGTTCTGGGTGGCTGTTGAGGGGAAAGGGGCTGCTGGTGGGGAACGGGATGGCGGGGAACGGGGAACGGGGAACGGGGAACGGGACGACCGGGCGCTGGAAACTGGGGGGACGGGAAGCGGGAAACGGGAAGCGGGAGGCGTGTGGTGGACGGCCCTGGCCTGGGCGGCGATGGGCCTGGGCGTCCTCACCAAGGGCCCCATCGCGCTGGCGCTGCCGCTCATGATCGCCCTGCCGTACGCCATCTGGCGGCGGCGCGTGCGCGCGCTGTTCGACTGGGTGGCGGTGCTGCTGTTCGTGGCGCTGGTGCTCCCGTGGGTGTTCGCGGTGTCGCAGGACATCCCCGACTTCCTGGAGTACGCCCTGATCACCGAGACCGCCCGGCGGCTCGCCACGCCGGAGCTCGGCCGCACCGGACCGCTCTGGTACTTCTTCGCCATCCTGCCGGCGGCCGCGTTGCCGTGGTCGGTGGTGGCGATCGCGGCGCTCGTGGCTCGGCGGCGGGCTGGGAGCGCGCCCGGTGATCGGCCGCCGGGCAGGTCGCGGGACCCGCGCATCGTCTTCCTGCTCCTCTGGATCCTGGTGCCGGTCCTGTTCTTCACCCTGTCGCAGTCGAAGCGGCCCCAGTACGTGCTCCCCTTGATCCCGGCGGTGGGCCTCTTGGTGGCGGCGCTGTGGCACGGCGCCCGTGGCCGCATGCCAGGCGTGCGGGCCGCGGCGGCGGCACTCGGCATCGTGGGCGCGTTCCTCGCCGCGGCGAGCCGCCTGATCCCAGGCTGGGTCCCGGCGAGTACCGGAGTGGCGGCCGCGATCCCCCCGACGGCGGTTGCGCTGGGCGTGGCATGCCTCGCGGCCGGGGGCCTGGCCTGGCTCGCAGCGTCACGCCGGGAGATCACCCTCCTTTGCCTGAGCCTGCCCGTGGTGGCGATCCCCTTGGTGAGCCGCGGCCTCATGGACGCCATCGGCAACGATCGATCGGCGGCCCAGCTGGCCCAGGCCATCGAGGAAGTCGCCGGCGTCGGCACCCGCGTCATCGGGGTGCACGTGTTCCCGCTCTCCCTGCCGTTCTACCTCGAGCGCACGCTGCTCCTGTCCACCGCCGACGGCGCGGAGCTCACCAGCAACTACTTGCTCCAGACCTACCGCCGCTGGCGGCACGCCCCGGGGTCGCCACTGCAGCACGCCCAGTGGTGGCGGGAGGAGCTCATTGCCTGCGCGCAGCCCACCGTGTTCGTTACGCGCGCCGACGACCAGGCGTCACGCGACGTGCTGCAGGCGCAGCTCGCGCTGCTGGTGGAGACGCGGAAATACGCCGCCTACGGCCCGTGTGGGGAGGAGCAGCTGGCGCTCCTCAAGGCAGGCGCAGGAAGGGAATGATCCTCGGCACCTCCCGCTGGTAGCGCGCGTACTCGTCGCCGTACTGCTCCACCAGCTTCTCCTCCTCGAGGAACGTCAGGAGGACGCACACCCCGAACCACACCGGAGTGAGCGCCACCCCGATCACCGAGCCGAAGATCAGCGACCAGCCCAGCGGCCAGAACGAGTCGCAGAACATGATCGGGTGCCGCACCAGGGCGTAGAGCCCGTCACGCCGGAGCGGCTCCGTGCGGGTCGGGGCTGTGAACGGCCGGATCCGCAGCGCCGGGGTGGCGAACACTAGGGTCAAGGCGAGGACGACCGCTCCCGCGACGACCTGTGCCAGGCCTCCGTTAATTCGCGGTTGCTCAACGAGCGGCAGTGGAAGGACTACGCGCGGTAGGTTCGCCAGCACCACGCACGCGAGCCCGAAGACCCAGTGCCGCCCGAATGTGGCGGAGCCCACCACCAGGAGGCCGAGAAACCAGCCTACCATTGCCAGGAACGCCCAGAACCACGGATCAATCGCGAACATCGGCCCCTACCCCCGTCAGCGGCTTCATTCGCGGCGCACCGCTCGCAAAGTACCGGTCGGGGGATGCGCGGACCATATGCGTACTGCGGCGGCGAAGTTGGCCAGATCGCGCACCGTTTCCGCTACATTCCCCACATGTGCGGCATCTACGGCATGGTGACGTTCGGCGCCACGCCGCCCGAGGCGGCGGCAGTCGTGGAGCGGATGGGCCGCACGCTGCGGCATCGGGGCCCCGACGACCACGCCGTGCTCGCCTCGCCGCACGCCATCATGGGCACCGAGCGGCTGCGCATCACCGATCCCCTGCCGCGAGCCGCCCAGCCATTCACCGATCCCGGCGGCACCGTCTGGCTCTCGTGCAATGGCGCCACCTACAACGCCCCGTCCCTGCGGGCGCGCTACGCCGGCTACCCCTACCGCTCGCGCTGCGACATCGAGCCGTTGCTCCCGCTCTACCTGGACCGCGGCCCCGCCGGCCTGGCCGACGTGGACGGGATGTTCGCTATCGCGATCTGGGACGCGCAGCGACGCCGCCTGCTCCTGGCCCGGGACCGCGCCGGAGAGAAGCCCCTGTTCTACGCGCACGTGGGCGACGCCGTGTGGTTCGCTTCCGAGATCCAGGCGCTGCTCGAGCACCCGTCGCTCTCGCGCGACCTCGACTCCGCCGCGCTCGACGACTACCTGACCTTCGGCTACGTGCTTGAGCCCCACACCATGTTCCGCGCCATCCACAAGGTGGAGGCCGGAACGGTCGCGAGCTTCGACGCGCACGGCCGGGGAGCGATGCGCTACTGGGTGCCGGAGCTGATCCCGGTGGAGCCGATGCCCTGGGAGCGTGCGGAGCGGCTCCTCGCCGAGCGGCTGGAGCTGGCAGTGCGGAAGCAGCTCGCCGCCGATGTCCCCGTGGGCGTGTTCACCAGCGGGGGGGTGGACTCTTCCCTCCTGGCCACGCTGGCGGCGCGGGTCACGGGACCGGCGGCGCTGCACACGTTCACCGTGGGCTTCGCCGAGGCCGGGTTCGACGAGAGCGACTACGGGCGGGTCATGGCCGACCACCTCGGTACGCCGCACCTCACAGTGCAGGTCACCGAGGGCGACCTCTGCGAGGCGCTCGACCTCGTCACGCACCGCGTCGCCGAGCCAATTGCCGATCCGGCCGTTCTCCCCACCTGCCTGCTGGCCCGCGCCGCCCGGGAGCGGGTGGGCGTGGTCCTGAGCGGGGAGGGGGCCGACGAGCTGCTCGGTGGGTACCCGACCTATCTCGGGCACAAGGCGGCGCCGGCATACGCCGCCCTGCCAAGCGCCGCGAGGCGAGTGTTACACGGCGTGGTGTCCGCCCTACCCACGTCCCCGGGAAAGGTCCCCCTCGAGTTCCTGCTAAAGCGGTTCGTAGCAGAGGCCGAGCGGGACACCCTCTCGCGCCACGTGGCGTGGTTCGGCACCGGACTCGACTCCGCGGTATGGGAGGAGCGGGAGCACGGCGCACCGTGGCTCCCCGTGGTCCGCCGCGACCCGGATCCGCTGCGCCAGGTGATGCTGTTCGACTACTTGACGTATCTGCGGGACAACCTGCTCCCCAAGGTAGACCGCGCGACCATGCTGTTCTCGCTGGAGGCGCGCTCCCCCTATCTCGATCGGGATCTCACGACCTTCGCGCTCCGGCTCGCGAGCCCGCTCAAGGTGCGGGGTCTCACCACCAAGTGGCTCCTCAAGCGAATCGCCCGCCACTGGCTGCCGCGGCGCATCGTGCGCCGCCGCAAGCGAGGGCTCTCGGTCCCCATCGCGGCCTGGATCAACCACGGTCTGCGGAGCGAGGTAGACCGGCTGCTCGATCTGGAGCGGCTGCGCGCCCAGGGGGTGTTGCGCGGCGAGCGCGTGCGGCAACTTCTGTCGGACCACCGCAGCGGCCGGGCCAACCGCGCCCGCGCCCTGTGGCCCCTGGTGATATACCAACGGTGGCGGGAGCGCTGGCTGGGAGACTAGGAGACGAGCATGAACCGTGACGAAGCGCTGGCATTGATGCACGAGTACACCGAGTCGGACGCGCTGCGGAAGCACATGTACGCGGTGGAGGCGGCGATGCAGGCCTATGCCCGCAAGCACGGCGAGGACGAGGCGAAGTGGGGCACGGTGGGCCTGCTGCACGACTTCGACTACGAGCGCTACCCCAACGACGCGCACTCTCCCACCGAGGAACACCCGTCCCACGGCGTGGGCGTGCTGCGCGAGCGGGGCGTCCCCGAGGACATGCTCACTGCCATCATGGGCCACGCCTCGTATACCGGCGTGCCGCGCGAGTCGCTCATGGCCAAGACGCTCTTCGCAGTGGACGAGCTGTGCGGTTTCCTGACCGCGTGCGTGCTGGTGCGGCCGTCGAAGAGCTTCGAGGACCTCACGGTCAAGAGCGTCAAGAAGAAGCTCAAGGACAAAGCCTTCGCGAAGGGCGTGAACCGCGAAGAGGTGAGGCAGGGTGCCGAGGAGCTGGGGGTGCCGCTGGAGGAGCACGTCCAGTTCGTGATCGAGGCGCTGCGCTCGGTGGAGCGGGAGCTCGGCCTGGGCGACGGGTAACGCGCCCGCCCGCCGGGCGTCTAACGGGTGGCACGCGCGCCCGGGCCGCCGACCGGACCTGCGGCGCCCGGGGTCGGTCTCAACGCCGCGGAGCCGTCATGCGTAATCCCCATATGCAGGACGCCGAACTGGCGGCCCTCGCCCAGGTGGGGGACCGGGAGGCGTTCGGCGAGCTGGTGGGACGCTACGCCGGCCAGGCGCGGCGGCTGGCGCGCGCAGTCCTGGGAGATCCCGACGAAGGGGACGACGCTGCACAGGATGGCTTTCTGGCGGCCCTGCGGCACCTGGGCCGCTACGATCCGGCGCGGCCCTTCGGGCCCTGGCTCATGCGGATCGTCGCCAACGCCGCGTGCGACCGGCGACGGCGGCGCAAGGTCCGGTCGGCGGAGCCGCTGTCGGAGCGGCTCAGGTCCCGCGAGGCCCGGCCCGATACGGTGACCGACCGGCGGAGCTTCCAGGGGGCCGTGCTCGCCGCCCTGGATACGCTGCCGGAGCGACAACGGATCGCGCTGGTGCTGTTCGACGTGGAGGGGTACACGCACCGGGACGTCGCCGAGCTCCTAGGGGTGCCCGAGGGCACGGTGCGCTCGGACGTGTTCCATGCGCGGCGCACCCTGCGCAACGAGCTCGGCGCCTGGAAGGACTGGACGGAGGAGACCGAATGAACTCGACATCGCCATTCGACCACCGGCCGGATCCCGTGTTGGGGGGCGCGCTGCGGGCCGCCCTCGCAGCCGACGACGACGCGGCGTTCGCTCGCCGGGTCGTGGCCGCGGCGGAGTCGGACCTGGGGAGCGCCGGGCCGTGGTGGCACGTGCTCACGGCGTGGGCGCGACCCGGGCTGGTCGCGGCGCTGCTCCTGGTGGCGGTCGTGGGATTCGGGCTGGGCATCACGGTCCGGGGCGGCGACGGCGCGGCCGCGCTGGGAGACCCGCTGGCTGCCACGGACAGCGGCGATCTAGCAGTCCCGGAGCTGCTGGCGAGTGAGCAGGCGCCGGAGGTGGACTTCGTGCTCGGGCTCGCGCTGGAGTACTAGGAGAGGATAGCCGGATGCTCAATCGATCGAAGGCCCTCGCGGCGAGTCTGCTGGCGGCGACTTTCGTGCTGGGCGCCGCCGCGGGCGGGGTTGCCATGAGCCTGTGGGAGGACGACGATGACGATCGTCGCACGCGCCCCAGGGAGCGGGTGAGCTACGCGGAGCGGCTCGCCGACCACCTCGAGCTGACCGAGGCCCAGCAGGAGTCGGTAGCCGTCATTCTGGAGCGGCGTCAGGAGGCGGTGCGCCAGATGTGGCAGGAGGTTCACCCACGGTACGACTCGCTGCGGGTCCAGATTCACGATGACATCATGGCGGTGCTCGAGGAGGAGCAGCGGGCGGCCTACGAGGAACTCATCGCCCGGAGCGACAGCGTTCGCAGGCACCGGCGGCGGGACGGTGATCACCGCCGGTAGCCGGCAACCCGCGCCGGGCCGGCTTCGTTACGTTGTAGCGAACGCACAGGCCGCCGCTCAGTTACGGAGGAAGTCATGACGGGTGCACTGAAGCACATGGATTTCAGCACGGGCGACGTCCCGCAGCCGGACATCGTCATCCTGACGCACAAGCTGACGCGGGACTACGTGCTCGGATCCGAGGTGGTGCACGCCCTGCGGGACGTGAGCCTCCAGGTGAAGCAGAACGAGTTCACCGCCATCATGGGCCCGTCGGGCTCCGGCAAGTCCACGCTCATGAACCTGATCGGGTGTCTCGACACGCCGACCAGGGGCGAGTACTGGCTCAACGGGCAGAAAGTGAGTGAGCTGGACGACGACGAGCTGGCCCGGATCCGGAACAAGGAGATCGGGTTCGTGTTCCAGACGTTCAACCTGCTTCCCCGGGCCACCGCACTGCACAACGTGGAGCTCCCGCTGATCTACGCCGGGATGTCGGCCAGGCAGCGCAAGCAGCAGGCCGAGTACGCCCTGGACCAGGTCGGCCTGGCCGATCGCATGGAGCACCGGCCCCACGAGCTGTCGGGCGGGCAGCGGCAGCGAGTAGCCATCGCGCGAGCGCTCGTCAACGAGCCAAGCATCCTGCTGGCCGACGAGCCCACGGGCAATCTCGACAGCCACACCGGCGCCGAGATCATGGAGGTGTTCGAGACCCTGCACGATGCGGGTCAGACGATCCTCCTCATCACGCACGAGAGCCACATCGCAATGCACGCCGGGCGGCAGATTCACCTGCTGGACGGCTACATCGAGCAAGACGTTATCACCGAGAGAGTCCGATGAAGTCAGCGAAGTGGGCGGCACTCGCCGCCATGTTCGCGCTGATGGGCTGCTCCGAGGAAGTGGAGCTTCCGGTCTACCAGCTGGTACCCGTCTCGACTAGGGACATCGTGGTCTCGGCGAGCGCGGCGGGGGTCATCGAGCCCGTCACCACCGTCGAGGTGAAGTCCAAGGCATCGGGTGAGATCACTGAGGTGCGGGTGGAGACCGGCGACGCCGTGCGGGCAGGGCAGCTCCTGGTGAAGGTGGACCCACGCGTGCCGCGCAACGCGCTGCGGCAGGCCGAGGCCGACTTGGAGGTGGCGCAGGCGCAACTCACCAACGCGGAGTCACAGCTCCGCCGTGCCGAAGAGCTGCACCAGGGCGACCTCATCACGGAGCAGGACTACGAGGCCGCGATCCTGCAGGTGGCGAACGCCAAGGCACAGCTGGTGCGGGCCGAGCGCACGCTCGAGGACGCGCGGATCGCGTTCGAGGATACCGACGTCCGCGCCGCCCAGAACGGCGTCATCATCCAGCGGAATGTCGAAGTCGGCACGGTCATCGCCTCGGCGACGCAGCAAGTGAGCGGCGGCACCGTGCTGCTGCTCATGGCAAACCTTGACACCGTGCAGGTGCGGGCGCTGGTGGACGAGACGGACATCGGGAAGATCCAGCCCGGCCTCCAGGTGACCATCACGGTGGAGGCGTACCCCAACCAGCCGTTCCGCGGGAGCGTCCTCAAGATCGAGCCGCAGGCCCAGGTGGACCAGAACGTCACGATGTTCCCCGTGCTGGTGCGCATCCCCAACCAGAACGGGCTCCTCAAGCCGGGGATGAACGCCGAGGTGGAGGTGCACGTGGGCGAGCGGCGCGGTGTGCTGGCCGTCCCCAACGCGGCCCTGCGCACTGACGCCGACGTGGCCTCGGCGGCACAGGTGCTGGGGCTCGAGCCCGACGACGTACGGCAGCAAGTCGCGGCCGCGCGTGAAGCGGCGGCCCAGCAGCAGGGCGGAAGCGGCTCCTTCGGCGGTACGACGGCGACGGAAGAGAGCCCGCAGCGCGAGACCATCACCATGCAGGGGCGCGAGATCGAGCTCCCCGAGGGCGTCACCGCCGCCCAGGTGCAGGCAGTCTTTGCCAAGATGCGCGAGGGCGGTGGACCCCAGGCGCTCGACGCCGCGGATCGGCAGATCATGCAACGGTTGCGCTCCGCGATGCATGGGAGCGGCGGCCGGCCGCGCGACAGCAACGAGTACCTCTTCGGCGGCAACTACATCGTGTTCACGATGCGCGACGGCATGCCGACACCCGTCCCCGTCCGCACGGGCCTCACCGACCTCGATTACTCCGAGATCGTCGGCGGCCTCGCCGAAGCCGACAGCGTGCTCATCCTCCCCAGTGCGAGCCTGATCGCGAGCCAGCAGGAGTTCCAGGATCGCATCAACCGCATGCAGAGCCGGAGCCTCCCCGGCGTGTCGAGGAACTGATGCTGTTCGGCGAGATCATTCAGGTCGCCCTCGCGGCCATCCGGGCGAACAAGCTGCGCTCCTTCCTCACGGCGCTGGGCATCGTGATCGGTGTCGCCGCCGTGATCACCATGGTCGCGCTCGGCACCGGCGCGCAGCGCGCCGTGCAGGAGCAGATCGAGAGCCTGGGCACCGACCTGCTGTCCGTGTACGCGGGCCATGAGATGCACCGCGGCGTGCGCAGCTCCAGCATCCGGCTCACGACCAAGGATTCGGAGGCCCTCGAGCGCGAGGGGCACGGCTTCAAGGCGATCATCCCCGAGATGCGGCGCAGTCAGCAGGTCGAGTACGTCAACCAGAACCTCAACGCGAACGTGATCGGCACCACCCCCGACTACGTGTCGGCCAACAACTACACGGTGGCGCACGGCAGGATGTTCACGCTGGGCGACGGCGAATCGCGCAAGCGGGTCGCCGTGCTGGGCTTCGCGATCCCCGATCAACTGAGCGCCAACCCGGCCGCCATGCTGGGCCAGCAGATCTCCATCCGGGGCATTCCCTTCGAAATCATCGGGGTCCTTGCCGAGAAGGGCTCGATGGGGAGCTGGTGGAATCCGGACGAGCAGATCCTGATTCCCGTTCAAACGGCCGAGTACCGCATTTTCGGTAGCGACCGTCTGAACTCCATCACCGTGCAGATCGAGGATCCCGCGGCCGCCAACCTCGCCATGATCGAGATCGAGCGGGTGCTCAGGCGCGAGCACGGCATCCGACCGGGCGCCGACAACGATTTCCAGATCCGCAATCGCGCCGAATTCCTGGCGACGTTCGAGGAGACGACGCGGACGTTCACGTTCCTGCTGGCCGGCATCGCGGCGGTGAGCCTCCTGGTGGGCGGCATAGGCATCATGAACATCATGCTGGTCTCAGTCACCGAGCGCACCCGGGAGATCGGCATCCGCAAGGCGCTGGGAGCCACGCGCCGCAACATCATGTCGCAGTTCCTGGTCGAGGCGCTGGTGCTGTGCATGCTGGGCGGGGTGCTCGGCATCCTGGTGGGCTCGGGCGGCGCGATCGCACTCTCGACGCTCGCCAATTGGAACACCTTCGTCTCGCCGGGCGCCATCATTCTGGCCGTGGCGTTCAGCGCCGGCGTCGGGTTGTTCTTCGGGCTGTGGCCGGCACGCCGCGCGGCGCTGCTCGATCCGATCGAGGCGCTGCGCTACGAGTGAGGGTGGTAAGGCGGTAGGTAACGACGGTACGTAGTACGGCAGAGTGATCGGCAGCTGGCAGTCGGCGGCACCTGGGTCTCTTCCAGTTCGTGCCGACCCGCTTATCGCGGATTGCTGGCTGCCGTTTTTCTTCCCCGCTATCTTCCCTGGCGACCACACAACGAGCGACTCATGATCGGCGTCCGCGTGCCTGCCAGCACCTCCAACCTCGGCGCAGGGTTCGACTGCCTCGGCCTGGCGCTGGACCTCTGGCTCGAGGCGCGGCTGGTGGAGGGCGAGGGCGAGCCCGAGCGGCTCGGCACGATCGAGGATCTCGACCCCGCCGACGACATCGTACTCAAGATCGTGAACGACCACATCCCGCCGCGGCACCGCCTCCAGGTCCACTCCGACGTTCCGGTCGCCCGCGGGCTGGGCTCCTCGGCTGCCGCCGCCGTCGCGGGGTTCGCACTGCTCGGGCTCATCAAGGAGAACGCCTTCGACCGCGACGACGTGTATCACCAGGCGGTTGAGCTAGAGGGCCACCCTGACAACGCGGGAGCCGCCACCTATGGCGGCTTCGTTTTGGCCGCACCGCGCCCTGCCCGCCTGGCGTTCAACAAGCGGCTCGGCATTGCCCTCGCGGTTCCCGAGGCGCCGATCGACACCAAGATGGCCCGCAGCATTCTGCCCGATCAGATCTCCCGTTCGGCCACCATCCGCCAGGCAGGACGGGCCGCCGCGCTCGTGCTCGGTCTGATGAACGCCGAGGGGGATCTCATCGCCTTTGGGATGGACGACCAGATCGCGGTGCCTCACCGCAAGCGGCTCATCCCGGGCTATGACGAGGCGGTGGAAGCGGGCCAACGCGCGGGGGCCTTCGGCGTGACGATCTCGGGCTCGGGCTCGGCCCTCGTGGCGATCACACCCCAGGAGAAGGCCGCGACGGTCGCCGACGCGATGGCGAGCAAGCTGGGTGCCATGGGGAATCAAGCGGCGGCGCTCACTCCAGAGGTGAGCCCGGGCGGCCTAGCGCTGCTGGAGTAGAGCTAGATCAGCGGGCGGGGGAGGTGTGTTACCCGCTCGACTTCCCCATCCAGTCCAGCAGATCCTTGATTTGCCGCCCATGCTCGCGGCAGTGCAGGTAGTGGAACCGCACCCACTCCGGCAGATTGAGGTCGCCAAGCAGCGGGTGTCCCACGAAGACGTTCTCTTGTTGCTCTTCCGGCCACGCATCGGCCAGATGCCGTAGCAGCTCGACGCCCATGCGGAACTGCGCCGCGCTCAGCTCCGGATCGGGGGCATCCGATGGGGCGGCGGCCTGGAACGTCTTGATGCCACCCGGCATGCGCCCCACGCCCAGTACCAGATGGCGCAGCACCGTCTGGTGCGGCTTGGTGCGGCGTCGCATCCTCTGGACCTCGCCCCGCTCCTCGAACATCTGTGCCACCAAGTCCACGCTCACCGCCAGGTGCTCCACGATCTGCGCAACCGTCCACTTCTCGCGGGGTGCGCGGTGCCAGTCCTCCTCGGACAGCCCGTGCACCGGGTTGAGCACGAGGGGCTCGAGCCGGGCGAGTTGGCGGCGTACCCTCATGAGCCCGCCAGCGCCATGCACTCGATCTCGACCCTCGCACCCAGGGCGAGACCGCTCCCCGCTACGGTGGACCGTGCCGGAGGATCGTCCGGGAAGTAGCTGCCGTAGACCTCGTTCATCGCCGCGTAGTCGGCGATGTCGGCGAGGAAGACGGTGCACTTGACGACCCGCTCCAGGGAACTGCCGGCGTGCTCCAGCACGCGCTTGATGTTCTCCAGCGTCTGTCGTGTCTCGGGGCCCACGCCGCCCGGGGGGAGCTCCCGCGTGCCGGGGAGCGCACCGATCTGCCCCGACAGATAGAGCAGGTCACCTACCCGCACTGCCGAGGAGAACGGCAGCCCCTCGAGCGAGCCGGGGAGCTGGATAACCTCTTTTTCCTGCGCCGCGACCGCCACAGGCATGGCGCAGAGGAACGCGGTCACTACTGCCATTTTGTGCATCATGTCCGCCTCGCTGTGGATCGGATCAGCAGGGGCACCGCTGCCTGGTACCCGTCACCGCGATCTTCCACCCGCCACCCGTCTTCACGAACACCCGGTCCGACCAGCCCCGTGCCGTGTCGCCGCCCTGCACCACCGTGTACTCGTACGCGCCCCACACGACACCCGGGCCAATCCACACGAGGACGGGCTGACCCGCGATGAGGGTGTCGGGCCAGTCCTCACTCGCCCGGCGCGCCTCGGCAAAGAGCACGAACCCACGCCGCAGTGAGTCGGCCGACGCCACCATGAGCTCAGGCGACTCCAGGTAGTGCGCCAGGTAGGCCTCCGTGTCGCGCCGGTGTATCGCCGCGATGTTGGACCGGAACGCCTCAGAGGCCCCCTCAAGGTCCTGTTCCTTCAGCATCTCGGGGTTCGGTCCCCCGCACGCTACCAGGGCCATCGCGCTGAAAACGGCAAGAGTGTAGCGCATCGCTACCTCCAGTGAGTGCTGCTCGCTCGGACTACGGGTTGGGGCTCCGTGTCGGCGGCGCAGTGTCCCACCCGTCCAGGATCTCGATCTGGGCGGTGCTGGGGGAGCGCTCCAGTTGGAGCCGCTCCGCCGCCAGCTCGGCTTCCTTCATGACACGGAGCAGGTTCACGCCGATCACCTTCATCGCGTCCTCGTCGCTCCACCCGCGGCGCAGCAGCTCCGCGATCAGGTTCGGGTACTTGGAGACGTCTTCCAGCCCTTCGGGCGGCACGTCGATGCCGTCGAAGTCGGACCCGATACCGACGTGATCCACGCCGGCCACGTCCCGCAGGTGCTCGATGTGGTCCGCGACGATCCGGAGGTCCGGCACGGGGCGGGGGTTCGCCTCCGTCCAGGCAGCCAGCGAATCGCGCGCCGCGTCCTCGCTCGGCGCCACCTCACGGTAATGAGCCCGCATCTGCCGCCGCTGCTGGGACCACTGGTACGCCGGCATGTAGATGAACGGCAGCACGAAGTTCACCATGATCACGCCGCCGTTCTCCGCCACCGCCCGGGCGAGGTCGTCGGGAATGTTCCGCCGGTGCGGTGTGAAGTGCCGCGAGGACGAGTGCGACAAGATGACCGGCGCCTCGGCGACCCGCAGGACGTCCCACGCCGTGGAGTCCGAGGCGTGGGACAGATCCACCAGCATTCCCAGCCGGTTCATCTCCCGGACCACCTCCTCCCCGAAGGGCGTGAGCCCCCCATGCTCCAGCGAATCGGTGGCCGCATCGGCCCAGTCGGTGTTGCGGGAGTGGGTGAGCGTCATGTAGCGCACCCCGTCGCGGTAGAAGGCGCGCAGCAGCCCGAGGGAGTTCTCGATGCTGTGTCCGCCCTCGAGTCCCAGCATGCTCGCGATCTTCCCCTCCCGGTGGATGCGAAGAATGTCGTCGGCGGTGCCGGCCATCTCGAAGGTCTCCGGATACCGCTCGACCATCCGATGCACGATGTCGCCCTCTTCCATGCCCGCCCGGCCGGCGCCCCTCCCACCGAAGCTGGATGGGACGTACGTGGACCAGAACTGCGCCCCCACCATCCCCTCCCGCAGGCGCGGGATGTCGGTCATGAGCTGAGGCTGCGGCTGGGAGATATCGAGGGAGTCCCAGCTCATGCCGTAGTCGCCGCGCAGCGCCCACGGCAGATCGTTGTGCCCGTCGATCAACGGGACCTGTCGCAGGAGCTCCCTGGCGCGATCCGCGTACGGGTCGGACTCCTGACTCTCTGCCTGGGGCGCGCACAGCACGCCGATCAGCGCCAGCATTGCCGCCGCCAACATGATGCGTTTGATCATCACTCTTCCTTCTCGTGGTATCCGGAACACTGCTCGATCGGGAGACGTGGGTACTTGGGAAACTCGGAATCGGTGTCCGACAATCTGCAATACCAGAAGCCCGACCCGCGTCGGGACCGGACGATGCGACTGTGCCGGCACGTCGCGCATAGGCCCACAGTGGCACGAAAGCTGGTATCGCGCGGGTCCTGGTGCAAGGTTACATTACCCCGCCATGGCAGACATATCCTGTACCCGTTGCAAACAAACCGGTGGACAACTGCCGGCGCCACCCCTCCCCAACGAGCTGGGTGACCGCATCTACGATTCCATCTGTCAGACGTGTTGGCAGGAGTGGCTGCAGATGCAGACCGCCATCATCAACCACTACGGCCTGGATCTGCGGCAGCAAGAAGCACGACAGTTTCTCACGCAGCAGACGGAGACCTTCCTCTTTGGCCAGCAGCAGGAGTAAGGCGAGCACGAACGCACAGATCGCGCTCGTCGTCAACGGCGAGCCCGTCGAAGTCGCCTTCGCACCACACAAGACGCTCCTGGAAGTGCTCCGCGAGGACCTGGGCCTCACGGGCACGAAGCACGGCTGCGAGCTGGGGGAGTGCGGCACGTGCACCGTGCTGCTCGACGGCACCCCGGTGCTCTCCTGCCTGGTACTCGCGCTCGCATGCGAGGGAAGGCACGTGGACACGGTCGAAGGCATGGCGGCGGGCCCCGACCTCCACCCCTTGCAGCAGACCTTCGCCGACCTCGGCGCCGCCCAGTGCGGGTACTGCACGCCCGGATTCCTGCTCGCGGCCCAAGCACTGCTCGAGGAGAATCCCCAGCCGACGCGCGCAGAGATCAAACAGGCGCTGGCCGGCAACCTATGTCGCTGCACCGGCTACCTGAAGATCTACGAGGCCGTGGAGCTGGCAGCAGCGCGGATGCGAGGGGAGGAGGCGGAGCCGAGCGATGAGTCGATCTATGGCAGGCGGTAGGCTCACCCGCACCGGGCACGACCCCGGGACCCGGGCGCGCTCCCCATGACCACCACCGCACCGGCAGCCACGCCGACCGACGAGCGGGCGGCCCAGCAGCGGCTGCGCGTGGTCGGCACGCCCCAGCGCAAGGTGGATGCGGTGGACAAGGTGACTGGCCGCACGCAATTCGCCGACGACATCTCGCTGCCCCGCATGCTGCACGCCAAGCTGCTCCGCAGCACGAGGCCCCACGCCCGCATCGTTGACATCGACACGTCGAGAGCGGAGACGCTCGACGGTGTGAAGGCGGTGCTTACCGGTAGGAAGCTGCCGATTCCCTTCGGTATCCTGCCCGTGAGCCAGGACGAGCACGCGCTGGCACCCGATGTAGCCCGATTCATCGGCGATCCGGTCGCCGCCGTCGCCGCGACCACCGAGGAGATCGCGACGGCCGCGCTCGACTTGATCGACGTGCACTACGAGGAGCTGCCTGCCATCACGTCTGTGGAGCAGGCGGTGGCGACGCCCGAGCCGCGCATTCACGACTACGGTCCCGAGGGAAACCTGCACAAGCTCATCGACCTCGAGTTCGGGGACGTGGAGCAGGGCTTCGCCGAGGCCGACCTGGTGCGCGAGGACCTGTTCTTCTACGAGGGTAGCACCCACCTCCCCATGGAGCAGCACGCGGCAGTGGCCGACTGGTCGGGCGACAAGCTCACGCTGTGGAGCTCCACCCAGACGCCGCACTACGTGCACCGCGCGCTGGCCAAGGTGCTGGAGCTGCCGCCGTCCCGCGTCCGCGTCATCGCCTGCCCCAACGGCGGGGGCTTCGGCGGGAAGAGCGATCCCTTCAACCACGAGATCGCGGTGGCCAAGCTCTCGATGATGACGGGACGCCCGGTGAAGATCGCCCTCACGCGCGAGGAGGTCTTCTACTGCCATCGCGGACGTCACCCCACCCTCATGTGGGTGAAGACCGGCGTCACTCGGGCCGGCGCCGTCAAGGGAATGCACTTCAAGACGCTGCTCGACGGCGGCGCCTACGGCTCCTACGGCGTGGCCAGCACCTACTACACGGGGGCGCTGCAGACCGTCACCTATCACGTGGAGCGCTACAAGTTCCAGGGAGCGCGGGCGTTCACCAACAAGGCGCCGTGCGGTCCCAAGCGCGGGCACGGCACTCCACAGCCGCGCTGCGCCCTCGAGGTGCACGTGGACAAGCTCGCCGAGGAGCTGGGCATCGATCCCGCCGAGCTGCGGCTGCGGCACCTCGTGCCACCCGATTCGGTGACCGCCAACTACTTGCGGGTCGGCTCCATGGGGCTGGGTGCGTGCATTCGGAAGGCGACCGAGGGAGCGGGCTGGGCGGACAAGTTCCGCAAGCTCCCCTACGGAAAGGGTGTGGGGCTGGCGTGCTCGAGCTACATCAGCGGCGCGGGCTTGCCGATCTACTGGAACAACATGCCGCACACCGGCGTGCAGTTGAAGTGCGACCGGGGCGGAGGCGTAACCGTGTTCTGCGGCTCGACGGACATCGGACAGGGCTCCGACTCGATTCTCGCCTACATCGTGGCCGAAGTGCTCGGCGTCGAGGTGGGCGACATCCAGGTCGTCACCGCCGACACCGACCTCACCCCGGTGGATCTCGGGAGCTACTCCAGCCGCGTAACGCTCATGAGCGGCAACGCGGCGCTCCAGGCCGCCGAGCGCGCCCGGGAGATCCTCTCACAACATGCCTCCCAGAAGCTCGACGTCCCCGAGACGCGGCTAGCCTTCGCCGAGAACCGGGTGTTCAACGTGGAGGAGCCCGAGTGCGGGATGAGCTTCGCCGAGGCGGTGCAGCTGGCGGAGGCGGCGGAGGGCACGGTCGGCACGGTGGGGTCGTACACCCCGCCGCGCAGTCCGGGTCGCTACCGGGGAGCCGGCGTGGGGCCGTCGCCGGCCTATTCCTACAGCGCAGCGATCGCCGAGGTCGAGGTACACCCCGACAGCGGCATCGTGCAGGTACCGAGGATCTGGATCGCCCACGACGTGGGCCAGTGCATCAACCCCGTCACCGTGATCGGCCAAGTCGAGGGCGGCGTCTACATGGGGCTGGGCGAGGCGCTCATGGAGGAAATGACGTACCGCGAGAAGCGCGACCTGGTTCACAAGATACCCTCGATGCTCGAGTACAAGAGCCCCACTACGCTCGAGATGTGCGACGTGGTGACCTATCTGATCGAGGATCCCGATCCCAGTGGCCCGTTCGGCGCCAAGGAGGTGGGTCAGGGGCCGTTGCTGCCCGTGGCGCCCGCCATCGCAAACGCGGTGTACGACGCGGTCGGCGTGCGCGTGGACGAGGTGCCGATCACACCGGAGAAGGTGCTCAAGGCCATGCGGCGTAAGGCGAAGGGCGAGGAGCCGCGCTACGGCCCGGGCACGTTCCCGGAGATCAACTGGCCGGCGCCGACGCGCGTGCCGCCGCCGTGGGAGGGTGGTGACGGCAAGGCAACCGAAGAGACACCACGCGGTTTCCCGGAGGAGCGGCAGCACTAGGAAGACCGGGGGGGCCGACGATGACTGACGAGGTCGCCAAGGGCGTGAACTTCATATTCGGCAAGGAATACATTCTCAAGCAGCACGGTGAGGACGTGTGGCGCCGTGCGCTGGCCCGCCTGTCCGCGGAACACGCCAGGGTGTGGGCCCGGAAGCCGGTGCCGTTCGGTGCCTACTCGTTCACCGCCTTCAAGCACATGGCCCGGGCCGTGGCCGAGGAAACGGGTCAGCGCGACGACCGCGAGCTGGCAAAGATGTACGAGTACATCGCCGACCGGAGCCTCAGCGCGGTATACAAGATCTTCTTCAAGCTCGCGCACCCGTCGTTCGTGATCGGGAACTACCCGAAGCTGTGGATGCGCTTCTTCACGACCGGGACCGTCACGGTGCCCCAGGCCGAGGAGGGATTCGCCCGAGTGCACTTCGAGCTGCCGGAGATGTTCCTCGATTGGCTCGGTCCGGCCTGCCTCGGCTACTCCAACAAGGCCGTCACCATGTCGGGCGGGAGGGACGTGCTCGTCGAGGAGCTGGCGCGCAAGCTGATGCCGAGCGGCGACTGGGGAGTGGACTTCGAGATCCGGTGGAGCGAGTGACGCGCTAACTATGCTGCGACTACCCCAGTTCACCTACCTCGAGCCCAAGAGCGTACGGCAGGCCCTACGCATGAAGCAGGAGGCCGGGCCGGACGGGATGTACGTCGCAGGGGGGACCGACCTTTACCCCAACATGAAGCGACGGCACCAGGAGCCGAAGGTGGTGATATCGCTGGCGGGCATCCGCGCGCTCGGGCGCATCACCGGCGGCAAGGGCGGCTCCGAGGTGTCGGTGGGCGCGGGCGTCACGCTCACCGCGCTGCACACTCATCCACGCGTGCGCAAGGCCTATCCCGGGTTGGCCCGCGCCGCCGAGCTCGTGAGCACGCCGCTGCTCCGTAACATGGGCACGTTCGGCGGCAACCTCTGCCTCGACACCCGCTGCAACTACTACAACCAGACCTATGAGTGGCGGAAGGCCATCAACTTCTGCATGAAGAAAGACGGCGACGTCTGCTGGGTGGCGCCCTCAAGCCCGCGTTGCTGGGCCGTGCAGTCGAGCGACACCGCGCCCGTGGCGGTCGTTCTCGACGCAGAGTTCGTCCTGGCCGGCGCGGACGAAGAGCGGGTAGTCCGCGCGGCGGACTTCTTCAACGACGACGGCATCCGCTATCTCACCAAGCACCCCGACGAGATCCTGACCGAGGTACGGCTCCCGGAGCAGGACACATGGGACGCCACCTACTGGAAGCTGCGGCGCCGGGGGTCGTTCGACTTCCCCGTGCTGGGAGTCGCCGCCTGGATCCGGTGGGACGGCAATCTCGTCGCCGATGCCCGGGTCGTCCTGGGTGCGGTGGCGAGCTATCCCATGCCCGTCCCTGAGGCCGCCCAGGCAATCGTCGGCACGTCACTCGAGGACGATGCCATCGAGGTGGCCGCCGGCGCGGCGTTCAAGCCGTCGAAGCCGATGGACAACACCGACTTCGGGCTGGCGTGGCGCAAGGAGATGACACGGGTGTACGTGAGGGGGGCGCTCCACGAACTCAGGGAGCGGCGGCGTACCACCGGGTCACGATAGGGATCTCATCGCGCCAGCACTTGAGCTTCGCGGACCTCGTGGCAACGTTTGTCGCGAGGCTCTACCTCCGATGATCTCCCGAACCGATCGAGTGCCTGCGATGCTCTGGATCCGCCTCGTAGCCGCGACAGCCCTGGCCCTGCTCCTCACGAGCTCCCCGGGGAGCGCCGCTCTCGCCCAGGAACAGCAACAACCTGTGCCCCCGGACACGGCGGCAGTGCGTGCCGCGCCGCGCCCCATTCCGGCGGCGGAAATCCCCCAGCGCGCCGAGGAGGCGAGCGCCGTATTGCGCGAGATCCGCGCCAACTTGGTTTCCGACACGGTCGTGGCCGAGATCGACTCCGGGCTCCAGATCTCGGTCCAGACCATCGGTCAGCGGCGGCAGGCACTCACCCCAGACCGCCTCGCCGCGATGTATCTCAGCGAGCTGGAAGACGTCGAGCGGGAGTGGCTCACGTACCAGACGATGCTCGGCGAGTGGCGCAGCACGCTGGAGCGCCAGACCCAGACCCTCGATGATCAGCGGTCCCGCTTGGCCGGCATGCACGAACAGTGGCAGGTGACCCGGGACTCCACTGCCGCGGCGGAGCTCCCCGAGGCGCTCGTGGAGCGGGCCCAGTCGGTGCTCGACGAAATCGCCGCCCTGGATGCCGAAGTACGCCGTCCGCGAGACCGCATGCTCACCCTGCAGAACCGCATCGCCGACGAGGCGATCATCATCGCCGAGACGCTGTCGGCGATTCAGACGGCGCGTCAGACCGCACAGCGCCGCTTGCTCAGCGCCGACAGCCCACCCCTGTGGCGCGCGCTGGGTGCTGCGGAGCGCGAGGCGCCAGCGCCCATCCAAGCGGGGTTGCGAGATCGGGCGGCGAGGGTGGGAGACTACATCGAGCGCAACGAGCAGCGCCTCTGGGCTCATTTCATCCTGTTCCTCGTCCTAGCCTCGGCAGCGGTCGCCCTGCGGCGCCGCACCCGCGGCTGGGAGATCGACGACGCGGCCGTGCGGTCTGCGGAACGCATCCTGGACCGCCCCGTCGCGACGGGACTGATCCTCACGCTGCTGTTCACGCGGTTGCTGCATCCCCGCGCGCCGAGCGTGTTCTACGAGCTGCTCCTCGTCATCGCCCTGCTGCCACTCGTGCGGCTGGTCCCGGGGCTGGTGCCGCGCAAGCTGGTTGGCCCCATGTACGGCCTCATCGGCATCACCGGCGCTTACTGGATCCTCGAGATCGTGGTGAGCGCCGAGCTGTTGAGCCGCTTGATCCTCCTCGCCGTCACCGCCGTAGTCTTCGGCGGGATAGTGCACTTCCTGCGGCAGAGCTGGGGCGCCGCTCGGGCCAGCCAATCACGCTGGCGCAGGGCGATGTTCCTCGCGCTCCGCCTGGGCGCAGTACTGCTGGGGGTCTCCGTCCTCGCCAACATCCTCGGCTTCGTCTCCCTCGCCGAGCTCCTAACCGCCGGCACCATCACGAGCGCGCTAGCCGGACTCGTGGTCCTGATCGGCGTGAGGGCGGCGGACGCCGTGCTGCACGCCTCCGTCCAGATGGACACGCTCCGCTCGCTTCGTGTGGTCCGCGATCACGGCCACGAGCTCGTGCGCCGCGCCACAATGCTGGTGCACCTCGGCGCGGTCATCCTGTGGCTCTCGATAGCGGCCCGACAGTTCCGGCTGTACGACACCCTAGTGACCGGGCTGGGGCGAGCTCTGACGCGGGAGTGGGCCCTGGGGAGCTGGCAGATCTCGATCCTCGACGTTTTCGCCTTCTTCGTAGCTTTGTGGCTCGGCTTACTGCTCGCGCGCGCGGTGCGCCTCGTATTGCGGGAGGACGTGCTCACCCGCATGACGCTGCCACGCGGCATGCCGCAGACGATATCCACTACCGCCTACTACATCGTCCTGGTCATCGCGTTCTTCTTCGCCGCGGGTGCGGCCGGCTTCGACCTCACCAAGTTCACGATCCTCGCCGGTGCGCTTGGCGTCGGTATCGGGTTCGGTCTCCAGAACGTCGTCAACAACTTCATCTCCGGGCTGATCCTGCTGTTCGAGCGGCCGATCCAGATCGGTGACACGATCGAGATCGAGAACCTCGTCGGGACCGTCAAAGAGATCGGCATACGCGCCAGCATCGTGCGGACCTACGCTGGCGCAGAAGTCATCGTGCCCAATGGCGACCTGATATCCGGCCGGGTCATCAACTGGACCCTCTCCGACCAGCTGCGACGCATCGAGGTCACGGTGGGCGTAACCTACGGAACCGATCCCAGAACCGTCGTGGACATCCTGGTCGAGCAGGCGCGGGCGCACGCAGACGTCCTGGAGCACCCCGAGCCGTACGCGCTGTTCCAGGGCTTCGGGGACAGCTCGCTCGACTTCGTGCTGCGCTTCTGGACCGGCAACTACGAGCGCTGGTGGATGCTGGGCAGCGAGGTCTCGATGGCGATCAACGATGCCCTGAAGGAGGCGGGCATCGAGATCCCGTTCCCGCAGCGGGATCTCCACGTGCGGTCGCTCGATCCCGCGGCTGGGGCGGCCCTGGCATCCAGCAGCGCTCCGGAATCGTCGCAGGGCACCAAGGGGAAGGCACTGCGGTGAACCTACGGGGGCGACGGGGTATCTAACGGGCGTGCAGCGCCAGACCCTCGCCCTCGGCCTCGTCGGCGCATTGATCGCCGTCAAGCTCGCGGCCCACTTCAGCACGAACGGCTTCGGGCCCTACGAGTTCCACCGCGACGAGTTCCTGTACATGGCGATGGGAGAGCACCTCCGGCTGTTCCGCATGGACTTTCCCCCGTTCATCGCGATGCTGTCGGAGCTCGCGCGCGGCCTGCTGGGCGACTCCCTATTCGCGGTGCGGCTCTTCCCCGCCCTGTTCAGCGCTGGGATCATGGCGCTCGCCGCGCTCATCGCCCGGGAGCTGGGTGGCGGCCGCTTCGCTCAGGGCCTCGCCGCCCTGTGCGTGCTGTGCACCTCTCTCTTCATGCGCTCGGGCACGCTGTTCCAGCCGGTAGTGCTGGACCAGTTCTGGTGGACCGTCGGGCTCTACGCCCTGGTGCGCTGGAGCAAGCAGCCTGAGCGGCGCTGGTGGCTGGTGTTCGGCGCGGCGTGCGGGCTGGGTCTGCTATCCAAGTACAGCGTCCTGGTGTTCGGGCTGGCCGTGCTCCTCGCGCTGCTGTCCACCAGCGCCCGGCGCTCCCTCGCGACACCGTGGCCCTGGGTGGCAGCGGTCATGGCGTTCGTGATCGGCAGCCCCAGCATCATAGGCCAGATCCGGCTCGACTTCCCGATCTTCGACCAGATGGGCGATCTCAGCAGCGCGCAGCTCGCCCGCGTCACGCCGCTCGAGTTCCTGGTGCGTCACCTGCTGTGGGGACCCGCGACCGCCGTGGTCTCCGCCGTGGGGCTGGGAGCGCTCGTCGCGGCCAGGCGGTTCCAGGCCTTCCGCCTGATCGGCTGGAGCTGTCTTTGGGCCCTGATCCTGCTCGTCGTGCTGCGCGGCAAGCCGTACTATGCGGGGCCCGTGCATCCTACGCTGTTCGCAGCAGGGGCGGTCGTATTGGAGGGTTTGCGCATCCCGCGCTGGAGCAGCGTGCTCCGCTGGGGCACGGTCACGATCGTCGTCGCGTACGGAGTGCTCACCCTACCACTCGGCTTCCCCGTGCTGCCGCCGCCCCAGATGGAGGCCTACGTCACGGCACTCGGCATCGAGCGCGCGCGCACCACCAACGTCGGTCGGCTCGAGCGGCTGCCCCAGGACTACGCCGACATGCTGGGATGGAAGGAGCTCGTCGCCACGGTAGCCGATGTGTACCACGGTCTGGAGCCGAGCGACCGCGAGCAGGCGGTGATCCTGGCGAGCAACTACGGTGAGGCCGGCGCCATCGACTTCTACGGCAGGCGCCACGAGCTCCCCAGGGCCGTCGCCGTGGTGGGCAGCTACTGGTTCTTCGGCCCCGGCGACAAGCCGGGTGACCCGCTGATCCTGGTGGGCTTCGGGCGGGACGAGATCGGCGACCACTTCAGCACGCTCGACTCGGCGGCCTACTGGACGCATCCCTACATGGTAGCCGAGCAGCGCGATCTCACGTTCTATGTGGGCCGCGGAGCCGAGGAGACGCTGCAACAGATGTGGCCGCGGTTCGAGGGCTCCCAATAGGCAACTTCATCGGAGGCTGAAATGTCTGATAAGTCGAAAGGCTCGGGCGCCGCGCGCACGGGCGGGCAGGTGGGATCGGTCTGGTTCATCGGCTGGCTATTCACGCTCGGCTTCGCCAAGCTCGGCTTCTTCAAGGCCATTCTGGGCCTGATCCTGTGGCCGTACTACCTGGGGGTCGCGCTCCGCTAGGCATCGCGTCGTATCGGAAGCCCACTCCCTTTGTCGCTGCCATTCTAGGCTATCTCGCGTCAGGTTGACGCACCCCCTAGCACCCCGCGAAGTTCCCTGACTTCAACGGGCCGTCCCGCAGCTGGGCGGCCCCGACGACGACCGCACTCGCAGGTGGACCAATCATGGACTTCTCGGCCTTCTCACTCGAAAACCTCATCCCCCTCGTGAGCACGCTCCTCGCCGGATGGGGTCTCAAGGTTCTCGGCGCCCTCGTCGTGCTGATCATCGGGCGGCAGCTGGCGCAGTGGATCCGGCGCGGCGTCCGCGCGGCGCTCAAGCGCAGCAAGATGGACGCGACGCTCGTGCCGTTCATCTCCTCGCTGGCGTACTACCTCGTCCTGGCCTTCGTGGTGATCGCCGTGCTCGGCATGGTGGGCATCCAGACCGCGTCGATCATCGCCGTGCTTGGCGCGGCCGGGCTGGCCGTGGGCCTGGCGTGGCAGGGCACGCTCTCCAACTTCGCCTCGGGCGTCATGCTGCTCGTGTTCCGACCCTTCAAGGTGGGCGACTACATCGAGGCAGCCGGCACGGGCGGGACGGTGCAGGCCGTGAGCATCTTCACGACGACCCTCACCACGCCCGACAACGTCGGGATCGTGATCCCCAACACCTCGGTGTGGGGAAGCACGATCAAGAACTACGCGGCCCAGGCGACGCGCCGCCTCGATCTGGTGGTCGGCATCTCCTACAGCGACGACATCGGCACTGCGATGGACACCATCAACCGCGTGCTCCAGGCCGACGCGCGGGTCCTGCCCGACCCGGCGCCCCTGGTCGCGGTGAACGAGTTGGGCGACTCGTCGGTGAACCTCGTGGTGCAGCCGTGGTGCAAGCGGGAGGACTACTGGCCGCTGCGCTGGGACCTCACGCGCACGCTCAAGGAGGAGCTGGAGCGCGCCGGCTGCTCGATCCCGTTCCCGCAGCGGGACGTGCACCTGCATCAGGTCGCCGCCAGCGCGGCGTAGTCGTAGGCGTACGCACAGAGGCACGTGGCGCGGCCCGGAACTCCGCGCGGCCTCCGGGAGTTGAGGACAGGTATGCACAAGACCAGAATCGCTGAATGGGGCACCCTCCAGGACCGCATGCCCACCCACGCCATCGTGGGGAACGTGGACCTCGTGCTCATCCGCTACGATGACGACGTCTCGGTGCTGTACGGCCGCTGCCTGCACCGGGGAGCGCTCCTCGCCGACGGATACATCCAGGGCGAGAACCTGATCTGCGGCGTGCACCAGTGGGACTTCCGGTTTCGCACCGGGATCAGCGAGTACAACAACGCCGAGCGGCTCCACAAGTTCGCCGCCTGGGTGGAGGACGGCGGTGTGTGGGTGGACGCCGACGAGATCGCCGAGTTCGAGCGCCACAACCCACAGCCCTACGACCGGGGCGCCTACCAGGGCACGTACCAGGACGTGCACGGCACGCCCGAGGAGCCGCATACCAAGGCGATCCAGTCACTCGCCGCACAGGGACTGAAGGGTGCGCACGGTCCCGTTGCAGCGATGGGCGTGCCCGGCCCCCAGCTGCCGCGCTGGGACAGCATCCAGTTCGTGACCGCACAGCTCGCCACGCCGCCCCAGCTCGACGACGTGGAGGTGGGAACCGACCTCACGATCGGACCCAAGGCCAAGCAGCCGCTCCGGCTGGAGATCCCGCTCTTCGTTTCCGACATGAGCTTCGGCGCACTGTCCGAGGAGGCCAAGATCGCGCTCGCCCGCGGCGCCGAGCTAGCCGGCACCGGCATTGCCTCGGGCGAGGGAGGGATGCTCCCCGAAGAGCAGGCCGAGAACTCACGCTACCTGTACGAGCTGGCCTCGGCTCGGTTCGGGTTCTCGATGGACAAGCTCCACAGGGTGCAAGCCATGCACTTCAAGGGCGGGCAGGCGGCCAAGACGGGCACGGGCGGGCATCTGCCGAGCGAGAAGGTGAAGGGCAAGATCGCCGAGGTACGGGGGCTGGAGGAGGGGAGGCCAGCGATCTCCCCCGCACGCTTCCCCGACTGGACCACGCCGGCCGACTTCCACGCCTTCGCGCAGGAGGTGCGCGACGCAACCGGTGGGATCCCCATCGGCTTCAAGCTCTCGGCGCAACATATCGAGCAGGACATTGACGCCGCGCTCGAGGTGGGCGTGGACTACATCATCCTGGACGGGCGCGGCGGGGCCACCGGTGCGGCGCCGCTCATCTTCCGCGACAACATCTCGGTACCCACGATTCCCGCGCTGGCACGCGCGCGGCGCCACCTCGACGCCGCCGGCGCCGACCAGGTGACGCTCATCATTACTGGGGGCCTGCGTACTCCGGCCGACTTCGCCAAGGTGCTGGCATTGGGGGCGGACGGCGTCGCGGTGTCGAACGCGGCCATGCAGGCCATAGGGTGCATCGCCATGCGGGCCTGTCACACCAACAACTGTCCCGTGGGTATCGCCACGCAGAAGCCGCACCTGCGGTCGCGGCTCCCGGTGCAGGCGGCTGCCGAGCGGCTCGCGCGGTTCCTGGACGCGGCGGTGGATCTCATGAAGGTGCTGGCCCGGGCCTGCGGGCACACGCACCTCAACGAACTCTCACTCAACGACCTCACCACGTGGGACCGCGAGATGGCCTACCTCGCGGCCGTGCCGTACGGCGGCGTGAGCCTGCCGCACGCCTAGCAGGGATGGCGGCCCCATGACCGAACGCATGCAGGAAGTCGCCACTCTGGCCGGCGGTTGCTTCTGGTGCCTCGAGGCGGTGTTCCTGGAGCTCGCGGGCGTGGAGCGGGTCGTGTCGGGTTACGCCGGGGGGCACGTGCCCAACCCGTCGTATCAGCTCGTATGCATGGGCGTCACCGGACACGCCGAGGTAGTGCAGGTCACCTTCGACCCCGAGGTCATCTCGTTCCGCGAGCTGCTCGAGGTGTTCTTCACCGTGCACGATCCCACCACGCTCAATCTGCAGGGGCCCGACATCGGCACGCAGTACCGCTCGGCGATCTACTACCACAGTCAAAAGCAACGGGCAGCAGCCGAGAAGGTGATCGCGGAGTTCAATCAGCGGGGCGTGTGGGACGCTCCGATCGTCACCGAGGTACAACCGCTCGACGTGTTCTACCCGGCCGAGGACTATCACCAGGACTACTACCGTCGCAACCCAGGCCAGCCCTATTGCCAGGCGATCGTGGCCCCGAAGGTGGCCAAGGCGAGGAAGGTGTTCCTCCAGAAGCTGAAGGGGGCCTGATTGGTGCCGGTTTGACGCGCGGGTTCCTCCGGCCGCAGCTTGGGCGCACCATGACCACCCGCTCCCTCGTCGCCCTCGTCCTGTGGATCGTGGGCTCGCTCGCCGCTGCTGCGATCGGCGCCGTGGCGACGCAGCCGGGCGCTTGGTACGCCGCGCTCGACAAACCCGCGTGGACTCCGCCCAACTGGCTGTTCGGTCCCGTGTGGACCACGCTCTACGTGCTGATGGGCGTCGCGGCCTGGATGGTGTGGGAGCGACGAGCCAGCCTCAACGTCACCCCTGCTCTGGCGCTGTTCGTGGCGCAGCTCGCGGTCAACGCGCTCTGGTCGTGGCTGTTCTTCGGCTATCACCGCATCGGCCTCGCGCTGGTGGATCTGGTGGTGCTCTGGCTGCTGCTGATCACCGTGATCGTCCTGTTCTGGCGCGTCCGCCCGCTCGCCGCCGGGCTGCTGCTGCCTTACATCCTCTGGGTCAGCTATGCCGGAGCGCTGAACGCCGCGATCTGGCTCAGGAATAGCGGCTAGCCACTCCCTGCCGGCGGGGGCCGGCGGATACCATGTCCGGTCTCCCCCCCTTCCCGCGCATCCCCCGGTGAGCTCGGGCTCCGCCGGAGCAACCGCGCGGGCTTCGGACCGCTCTGGAGTGTCGGGGAAGCGGGCCGAAGCCCTCATCCATCAACCACAACGGAGGTGGGCATGGCAGAGAAGAAGAAACTGGTCGTACTGATCACGCGTGGCCTGGACGACGAGCGCTCGTCCGTGGCGTGGAGCGTCGCCAATGGCGGCATTGCGTCGGGCCTCGACGTGACGATCTTCCTGGCGAGCTCGGGGGTCGATTGGGTCCGCAAAGGTGCCGCAGAGGTAGCCCGTCTGAACCCGCTGGATCCCTCGCTGAAGGAGATGATCCAGAACCTGATGGCGAGCGGCGGCAGCGTCCTGGTGCGTCCCCCGTGCGCAGGGGTCCGCGGCTACGAAGAGAAGGATCTTCTCGACGGGGTGACGCTCGCCGGGTCCAGCTCCATGCACGATCTCATCAAGCAGGGCGCGGCGACATTGAGCTTCTGATTCCACACTGCGCCGCAGGCGGGATGGTCGGGGATTCGTTCGCGCGCTGCGAGAGATCGCCACGGACGGCAACGTTCGGGCACCACACCACGGGCAGCGTGCCGCATGAGTGGGGAGCGACTCCGGGTCGCTCCCCGCTTGGCACATGCAGCCGCAACACTCCCTCGTTCTGATCGAGCAGCTCCGCGCCGCCGTCCGGGCTCGCCATTACAGCACACGCACCGAGGAGACGTATGTCCGCTGGGCCGTGCGATTCCTGCGGCGCCACCAACGGCGTCATTCGGCTGCGCTGGGCGAAGCCGAGGTCGCGCGGTTTCTCTCGTCCCTCGCCGAGCGCGGGCGGGTGAGCGCGTCGACCCAGAACCAGGCCGCCGCCGCCCTCCTGTTCCTGTTTCGCGAGGTGCTGCGGCGCGACGTGAGCCGCTGGCACCGGGTCGTGCGGGCCAGGGAGCCCGGGAGGCTACCGGTGGTGCTCACCCGCGAGGAGGTGCGGGCCGTGCTGCGGGCGCTCCGAGGCACCCCCCGCCTCGTGGGCCTGCTGCTCTACGGCTCGGGACTGCGGCTGCTCGAGTGCCTCGAGCTGCGGGTCAAGGACGTGGACTTCGGCCGCGGCGAGATCCGGGTGCGGCGCGGCAAGGGCCAGCAGGACCGGGTGACCCTGTTGCCGGTGGCCGGGCGCGCGGCGCTCAGGTCCCATCTGGGCCGGGTGCGGGAGCGCCACCTACGGGATCTCGCGGCGGGCGCGGGACACGCGGGCCTGCCGGGCGCCCTCGGCCGCAAGCTGCCGGCGGCCAGCCGGGAGTGGCCGTGGCAGTACGTCTTCCCCGCCGGGCGCCTGAGCCGGGACCCCCGCACGGGCCGCCGCGGCCGCGGGCACCTGCACCCCTCGGCCATCCAGCGCGCCGTCCGCGCCGCCGTGCGGCGGGCGGGCATCGGCAAGCGCGCTACCTGCCACACCTTCCGACACTCGTTCGCGACCCACCTGCTGGAGAACGGCTACGACATCCGGACGGTCCAGGAGCTGCTGGGCCACCGGGACGTCCGCACCACAATGATCTACACCCACGTGCTGAACCGCGGGGCGTTCGGGGTGCAGAGCCCGATCGACAGGCCGTAGGCCGAGCCAGGCCCGTCACGGGTGGTCCGTTTCCAGCGGAATGTCCCAGTTGAGGCATACGTTGCCCCGAAACGGCTCTGGCTGAACGGCCCCACAGGGCCCCAATTTGCCAGAAGGGGGGACCCCTGCGGCGCCTGCCAGTTCGCAGCGTTGCCACGTCTTATGCTGCGACCGGCCTTACACTGCGCCGTTCGCAGTCCAACGTGGCACCATGGCGGCCTTATGGAGCGTTTGGGGGACGGACAAGGTTGTGGAGGGGTATAGAATGGCTCAGGCTAATAGTCGTTAGGTGGCGCCCCCTCGCTCACGTTCACATATCAGGAGTGTCCATGCCTGAGATTGCTTTCGGCGATCCCCGAGTCGAAGCCAACAAGGCCACGGTCAAGCAGATGCTGCTGGACCTCAGCGCAGGTAACGTGGCCGGCTTTACGGACCACCTGTCGCCCACTTACGTCCGCCATTGCCAAGCGATGCCCCCAGAACTCCAGGAGATCCGCGGCAGAGACGCGATGCACCAGTGGCTTCTCGCCAACCTCGTGCCATTCCCCGACTACCATGAAGAACTCGAGTGGCTGGTCGGCGAGGGAGATTTCGTGGCGTGGCGTTCGCGCGGCACAGGTACACAATCCGGACCCTTTGGGCCATTCCCAGCCACCGGGAAGCGCATGGATCTAGTGATCATTGGAATGCACCGCTTCGAGGGATCGCTGGTGGCCGAGACATGGACATCGTGGGATAACCTCGCTGCCCTCACTCAGCTCGGGCACTTTCCTCCCGCGCAATCGCAGGGGGGCGGCGATTAGAGCTGCGTCAGCGAAAGGGCGCCGCCTAACAGGCGCATGCAGCTGCGGAGGCGCGGGCGTTTCCAAAGGAAGTCGTTGATATGAGTGGTCGATCGGCATCACTGAACGCTCGCCTGCCG
>CAYGBV010000021.1:0-69447 GCA_964348295.1 uncultured Gemmatimonadaceae bacterium
CTGCCGGATACTGGCGTGCCATCGCCTCCCGAATTGCGGCATCCAGGTCACAGACGGCCGCCAGCTCCGCCTCCGGCAAGGCCGCGACGCTGCGCACGTGGTTGCGGCCCCAGCTCCCCGCCCCGACCACCGCTACTCTGAGCCTGCTCATCGATAGAACTCCCCAATGGCCTCGATCACCGCGTCCTGCTGCTCCGCCGTGAGCTCGGGATAAACCGGGAGCGAGAGCACCTCGCGACACGCCCGCTCGGCCTCCGGCAAGCTCCCCTCGGCGTAGCCCAGCGGTGCGAAGCAGGGCTGGAGGTGCAGCGCCACTGGATAGTAGATGGCGCTGCCGATGCCCCGCTCGGCCAGGTACTGCTCGAGCTCGTCGCGACGCGCGGCGCGGATCGTGTACTGATGGTAGATGTGCTCGTTCGCGGGGTCCACGGCCGGCGGCTCGACGCCTGCTACCTCCCCCAGAGCCGCAGTATACAGCTCCGCGTGTCTCCGGCGCGCCGCGCTCCACTCGGCGAGATGGCTCAGCTTCGTGAGCAGCACCGCCGCCTGGAGCGTGTCCAGCCGGCTGTTCGTCCCGATCTCGTCGTGGTGGTACTGCTTGGCACCACCGTGCGTGCGTAGCCTGCGCAACCGCTCGGCGAGCCGCTCATCCTGGGTGACGATCATCCCGCCGTCGCCCCACGCGCCGAGGTTCTTGGAGGGAAAGAACGAGAACGCACCGCTCATGCCCAGCTCGCCGGCGCGCCGCCACGTGCCATCGATCTTGCGCCGGGCTCCGATGGCCTGCGCCGCATCCTCGATCACAACGAGGTCGCGATCGGCAGCCAATGCCATGACACTCTCCATCGGTGCCATCTGCCCGAACAGGTGCACCGGCATGATCGCTCGCGTGCGCGAGGTGATCGCCGCCCCTACCTGGTCCACGTCCAGGTTGAACGTGGCCGGATCGATGTCCACGAAGACAGGCCTGCCGCCAGCGTTGTGAATGGCGCCGGCCGTAGCGAAGAAGCTGAACGGCGTGGTGATGACCTCGTCGCCCGGCGCTAGCTCGAGAGTCTTGAGCGACAGCAGCAGCGCGTCGGTCCCGCTGGCGCAGGCGACGCCGTAGCGCGCGCCACAGGTCGCGGCGACGCCCTCCTCCAGGTCCCGGACCTGGTCGCCCATGATGAACCGCTGGCTCTCGACCACGTCCATCAGCGCCGGCAGCACCTCGTCCCTTATCGTCTCGAACTGGGCCCGCAGGTCCAGCAGCGGTACGTTCACGGTCATCCCAAGTCTAAGAAAGACAGAAACTTACAAGAGAGTGAGCCGCCCGTCCACCTCGCGGTAGCGCGACCCGCAGCGCTCGCAGGCACCGTCTCCGTTGGCGAGGTGCAGCCGCTCCCCGCACTGGCACATCCACCCCACCCGGCGCGCCGGCACGCCCACCATCAGGGCGTGCGCCGGCACGTCGGCAGTGACTACGGCTCCCGCGCCCACGAACGCGTACTCACCCAGAGTGATGCCGCACACGACCGTGGCGTTGGCACCGATGGTAGCACCCTGCTTTACCAAGGTCTTCTGGTACTCGCCGCGCCGCGACACGTGGCTGCGCGGGGTCGAGACGTTGGTGAACACGCACGACGGCCCGCAGAACACGTCGTCCTCGAGGATCACGCCCTCGTAGACGGACACGTTGTTCTGGATCTTGACTCTGTCTCCGATCCGGGTGCCCGGCATGACGACTACGTTCTGCCCCAGGCTGCAGCTCTCGCCAATCTCGGCGCCGGGCATGACGTGGCAGAAGTGCCAGATCTTGGTGCCCCGGCCGACGCTCGCGCCCTCGTCGACGAAGGAGCTCTCGTGTGCGAAGTAGTCAGGCACCTGTCACCTCAGCAGTTTGATCATGGGGCGCAGGTCCGGCGCTCGGCCGGGGCCCTGCCTCCGCGAACTGACGGCACGGCCCGGCGCTCACTCTACGCCGTACGTTCGCTCCGGCGGGACCCGACCTCGCCCGTTTCCCGCTTCCCGCTTCCCGACCTCACCCAGTCGTACCGCTCCCCGTTCCCCTATTCAACCAGCTTCACTTCCAACTGTAGCTCAATCCCATACTCCGCCAGCACCCGCTCCCTCACGTGCACGATCACCCCCAGCACGTCGCTCGCGGTGGCGTTGCCGGTGTTCACGATGTAGTTGGCGTGCTTGGGCGAGACCTGCGCGCCGCCGACACGGTAGGCCTTGAGGCCGAGAGCGTCGATGAGCTGGCCCGCGGTGCGGGGCTTCTCATCTCCCGCCGCAGCACCATTGCCCACCTGCGTGGGATTCCGGAACACCGACCCGCAACACGGCTGGTTGAACGGCGTGCCGGCCTTGCGCCAGCGGAGGTGCTGCTTGATCTCCTTTTGCAGCTCCCTGGGGCGGGCGGGGGTCAGCTCGATGGTCGCGCCCACCACGACTTTGCCATCCAGCCCGGCGGAGCGGTACCGCCAGCCAATCTCGGCCGCGGGAAGCGAGCGCACCGTTCCGTCGCCCTCCACCAGCTCTACCGTGCGCGTCACCTGTGAGTAGTCCTGACCGTGCGCCCCGGCGTTCATGAACACCCCGCCGCCCACCGTTCCGGGGACGCCGATGAGCCGGTGCATGCCGGCGAGACCCGCCTTCGCCGTCTGCCGGGCGAGGAATGGTGTCGGCACCCCTGCACCGACCATCCACCGCGTCTCCTCACCGGCGACGCCGCGCTGCATCGCGTCTAGCCCCTTCCCCGGCCGAATCACGATACCGTCGAAGCCACTGTCCGCGATCAGGACGTTGGAGCCGAGCCCCAGCGCGAGCCAGCGCGTACCCGTCTCTGCGGCGAACTGGAGGGCGTGCACCACGTCGTCGGTGCAGCTCGGCGACACCATGGCTGCTGCCGGGCCGCCGATGCGGTACGTCGTGTGCCCGGCGAGCGGCTCGTCGAACAGGACCTCCCCTGCTACGCGAGACGCCAGCTCCCGCAGGGCGGTGGTGGTCATCCCCGCGCCTCCGCGGCGAGGCCCGTTCCCCGTTCCCCGTTCCCCGTTCCCCCGACCCCCAGGTCGGCGGCGGTCAGCACCCTTCCCCTTTCCCCGTTCCCCGTTCCCCCGGTCAGCTCATACCACTCCTGCAAACACCTGACCCCACCCCTGCGGCTCTTCAGCGCCAGCACAGCGTCGCACGCCGCGCTGGCCGCCGACATTGTGGTCACGTACGGCACACGATGCTGTAGGGCTGCGCGCCGGATGTAGTAGTCGTCGCGCTGGGTGAGCTTTCCGAGGGGCGTGTTGATCAACAGCTTCACGTCGCCCGACACGATGAGGTCGGCGGGGTTGGGACGGCCCTCGTACACCTTGGTGACGAACTCGGCGGGAATGCCCCGAGCCCGCAGGTAGCGTGACGTGCCCTCGGTGGCGTACACCCGAAAGCCCATCTCGTGGAACCGCCGCACGATGGGCAGCACGGTGGGCTTGTCGAGATCGTTCACGGTAACCAGGATGCCGCCCTCCAGGGGAAGGCTCGCGTCGGCGCCGATCTGCGCCTTGGCGAACGCCATCCCGAACGAGTCGGCCACACCCATCACCTCCCCGGTGGAGCGCATCTCCGGCCCCAGCAGCGTGTCCACGTTGGGGAGCTTGGAAAACGGGAATACCGCCTCCTTCACGGCGACGTATGGCATCAGCACGTCGTCGCCCAGCCCAAGCTCGTCGAGGGTGCGCCCCGTCATGATGCCCGCGGAGAGCTTGGCCAGCGGCACCCCGGTAGCCTTGCTCACGAACGGCACGGTGCGTGAGCCGCGCGGGTTCACCTCCAGGACGAAGACGGTGCCGTCCTTCACGGCGTATTGCACGTTGATGAGGCCCACCACGCCGAGTGTTTCGGCAAACGCCTTCGTGTGCCGGCGCATCTCATCCACGTGGTGCTCCTCGAGGAGGTAGGGCGGGAGCACGCACGCTGAGTCGCCCGAGTGCACGCCGGCGTCCTCGATGTGCTGCATCACGCCGCCGATCACGCAGCGGGAGCCGTCGGCGATGGCATCCACATCCGCCTCGAACGCGTCCTCCAGGAAGCGGTCGATCAGCACCGGGTGCTCGGGCGAGGCACGCACGGCGTGCCGGAAGTAATTCCTGAGCGACGCCTCGTCGTACACGATCTCCATGGCGCGGCCACCCAGCACGTAGGACGGGCGCAGCAGCACGGGATAGCCCACCTCGGCTGCTATGCCGACGGCTTCCTCCTCGCTCGTGGCCGTGCCGTTGGGGGGTTGAGTGACGCCCAGCTCGCGTGCCAGCGCCTCGAAGCGACGCCGGTCTTCCGCGATATCTATGGCGTCGGGACTCGTGCCCAGAATCGGAATGCCCGCCGCCTCCAGCCCCTTCGCCAGCTTGAGCGGCGTCTGCCCGCCTAGCTGCACGATGACCCCACGCGCCTGCTCGAGGCGCACGATCTCCAGCACGTCCTCCAGCGTGAGCGGCTCGAAGTAGAGCTTGTCGGAGATGTCGAAGTCGGTGGAGACCGTCTCGGGGTTGGAGTTCACCATGATGGTCTTGTAGCCCAGCTCCCGCAGCGCGAGCCCGGCGCGCACGCAACAGTAGTCGAACTCCACGCCCTGGCCGATCCGGTTGGGACCGCTGCCCAGGATCACGACGCCCTCCTGCCCCAGCGGCTCCGACTCGTTCTCCTCCTCGTACGACGAGTAGTAGTACGGCGTGGCCGACGGGAACTCGCCCGCGCAGGTGTCCACCACCTTGTAGTTGGGGTGGATCCCCAGCCGCCAGCGCACGTCGCGAATCTCACTCTCAGCGATCCCCCGCAGGTCCGCCAGCTGGCGATCGGAGAAACCCAGCCGCTTCATCGAGCGCAGCAACCCCTCATCCACCATCGAGTCGGCGTTGCGGAACCGGTCCTCCGCCTCCACCAGCTCGTGAAGCTGCGCCAGGAACCACTTGTCGATTCCAGTGAGCTCGGCGATCTCCTCGACCGGGATGCGCGCCAGCATCGCCCGCTTGATCTGGAAGATTCGCTCCGCGGTGGGCGTACGGAGCGCCAACTTGAGCTCCGCCGCATCATCGGACTCCAGCCGGTCGTCGGACGGCGTCGCGCCGGTCACCCAGCCCGGCCGGTCGATCTCCAGCGCCCGCAGGCCCTTCTGGAACGCCTCCTTGAAGGTCCGGCCAATCGCCATCGACTCGCCCACCGACTTCATCTGGGTGGTGAGCCGGTGGTCGGCCGTGGGAAACTTCTCGAATGCGAACCGCGGAAACTTGACCACGACGTAGTCGAGCACCGGCTCGAACGACGCTGGCGTGGTCTTGGTGATGTCGTTGGGGAGCTCGTCCAGCGTGTAGCCCACCGCGACCTTGGTGCCGATGCGGGCAATGGGGAAGCCGGTGGCCTTTGAGGCGAGCGCCGACGAGCGGGACACCCGGGGGTTCATCTCGATGGCCAGCATCTCGCCGTTCTCGGGATTCAGCGCGAACTGGATGTTGCACCCGCCGGCCGCGACCCCGACCTCGCGGATGATCGCGATGGACGCATCGCGCATCACCTGGTACTCGCGGTCGGTCAGGGTCATGGCGGGCGCCACCGTGATGGAATCGCCGGTGTGAACGCCCATCGGGTCGAAGTTCTCGATGGAGCAGACGATCACCACGTTGTCGCGGCCGTCGCGCATCACCTCCAGCTCGAACTCCTTCCACCCCAACACCGACTGCTCTATGAGCGCGGCCCCCACGGGCGAGAGATCGAGCGCGCGACGCACCTGCTCCTCGTACTCCTCCCGGTTGTAGGCCACGCCGCCGCCCGTGCCGCCCAGCGTGTACGATGGGCGGATGATCGCCGGGTAGCCAACATCCTCCACCAGCCGCATCGCCTCCTCGTGCGAGCTGGCGACGCCGCCCCGCGGCACCGCGAGCCCGATGCGCGCCATCGCCTGGCCGAACTCGCGGCGGTCCTCCGCCATGCTGATGGCCCGCTCGTTGGCGCCGATCAGCTCGACCCCGAACTGCTCGAGCGTGCCGTCGCGCACCAGCGCCATCGCGACGTTCAGTGCGGTCTGACCGCCCATGGTGGGGAGCAGCGCGTCGGGCCGCTCGCGCTCGATCACCTGCGCCACCCATTCGGGCGTGACCGGCTCCACGTATGTGCGGTCGGCCAGCTCCGGGTCGGTCATGATCGTGGCAGGATTGGAGTTCACCAGCACGACCCGGTAGCCCTCTTCCTTGAGGGCCTTCACGGCCTGGGTGCCCGAGTAGTCGAACTCCGCCGCCTGCCCGATCACTATCGGCCCGGAGCCGATCAGCAGGATGGTCTCGATGTCAGTGCGCTTGGGCATCCACGACCTCGGCCAACGTTTCCTCGAGCGAACGCTGCGGCTCCCAACCGGTGGCCTTCTTGAGCTTCGCGCCGTTTCCCACCAGATACTGAATGTCGGCCGGCCGCACCAGCTCCGGATCGGTCTCGGGCTCCGCCGGGTGGCCCACGATCTCCGCGAGCATACCGAAGATGTCGCTCAGCTTGACGGCTCGGCCCGACGCCACGTTGTAGATCTCGCCCGGCCCACCCTGCTCCAAGATCGCCGCATAGGCGTTCACCACATCCGACACGTGCATGAACTCCCGCACGGGGGTGAGGTTGCCGACTTTCACGCTCTTCGCGCCGTTGCGCTTCGCCTCCAGCAGCCGCCGCGCGAAGGCGGGGACGACGAAGCGGGTATCCTGTCCTTTCCCCGTGTGCGCGAACGCCCGGGTAACAATTACCCTGAGGCCAGTGCGCCGGTGGGCCTCAAGCGCCGCCGTCTCGCCGGCGAGCTTGGAGGCCGCATAGGGGGAGCACGGCTCGGTCGGATCGCTCTCCACCCGCGGGTCCTCGGGCCCGGCCCCGTACACCTCCGCCGTGGAGGCCACGAGCAGCGCCGGTTCCCCGCCACCTGCCAGGCGCTGCCGCGCGAGTCCTTCCGCCAGCCTAGCCGTCCCGCCTGCGTTGATGTCCCATGCCTCGGACGGGTTGCGCCCCGCGTCGCTCCCGGAGGAGACGGCGGCCAGGTGCGCCACGGCGTCGAACCCGCGCGAGAGCACTGCCTCGACCGAGGCTCCATCCAGCAGCTCCAGCGGCACGACGGGCACATCGCCGCTCCACGGTGGCGGCGTCCCCGCGGCGAATAGGGGCTGGCTCGGTCGCACGCCGGCGACCACTTCGTGGCCGGCCTGTTGTAGCCGCGGCACCAGCCAGGAGCCGACGAAGCCGTCGGCCCCGGTCACCAGCACTCTCACTTGGTGTTGCTCCCCCGCTGCAGCCGCTCAAGATCGGCCTCCACCATCAACCGGATCAGCTCCTCGAACGTCATGCGGGGCTCCCACCCGAGGAGCTGCTTGGCCTTGCTCGGATCGGCCTGGAGCCGCTCCACCTCGGCAGGGCGCCTGAGCGCCGCATCCTCCACCACGTAGTCCTGCCACTTCAGGTCCACGTGGCCGAACGCCACCTCCACCAGGTCGCGCACCGAGTGGGTCACGCCGGTTCCGATCACGAAGTCGTCGGGCTCCGGCTGCTGCAGCATACGCCACATGGCGTCCACGTAGTCACCGGCGAAGCCCCAGTCGCGCCGCGCGTCGAGATTGCCGAGCCTGAGCTGCTGCTCGAGCCCCAGCTTGATGCGCGCCACCCCGTCGGAGACCTTGCGCGTCACGAACTCCAGCCCGCGCCGCGGCGACTCATGGTTGAACAGCATGCCGCTCACCGTGTACAGCCCATAGGACTCCCGGTAGTTCACCGTGATCCAGTGGCCGTAAACCTTGGCGATGCCGTACGGCGAGCGGGGGTAGAACGGCGTTGACTCGTTCTGCGGCGTGATCGGCGTGGCCCCGAACATCTCGGAGGAGCTCGCCTGGTAGAAGCGCGCCTCGGGATGGGCCAGCCGGATCGCCTCCAGGATGCGGGTCACGCCGAGCGCCGTGAACTCCCCGGTCAGCACCGGCTGGCTCCAGCTCGTGGGCACGAAGCTCTGCGCCGCGAGGTTGTAGATCTCCGCTGGCTGCACGTCCCGGATCACCGTGGTGAGGGAGTGCTGGTCCAGCAGGTCGGCCGGCACGATGGTGAGCCGGTCGAGCAGATGACCGATCCGCTCATAGGAGTCGTGCGACGTGCGCCGCACCACCCCCACGACCTCATATCCCTTTTCGAGCAGCAGCTCGGCCAGGTAGGAGCCGTCCTGGCCCGTGATCCCCGTGATCAAAGCGGTCGGCATAGCGGTTCCTGTCGTAGCGGAATCCCGGCCCCGCCGGGGTTGTCCTGTGGCCCGTAGGTCGTTAGAATTCCGGCCCTTAGAAACATAGCGAGCGAAGCACCATGGCCCGCGTTTGCGATATCTGTGGCAAGGGACCCACCTTCGGTCACCACGTGAGCCACGCCAACAACAAGACGAACCGTCGCTGGTACCCCAATCTGCAGCGCGTGCGCGCCGTCGTGAATGGCGAGGTCAAGCGGATCCGGGCGTGCACCCAGTGCATCAAGTCCGGCCGCGTGCAGAAGGCCCCGCGCGGCCTGGGGGCGCCGACCGCGTCTTGAGCGCACGGCCACCTTCCGCCTAAGAAAACGGGGACCGTCAGGTCCCCGTCGTCGTTTCCGCCAGGCCGGCAATCCGCTCACTCACCGAGGAGCTCGATCCGCGCCAGCTCGGCACCGTCGCCCTGCCGGTGACCCAGCTTGAGGATGCGGGTGTAGCCGCCGGGGCGGCTTGCGAAGCGCGGCCCGATCTCGCTGAACAGCCGGCCCGTCACTTCCCGGTCCTTGATGTGCCGCTCCACCTGGCGCCGGGCGTGCAGGTCGCCGCGCCGCGCCAGCGTGATGAGCCGCTCGGCGTAGGGCCTCAGCTCCTTCGCCTTGGCCGCCGTCGTCTCCACCTTCTCGTGGCGGAACAGCGAGGCCGCCATGTTACGCAGCAGGGCCTTGCGGTGTGCCGCGGTGCGGCTGAGCTGCCGTCCCTTCTTGCGGTGCCGCACGCCTACTGCCCCTCCTCGGCCTGCGCCGGCTCCTCCGAGCCCGCCGCCGCTGCGACCGGTGTGGAGCCCTCTTCGACCAGCACCAGCTCGCCGTCGCGATCCTCGAACTTCATGCCGAAGTTGAGTCCCTCGCGCTGCAGCATCTCGGCGATCTCGGTGAGCGCCTTCTCACCCACGTTCTTGACCTTGAGCAGCTCCTCCTCGCCGTAGCCGACCAGGTCGCCCAGCGTGCTGATCCCCGAGTTCTTGAGCGAGTTGATCGAGCGCACCGACAGCCCACAGTCGTCGATCGCCTTCGCCAGGAGGTCCTTGAGCTCCGCGCTGTCCTTCTCGGGCAGCCCCTCGACCTCACCACTCACCATCGGGAGGTGGCCGAAGTCGAGGAAGTGGCGCACGTGCTCCTGCAACAGTGCGGCAGCGTAGGAGACAGCGTCCTCCGGCGGGATGGCGCCGTTGGTCTCCACCGAGAGGGCCAAGCTGTCGAAGTCGGTGCGCTGCCCCACCCGGGTCTCGTGCACCGTGAAGTTGGCGCGGCGCACCGGATTGTAGATGGCGTCGATCCGGACGAGGTCCACCGGGAGCGAGCGGTCCTCGCCGTGCTGCGACGCCTCGACGTAGCCGCGGCCCTTGTTGACGTACAGCTCGCCGCTGATCTCCCGATCCTCCTGCAGGGTGAACAGCACGTGCTCCGGATGCACGATCTGCACCGCCGCGTTCGGGACCATGTGCTTGGCCGTCACCGGCCCCGCCTTCTCGGCCCTGATCTGGAGCACGGCCTCGTCCACGTCCTCCGCCATCACGACGGTCAGCGCCTTGAGCCGCTGGATGATCTGGTGGATGTCCTCCACCACACCCGGCACTGTCTGGTGCTCGTGTACCACGCCCTCGAGCCGGAAGGCCCACACGGCCGCCCCGCGCAGCGAGGAGAGCAGCATCCGCCTCAGGGCGTTGCCCAGCGTGTGGCCGTAGCCGCGCTCCAGCGGCTGGAGCCGGAACTCCGCCGCATACGGGATGTCCTCCCGCTTCGTCATCTCGACCACGTGCGGTCGAACCAAGCCGGTGAGATCTATCATGTGCCTACTTGGAGTAGAGCTCGACGATGAGCTGTTCCTGCGCCGCCACCGGGATCGCGTCCCGCGTCGGCACCTCAGTCAACTTGCCGACGACCTTGTCGGCGTCCACGGTGATCCAGGAGAGCGGCGCCGCCCGCGACAGCGCCTCCAGCGAGGCCCGCACCGAGGCGAGCTCGCGGCTCTTCTCGGAGACCTTCACCTCGTCGCCGGGCCGCACCGTGTAGGACGGGACGTCCAGCGTGCGGCCGTTCACCTCGATGTGCCGGTGCCGTACCAGCTGGCGCGCGGCCTTGCGGCTCGGCGCGAATCCCATCCGATGCACCACGTTGTCGAGGCGCGTCTCCAGCGCGATGAGCAGGTTGGAACCCGTCACGCCGGGGAGCTTCCGCACCCGGGAGAACGTGCTGTGGAACTGACGCTCGGTGAGACCGTACGTCCGCCGGACCTTCTGCTTCTCGCGCAGCTGCTTCTGGTACTCCGACGCCTTGCGGCGCCGGCCGGCCGCCTGGCCGTGGTGGCCCGGCGGGTACGCGCGGCGCTCGATGGCGCACTTCTCTGTGAGGCAGCGCGTGCCCTTGAGGAAGAGCTTGGTGCCCTCGCGCCGGCACAGCTTGCAGACGGGACCGGTGTAGCGCGCCATCAGACCCGCCTCTTCTTGGGCGGCCGGCACCCGTTGTGCGGAATCGGCGTCACGTCGCGAATCGACTTGACCTCGAGTCCCGCCGAGGCGAGCGCCTGGATCGCCGACTCCCGGCCGGAGCCAGGCCCCTGCACGCGCACGTGCACGCGCCGCACGCCCAGATTGACCGCTTCGCGCGCGCAGTTCTCGGCCGCCACCGTGGCTGCGAACGACGTGGACTTCTTGGATCCCTTGAATCCCGACTTGCCGGCGGAACCCCACACGATGGCGTTCCCTTGCAGGTCGGTGATGGTGATCAGCGTGTTGTTGAACGTGGCGGTGATGTGAGCGATCCCCTCCGCCTCCACCACCTTCTTGCGCTTCGAACCAGTGGGTGCCTGAGCCATCTTACTTCTTCACCGCCTTCTTCTTGCCGGCGATGGGACGGCGCGGCCCCTTCTTGGTCCGCGCGTTGGTGTGCGTCCGCTGCCCCCGCACCGGCAGGCCGCGCCGATGCCTCAGGCCGCGGTAGCTCCCGATGTCCATGAGCCGCTTGATGTTCATCGCCACTTCGGTTCGCAGGGCGCCCTCTACCTTCACCTGCCGCTCGATGGCCTGGCGCAGGCGGGCGACCTCGGCGTCGGACAGGTCGCGTACCCGGGTATGCGGATCGACCGCCGTGTCGTCCAGCACCTTCTGCGCCGTGGGGCGGCCCACTCCGTAGATGTATGTCAGCGCGATCTCCACCCGCTTCTCGCGGGGTAGATCCACACCAGCGATTCGTGCCATGCGTTAACCCTGCCGCTGCTTGTGCTTCGGGTTGCGCTTGCAGATGACCAGCGTGACACCTTTGCGCCGGATCACCTTGCAGTGCTCGCAAATCGGCTTCACGCTCGAACGCACTTTCAAGGTCGCTCCCTGCAATTGTTTGGAAACTAGCCTTGCAATATAGACGGGGGTAAGCCGGGATGCAACGGGCAGTTACGGCGTTACACGGACCTCTCGCAGGCGCCAGCCGCCGTCCAGGAAACGGAAGCCGAGGAACACCGTCTCCTCCAGCTCGTCCTCGGTCCCCCGCACCACGTAGCGGCGCGCGATCTCCGCGTACGCGTGATCCTCCGCCAAGCGGCGCACGCCTACCAGATCGAAGCTCCGCTCCTGCGACGGGTCGAGGTAGCGGTCCAGTAGCCGGGCCGCCTGCTCCGGCCTGAGGGAGGCCGACACCGCGATCCCGGGAAGGCGCAGGCGAACCGTGTCACTCCGGGCCACCAGAGACTCCACGTCGTGCTCGAGCCAGGCCGCGCGGGCCAGCTCGACCGCCTCGTCCAGCTCGGTCTGGGCCAGGGCCGGCGCAGCACCGGCCAGGAGCCAGGCCACCGTGAGCGCCACGGCCCACCGCCCGGCGACCCGCGGCACCCTCATGCTCAGTCCGTTCACGACACCGCCTCGCATAGCTCTTGGTACACCGCTCCAGGGTTTTCGGCCCCCGTGATGGGCCGGCCCACCACCAGATGAGTGGCCCCGGCTGCCACCGCCTCCTCAGGCGTCGCGGCCCGCTTCTGGTCGTGGGCCGCGCTGCCGGCGGGCCGGATGCCCGGGACAACGAGCCACCGATCGGGCCCGGCCACCTCGGCGAGCGCGGCTACCTCATGCGGGGAGCTCACCAGCGCCCCGACCCCGGCTCCGACAGCGAGCCTTGCCAACCGCACGACTTCCCTCAAGACCTCGGCGCCTTCCTCCCGGCCCACCACCTCTGCATACGACTCGGGCGTGTGGGATGTTAAGACCGTGACGGCGGCGAGGCGCATGGCGCCGGCTGCCCCGGTCGCGGCCTCCAGCATGGCGTGTCCCCCCAAGGCGTGCACGCTGGCGAGGTCCACGTCCAGCGCCGCCGCCTGCCGGGCAGCCTCCGCCACGGTGTTGGGGATGTCGTGCCACTTGAGATCCAGGAACACGCGGATGCCCTGCGCCTTGAGCTCTCGCACCAGCGCCGGCCCCTCCCGCACGAACAGCACCGGGCCGACCTTGGCCCAGCGGAGGCCCGGCAGAGCGTCCACCAGCCGCAGGGCCTCATCCCCGGAGGGGAGGTCGAGGGCTACGATGACCTCAGCCACGCCTCATCCACTCCTCGGCCAGGTGCTGGGGCAGGCGCGGGCTCGCGAGGGCCGCCGTCCCCACCGCCACGAGGCTGGCACCGGCCTCCAGGTACTGGTCCAGGTCGTCCAGGGTGCGGATCCCCCCCACGCCGATCACCGGGAGCCCGGTGCGCTCGCGCACCCGGCGAGTGGCCAGCACGCCGACCGGCAGGAGCGCCGGACCGCTCACCCCTCCCTGGCCGTAGCCGAGTCGGGCCTGCGCGACCTCGGCCCCGAGCCGGAACAGCGTGCCCGGGATCGTGTTCACCAGCGAGAAGCCGTCGGCGCCGGCCGCCGCGGCGGCCTCCGCGGTGGAGGCGATGTCGGGAAGGGTGGGCGACAGCTTCACCACCAGCGGCCGCGGCGTGGCGCCGCGGCAGCGGCGCACCAGGTCGGTCAAGATCGCCGGGTCGGCCCCGAACTCCTCGCCGCCCCGCGCGGTGTTGGGGCAGGAGACGTTGAGCTCGAATGCCGTGACGACGCTCAAGTCCGCGAGCCTGCGCACCACAGCCTCGTAGTCCTCCACCAGGAAGCCCACCACGTTGACAAGGACGCGGGCCCGCGCCACGTGCTGGGCCAGCCACGGCAGCTCCACGGCGGCCACGTGCTCGACCCCCGGGTTCGCCAGCCCCACGGCGTTGAGCATCCCGCCGTCGAACTCGGCTACCCTCGGGGCCGGATGACCCGCCCGCGGCTCGGGGCTCACCGCCTTGGTCACGATCCCGCCGAGCCGCTCCAGGTCGATCACGTCGGCCAGCTCCCGGCCGAACCCGGCCGTGCCGGCCGCCAATAGTACCGGGTTCTGAAACGTGGTGCCGAACACCTCGATCGGCGCGCTCACGGCCGCCTCCTGGCCCGCTCCTGGAGCGCGCGCAGGGAGTCTTCGGCCACGCTGAACGCCTCGCCCGCCTCTCCCGTGAGCGCCCGGGCGTAGGGCGACTCGCCGTAGTGGGCGGTCAGGAGCGAGCGGGCAGCTTGCGCCCGCGTCGGGTCGAGCGCTGCGGCCGCGAGCAGCGCCTTGGGCGCCACGAACGACCCCGGGTGGTCCTGGTGAATGCTCCAGAACAGGGCAGCCGCCAACCCGTGGGCCGCGAGCGAATCCCTGAGCAGCTCGGCCGCACCGAAGGCGAGCACGGCGGCGTCAGGGCCGGCGGCACGCTCCAGCGCCTGCGCCACCTCGGCGAGCACGTCCTCCGCTGGGCGCGCGAGGCGGGCGGCCTCCCTGCCCGCGCGGCCCGCCTCCCGGGCTCGCTCCAGCAGCTCCGGCACTGCCGCCAGGTCGGCGGCACGGCGGAGATCCAACAGCACGAGGCGCGCCCGCGCGACACCGCCCTCCAGCGAGTCCGGCGCCGCCTCCGCCGCGGCGGCGAAGCGTAGGGCGGCCCGGTCGACCTCCCCCGCCTCCTCCCAGCGCGCCCCGTCGGCGAGCAGGAGCCGCGCGCGCTCCCCGGCCGTGAGATCCGTGCGCGCAGCCAGCGCTTCGGCGAGATCCCCGGCCGCCGCGGCATCGTGCGCCCCCAGCGATTCGAGTGCCAGACGCCAGTCGTCTTCGTGGTACGGTGCGGCAAGTTGGGCGTGCAGCACCCGCCGCGCGGCGCTCACACTGTCCATGGCACCGTATGCCCGGGCCAGGTCGAACGCCGCGGAGTCGGGCGCGGCCAGCTGGAGATCGCGCACGGCGGCGCCGTACGCCCCACGCTGCAGCTCCGCCCGTCCGTGCCACAGCGCCGCCTCGCCGGCCAGCGCGGAGTCTGCTCCGTCCAGAAGGGGGGCGAGCACCAGGACGGCCTCATCCGGCTGCCGCATGACCACGCGGCACGCCCCCAGCTCCAGCGCCGCCCGCCGCTGCACGGACGGATCGAGGCTCGAGTCCACGGCCAGCTGGAGCGGCCGCGCCGCATCGTTGCAGTTCCCGGCCTGCCGCAGGCCCTGTCCCCAGAGCAGCAGCGCGTCGTCCCGCCACTTGCTCTTGGGAAAGCGCACCGCCACCGACTCGGCCTTCACCGCGGCCTGGGCCCAGAGTGCACGGGCCTCTCCCGAGCGGCCCTGCCGCTGGGCCTTCTCGGCCTCGTCCACGAGTCGATTGGCATTGTAGAGCCCGTTGTAGTACGCGCACCCCGTGGCCACCCCGAGCAGCACCCAGCCGGCGCGTCTCAGGCCCGGTGGCGTCATCGGGTGGAGCCCACCAGCACCTTGGCTTCGTATCGCTTGAGGTATTCCTCGACCCCGTCGGCCACCGCCTTGGCAATGCTGCGCTGGCCGGCGGACGACGCGATGTAGGCCCCGTCCCGGCGGTTGGTGGCGAAGCCCACCTCGTGCAGGATCGCGGGGCGGGTGGCCGTCGCCAGCACCACGAAGCGGTTCTGCGCCACGCCCCGGTCCTCTCCCGGATGGGCCGCCGCCGTGCGCGACTGCACCAGATCGGCCAGCAGCGCAGACTCCCGCAGGAACTCGTTGGTGTGCAGGTCCTTGAAGATGAACTCCAGGGCGTCGTCGACCGCGTCGTCGCTGCTCGTCTCGTAGCGCAGCGCCTCGTTCTCCATCTCCGCGACGCGGCGGGCCTCGGCGGTGAGCGCCTCACCGAGGAAGTACGTCTCCACCCCGTTGATGCGCTCGTAGCCCCGTCGTGGTCGCAGGCTGTTGACGTGAATGCTGAGGAACAAGTCGCAGTCGTCGCGGCACATGCGGGCGCGGTCGCGCAGGTCGATGAGGGTATCGCGCGTGCGGGTCATCACTACGTCGACGCCGCGGTTCTCGAGCTCGGCCTGCACCAGCTTGGCGATGTTGAGGGTGATGTGCTTCTCCTTCACCCCCCTCGGCAGGTAGCGGCCGGGGTTGCCGTTGTCCACACCCCCGTGGCCCGCGTCTACCACCACCTGGTGCTGCATGCGGAAGCCGTTGCGTCTGGCCAGGTCGGAGGGCGGGCGCAACGAGGCGGGGTCGAGCGCCGCCCCCGCACTGGCGCCGGCCACGACCGGGCTCAGGCGCGCCTCCTCGAACCGGCCCGCGAGCGGATCGTAGCGATACCCCTCGCGGAACAGCCGCGGCACGTGCTCCGCCAGCCACTGGAGCGGCACGAACAGCGTATCACGCGCGACGTACGCGCCGCCCACCAGCGGCAGGACCCGGCTGTGGTGCAGCAGGACCGGCGCGCCCAGCAGGAAGCGGAACGGCTGGTCGGCGAACGCCACCACCGCCCACCCGTCGTCCACCAGCTCGCTCATGGGGAGCAGCTCTTCCAGGAGCGGTGCCGGGAGGGCGGGATGTCCCTGCTCGCTGGCGACCGGCACAGCGGACTCGCCCCGCGACGTGGCCACGACGATCATGCGGGGGACGACAGTTCCGACGGTCCCGTCGGGCGGCGGACCGCTGAGCAGCAGGAGCACTGCCGCCGCAAATGCGAGCGGGCCAGTCATCGTCTCCGCCCCATGGAGCGCGCCGCTTCCCGCTCGGCTTGGCGGCGCTTGAGGTCCTCGCGCTTGTCGTGGCGCTTCTTGCCCTGGGCGAGCGCGAGGGTGGCCTTCGCCCAGCCGCCGCTGAGGTGCATGTCCAGGAGAATCAGGGTGAGGCCCTTCTGCTCGACGGCGCCGATGAGGCGCCGCAGCTCGTGGCGGTGCATGAGCACTTTGCGCGGGCGCTCGGGTTCATGATTGGCATATCCCCCGGACTCGTACGCGGCGATGTTCATCCCCTCCACCCAGATCTCACCGCTCCGTACTACCCCGAAAGCTCCCTTGAGGCTCACCTTCCCCGCGCGCACCGACTTGATCTCGCTCCCAGTGAGAACGAGCCCGACCTCCCACGTATCGAGGATGTGGTAGTCGTGCCGGGCCTTGCGGTTGCGGGCCACGACGGGGCCGGGATCAGCGCCCGGCTGGGTAGTGGGCGACACGTAAGTCCAAGATAGATAAGAGGTTCCGGGGGGTCAAGAAACCCCGCAAAAAAGAGACAGGCACCGCCGCCGGATGCCTGTCCCGAATCTCCTGTTGAGCTCCCCAGTGCCGAAGGGGGGATTCGAACCCCCACGGGCTTGCGCCCACTGCGCCCTGAACGCAGCGCGTCTACCAGTTCCACCACTTCGGCAGGTGACGCGGCGGTGCTCGGAGCACCCGCGCCGGGTGGAATTCTAACGGGAATCTAGGGCAAGGCCAAGCCACTTCGCTCGGCCGCGATGCCACCCTCGCTCACAGCCGAGCTGCGTAAGCCTGCCCCCGGCCCGACCACACCACCCGGGAGCGGCCGTCGGCCCGACCCTCACGAGCCGGGCGCTCGAATGCTCGCTCGGGTGGCATCGCGGCCTCGCAGGCTTCCCGTTTCCCGCTTCCCGGCCCTCGTACCCTTCCCCGTTCCCCTTCCTAGTACCGCGGCATGCTCGGATCGACCTCCTCCGCCCAGGCGTGGACACCGCCCAGCATGCTGCGCACCTGCCGGAACCCGGCCGCCTTGAGAATCTCGAGCGCGCGCAGCGACCGCACGCCGGTGTGGCACACCGTGACAATCTCCCGGTGCCCGTCCAGCTCGCCCAGCCGGTCGGGCAGCTCCCCGAGTGGGACGAGTCGCGAGCCCTCGATGTGGCAGATGTCCCACTCCACCCGCTCGCGCACGTCCACGATCTCGAGATCGGGATTGTCGGCGCGCGCCCGCGCCACATCGGTCACCGACACCTCGAGCCCCTCTGCCGACGGCTCCGCGCCCACCCCGCAGAACGCCTCGTAGTCGATCAGCTGCCGCACGCTGGGGTTGTCGCCGCACACTGGGCAATCGGGATCGCGTCGCAGCGCGAGCTCGCGAAACTCCAGCTTGAGCGCGTCGAACAGGAGCAGCCGCCCTGCCAGAGTCTCTCCCTTCCCCAGCGCGAGCTTGATCGCCTCCAAGCCCTGGATGCTGCCGATCACGCCGGGGAGCACCCCCAGCACTCCCGCCTCGGCACAGGACGGAATCAGTCCCGCGGGGGGCGGGTCACGGAACAGGCAGCGGTAACACGGGCCGCCCTCGGCGGCGAACACCGAGGCCTGTCCCGCGAAGCGAAAGATCGCCCCGTAGACGTACGGCTTGCCCAGCAGCACACAGGCATCGTTCACCAGGTAACGGGTCGGGAAGTTGTCGCTCCCGTCCAGCACGACGTCGAAGTCCCGCAGCACGTCGAGCGCGTTCTCCGAAGTGATCCGGGTGTCGAAGCAGCGGAGCTCGACGTGAGGATTCACGTCGGCCAGGCGCTCCGCAGCCGACTCAAGCTTGGGCCGTCCCACTGCGCCCGTGCCGTGGATGATCTGGCGCTGCAGGTTGGTCTCGTCCACCGCATCGAAGTCCACCAGGCCGATCGTGCCCACGCCGGCGGCGGCGAGGTAGAGGGCGGCGGGCGACCCCAGACCCCCCGCCCCGATGACCACCACGCGCGCCGCCTTGAGGCGGCGCTGCCCCGCAGTACCCACCTCGGGTAGGATGAGGTGCCGCGAGTACCGCAGGATCTCCTGGTGCGACAGGTCGGGCAGGCCGGCTTCACCACTCACTGCATGCTCCTCCGTGCCGGTGGACCAGCTCACTTCACGCCACCTCCCAGAACTTGTCGAGTGGATCGTGCGCACGGTAGTCAGCCGATGGGTAGAACCATGCAGGACAGCGGTCGAGCTATTCCTTACTGATACACTCGACATTTAGGGAAAGAAAAAGGGCGCACCTCCGCGCCCCGGATCCCGACCCCACAGCCCTATGACCTTCTCGCTCGACTCGTCGCTAGCGTCCAGCGTCAGGCCGAAACCAGCGCCTGCACCTCCGACTCCTGAAGCATCAGGTCTTCGAGCGAGATGTCCTCCAGCAGGTTGTCGACCCTGCGCTGCAACTCACGCCACACAGGACGAATGCTGCACGGGTTGCCGCCGCTGCACCGCACGGTGCTGACCTTGTGCACGTCGCAGTTGACTTCGAACGTGCGGTTCTCGGCGGCCTCGATCACGTTCTTAACCGAGATCGTGTTCGGGTCCCGTGCCAGGTAGTAGCCACCCTTCGCACCCCGAACGCTCGAGACAAGCCCCGCCCGCCGCAGCTTCAGCAGTATCTGCTCGACGTAATCAGCGGGGAGCCCCTCGCGCTTGGCCATGTCACGCGCGGGGGTAGGGCCGTTCCTACCTTGCTTCGCCAGGTGGAGCGATACGATCAGGCCATACTCGGCCCACGTTGTTACTCGCATGCCTGCCTCCCACCGCAAATATCCGACTTCTCGTCTCGGAAAGCAAGCGGTACTACAGTACCGCAATCGCCGGTAACAATGGGGGATACCCCTGTTTCAATGCTGGGGGATCACTCCTCCCCCGGCACGCCCGGCTCGGTCATAGCGCGCAGGTCGAGTATCGCATCCAGCTCCGCGACCGGCATGATCCCCTGCTCCACCACGAGCTCGCGTACGGTCAGGTTCCGCTCCATCGCTTGCTTCGCTAGCTTCGCCGCCTCGCTGTAGCCGATGCGCGGCGCGAGCGCGGTCACGATAGCCGGGCTGCGCTCCAGCCAATAGGCCGCCTGGTCCTCGTCGGCCGCGATCCCCCGCACGCACCGCTCCGCGAAGACCCGGCTCGCGCTGTCGAGAATCCCCATGGCGAAGAACAGGTTGTGCGCGATCACCGGCATCATCACGTTGAGCTCCAGCTGCCCCGCCTCCGCCGCCGCAGCGATGGTCGCGTCGTTCCCCATCACCTGGTAGCACACCATGTTCACCATCTCGGCGATCACGGGATTCACCTTCCCCGGCATGATGCTGGAGCCCGGCTGCACGGCGGGGAGCGTTATCTCCGCGAGGCCCGTGCGGGGACCCGATGCAAGGAGCCGAACGTCGCTCGCGATCTTCGCGAGGTCCACCGCGTAGGTGCGCAGCATCGCGCTGAAGGCCGCCTGGTCGCCCATCGACTGCATGAGCTGAATCCGGTCGCTTCCCTCGCGTAGCTCCAGACCCGTGAGCTCGGCGAGGTGCCGCACCATCAGCGCGGGATACTCTGGCTCCACGTTGAGGCCGGTGCCCACTGCCGAGCCGCCGATGCCCAGCTCGCGCAGCAGCTCGGCCGCCGCTTCGAGACGCGCCGCGTTGCGCGCCACCGTGCGGCCGAACGCGGCGAACTCCTGCCCTAACCGGATGGGGGTCGCGTCCTGCAGATGCGTGCGGCCCGGCTTCACGATCGCGTCAAACTCCCGCCCCCGCTCGAGCAGGGCCTCCGCAAGCTGGTGCATCGCTTCGAGCAGGCGCGGCAGGAGGGCCAGGGCACCAAGGCGAATCGCCGTGGGGATCGTGTCGTTGGTGCTCTGCGCCATGTTCACGTGATCGTTGGGGTGCACCGGCGCGTACGTGCCGCGCTCGGCGCCCAGGATCTCGTTGGCCCGGTTCGCGAGCACCTCGTTCACGTTCATGTTGTGACTGGTGCCGGCGCCCGCCTGATACGGGTCCACCACGAAGTGTTCACGGTGCTGCCCCGCGAGCACCTCGTCGGCCGCCTCCACGATGGCATCGGCGCGCTCGGCGTCGAGCCGCCCAGTCTGCTTGTGGGTGAGGGCGGCGCTCCGTTTGATCCACACCATCGCGTCCACGAACACGGGGAGGGGCCGGAGCCCCGAGATCGGGAAGTTGTGCCGCGCCCGCTCGGTCTGAATGCCCCACAGGGCCGATGCGGGAACCGGCAGCTCTCCCAGCGGGTCCCGTTCGAGCCGCGTGTCACTCATCGCGTCACCTCCACTCGCAGCGCGTCGTTGAAGCGATTGAAGTACGCGAACAGCCCGATCACCATCGTGATCTCCACGATCTCGCCCTCGTTCCAGTGCCGCTCCAGCTCTGCATAATCCTCATCGGTGACCTTGTGTCCGGAGTCGGTCAGCAGCTCGGCGTAACGCAGCGCCACCTTCCAGCCCTGCTCCATTCCATCGAGCGACGGCTCCGCCCGGCGACCCTCCTCGGGCGACTCCGCGCGCACCGCAGCGATCCATGCCTCTTTCGCTCCCAGCCGCCTTGCCAAGGCGGTGTGCGATGCCAGTCAGTAGCGGCACGGACTGAGCGCGGAGACACGAACCGAGAGCAGCTCCTTGAGCAACGGGGGGACATCCCCCTCGGTCATGACCGTGCGGAAGTGCGCGATCATCGTCGCGAGGTGCTTGGGGCGGATCCCCGCGGTGCGGAACATGTTGGGGATGTTACCGCGCTCTTTCAGGAAGCTGTCGAAGATCGCCTTGACCTCCGGGTTCACCTCATCCGGGTTGCGCGGTCGCACGCGCGGCTCGGTCATGCCTGGCGCTCCGTCAGTCGGAACAGTCGCCGAGCGGGTAGATGAACCCGCAGTTCAGGCAGGGGTTCTTGCAGCCCCAGGGCTTCGAGACGACGTCGAAGCCGCAGCGAAGACAATGGAACTCGGGAAGCGGGAAACGAGAAGCGGGAAGCGTCCACCCGGCCACCCCCCTTCCATCCACAGCAGGGGCGGCCGCGGTGGGTGCGTTTCCCGTTTCCCGCTTCCCGCTACCCGGTAGCTCAGACAAGCGGAATCACCCCCGTCAGAAACGGATTGCTGCGGCGCTCCAGGCCGATCGTCGTCTCCGGTCCGTGCCCTGAGTAGACCACGGTCTCATCGGGCAGCGTCAGCAACTGCTCCTGAATGCTGGTGAGCAGCGCCGCCCCATCACCGCCGGGGAGATCGACCCGTCCCACCGAGCCCGCGAACACAGCATCGCCCACCAGCGCGATCCCATGCCCGATGATGGCGACGCTCCCGGGGCTGTGTCCCGGAACGTGCCGCACCTCGAAGTCGAGGCTCCCAACCGTCAGCGTGTCCCCATGGGCCAGCTCGTGATCGGGCGCGGGGGGCTGGTCGGCCCGCACGCCCAGCCATGCTCCCTGGTGCGCGACGCCGTCGTACAGGGGACGGTCGGCGGGGTGCAAATAGACGGGAACACCGGTGCGCTCCACCACCGCCTTCACGCCGAGGATGTGGTCCAGATGGGCGTGCGTCAGCCAGATCGCCTTGAGCGTGAGGCCTTCGGACTCGATGCGGCGCAGGAAGAGACCGGCCTCCTCCCCGGGGTCGATGAGCACGACTTCACCCCCATCGGGATCGGCCAGGAGGTAGCAGTTCTCCTGATAGACGCCGTTCGTGAGGCAGATGACCTTAGGACGAGGCAACGGCCGGTTGCTCCGCGTCCCGCCGCTGCGCGAGGTACTTCTCCACCGCGATGGCGGCCGTGGTGGCGTCCCCCACCGCCGTGGTTATCTGCCGCACGAGCTGCACGCGCAGGTCGCCCGCCGCGAACAGCCCTGGGATCGAGGTCATCATGTGGTCGTCGGTGATGATGTACCCACCGGCATCGTGATCGAAGTGTCCCTTGATCAGCCCGGAGTTGGGGTTGAACCCGATGAAGATGAACACTCCACCCACCTCGAGGCGCATGTTCTCGCCCGTCTGGGTGTCCTTGAGGGTCAGGTGGGTCACTCCCTTCGGCTCCCCGTGGACCTCCTCCACGACCTTGTTCCAGACGACCTCGATCTTGGGGTTGTTGAAGGCCCGCTGCTGCAGGATGGGCGACGCCCGCAGCTGGTCCCGCCGGTGGATGATGTAGACCTTCTCGGCATAGCGGGTCAGGTAGTCGGCCTCCTCCACGGCCGCGTCGCCCCCGCCCACGACGGCGAGCACCTCACCCTTGAAGAACGCTCCGTCGCACACCGCACAGTACGACACGCCCCGTCCGGCATATTCCTTCTCGCCGGGGACGTCGAGCTTGCGCGGCGTGCCGCCCGCCGTGATGATCACCGCGGGCGCTGTGTAGGTCTTGTCGAGCTGGGTGCGTACGTCGAACGCTCCGTCATCCCGCTTCTCGATCGCCTCGACGGTGTCCATGATGATCTCCGCGCCGAACTTGAGCGCGTGATCGGTCATCTTCTGGGCCAGCTCCGCACCCTTGATGCTCTCGAAGCCGATGTAGTCCTCTATGAGATCGGTGTTCAGCATCTCGCCGCCGGTCAGACCGCGCTCGATGACCAGGGTCTTGAGCATCCCCCGGCCAGAGTACATCGCGGCGCACAGGCCGGCTGGCCCGCCTCCCACGATGATGACGTCAAGAGTCTTCACGTCTGTCACTGGTGCCTCTGCTGGCATCTTGGTTTCTCGCGCCTATGGCCGCGCGCGCTGCCGGCCACCGCCCTCCAAACCGCTCTCTGAGCACCCGGGTTCCCGGACGGCCCTCGTAACTTAGTCACTCCACGGCCCGACCGCAGAGCGCGATACGACACGAGGGGGACGGAACCGCCCCCCTCACCCGTCGCGCCGCACGAGCGCGCCCCCAAGCTACGCCAGCACCACCAGGCTCTCGTCGGCTCCCGGCATGCCGCGGGCCGAGAACACGACGGTGCCGTCGCGATCCACCAGCACCACGGTGCGCTGGATCCGCTTGCCGTCGGTCTTCAGTGCGCCGTAGTCGTCCGTGACCTCGCGGGTCGGGTCGCTCAGCAGCGGGAATGGGAGCTTCAGCTTGTCGGCGTAGCGCCGGTGGCTCTCGATCCCAGCGAAGTTCACGCCGAAGGGCTGCACCCCGGCTGCTCGATACTTGGCCATCTCATCGCGCACGGCGGAGAGCTGGCGGTTTCAGCCAGGTGTGTTGTTGCCGGGGTAGAAGATGAGCAGCGCGCGCGAGGTCTCGAGCACGTTGCGCAGCCGGTAGCTCTTCCCGTCCGAGCCCGTGAGCTCGAAGTCGGGGGCGGTATCCCCGACCGAGATCATGTCCCTCATGGCACCGCCTCCGACAGTGAACGGCGTTGCTGATGTAGTCGCTCCAGAGCCTCGAGCCACTCCTCGGGGACGGTCAGTAGTCCGAGGGCCGCTCGGTCGGGCGTGTCGTACGCCTCACCGTGCCAGTCGGTGCCACCCGTGGGGAGCAGCCTCAGCTCCTTCGCGAGCCGCAGCGTGCGATTGGCCCGGGCCTCGTCGTGCGCCGGGTGATGCACCTCGACTCCGTCTACCCCCGCCTTCTTGAGCAGCTTCAGGCTGCCGCGGGTCGCTCGGTCCTTGAGGTGGGCGGCCGACGTGACTCCACCGACTGCGCGCACGAGGTCCGCGACCTCCGCAACCGACGGGAGCTCCTTCGGCACGAACGCCGGCCGGCGCCAGCCGAGGTACTTGCGGAACGCTGCGCCTACGTCGGGCACCGTGCCATGCTGGACCAGGGCGCGTGCTACGTGGGGACGGCCGACGGCGTCCCCCTCGGCCTGTTGCAGCACCGTGTCTACCCCCACGTCTATGCCGAGCCCGTTGAGCCGTTGCACCATCTTCTCCACCCGACGCATGCGGGCTGCACGCTTGTCCGCGAGGTAGTCCTCGAGGCGCCGGTCCTCGAGCGGCAGGAAGTAGCCGAGCAGATGCATCTCACCCCACTTGGAGGCTACGCTGAACTCGCAGCCCGGGATCACCCGCACCGCGGCCGAGACCCCCGCGTGCACCGCCTCGGGCAGCCCGGCCAGCGTGTCGTGATCGGTGAGTGCGATGACGTCCAGGCCGGCGGCCGCGGCCAAGCGGACCACCTCGGCCGGGGGATGCTCTCCGTCGGACGCGTTGGAGTGGAGGTGCAGGTCTATGCCGCCCACGCGCTACTCCGTCCGGCGGCCGTAGCGCATCTCGGGGCTGGTACGGTCTCCCTGCGATGATCGGTAGTACTCAGCGAGCTGCCCATCGGACAGGTCGGCAATGGCGGCGTCCCACCGGCTGGCACCAAGGGGGCGAAACCGCGTCACCCGCCGTACCAGGTCCGGGCCGGTACCCTTCTCGAACACCAGGCCGAACTCGTCACGCGTGTAGGCCGTTACCCGGCCCGACAGGTAGACGTGCCAGCGCTCGCCGTCGATCTCGATCGTGCGGCGGGCCATCTCACGCCACTCCTTCCGCGAACTCCTCCAGGTCCCGCTTCACGTCGGCCATGAACCGATCGGCGTCCGCGCCATCCACGACCCGGTGATCGTACGACAGCGAGAGCGTTCCCATGGTACGGATCGCGATCACGTCCTGACCGTCGTCCAGCGTGATCACCTTGGGCCGCTTCTCGATCGCGCCCACGCCCAGGATGGCCACCTGCGGCTGGTTGATGATCGGGGCGCCGGCGTAGGAGCCAAACGTGCCAGGGTTGGTGATGGTGAAGGTCCCCTGTTGCACCTCGTCGGGGTTGAGCCGCTTGGTGCGGGCCCGCTCGGCGAGGTCGGCCATCCGCTTGGCGATGCCCAGCAGGGAGAGCTCATCAGCGTGCTTGAGAACTGGGACGATCAGCCCCCAGTCCAGCGCCACGGCGATCCCGATGTTGATGGCCTGCCGGTAGACAATGCTGTCTCCGCTCACCGAGGCATTGAGCACCTTGTGTTTGCGGAGGTTCTCGGCGATCACCTTGAGGACGAAAGCCAGATAGGTGGGCTTCGCATCGCGCTGTGCGAACTCCTGCTTGAGTTGCTGCCGCATCCGAGCGATCGGCGTGAAGTCGACCTCGTAGAAGCTCGTCACATGCGCCGAGATGCGGCGCGACAGCACCATGTGATCGGCCGTGAGCTTACGGATGCGGCTCATCGGCACGACCTCGTCGCCTGGCCATGCTTCGACGCTCGGATGCGCGACGGTGCTCGGGGCCGCCGCGGCTGTGGTCGCAGCAGCCGGTGCGGCAGCGGGGGCACCGCCCTCGATGAATGCCAGGATGTCCTTCTTGGTCACCCGACCCGCATGGCCCGTTCCCGGCACACCGCTGATGTCCACCCCGTGCTCGGCGGCGATGCGTCGCACCACCGGTGTCGAGCGCCGCCGCAGGCGCTCATCGGCCGCCTCGGCGCGCCCCTTGCCGTCGCCCGCGGGGGGTGCCGCCGCTGGCGCGGCAGGAGCCGGCGCGGGGGCTGGCGCAGCCGCAGGGGCTGGGGCAGCCGCAGGGGCAGCCGCTGGCGGCGACGCTGCCGGCTGCTCGGGCCGCGCCGCGGTGGGTGCCGCTACCTTCTCGGTCTCGATGATGGCGACGACCGTCTGCACCTCGACGGTCTGTCCCTCGGCGACCTTGATCTCGGCCAATACTCCCGAGGTCGGCGCGGGGATCTCGGCGTCCACCTTGTCGGTCGAGATCTCGAGGATGGCCTCGTCCCGCTTCACCTCGTCCCCCACCTGCTTCAGCCACCGCGAGACCGTGCCTTCGGCGATCGACTCGCCCATCTGCGGCATGATGACATCTACGCGGGCCATACGGGTCTCCTACCTGCTCCTGTGATTCGAATAGTCTTTGAACATACCTGCGACCCTAGGAATGCGGGAGCCGCTCACCGCGGGGAGGCGCGAGCGTCTCGGGCCGGCTTCCGATGCTCCTGGCTCGGCCGGGGTCTTGCCTCCGCGGCTCGTCGCTCAGCCGCAATGCCACCCTCGCTCACAGCCGAGCTGCGTAAACCCACCCCCGTCCACAACCCTTCCACCCGGGAGCGGCCGCTGGCCCGACCCTTCCGAGCCGGGCGCTCGAATGCTCGCTCGGGTGGCATCGCGGCCTCGCTTCATCCACTCTACGCCGAACGTTCGCTCCGGCACGACCCTGGCCGCGCACTGTGCCATCCCGCTTCCCGCTTCCCGCTTCCCGGACTCCCCAAGTCGTACCCTTCCCCGTCCCCCGTTCCCCGTTCCCCGTCTCCTAATACGCCATCAGCCCCCGCGCGGCCTCGACGATGTCGGAGGTCTGTGGCAGCACATAGTCCTCCAGCGGTCCCGAGTAGGGGAGCGGCGCGTCGCGCGCGGTCACCCGCCGAATCGGCGCATCAAGCCACTCGAAGGCCTGCTCGCTGATGCGGGCGGTGATCTCGCCGGCCACCCCACCGGTCCGCGTGTCCTCGTGGACGATCAGCACCCGGTTGGTCCGCTTGACCGACTCCACGATGGCGGCGTCGTCCATGGGGAGGAGGCTGCGCAGGTCCAGCACCTCGAGCGATGCCCCGTGGGTCCGCTCTAGCTCCTCGGCCGCCTCCAGCGCCTTCCACACCATGGCAGACCACGCGACGATGGTGAGGTCCGTTCCCTCCCGGGCGATGCGGGCCTGCCCAATCGGCGTCAGGATCTCCTCTTGCTCCGGCAGCTCTTCCTTGATCCTGCGGTACAGATACTTGTGCTCGAAGTAGATAACCGGATCCTCGTCACGGATCGCCGCCTTGATGAGACCCTTGGCATCCCGCGCCGTGGCTGGGCAGACCAGCTTGAGCCCGGGGGTGTGGAGGAACGCCGCCTCGGGCATCTGGGAGTGGAACGGTCCGCCGCGCACGTAGCCCCCTGAGGGGCCGCGCACCACGATGGGCGTTGACAACCCCGCCCGATACCGGGCCGTTGCCACGTAGTTGGTGAGGATGTCGTACGCCGAGGCGATGAAGTCAATGAACTGCATTTCGGCGACGGGCCGCATCCCCATGTGGGCGGCCCCGGCGGCAGCGCCCACGATCGCCGTCTCGCTGATCGGGGTATCGATCACCCGCCCGGCGCCGAACCGTTCATGAAATCCCTCGGTGAGCTTGAACGCGCCTCCATAGGCCCCGACGTCCTCGCCGAGGATGAACACGCGCTCGTCGCGCTCCATCTCCTCCCACAGCCCCTGCCGCAGGGCCTCCAGGTAGGTGACCTCAGCCAACCGTCGCCTCGTACCCCGCCGCCCTGACCGCCTGCGTGAGCGCCTCGGCCTGCGTCTTCGCGTCGTCGTAGTCCACCTCCGCCTCCCCGCCGTCGAGATCCACGAACACGCTCCAGACGCCGTCCAAGTTCTTGAGCGCTTGCTCGACCTTGGCGACACAGTGGTCGCAGGTCATACCGGTGATGGTGAGTTTGGTGGATGCCATTGGCAGATCGGTACCTCGTGTGTCTCGGGCTTTGGCTTCGGGGAACAGGGAACGGGGAACGGGGAACGGTACGACCATCATGCTGTACCATTCCCCGTTCCCTGCTTCCCGTTTCCCCGGGGTGGCCGGGGGCGAGGCGGCTAGTACGCCCCCCGCACCTCGTGGCTCGGCTCGGCCTTCTTATGCACCATAGTGAGGAACCGCTTGGCGATCTTGTCCGCCTCACTCTCCCCCACCTGATCGGTAACCACGTTGATCAGAGTGTAGTGCCCGGCTTCGGCCTCGACGACCAGATCGATGCGGCCGATGGTCCCCGTGAAGCTACGGCGGCGGTCACCGGTGTCCGCTCGCTCGAGCCGCTCGCCGAAATACGCGTCGGCCTCGCTCAGCACGTCGTCCGGCGCGATGGATGTCCGATGGAAGTATCGCATGGGTGTTGTCAGCTCGCCATCGAAGGTTTGAACCGCCGCAACCGCAGGGAGTTCCCCACCACGCTGAGACTCGACAGGGCCATCGCCGCGCTGGCGACGATGGGACTCAGCAACAGCCCCGTGAACGGGTAGAGGATCCCCGCCGCCAGCGGGATCGCCAGCACGTTGTAGATGAACGCGAGGAACAGATTGGACTGGATCGTGCGGTTGGTGCGGCGCGAGAGTTCCATGGCGGCCACGACCCCACCCAGGTGCCCCCGCACCAGGGTGACATCAGAGGCCTCCACGGCGACGTCGGTCCCGGTCCCCAGCGCGAACCCGATGTCCGCCTGGGCCAGGGCCGGGGCATCGTTGATCCCGTCGCCCACCATGGCCACGACGTGACCTTCCTGTTGCAGCTGCTGGATCACCTCCGCCTTGGAGCGCGGATCCACCTCCGCCAGCACCCGGTCGATCCCGACCTCCTTCGCCACGATGCTCGCGGTCTTCTTGATGTCGCCGCTGACTACGTATACCTCCAGCCCCATCTTCTTGAGCCGCTCGACGGCGTCCTTCGCCTCCGGCTTCACCTCGTCGGTGACGGCCAGCAGGCCCTGTACGGTGTCGTTCACCACCACGACGATCGGTGTCCGGCCGGCGAAAATGTGGTGCTCCACCGGTCGCGCCAGCGAACCCAGGGAGAGACTGCGCTCCTGAGTGTGCCGCACCGAGATCACCTCGACCAGGAACTTGCCGACGATGGCCCGGGCCCCGCGCCCCTCCATCGCCACGAAGCGCTCGACGGGGTCCGGCTGGATGTTCTTCTCCGCCGCCTCCTGCACCACGGCCAGCGCCAGCGGGTGCTCGGAGCGTGCCTCCACCGACGCCGCCAGGCGCAGCACCTCTGCCGGACTCACCGTGGCTCCGTCCGCGCGCTTGGCGCCCATCACGTGGGTCACGGTGGGACGGCCCACCGTGATGGTGCCCGTCTTGTCGAACACGATGGCATCGAGCCGCTGTATGGTCTCGAGGGCCTCACCGCCCCGGATCAAGACACCGTGCTCGGCGCCCTTTCCGGTGCCCACCATGATCGCCGTCGGCGTGGCGAGCCCCAACGCACAGGGGCAGGCGATCACCAGCACGGTCACCAGCGCCACCGTGGCATAGACCACCACAGGTGGTGGACCGACCACCCACCATGCCAGGAAAGCCACGACGGCTATCGCGATGACGATGGGCACGAACACGCCCGCCACCTTGTCTGCGAGGCGCTGTGCCGGAGCCTTGGTGCCCTGTGCCTCTTCCACGAGGCGCACGATCTGCGCCAGCGCGGTGTCGGTCCCTACGGCGGTCGCCTCGTAGGTGAACGAGCCGGTTGTGTTCACCGTGCTGCCGAACACCTCGCTTCCCTTATGCTTCGCCACCGGCATCGGCTCGCCGGTGAGCATCGCCTCGCTCACGCTCGACTCGCCCTCGACCACCACGCCGTCCACCGGCAGGGTCTCGCCAGGGCGCACCAACACCCTGTCGCCCACCGCGACCTCCTCCACCGGGATCTGGACCTCCTGGCCACCGCGCAGCACGGTGGCGGTCTTGGGTCGCAGGGCGAGCAGGCGCCGGATGGCTTGCGAGGTCTGCCCCTTGGCGCGCGCCTCGAGCAGCCGTCCCAGCAGGATCAGCGCGATGATGGCGTTCACGCCCTCGTAGTAGACGTCCGCCGGGAGGCCGGCAGTGCCGAACGCCCAGGGGAGCAGCGTGGCCACGAGGGAGTAGAGGAACGCCGCACCCGTGCCCACCGCGATCAGGGTGTTCATGTCGGCGCTGCGGTGGTGGAGCCCGCTCCAGGCGCCTTTGAAGAACTGCCGGCCGCTCCACAACAGAACGGGGAGCGTGATCAGCATGAGCACGAGCTTGAGCAGTTGGGGATCGCGCGCGGCGAACTCGTAGAGCGACGGGAGCCACCGGCCGAGCGTCTCGGTGAGCGGCCGCATCAAGCGCGCGACGAGGTCATGCTCCTTGGCCTCCATCCCCGCCATGAGCGGCATCGAGCCGATCATCGTGATCACGGTCGCCAGCGCCGCGACCGTGAACTTCCCCGTCAGCTTGCGGATCTCGGTCTTGCGCCGCAGGCGCTCCCGCTCTACCGGGTCCTCCTCGGGGACCGGCTCGGCCAGCGTGAATCCCGCCCGCACCACCGCGGCTTCCATGTTTTTGGCCCACACGAGACCGGGCACGTACTCAACCCGCACCTCCTCGGTGGCCTGGTTTGCGGTGGCGCTCAGGACTCCTTGGAGCCCGGCCAGCTCGCCCTCCAGTCGTGCCACGTTGGTGGCGTAGTGGAGACCCTCGACCCCGAACACGACCGTCGCCTTGGCGCAGTCGTAGCCCGAATCGCGCACCGCCCGCACCAGATCGGACACGCGGACCTGCGTGTCGTCCATGATGACGGTGGCCTTCCCCGTCGCGTAGTTGACGGCGGCTTCGTGCACGCCCGACGTCTGTTGCAGCCGCTTCTGCACCGTGGTGGCGCAGGCGCCGCACGTCATTCCCTCGACCGGCAGCGTGATCCTGGCTCTACCCATGCTTCACGTGACCCTTGCCGAGGTTGGCTCGGGCGCCATCGCGGCCGACCTGCGCCACGACGCGACCCTTCAGGATCGACTTACCGCAGCGGAACGGGTAGTCGCCGGGCTCTTTCGGGGTGAACTGTATGGGGGTGGTCTTGAACTCGAGCAGCTCCTGGTCGATCCCCAAGCCATCGAACACCACTCGCTTCGAACAGTCGCTCGTCTCATCGCGATAGAACAGCAGGCGCACCGGGCGGCCTGCCTCCACAAAGACGGTGGCCGGATTGTAGCCGTCCTTGACGACGATGCGCAGCTCTTGGACCCCACCCTTTGGCGGCACCGATACGGGGAACTTCCGTGGCCCCAGGAAGAACCACAGCTCCCCCGCGATCAGCAGGATCCCTAGGACGATGACAACGAGATCGCCGGCGCTCACACCTTCTCGTATTCGTAGTACTCGATCCCAAGATGGGTGATCTGCTCCTCACCCATGAGCCAGCGCAGCGTGTTCTTTAGCTTGGTGTGCTGGATGAACAGATCGTGCTCGGGGCTCAGGCCGGGCGCAGCCATGGGGCTCTTGAAGTAGAAGGACATCCACTCCTGGATCCCGACCATCCCTGCGCGTTGCGCCAGATCGAGGAACAGCGCGAGGTCCAGCACGATCGGTGCCGCCAGGATCGAGTCGCGGCACAGGAAGTCGATCTTGATCTGCATCGGGTAGCCGAGCCACCCGAAGATGTCGATGTTGTCCCACCCTTCCTTGTTGTCCCCCCGCGGTGGATAGTAGTTGATCCGGACCTTGTGGTAGATGTCGCCGTACAGGTCGGGATACATGGACGGCTGCAGGATGTGCTCCAGTACGCCCAGCTTGGACTCCTCCTTGGTCTTGAACGACTCCGGATCGTCCAGCACCTCGCCGTCGCGGTTACCCAGAATGTTGGTGGAGTACCACCCCGAAAGCCCGATCATCCGCGCCTTGAGCATCGGCGAGATGACGGTCTTCATGAGCGTCTGGCCGGTCTTGAAGTCCTTGCCGCAAATCGCCACGCCCTTCTGCTCGGCCAGCTCCTGAAGCGCCTGTGTGTCAACGGTCAGGTTCGGCGCGCCGTTGGCGAAAGGCACCCGCTCCATGAGGCTCGCCCAGGCGTAGAGCATGGACGGCGCGATGGCGGCGTCGTTGGCGTCCATCGCCGCCTCGAAGGCGGTCAGGGACTCGTGCTCGGGGCCGGGCTGGATGAAGATCTCGGTGGACGCGCACCACACGATCACCAGGCGGTCGCACTGATGTTGTGCCTTGAAGTTGCGGATGTCCTCGCGCAACTGCTCGGCCAACTCACGCTTCGTCTTCCCTTGCTTCACGTTGGGGCCGTCCAGCCGCTTCACGTAGTTGCGGTCGAACACGGCCGGCATCGGCTTGATGCTCTGCAGGAAGTCCTTGATGGGCTCGATATGCGGCGCATCGAGCACGCCCGCCACCTTGCATGACTCGTACGCGTCGTCGGGAATGGGATCCCACGCCCCGAACACCATGTCGTCCAGCGAGGCGAGGGGCACGAAGTCCTCTATCAGCGGCGAGCGCCCCTCGGTGCGCTTGCCCAAACGGATTGTCGCCAGCTTGCCGAGCGAGCCGATAGGCTTCGCGCGACCGCGACGGATGTTCTCCACACCGGCGACGAACGTAGTCGCCACGGCGCCGAGCCCGACGAGCAGCACGCCGAGCCGACCATCGGCGGGGGCCACGTCCTTCTTGATTGCCTCAGTCACCACTGGGTCCTTTCTCCGACGACATATCTGCCAACGCGGGCGTCCCCCAGCGGGCCTGCGTGGGCCGGCGGGTGCGCCGCGTGATCTTGCGAACGTGAACGATGCGCTGCACAACCGTGACGACGGCCAGCACCGCCAGCACCGCGACGATACCGAGCAGCAGGAAGCCGTTCGGTCCGGCCCCGAAGAACAGGGTGGGCGCGCCGAGGCCGAGCACGCGCTCTGCGCGCTGGGCGATACCCACCTTGCACTCGAGCCCCAGCCCCTCGGCCCGCGCCCGCGCGTAAGAGACGATCAACCCAGCGCCCAGAGCTACGGCCGCGATCGTCGCAGCCGGCACGACCCACGGCTGCGACACCCCACCGGCGACGAAGAAGATGAGAATGCCCATGAACAGGGCGGCCTCGCCGATCCGGTCGAGCGTGGAGTCGTAGAACGCGCCGAACTTGGTCACGCCCCCGCTCTTCCGCGCCACGCGTCCGTCCAGCATGTCGAACACGCCGGAGAGCAGCAGCAGGAACCCTCCGAGACGCACCTCGCCCAACCCGAAGGCGACGGCCGACCCGACCAGGATCAGTGTGCCGACGGTGGTGATCACGTTGGGATCGACCCGCCACGCCACCAGGCGGTTCACCAACGGGTCGAGCGCGGCCTCGAAACCGCGTCGCAGGAAGCGGGGAATCAGTGACATTACGGCTTAGTAATAGGCTGGCTGGTAAGAATAATGGGCAAGCGGGATTGGAGCCAGCCGCCCCCTCTCTCCCGTCTCCCGACTCAACGGTAGATAAGATACCTCTCCCGGTCCCGCCGAAACCGCCCCAGCTCGTCCCCCCACGACGCCACGATGGCCTCTGCCGACTCGCCGGCCCGAATCGCGGCCCACAGCGCCGCGCTCCCGGCGAGCCGCGCCAGGCGCTCCTCCCGCACCTCCAGCGAGTCCCCGTGCAGCTGCGCGACGACCCGCAGGAGCGCCACGGCGGCCGCCACCGGATCGTACGCATCCCGGTCCGCAACCAATAGCCGCACGGCGGGCAGCACCACGTCGGGGTACTTCCCGTCCGGGGGCGCCTCGGGCCGGATCACCGTGTCCACCGGGAGCACTCCCTCCAGGGCTCCCACGGCTCGGACCACCCCGGCCGCGTCCAGCCACGGCGCACCGACCACTTGAAATGCCACGGGCGTGCCCCGCCCCACCGACAGGTTGGTCGCCTCGAACAGCACCAGCCCCGGGTAGTGGGACGCACTCTCCAAGTCCGGCATGCTGGGCGAGGGTCGCACCCAGGGCAGCCCCGTCTGGTCGAACCAGAGCCCCCGCAGCCACCCATCAGCCGGAACTACCGCGAGGTCGGCACCGATGCCCAGCCGCTCGTTGCCGAAGCGGGCGAGCTCCCCCAGCGTCATACCGTGGCGTAGCGCGACGGGCTGCATCCCCACGAACGAGGCGAACGCCGTGTCCAGTACGGGACCCTGAACCAGTGTGCCGCCGATCGGGTTGGGCCGGTCGAGGATGACCACCAGCACCCCGAGCGGAGCGGCGGCCTGCATGAGGCCGAGCGCGGTCGAGATGTAGGTGTAGGGGCGGGCGCCGATGTCCTGCAGATCCACGAGCACCACGTCCACCGCCGCGAGCATCTCCGGAGTGGGTCGGTCCCGGGCACCGTACAGGCTGTAGATCGGAATGCCGGTGGCCGAATCGGCGCCGTCGGGGATGTACGATTCGTCCAGTATCCCGCGGTACCCGTGCTCCGGGCTGAGAATCGCTGTAACTTGCGCACCGGCATCGAGCAGCCGCTCGAGATCGCTGGTGCCCGAACGGTCGATGCCCGTCTGGTTGGTCAGCAATCCGACGCGGCGGTCCGCGATGAGGTGCGCGCTGTCCTGCAACAGCACCTCGATGCCGGGCCGCACGAGGGGCCCCTCCGGACGGTTCTCGACACAACCCGCAACCACGAGCGCCGACGCGCAGAACATCAGCCCATGCCTCATCGCGCTGTCACCTTCCTCGTCTTACTGCTCACGATCGCCTGCTCCCGCGCCGCGCGGGAGCCGGCAGCGGCGCCCCCCATGGTCCCGGATCCCTACGCGCCGCTCCCTCCGACGGACGTCGTCCGTCTGCCCGCAAAGATAACGGTGGACTCGCTGGTCGAAACGCTCAGCGTGAGGGAGAAAGTGGGCCAACTCGTCATGCCGTGGCTGTTGGGCAACTACGCGGCGTTCGACAGCGAGGAGTACGACAGCCTGGAGGTGTGGATCGACTCGCTGGGCGTGGGCGGGATCATCATCTCCGTTGGCCCGCCGCTGGAGATCGCGACCAAGCTGAACGCCATGCAGCGGCGCGCCCGCCTTCCTCTGCTCATCGCCGCCGATTTGGAGTGGGGCAGCGGGATGCGCCTCATCGGCGGCACCGAGTTCCCCCACGCCATGGCGTTCGGCGCCACTGGCAACGGGCACGACGCCTACGAGCTCGGCCGAGTGACGGCCCTCGCGGCGCGGGCGGTCGGGATCCACCTGACGTTCTCGCCGGTGGCCGACGTCAACAACGACCCCGCCAACCCAATCATCAACACCCGCTCGTTCGGCGAGGACCCCGAGACCGCGGCCCGCCTGGTGACGGCGTACGTGCGCGGCGCCCGCGAGCACGGGCTCCACACGACGGCCAAGCACTTCCCGGGACACGGCGACACCGACATCGACTCCCACATCCAGCTGCCGGTGGTGCGGGCCTGCTGGGACCGCCTCGATTCCCTCGAGCTGGTGCCGTTTCGGGCCGCGATCGCGGCGGGCGCGACCGCGGTCATGACCGCGCACGTGGCCCTGCCGTGCCTCACCGGCGACGCCACGCCGGCGACCCTGTCACCAGAAGTCGTCACCGGACTGCTGCGCGACTCCCTGGGATTCACCGGTCTCGCGGTAACCGACGCGATGGCAATGGGCGCCATCGTGGAGCAGTACGGCGCGGGCGAGAGCGCGGTGCGGGCTTTCCTCGCCGGGAGCGACCTGATCCTCATGCCGGCGAACGTCCGCGAGGCCATCGACTCTCTGGTGTCCGCCGTGGAGTCGGGCCGCATCTCGCAAGAGCGGCTCGACCGCTCGGTGCACCGGATGCTCAGCCTGAAGCAGCGCACCGGGCTGTTCGAGCGCCGCACCGTCCCGCTGGACGGAGTACCCCGCGTGGTGGGGCAGCGGAGCTTCCAGGATCTGGCCGACGACGTGGCGGCCCGGGCGCTCACCCTGGTGCAGCCGGGCGAGCTCACCACCTTCCGGCGCTCGGGCGGCCGCACCGCGGTGATCACCTACGCCGAGGAGACCAACCTGCGGGTGGGCAACCGGCTCATCCGGGAGCTGCGCCTGGCGGGCGACACGGTGAACCCGTTCCGGCTCTACCCCGCGTCCGGGCCCCTGTCGTACGACTCCGCGCGGGCCGTGATCGCCGACAACCCTCGGGTCGTATTCGCCACCAGCGTGCGGTTCATCGCCGGACGGGGCCACGTGCAGCTACCCGACTCTCTGGCGCAGCTGATGCAGCAGACCGATTCGCTCAAGCCCACGGTGATCGCGTCGTTCGGCTCACCGTACCTGCTGCAGCAGCTCCCGGCCTTCGGTGGGACATTCCTCATCGCCTGGAGTGATGCCCGCGCCACCGAGCGCGCCGTGGGGCGTGCCCTGCGGGGCGGCGCCGCGATCGCCGGCCGGCTGCCCATCACGCTGTCCGCCCAGTACCCGCGCGGCCACAGCATCGTGGTGCCGGCTGCGCTCGATGCAGCGCAGCTAGACGGCGTCGCGCTCTTTCTCGCTGACAAGGTCGAGGAGGGCGCCTTCCCCGGAGCGGTCCTCTCGGTCGGATACCAGGGTGTAGTGGTGCAGCGGGCGGTGGGCCACTACGGCGAGACCGACCCCCGAGCGGTAAGCGACAGCACCATCTACGACCTGGCGAGCCTCACCAAAGTCGTGGGGCTCACCACCGCGACCATGCTGCTCGTCTCCGAGGGCGAGCTCGAGCTGGACGACCCGGTGCAGCAGCACGTCCCGGGCTTCCGGGGCAGCGGCAAGGACCGGGTCACGGTGCGCCACCTCCTCACGCACACCTCGGGGCTCCCGGCGTGGGACACGCTCTATCTCAAGGCCGACACACCGCAAGCGGCGATCGACATCGTGATGCGCACGGAGCTGCAGTCGGCGCCGGGGGAGGAGTACGTCTACTCCGACCTGGGGGCCATCACGCTCACGCAGGTGGTGGAGGCGGCGGCGGGCGAGCCGCTCGACGCGCTGCTGGAGCGTCGGGTGTTCGGTCCGCTGGGGATGCGGCACACACGCTTCCGGCCGCCGCCGGAGTGGCTCCCGCTGATCGCGCCCACCGAGCAGGATCCGTGGCGCGGACGGATGGTGCACGGCGAGGTCCACGACGAGAACGCCGCCCGCCTCGGCGGCGTCTCGGGACACGCAGGGCTGTTCTCCAACGCGCCGGACCTGTCCCGCTTCGCGCTCTGGCTGCTGGACGCCTACCACGGTCGCCTCGCGCCCGATACCGAGCCGCACCTGCCGCCCGAAGTGGTCCGCGAGTTCACGCGCAAGCAGGAGGGACCGGAGGGTTCGACCCGTGCCCTCGGCTGGGACACACCGTCACCGAGCGGGCGGAGCTCGGCCGGCACGCTGCTCTCCAGATCCAGCTTCGGGCACACCGGCTTCACCGGCACGAGCATCTGGACCGATCCCGAGCGGGAGCTGTTCATCATCCTGCTCACGAACCGGGTGCACCCTACGCGGGAGAACCGGGCGATCCTGGACATCCGGGGGGAGGTGGCGGACTCGGTGGTGGCGGCGGTGGTGGGGCGGTAGGAAAGGCGAACGGGCGACGCAAGTCGCTGAGCCGCAGTACCTTCCGCTCTTCCCCCTTCCCCCTTGCTCCTTCCCCCGGAACCCGACGATATCTCTCGGCGTTATATACCGCAGATCCTAACTCACTCCCCGATAACGCCTTGCGGCGCAGCGGCGTTGACACTCAACCCGGGACTCTCTAACTTGCGCGCTCGAATGGAGGAGCGAGCATGACGACGACTCAGCGGCCTGGAGCGACGGCCCAGATCAACCTGACGGACGAGGCCGTCACACAGGTGACGAAGTTCATGGAGCAGGAGGACGTGCCGCAGGAGAGCGCCGGCCTCCGGGTAGCGGTGCTGCCCGGTGGGTGCTCGGGCTTCCGTTACGGACTCAACATAGAGGAGCGCCCGCTGGACGACGATATGATCCTGGACGTCAAGGGCATCCGGATCTTCGTGGACGCGTTCAGCGCGCAGTACCTGAACGGCACCACGGTCGACTACGTGTCCGGCATGCAGGGCTCCGGGTTCACTTTCGACAACCCCAACACCACTGGCGGTTGCGGGTGCGGCAGCTCCTTTACCGCCTGACGGGTCCACTGCATTGACCGACTGCTCTTGGGGGCCTGCGCGTGACGCGGGCCCCTGTTCTTTTGGGAGGCCATCGCGGTGAGCGCGCTCGACGTGCTGGTGATGGCGGTCTACTTCGGCGCGGTCGTCGCCATCGGCGTCTACTTCACCCGCCGGCAACACGACGCCTCCGACTACTTCCTGGGCCGCCACACCCTACCGTGGTGGGCCGTGATGTTCTCCATCGTCGCCACCGAGACCTCGGCCCTCACGGTCATCTCGGTCCCAGGGCTCGCCGCCCGCGGCGACATGACGTTCCTGCAGCTCCCGCTGGGCTACCTGGTTGGACGAGTCGCAGTGGCCGCTTGGCTCCTCCCGGGCTATTTCCGCGGCGAGCAGGAGACGGCCTACGCCCGTCTCGAATCGCGGTTCGGTCCGGGCACGCGTCGCATCGCCGCGGGGATCTTCATGGGGATCCGTGCCCTGGGCGACAGCGTGCGCGTCTTCGCCACCGCGATCCCGCTCGCCATAGTGACAGGGTGGCCGATCTGGGTGTGCGTGATCGTGGTGGCGCTGGTGACCCTGGTCTACACCTGGGCCGGGGGGATCAAGGCGGTGGTGTGGGTGGACGTGGTGCAGCTCATCATCTACGTGGTGGGCGGAGTGGCCACCATCGCGGCGGCGGCGATCCTGATCGGTGACTTCGGCGGCGCGCTGCAGGTCGCCGCGACCGAGGGCAAGCTGCGGGTGTTCGACTGGTCTACCTCGCTCAGCCCGACGTACACTTTCTGGAGCGGCCTGATTGGCGGCGCGCTGCTCTCGGCGGCGTCGCACGGCACCGACCACCTCATCGTGCAACGGCTCCTCGCCACGCGGAATCTCAGCGACGCCCGGCGGGCCCTGGTGGGCTCCGGCATCCTGGTCATCGTCCAGTTCGGCCTGTTCCTGCTGGTGGGAACGCTCATCTGGGCGGCGGGAGCCGCCGACCCGGCGCTGTCGGGAGACCAGCTCTACCCGACGTTCGTCGTGGAGCACCTGCCGACCGGCCTGGCGGGGCTGGTTGTCGCAGGTCTCCTCGCCGCCGCCATGAGCACGGTGAGCTCCTCGCTCAACTCGCTGGCTTCGGCCACCACCCACGATTTCTATGCCTCGGTCACCGGGAAACGGGACCCGCGGCACCTGCTCAAGGTGGGTCGCTGGGCGACGCTGGGATGGGCGGCGGTGCTCATAGCGGGGGCGCTCTCGTTCCGGTCCACCGACCAGCCGGTTGTCGAGCTGGCCCTCTCGATCGCGTCGATCACCTATGGTGCGCTCCTCGGCACCTACATCCTGGGTGGCCTGTCGCGCTCGGCGAGGCAGGCCGACGCCGTGGTGGCCATTGCGCTGGCCACGGTGAGCATGTTGGTGATCGTGCTCGCCAAGCCGGGCCCTCTCGCCGATTTGGCGTGGCCCTGGTACGTGCCTCTGGGCACGCTGATCACGCTCGTAGCGGGCACCATAGCCAGTGCCGTGCGGCTGCGACGGTGGACATCGTGAGCGTGCTCGTGGGGGTCGACGCAGGTGCCTCGCATACCGAGGCCGTCGTAGCCGACGAGTCGTTGCGCTCCCTCGGTCGCTGGACCGGTACCCCGGGCGCGGTGCAGCCGGGCCGCGCGGCGGTCGCGGCCCTGGCAATCGCGGACGCGGTACGGGGCGCGCTGGAGGCGGCGGGTCTTGCCGGAGCGCCCGACGCCGTTGTGGTGGGCGCCGCCGGGGCGGGCAGCACTGAGATCCGCGAGGAGCTCACCGCGGCGCTGGTGGGAGCGCTGGGCGAGCGCCCCGCGGTCGGGGTCACGACCGACGCGGCGATCGCGCTGGAGGCGGCGTTCGGGGACGGCCCCGGCATCGTGCTGGTGGCCGGGTCGGGCTCCATCGCCTACGCACGGGACGCCGCGGGAAACGCGTGGCGGGCCGGCGGGCTGGGGCGACAGGTGGGGGACGAGGGCTCGGGCTATGCCCTCGCCCGGGCCGCCCTTGCCGCGGTGGGGCAGGCCGCGGACGGCCGTGGGCCCGACACGGACCTGGCGGCGCGGCTCATGCAGCTCACGGGGTCTGACTCCGTGGCCACGCTGCTCGGCTGGGCCCGCCAGGCCACAGCGCCCGAGGTCGCGGCCCTCGCGCAGGCAGTGTGCGACGCCGCAGCGGGGGGCGACGAGGTGGCTCGCGGCCTGGTAGGCCAGGCCGCGCGTGACCTCGCGCTCCACGTGGCCGCACTGGTGCCGCGCTTCCCCGAGGGCGCGACCGTACACGTCGCACTCTCCGGTGGCCTCATGCGCAGGGGCTCACCGGTGCGCGCCGCGCTGGCCGAGTTGCTCAGGCGGGACGCGCCGCGCGTGGAGCTGCTGGAACAGGAGGTGGACCCGCCGCTCGGGGCGCTCAGGATGGCGGCGCGGCTGGTGGGATAGGGGACCGGGAGCCGCGAAGCGGGAAGCGTGAGGGAGGACCAAGCGAGGTCGGGGTCCTGCCGGAGCAAACATCAGCGAGCTCTCACCGGCAGCCGCGTACTGTTTGGAGTAGGGAGCCTACGGCTTCAAGCGGCGCCGACTGAATCTGGCAGCGAGGTGCCGTTCGCGGAGGTAGGGCCCCGGCCGAGCATCGAGCCCCCACGCCTCGCAGTTTAGCGCGCCGGCTACTGAGACTCTGCCGGCTTGCCCCTCACCCGCACGTACGCATAGATCGCCACGCAGCCCAGCACAATCATCGCGAGTGCACCCCACGCGGACGACGCGAAGGCCAGTCCCACGATCACGCTAGCCACCGCCGAAACCACTGCCACCAGCAACGCGTAGGGCAGCTGCGTGCGCACGTGGTCTACGTGGTCACAACTGGACGCCATCGAGCTCAGCACCGTGGTATCAGAGATCGGCGAGCAGTGGTCGCCGAAGATGGCCCCCGCCAGGACAGACGCGATCCCGCCCAGGAACGCCCCCGTGCTGGCACCGCCCTCCATGCCTCCCCCAAGCGCCACCGATAAGGGGACCACCAGCGGAATGAGGATCGCCATGGTGGCCCATGAGGTGCCGGTCGCGAACGCCACCGCGGCCGAGACCACGAACACCACCACGGGAAGCAGCGCGAGGGGAAGACGCTCCGACAGCACGCTCGCCAGGAACGGCGCCGTGGACAAAGCGCTCGTCACTTCGCCCAGCGACCACGCCAGGACCAGGATGATCATGGCCACCATCATGGCTTTCATCCCGCCGACCATGGCGGAGAGCGATTCCGAGAGCGACAGGATCCGCTCCGTCGTGGCCAGCGCGATGGCCACCGTGCATCCCAGCAGCGAGCCCCAAAGCAGCGCAGAGAAGGCGTCTGTGTTGTCGAGGATGTAGCGTGACGTCTCCTGGAATCCCGTCACGCCGGCTTCCGCCAGGCCGCGAGTGCCCGTCCACAGGAGCGCCGCAACCACGGTCACCACCACGGCAATCACCGGAATCACGCCGTTCCACCACCGGGACGGTGCGCCATCGGGCGGGGACCCCAGCTCCCCTTCCATGTCTGCCGCGAGCTGCGCGCCGGGTCGGTGCACGCCGCCGCCCGATACGGCGCGGCGCTCCGCAACGAGCATCGAACCGAAGTCACGCTTAGAGATGATGAACAGTGCGACCGCGAAGATGGCCAGAATGGGGTAGAACAGGTACGGGATCGACATCAGGAAGACGCCGAAGGCCGACGTGGACACCAGTTGCTCAGCTGCGGCGCCTGAGGCCACCCCCTGTTCCACCGCCAACCGCATCCCGTCATCAATCAGGCTGATCTCGTAGCCGACCCACGTGGAAACGAACACGATTGCCGCGACCGGGGCCGCCGTCGAGTCCACGATGTAGGCCAGCTTCTCACGCGACACCAGCCGGCTATCGGTGAGGGGACGCATCGTGTTGCCGACGAGCAGTGTGTTCGCGTAGTCGTCAAAGAAGATCGCGAGCCCGGCGAGCCACGTGGCAAACTGAGCGCGGCGCCGGGAGGTCGCCAGCGGGGTGACCGCCCGAACGATCGCCTGCGTGCCACCCATCCGTGTCATCACGCCGACCATGCCGCCGAGTAGCAATGTGAAGATCACGATCGACGCGTGATCGGCATCGGCAAGCGCAGGCATGATGAACCGGTCGATGGTCATGAAGAACGCGGCGAAGGGATTGTAGCCGGCGAGGAACAGACACCCCAGCCAGATACCCAGGAACAGACTGCTCACCACCTGATGGAAGACCAGCGCCAGTGCGATGGCCATGAGCGGCGGGAGAATGCTGAACCACGCCGGGAGGACAGGGCGGGATAGCTCCTCACGGGTCTCACCCACGGTGAGCACGAGGGGGAGCTCGGAGCGCCTCTCCACCACCACACCGCGGAACACGACGTCCCCGACCGGAGGGATGCGCGTCTCACCCAGCAGCCTTCCGTCTGCGGTGCGTAGCGTGGCCGCGACGGTGTCCAGGGAGCGCGGCGTTGCCACCTCAACCGAGAACCCGATCCCTCTGAGGATCGCGCTGGGCATGTCGACCTCGATCTCCTGCGCTTCGAGCGCCGGAATCCAGAGGACGGTCATGAGCGCGGTGATCCAGGCCGCTCGTGGCAAACGCATGCTCTGCACGTGCACTCTCCCTTCGCTCGTTATGGCGTCCTACAGCAGTCCGGGCCGGCGCTCCCGCGACGGGAGCGTCACGCGCTCGTGCCCCGCCGTTGTGCTCGGTTACAGCGTGATGGGGATGACGACGTGTCCGCTCACGGGCGTGCCGTCCGCGGTGCGCGCGGGATTGAACTGGAACTGGTACATCTGCTCCAGGAACTTCCTGCGGTACCCCGCATCACCGATGGCTGGCTCGACCTCCACCTTGGTCACCTGTCCGCCAGCGTCCACCCAGAAGGTCACTTGGAACTGCATCCCACGGACCGACGCGGGCCGGTCCGCCGGAACAATGATGAAACGTGGCTCGGGAGGAAAGGCCGCGCCGCCTCCTCCACCCGCTCCCGGTCCCGTCCCGGCACCGATGCCGGAGCCTTGGCCACTACCGCTACCCCCACCGCTACCGCTTCCCCTTCCCCGTCCCCTCCCTGCACCCCCCTCCCCCGCGGCGATCTCCACCACGGGCCGGGTGATGCCGGTGAGACTCAACCGGGTGGCCTCCTCCGGAACGGTCTCGAGATCGGGCTGGGGGAGAGCGAGTTGCACGGTGGGAACATGCTCCGCCTGTTGCTGCTGGGGCGCAGCGCTCTGGTCGGCCGCGACGGAGGAGAGCTCAATGTACCGCACCACGGTCGCGCCCCCACCACCGCCGCCCGCCGGCCCCGAGCCACCCACGCCCCGGAAGGCCTCGCGCGAGGTGGCGGCGCCTGCGACCAGGGCGAGCACGAGGCCGCCATGCACCAGAGCCGAGACCGCCACTCCGGAGCCGAAGCGCTCCCGCGTCCGCGGTAGCCGCACCGTAGGCACACGCCGTGCGCGGCTCATACCTCAGTATACACCACGGGCGCGGAGACTGTGCGGTTTCACGGCCCCCGCGCCCGATACGCCCGCTAGACGACGATCGTCTCGGTCAATCCTCGCTACTACGTTCCGGCGGTGTGAAACCGATGACCTGCACGCCCGCGCCGCGGGCGATGTCCATCGCCTCCACAACCTCCTGATACAGCCGGTTGGGCGCCGACCTCACGAACAGGATCTTCGCCGGCCGGTTGTCGTAGATCCTGTGGAAACGCGCGTCGAGTGCCAGGTATTCCACCGGATCGCCGTTGATCTCATAGGTGCCGTCGGCCTTGAGGTCCAGCACGATGTTGTTGCTGGGCCCGGACGACTGCTGTTGCCGGCTCCGCACATCGGGCGGCACCTGCACATCCATCGCCTTGCGCGATAGCGGCACCTGCATCATGAAGATGATCAACAGCACCAGCAGAATGTCGATCATCGGCACTACGTTGGGCTCGTGGTTGGGCTCCGCGCCGCCCTCGGGAAGTTTCAGTGCCATGGCTCGTTACCTCCCCGCGCGCTCGAGAATGCTGCCGCGTCCTTCACGCTTCTCCTCCATTACCGCGGCGAGTACTCGCACCCCGGCCCCTCGGGCGACCTCGATCGCCTCCTGCACGCGCCCGAACTCGAGGGTCTGATCAGCCCTGAAGTACAGGATCTTGTCCTTGGTCCGGTTCTCGAAGACCTGCTGGAGCACATCTGCGAGCTGGTCCTCGGGCACGATACCGATCTCTCCCGTGCCGGGGTCGAGATAGAACGTGCCCTCCTGGTCGATGCCAAGGATCACGTCCTCGGGCTCCTCGGGGCGTGCCTCGATGTTCTTGCCCATCGGCATCTGGGCCTGGAAGCCGGATGAGATCACGGGTGTCACGATCATGAAGATGATCAGCAGCACCAGCATGATGTCGATCATCGGCACCACGTTGGGTTCCGACTTGACGCCGTGCTCAGGCCCGCCTACCTGCATACCCATAAGTCAGCTACTCCTCGCTAGGGGCTTTCGTCGCCCGGCTACTGGCTGACGTGCTGGGACGCGGCTGCCTGCTGCGCCTGGAACTCCTTGGTGAAGATCGACCTACCGAACTCGCTGCCGACGCTCTTGATCAGGAAGTCGACCAGCTCCTTCGAGGTGTAGGTCATCTCCACGGTCATGTTCTCGACCTTGGTCTGGAAGTAGTTGTACAGCCACACCGCCGGAATCGCGACGGCCAGACCAAACGCGGTCGTGATGAGCGCCTCGGCGATACCCGCCGACACGGCTGCCAGACCGCCGGTGCCGCTCGTGGCCATGCCCGTGAAGGAGTTCACGATGCCCATCGTGGTGCCGAGCAGCCCGACGAACGGCGCCGTCGCACCCACGGTGGCCAGAATGCCCAGGCCCCGCTTCAGCTCGGCCAGAATGATGAGCATCTGCCGCTCGATGGCCCGCTCCGCGGAATTGATGTCGGCACTGGTGATCGTGGCCCGATCACGCAGCAGCGGCTTCACTTCGGCGAGGGCCTCGCCGAGCACCCGTGCCACGTGTGAGTCCTTGGCCTCCTCGGCGAGCTCGATCGCCTGGTCGAGCTGCTCTTCCTGGAGGAACCTGGCAAACTCTGGTGCGAAGTTCGCTGTCGCCTTGCGTGCCTTGCGGAACCGCCACCACTTCTGCGCACCAGTGCCCAACGAGATGACGGACATGAAGCCCAGGAGGATGATGATCCCCCGCGCGAACCAGCCGGCGTCTTGCCAGAGGATGAGTAGTGAGACTTCCATGGTCTAGTAAGCCTCCGTTACGAGATCGGTCGAAAGCAGTCTATGAGCTTGGGGGCTAACGCCTGCCCAACAGATTGAAAACGATCGGCATCTGCACGAGCACCCGCACCGGGCTCGCCCGGACGCGACCAGGCCGGAATAGGCACTTGGAGATCATGTCTCTGGCCGGCCGCTCGAACGCACGGTGCGTCGAGCTCAGCGTCTCGATCGTCCCCGACCGTACGTGACCGTCCGTTTCCACTACGAACTGGAGCAGGACCTGCCCTTGGATGTTCGCCTGTTGCATCATCCGCGGGTAGTCGGGCACCGGGCAGGAGATCCGCTCGGGGACCTCGTCCACCACTGCCTCCGCGAAGACCTGATTCAGGTCCACGGGACCCGTGCCACCCTCCACGCCGCTGAACACACCGCCCTCGACGCCCACGCCGGTGTAGTCGCGCGGGTCGAACCGCTCCTCGAGGTTGATCGGCGGGATCTCGGTGGGAATGTCCACCGGGGCGGTCAGTACCTGGAATCCCTTGGGCGGCGGATTGAGCGAAGTGATGACCGGAGGCGGCTCTTCCTCTTCCGGTTCCTCTTCCGGCTCAGGCTCATCGAGCGTGAGCATGATGGTGTCCATCTGGATTTCGGTCACTTCCTCAGCCACGCCCATGGTCGCGAATACCGCGGCCACAACCACTAACACCTGGAACACCGTGGACGATAGCATGCCGAGAATCGTCCCTTTGAAATCGCGGCGTCCCCTGCGGTCGGATTCGATTAGGACGTCAAACACGCCTTACCTCCAGGTGCAGTTGGCGGTCGGTACCTATTCTACCCGGGGGGGACACGGTTGGCTACCGCGAAGCTGTGCACTGCATTACAAGGAAGATTACAAAACCCTAACAATCGAGTTACGGCCATCTGTCGCCGACGGACCGTCGCGCCGGCGGCGCCGCACCAGGCACTGCGTGGGGAAGCCCCCGGCCGGGGGACTAGGTGGGTTCCTGGTCTCGCCCCACCGGGAGCGTGACGGTGAACGTGGTTCCGCGCCCCGGGCGGCTCTGCACCTCGATGGATCCGCCGTGCGCCTCGGCGATCCACTTGGAGATCGCGAGCCCCAGGCCGGCCCCGGGGCGCGCGCCCGTGCGGCTCCGGGCCGGATCGGCGCGCCAGAACCGGTCGAAGATGTTGGCCAGGTCCCCCGGTGCGATGCCAATTCCCGCGTCGCGCACCGTGAGGACCACTCGGCCGTCCTCGAACGTCGAGTTGATCCACACGTTGCCGCCCGCGGCGGTGTACTTGATGGCGTTGGTGAGCAGGTTCATCAGGAGTTGGCGCACACGGCTGCGGTCCACCCGCATGTGGACGGGATCGCGCGGTACGTCCACTTCCACATCGACTCCCGCCTGTTCCCCCAAGATGCTTGCCGTCTCGGCGACCTCCGAGAGAATCTCTCGGAGATCCACCTCGTCGAGGTGCAGCGGCGCCCGGCCCTCATCGGCCCGCGCCAGGGTGAGCAGTGAGTCCACGAGCTCCGCCATGCGGTTCACCTCGAACAGCGTCTCTTCCAGCATGGCCATCACGTCGTTCGGCGTCTCGGGGTGCGTGATGGACCGCTCGATGCCGGAGCGCAGCACGGTCAGCGGTGTCTTGAGCTCGTGACTGGCGTCCGCGGTGAAGCGCCTGAGGGTGGCAAAGCTCCGCTCCAGCCGGGCCAGCATGGCGTTCAGCGTCCCGCTGAGGCGCCCGAGCTCGTCCTGGGTGTCGGGCTCCGCGAGGCGCCGGTGCAGGCTACGGCCGTCGGTGATCGCCTCCACCTCGTCCACTATCTGGTTGACCGGGCGCAGGGTGCGCCCCACGAGCAGGTAGCCGATGAAGATGGACGCCGCGATCACGAAGGGCGCCGTCCACAGCATGGCGGTGAGCAGCCGCGGCGGGCTCACCACGAACCCGGAGGTCGGGGTCCCCGAGACCACCGCAGTCACCTGGGTGCCGGCATCGGTGATGGGGCGGACGTAGTAGCGCACGGGACCCACCGGCGCAGCTAGATTCACCAGCCCGAAGCGTCCCGTCGTGTCGGGAGACTCCGCGACGTCTATGAGCGCCTGGGCCGAGCCGAAGGGAAGCGCGCGCGCGTCGGCGGAGAGGTGAATCAACGTTCGCCGCTGCCCGACGATGAGGACGTAGCCCGGCACGCCTTCCAGCAGCGAGGCCACGTCCGGTGTCAGCACCAGGCCCCCGGTCTGGGGGTCGCGCACCACGACCGTATCACGGGCGCGGTAAGACTCGATGAGGATGGCCGCGATGAGCTCCGACTCCACGCGCACGCGGATATCCAGCTCGGCGAATGCCTGGGAGCCCTGCACATAGTAGATGATCGCGGCGAAGATGAAGATCGTGGCGCCCAACGCCACGGCGTAACCCACCGCCAGGCGCCCGCGGATGGTCTGCATCGCGACTCAGTCCGCCTTCAACACGTAGCCCACGCCGCGAATGGTGTGGATCAGCTTGGGCTTGAAGCCGTGGTCCACCTTCTTCCGGAGGCGGTTGATCACCACGTCCACGATGTTGGTGCCCGGGTCGAAGTGATAGTCCCAGGCGTATTCGGTGATGAGCGTGCGGGACATGACCCGGCCGGCGTTCCGCGCCAGGTACTCGAGCACGGCGTATTCCTTGGGCGTGAGCTCGATCGCGGACCCCCCCCGCCGCACCTCGTGCTTGCCGGTGTCGATCGTGAGGTCGGCTACCCCTAGTACCGGCGCCACGATCTCCCGGGGCCGCCGCCCGAGGGCTTCCACGCGGGCCAGCAGCTCCTCGAACGCGAACGGCTTCGTCACGTAGTCGTCGGCCCCGGTGCGCAGCGCCTGCACCTTCGATTCCACGGCGTCCTGTGCCGTGAGCACCAGCACCGGCGTGTCGATCCCGCGGTCCCGCAGCATCCGCAGGACTTCCACCCCCGACATCCCGGGAAGCCGCAGGTCGAGCACGATCACGTCGTAGCTCGAGGAGGAGGCTCGATCCAATCCCTCCAGTCCCTCCTCCACCAGATCCACATGGTAGCGCTGCTCCTCGAGCCCGCGCCGTACGAACTGCCCGACCGTCTTATCGTCCTCGACGACGAGGACCTTCACACACTCTCTCCTGTGGGCTGCTCCACCGGGAGGGCAACCCGGAAGACCGAGCCCTGTCCGAGCTGCGAGTCAACCACGATCCGACCCCCGTGCTCCTGCACGATGCCATAGCAGATCGAGAGGCCGAGGCCGGTGCCCCGACCGGGGAGCTTGGTGGTGTAGAACGGCTCGAAGATCTTGGGGATGTCCTCCCGCGGGATCCCCATGCCGGTGTCGGCGACCTCGACGACTACCTCATCCGACCGCGCCGGGTTGAGCACGGTGCGCACCGTGAGCACGCCCTTGCCCTCCATGGCGTCGATGGCGTTCAGCATGATGGAGAGGAACACCTGGATGAGCTGCTCGGCGTTTGCCTGAATCTCCGGCAGCCCGTCGGCGAGCTCTCGCTCCAGCGTAATGGCCTTGAACTTGGAGTGATGCTTGACCAGGAATAGCGCGTCTTCGACGATCTGGTTCACCTGCGCCGGCTTCTTCACGCGCGCCTTCGGGCGGGAGAAGTCCAGCAGCCCGTCTACGATCGATTTGCAGCGCGCCAGCTCCGACTCGATGATCCGCAGGTACTCCTCATACCCTTGCCGCTCGGCCTGCGACAACTCCTCCGCCCGCAACGTGAGCGCCTCGACGCACGCCCCGATGGTGGCGAGCGGATTGTTGATCTCGTGCATCACGCCGGCGGCTAGCTGACCCATGGCCGCGAGCTTCTCGGAGTGGGATACCTGCTGCTGGGCCCGCTTCCAGTCGGTAATGTCCTCGCCGATCGTGATGACGTGGGTCACGTCGTCGTCGTCAAGCCGCATCGGGACCTTGGTGACCCGGTAGTTGCGGATATCGCCGGAGGCCGTGGACTCCGTCTCCATCTGCTCCATCTGCCCGGTCGTGAACGCCCTGTCGAACTCCCGCTTGAGCAGGACCCTGGGCTGACGATGCAACACCTCAAACACGGTGCGGCCCAGTACCTCGCCGCGGTCCACGCCCCGCGTACCGGTCTCGCGCTTGCGGTTCCAGGCCTTAATGCGGTAGTCGCGGTCGATTACGTACAGGCCGACCGGGAGGGAGTCGATGATCTTGGAAGTGAAGCGGCGCTGGGACTCGATCTCGCGGGTGCGTGCGGCGACCTCGCTCGCCAGGTCCTCCGACAGCTCGAACGAGGCGATGAGCGGCGACAGCACATTTGCCACGATCCCCACGACGTCCTTGAGCATCGCCGCGTTGGGACCATCGCGTACCATCGCCTCGAGGGCACCGAGCCGCTCGCCCTCGTAGCGCAGCGGGAGGCGCAGCCGCCAGCCGTCACCTTCCCGCTGCACCGGCTCGTCCGCGCTCAGCCAGCGTCCCACATCCTCCGCACGCTGGTCGTCGGGCGCGGGAACGCCCTCCCCCACGATGGCCCGGTAACCGGTCCCGTCGGCGGTGCGCACCCACACGCGGCACTCCTCCGAGTCGAGCCCCCGCGCCAGCACGCCGGCCACCCGGGTGAGCACGTCCTCCGATCCCAGGCCCGCGGCGAGGTATCCCGCCACGTCGGCGATGATACGGAGCCCTTCCTCGCTCAGCGGCTCCCGCACTGCCTCTTCAGCACCCGGCATGCTCGGGAACGTAGGGAGGGACGGGCGCGGCGACAAGTGACTTCCGCACACTTCCCGACCCGGCGGGCTCGCTCCTCATAGGCCCGCGCGGTCCCACTTCGCGATCACGTCGCCGATCAGGGTCTCGAGTCGATCGACCACCCCTGCGAAGAACCGGCGTGCCTTGTCCTCGTCGAACTCGGGGTACCCCTCTCCCTCCCTATAGAGGATTACGGACGACGGGAACGGATAGGCTGTCCAGCCCTCGCCCCGGGGTGTGGTCATCTCGGGGCCGGTGTAGAGCTCCGGGTGCACCAGGTCGGGGCGCACCGCGAGCACGGCCCCGGTCTCGTTGTTGCCGGCGTGTCCGCCCTCCGAGCCCCAGATCTCCTGCACCAGGTCGGCGGTGAGTGACCACCACTCGGTGATCAGGAACCGCGCGTCGGTCTCCCGCCAGGCCCGCTCGGCGGCGCTCCGCAGCGGCGCGCCGTTGGGGCCGTGGCCGTTCAGCACGATGACGTTCTCGAACCCCGCACGGGCCAGCCCCCGCAGCGACTCGTAGGCGTACTCCTCGAAGGTGTGCGCCTGGATACCCAGGGTGCCGGGATATTCGTCGAGCGTCACGGTCACCCCGTAGGGAATGGTGGGCGCGACCAGCGCGCCGACCCTGGGCGCGAGCCGGAGCGCCAGCTCGTAGGGGACCGTGTTGTCCGCGCCGTTGTGCACGACGCCGTGGGGCTCCACGGTGCCGGCAGCGATTAGCACCGTGCGGATCGAGTCGGGAACCAGCTCGCGGATCTGCAGCCAGTTGAGCTCCTCCAGGAGCCGAGTGCGGCCGGACTCCTGCGCGGCTATCCGTCCCGCACACAACATCAGGCAGAGGGTCAGCAGCACGCTCCGTCCCATGGGAGTCTCCCTTGTGTTCGTCAGTATCCCATGCCTTATTACTCACCCACAAAGCAACCAGTTTGATTCACCGCAGTCTAGTCGATCCGGAGGAGCAGTCCGTCATGGCACATGAACTCCCGAACCTCCCGTACGCCCACGACGCCCTGGAGCCTCATATCGACGCCCGGACAATGGAGATCCACCACTCGAAGCACCACGCCGGCTACGTGGCGAAACTGAATGGGGCGCTCGAGCAGCACGCGGATCTGCAGGGCAAGTCGGTCGAGGAGCTGATCACCAACCTCGGCGGCGTGCCGGAGGGCATCCGTACGGCCGTCCGCAACAACGGCGGAGGGCACGCCAACCACTCGCTGTTCTGGACCGTGATGGGTCCCAACGGCGGCGGCGCGCCCGGCGGCAAGCTGGGTGAGGCCATCAACTCCACCTTTGGCGGCTTCGACACATTCAAGCAGCAGTTTTCCGACGCGGCGGCCGGCCGGTTCGGCAGCGGCTGGGCCTGGCTCGTGGTGGACAACGGCAAGCTCGCCGTGACGAGCACGCCCAACCAGGACAGCCCCCTCACCGAGGGGAAGGCGCCGATCCTCGGTTTGGACGTGTGGGAGCACGCCTACTACCTCAAGTACCAGAACCGCCGACCGGAGTACATCGCGGCGTGGTGGAACGTGGTCAATTGGGAGGAGGTCGCGCGACGGTTTGACCAGGCCGGCTAAGCGGTCCGTCATCGCGGGGCTCGCCCTGACCGTGCTGCTGCTCGGCGCGGCAGGGCCGGCGCACGCCCAGTCGAAGGCCTTCCTGGTCTATGCTCAGGGTGGACGCTTGGTACCGGCCACCGACCTCAACTCCGAGAACGGGGACAAATTCACCGCCGAGTGGACCTGGGGCGGGGGCATTGGCTGGCAGCTGGCTGACAAGTTCGCCCTGCGGTTCAGCGCGATGACCGCCCAGACGCAGATCATCGGCAACACGCTGGCGCTGGAGAACCCCTACGTTACGCGGTGGTACTATGTCGGCGACCTGCAGTTCGGCTGGCCCTCGGCCACCGGGTGGGTGCCGTACGCGTACCTAGGGGCCGGGGCGGTCACCAGCAGTCCCCAGGACTCAGTGCTACGGGAGCAGGAGGCCAGCTTCACCGACTTCGTGGGCCGCGCCGGCGCAGGCGTCAACCGCATCCTGTCGTTCGGGGTGCTGTTCTTCGAGACCGACATCTGGCTGTGGCGGCTCGACTCGCTGGACCCCGACTTCTACGGCCTCAAGCTGGAGTGGAGCTTCCGGCTGGGATGGGCGCTGGTGATCCCGTACTAGGGACGCTGCACAGTTCGGGGATGCGAGCGTGCCCCGCGACCGAGACGGTTGCGGGGCACGCTGCCCTGCGCGGCGCGATGCTTGCCATGCTCCTTCGGTGACGCGGCGCACTGCGGCATCGCTTCGGGCTTGCCCTATTGCCTCGGAACTTCTATCCTGCCCCACATTCCGGGGCTCCTCGGCAGGCCAACCCGCCCCACCGTGCCGGAGGCACAGCAACTTTGGTCGAGCGCTTCAGACCCATCCGCTTCTCCCGGGCCGGAATCCGGGGGCTCAAGGCGTCCGCCACCATCACAATCAACGACCGGGTCCGCGAGATGTGGGCCGCGGGCCAGAACGTGTACCACCTGGCGTTCGGCGAGTCGCGCTTCCCGGTACACCCGAAGATCGCCGAGGCCCTCGGCGCGAACGCCCAGCGGCGCAGCTACACGCACGCCCTGGGTATACCGGAGTTGCGTAGCGCCATCGCGCAGCATTACCAGAGGCGATTCGACCTCGAGGTGACGCCGGACCAGGTAGCGATCGGGCCAGGCAGCAAGTCCCTCATCTTCTCATGTCTGATGGCCCTGGGCGAGGAGGTCATCCTCCCCCAGCCGTCGTGGGTCTCCTACGCACCCCAGGCCCACATTCTGGCCAAGCCCGTCACGTTCGTGCCCACCCGGCCCGAGACCAACTACGAGCTGGAGCTGGACGTGCTCGAGGCGCGGATCCACGAGTCGCGGCACAACTGGGGCAACCCGGAGGTCTTCGTGGTGAACAGCCCGAAGAACCCCACCGGGACCGTGATGCGGCCGGACAAGGTGGAGGCCCTGGCGGGGTTCGCGCGGGAGCACGAGCTGATGGTCCTGAGCGACGAGATCTACGCGCTCACGGTCTTCTCGAGCATTCCGCACGTCTCCATCGCGCGGCACTACCCCGAGGGAACCGTGGTCTTCGGCGGCCTGAGCAAGAGTCTCCCCCTAGGCGGCTGGCGCCTCGGGACGGCGATCCTGCCGCGCGAGAACGGGGGCAAGGCGCTGGCCCACGCCATCTCGAACATCGCCTCCAATATCTGGACCAGTGTCACAGCGCCGGTGCAGTACGCGGCGCTGGTCGCCTACAGCGGCGACCCCGAGATCGAGGAGTACATCGACCTCTGTGCCCGCATGCACGCCTGCCGCACGAGATACCTGTACCGGTCCATCGCGCGGCTGGGCGTCCCCTGTGTCGAGCCGGCGGGCGCGTTCTACGTCTTCCCCTGTTTCGAGAAGTGGCGTGAGCCGCTGGCGGCCCGCGGCGTGCGCACCGACGAGGACCTTGCGCTCCATCTGTTGGAGAGCTACGAGATCGCGACCCTCCCGGGCTCCGCGTTCCACTCGGCCCAGGACCTGTGCCTCCGCGTCTCGTCGAGCTACATCGATGCGGCAGACGACGAGCGTGCCGCCAATCTGCTGACGGCCTTCAAGCAGGACCCCAACCCGGAGCGGTTCATCCGCGATCACCATCCCCGCCTGCAGAAGGTGGCGGAGCGGTTCGGGGAGTTCATCGCGGACCTGGAGCGGGAAGCGGAGTTCTCCGACCACCGGCCCGAGCTAGCCATCGTCTAGGAGCCCCCACCGCGAGGTAGCATGCACGACGTAGTCATCGTGGACGGCGTCCGGTCCCCGATCGGACGGCACAACGGCTCGCTCGCGAGCGTGCGCCCCGACGACCTGCTGGCCGAGGTGCTCAAGGGGCTGACCGATCGGGTGGGGATCGACCCCGCCCTGATAGAGGACGTGTACGCGGGGTGCGGCAACCAGGCGGGCGAGGACAACCGGGACGTGGCCCGCATGGCGGTGCTGCTCGCCGAGTGGCCGGTAGAGGTGCCCGGCGTAACGCTGAACCGCAACTGCTCCTCGGCGCTGGAGGCGGTAAACCAGGCAGCCAAGGCGATCATCGCCGGCGAGGGCGACGTGTTCATCGGGGCGGGCGTGGAGTGCATGAGCCGCGCCCCGTGGGCCATTCCCAAGCCGGAGCGCGGCCAACCCGTGGGGCACTGGACCATGTGGGACACCACCGTGGGGTGGCGCTTCAACAACCCCCGCATGGATGCCCTCTACCCCATCGTGAGCCTGGGCGAAACGGCGGAGAACATCGCGGAGGAGATGAACATCTCGCGCGAGGACCAGGACGCCTTCGCCCTGGAGAGCCACCGGCGTGCCGTCGAGGCGATAGACACGGGCAAGTTCCGCGACGAGATCGTTCCCGTGCCGGTGCCGCAGCGCAAGGGCGATCCCGTGCTGGTGGACACCGATGAGCACCCGCGCTACCGCACCGAGAACGGCAGGTTCGTCCTCGACACGAACCTCGAGCAGCTAGCGCGGCTCAAGCCGGCCTTTCGCACAGGGGGGACGGTCACCGCCGGTAACTCGAGCGGGATCAACGATGGCGCGGCCGCGCTCCTGCTCATGAGCGGCGAGAAGGCGCGCGAGCTCGGGCTCACGCCCATGGCCCGCTGGGTCGGCTCGGCCGTGGCCGGGGTGGACCCCGGCGTGATGGGGTACGGCCCGGTGCCGGCGACCGAGAAGCTGCTGAGCCGCGTCGGCATCTCGCTCGACCAGATCGGTCTCGTGGAGCTGAACGAGGCCTTCGCCGCCCAGGCCCTAGGCGTGATGCGCCGGCTCGGCCTGCGGCACGACATCACCAACGTGAACGGGGGCGCCGTCGCGCTGGGTCACCCCACCGGGTGCTCCGGAGCCCGCATCCTCGTCACGCTGCTACACGAGATGAAGCGGCGCGCGCCGCAGGAGTCGCGGCCCTACTACGGGCTCGCGACGCTGTGTGTGGGCGTGGGCATGGGCGTGTCGACGCTGGTGGAGTGGGTGGGGGAGTAGCGGGGAACGGGGAGCGGGGAACGGTAAGACCGGGGGAGATCGGGAAGCGGGAAACGGGAAGCGGGAAGCGGGGAGGAGATTCCAGGTGACCATCCAAGCACAACGACCACTCTCGGGCATCCGCGTGATCGGCCTGGAGCAGTACATGAGCGGGCCCTACTGCACCATGCTGCTGGCCGACGCCGGTGCGGAGGTCATCAAGATCGAGCGCCCGGGCAAGGGCGACCCCCGCCGCAGCATCCCTCCCTTCGCGCGCAAGGACGGCGCCACGAAGGCGTTCGGCTACATGGCCTACAACCGCAACAAGAAGAGCCTGGCGCTCAACGTGCAGAGCGAGGCGGGCCGGGAGATCGTGCGCCAGCTGGCCGGCGTATCCGACGTCGTGGTGGAGAACCTGCGCCCCGGCTCCATGGCCAAGATCGGGCTGGACTACCAGGGCCTGAAGACGATCAACCCACGGATCATCTACGCGATGATCTCCGGATTCGGGCGCATGGAGGGCTACCGCAGCGACTACGCCGACCGTCCGGCCTTCGACATCGTGGCCGAGGCGATGAGCGGGGTGATGGACCTGATAGGCTTCGAGGACAAGCCGCCCACGTTCACGCTGTACGGCCTGGCCGACGTCTACTCCGGCATGATCGCGGCGTACGGGATAATGCAGGCGCTGTTCATGCGGGAGCGCACGGGCGAGGGTCAACTGGTGGACGTCGCCCTGACGGACAACATGCTGGCGCTCAACGAGCGGATGGTCGCCCTCTATTCGGTCACCGGGAAGGAGCCGCAGCGCGGCAGGCTGGAGCACCTCTGGCCCCGCGGCGCCTTCAAGTGCAAGGACGGCTACGTGGCCTTGAACGTGCCCGACGACATCGTGTGGGGCCGGCTCGCCACCGCCGTCGGCCGCCCCGACCTGGTGGACGACCCGCGCAGCGCCGACGGCACCAGCCGCGCCGCCAACGCCGACTTCCTGCAGCCCATCATCGAGCAATGGATGGCCGACAAGACACGGCAGGAGGTGGTGGATACGCTGAATCAGGCGGGAATGCCCACCGGGCCCGTGTACACGGCGAAGGACGTGTTCGCCGATCCGCACTTCCGCACGCGGGGCATGCTGGTGGACATCGACGATCCCGTCGTCGGCACCTACACCTTCGCCCGCTCGACGCCACACCTCTCGGCGGCACCCGAGATCGTGCACCACCCCTCCCCCGCCCTGGGCCAGCACACGCGGGAGATCCTGGAGGGGCTGCTGGGCTACACCGCGGACGAGGTGGAGCGGCTGGCGGCCGACGACGTGGTGGGGGTGGTGAAGTAGGCCTCGAGCAACCGCTGGGGACCTTTGGCCTCGAGTGCCCAATCCCCGCCGTGCTCCCCCGCCACCTGCAGCGCCCGCTCTACGGCGCGGCGCAGGGAGGCAAGCTCCGCACGGCATTCGTCCCGCATCGCCGTCAGGCGCTGAGTGGTCTCGCTGGGTCCCGCTGGGGGCTCCGCGTAGAGCCTGCGGTGCAGCGCGTCGAACTTCACCTGGAGGTGCTTCGCTGAGGGCGAGCCCTCGGCAACCATCCGGCGCAACTGCTCATCCGCCTTGCGCAGCGCGGCCCACACCTGGCGCTGGATCAACATGGTTCGGGTGTGTGCCTGGTTGCTTGTACGGCAGATCATAAGGTGCAGTACAAGGCGCCGCTAGGAGCGCCCCTAGCCTGGGGCAATAACCCCTACCGCACCGGCCGCGGGGTCGCCTGCTCGACGAGCAGCGCCTGGAAGCGCGGATGGTCCCTGATCGGGTAGCGGCAGGGATCGAGGCGGACCTTCTGGGGTTGGTGGCACTCCTCTCGTGTTGTTCCTGTGAGACACTACAGGTAGCGAGAGAAGATCTCGTCCATCAGATCACGCGTCCACGTATCGAAGCCATCGTTCGCGAACACCCCTCCGTTGGAAAGAAACAGATAGGTGAAACGCTTCTCAGGTACGCGAAAGACGTAGTTGAGAAAACCGGTAGAGAATCCTCCGTGACGCAAAGACTTGGAGCCACCATGCGTCCCGACCATCCAGCCGTACCCGAAATCGTTCTCGCCGCCGGTATATCCAGTGAAGGCAAGTTCCAGGGTGGATTGCCGGACGATATCGTCCGTGTACAATGCCTGATCCCACTTGACGTAATCGTTCAGGGTCGTGTAGATGCCACCGGCGCCGTAGGTGTAGAGTGAATACTCATACAACCGGTTGTGCTCATCATACGGCTGCGCCGTATTCGGCGGGTACACCACCGACTCATCGCTCACGAAGCTCGAGGCCATTCCGAGAGGCTGAAAAATGTTCTCTTGCAGGAAGTCGGCAAAGCCCATGTCGGTGAGTCGTTCCACAGCCATAGCCAGGAGGATGTATCCGGTATTGCAGTAGGACGTGTTCGTTCCGGGGAGGAAATCGAGAGTGGGATCTGCGAGCACGAGGTTCAGGGCATCCTGGTTCGTCAAACCGTCGATGTCCTGGGGGGCGTCCCCTGTGATATCGGTGTAATTGGGTATCCCGGACTGATGCGTCAGGAGATGATGGACCGTGATATCTGACCACTCCGCCGGCAGTTCCGGGAGGATCGACAGGATCGGCGTCTCCAGGGTGAGCATCTCACGCTCATAGAGAATGAGCACCGCCACCGCGGTGAACTGTTTCGTCAGACTGGCAGCATCGCTCGGTGCATCCGGAGAGAAGGGGACGCCGGTCTCGATGTTCGCCATACCCCAACCCCGGGCGAAGGCGACCGCGTCGTCGTGGATGACGACGAACCCGAATCCGGATCCCGCGGGATCCATACGCGCCGTTACGAACGCTTCCATGCGCGCCCAGAACTCTTCTTCCGGATCGGATGGACCCTGCTCACCACATCCTGAGACCAAAGCGGAGAGCGCCAGTAGAAGAACGGCTGCCCGAAGGCTGTGCCGGGGGGCTACCGAGAGAAGTGGTCGTTTCCGATCGTTCATACGGCTGTCTCGTGGATACGCCGGCAGGCGCCGGAGAAGGACATTCGCGTCATTGCCCCGGTGGGGCGGGGTTACAGCTACAGAACGCAGGAAGCACCATCGTTCTGACACATGCTGACTGGAGGCCTGAGAGCTTCACGGGTCGGCCGGAGTCGTCCGTCACTGTCTCGCTCCGGAAGTACTCCAGCTCATCGCCACCCCGTAAACGCCGCAGGTGAGGAAGCGGTTGCGGAGGCTGAGCACCGCAACCTGATGAAACCGATCGGCTTACGGGTACAGGCGGGGCTCACGACCTACGCGGGTCCCCGCGGCCAATCCCGTGTGTCCTGACGGCGTGCGGCGTCGTGGCTAGCGCCAGGGAGCCACGGGGCTGTCAGAGCAGCCTCGGGTGGTCGCCAATCCAGCCGGGCGGCTTAAGAGCACGACCAATGGAGCGGATGGGATTCGAACCCACGACCCCCGGCTTGCAAAGCCGGTGCTCTCCCAACTGAGCTACCGCCCCATGTTACAACCCGCTAACAACTTACGTCGTCTCTGCCCCCATTCCAAGTGGGAGGTGTGTAGGTTTGTATGTACGTTTGTCCCGGATCTGCCACGCCAAGGGGAGGGCGGAACCATGATCCGAACGGCGATGATACTCAGTCTCGCGTGTCTCTGGCCCGCATGCCTCGCGGGACAGGTGAATCTCTCGCAGGAGATCGCGAAGTGCGCGGCAATTTCCAGCGACCTCGAGCGGCTCGTCTGCTTCGACACGCTGGCGCGAGCGCAGGGCCTCGATCGCCCTCAGCCGCGGGCGGTGCCGACCGCGGACGTGGGCGCCTGGCAGGTACGGGACGAGGTCAACCCGCTGGACGACACGCGTACCGTAGATCTCGCGCTGGTCGCCACGGGCGGCACTGCACCAGACGACCGGCAGGTCATCCTGAATATCCGCTGCCACGGCGGAGAGACCGAGCTCTACATCAATTGGCGGTCTCACTTGGGGAGCGGGGCACAGGTCGCGACCCGTATCGGAACCGGCGCAGTCGACCGGCGGCCGTGGAACCTATCCAGTAACCAGCAGGCGACGTTCTATCCGAGGAACGACGCCGTCGCCTTCATCAAGGCGCTCATGACGGCCGACCGGCTCGTGGCACAAGTTTCCCCGTCCGCCGGTAACCCGGTTACGGCAGTCTTCGAAACGCCTGGGCTCGAGAATGCGGTGAAGCCCCTGCGCCAGGCGTGCAGGTGGTGAGGCGCGGGGGGATAACGAGAAAGCCGACCTACCACGCGATCCCGTAATCCTCCCCGTAGTTGCTCGACCCGCCCCAGAAGCTGCCGTGCTCCCAGTCGAAGAAGATGGCGTTGATCGGGCCGGAGGTGAGCCTGCGGAAGTCGAGATCGTAGCCCATCTCGCGCAGCTCGTCGCGCACCCACGGCGGCACCGACTCGTTGAGCAGCAGCCGGCCCGGCACCGAGGCATGGTCGCCAAATGAGCTGTGCATCTGGTAGCTGTTGACGTTCGGCGCCTCGACCGCCTGCTGCACGTTCATCCCGAACTCGACCACGTTGAGGAAGAACTGCACGAGGTTCTGGTCCTGGGTGTCGCCGCCCTGCACCGCGAAGGAGAGGTACGGCTTGCCATCCTTGAGGGCGAGGCCCGGCGTGAGCGTGGCCCGCGGGCGCTTGCCCGGCTCGATCACGTTGTAGGGGTTCTCCCGCTCATCCACCACGAAGCTCTGGGCCCGCTGGCTGATGCCGATGCCGGTGCGGCCGGCGATGACGGCCGGGATCCAGCCGCCGCTCGGCGTGATCGACACGACCCAACCCTCCGCATCGGCCGCCTGCACGGACGTCGTGCCGGCGTAGAAGTCCTCGAGCGAGGCCTCCGGAGTGGCGACCGGCTCGGACGGCGGCCAACTCTCGATCAAATGCAGGTAGGGGTTCGTCCCGCCCTGGAAGGGATACGGGTCTCCCGGCTTCACGGCGGGGTCGTTGCGCTCCCAGTTGATTAGCTGGGCCCGCTCCCGGGCGTAGTCCTTCGAGAGGAGTCCCTCGACCGGCTCTGCGGGCGGGAAGTAGGGGTCGCCGTAGTAGAAGTCGCGATCCGCGAACGCGAGGTTCATGGCCTGGTACAGCGCGTGGATGTAGCGTGTGCTGTTGTAGCCCATCTCCTGAAGGTCGAAGTTCTCCAGGATGTTCAGCGCCTGGAGCATCACCGGGCCCTGCACCCAGGTCGTGAGCTTGTAGACCTCGATGTCCTTGTAGGTCGTCATCACGGGCTCTTCGAGGTACACCTGCCAGTTAGCCAGATCCTCCAGCGTGATGAGCGCTCCCTCCTCCTGCGCCCCGCGCACGAACTCCTCGGCGATGTCACCCTCGTAGAACCGCTGGTACGCCGCGTAGATCGCCTCCTTGCGGCTCATCCCCCGTGTCAGCGCCGCCTGCTCGGCCTCCACAAGCTTGCGCAGCGTGCTCGCGAGGTCGGGCTGGCGGAAGATCTCGCCGGCGTAGGGCCCCGGATGCTGAGCGTCATCGGGATGGGTGAAATAGACGTCGCGCGAGTAGCGCCACTGCTCAATGCGCTCCTTGTGCCGCTCGATCAGCCCCGCCGCCTGCTCCTCGATGGCGTAGCCGTCGGCCATCTCGATCGCCGGCCCGAGCACGTCGCCGAGGCTCAGCGTGCCATACTCGGCCAGCATCACCATGAGCCCGCCGGGGGTGCCCGGCGTGACGGCTGCCAGCGGACCGTAGCGCGGCGGGTACTTCATCCCCTGATCGCGGTAGAACTCCGCCGTGGCCCCGGTGGGCGCCACCCCCAGCGCGTTCACCCCGATCACTTTCTCGGTGTGCGGATTGTAGATCAGCGCCTGCGTTTCCCCGCCCCAGCTCAGCACGTCCCACATGGTCGCCGTCGCGCCGAGCATGGCGCACGCGGCGTCCACGGCGTTACCCCCCTTGGCGAACATCATGGCGCCGGCGGTGGCACCGAGCGGCTTGCCGGTGATGGCCACCCAATGACGCCCGTGGAGCACGGGCTTGACGGTCTGCTGAGCGACGGCGCCCGCCGTGCGTCGCTCGATCGCGTACGCCACTCAGTCGCGCGAAGACATATCGGCAGCGGTCGGCTCGCCGCCGCGCGTGTGTTGCTCGTACCAGCTCATCATATACAGCACGGTGCGCATGAAGTTGGAGGGCTTCGACATCGTGCCGTGATACTCTCCCTCGAAGCGCAGCAGCTTGGTCGGCACGCCGCGCATCTTGAGCGCCGCGAAGTACTCCTCGGACTGCGGCATCGGTGTGCGCAGGTCGAGCTCACCGGTCATGACGGCGGTCGGCGTCGTAACGTTGCCGACGTACATTAGCGACGACTGCTCCAGCCACCGCGCCGGGTCCTCCCAGAACGGCTCGTAGAAGAAGCTGTGGGTGAATTGGGGGATGTCCGTCTGGCCCGCCATACTCATCCAGTTGATGACCGGGCAGCGGACCGCCGCGCCCGCGAACCGGTCGGTGTGGCCGATCACCCAGCTCGACAGCACACCGCCGCCGCTGCATCCGCCCACGTACATGCGCGTCGTATCGATGAAGCCCTGCGCGATCGCCGCATCGACACCGGCCATGAGGTCGTCGTAGTCCACGCTGGGGTAGGCGTGGTCGATGCCCCGGGAGAAGACCTCCCCGTAGCCGGTACTGCCGCGCGGGTTGGTGTACAGCACCACGTAGTCGTGCGCCGCGAACGACTGGAAGAAGATGCTGAACGCCACGGTGTACATGGCGAAGGGTCCGCCGTGGATCTCCATGATCATTGGGTAGCGCTTCTCGGGGTCGAAGTGCGGCGGCTTGACGATCCAGCCCTGTACCCGCTGGCCGCCGCTGGAGGTGTACCAGATCTCCTCGACCGCACCCAGCCGCTTGCCCAGTAGGAAGTCCTCATTCACCGCCGTGAGTCGCGTGACCTCCCCGCGCCGCCGCAGGCTGTAGCGCACCACGTCGTTGGGCTCGTCGGGATCGCTGCGGAGTCCCACCGCGGTCTGGTTGCGGTCCGCCGCCAACGACGTCAGGGAGATGACGTGCTGTCCCTGCGTCACGGATCGCACCTCGCCCTGCAGCGACGAGTACTGCACGTTCACCGAACCCTGGTCCTGGGCCACGAAGTAGACGCCGCGCCCGTCAGGCGCCCAGCGGAGGCCGTTGGGCTGGCGATCGTAGCCCTCGGTGACCAGCCGCATCCCGGAGCCGTCGATCCCCATGACCCAGAGTCGGGCCATCGTGTAGGTGTGGTCGCTGGCCTCGTAGCCGGTGAAGGCGATCTGCCTCCCGTCGGGGGATACCTCGGGGCCGGTCCAGAACCCCTCCCGGTTGGTGAGCGTGCGGATGTCACCGCTGCCGACGTCCACGGCATAGATGTGCGCCAGCCCATACACGGCGTCGCCCTCGTCGTCCTTGAGGCCATCGAACACGATAGTGCGGCCGTCGGGTGTCCAATCGAACCCGGCGCCGAAGGCCAGCCCGTCGAACCGGGCGCCCACGTGCCACTCACCGCTCGTGAGCTGGCGCGCCGTGCCGCCATCGGCCGTCACGACGAACAGATGCATGAACCCCGGGTCGGTGAAGCCCACGCGATCCTGCCGGTAGTGCAGCCGGCTCACGACGCGCGGCGCCGGCGTCCACTCGGCGCCCTCCGGCGGCTTGGGCATGTCGATCTTCCACTTCTCCTCGTGCGGCACGATCATGACGAACGCGATGGAGCCGCCATCCGGCGCCCACTGCGGGTTGCGGGGCGTGCCCTCCACCCGGGTCACCTGCGACGTCGCGCCCTCGGCATCCATCCAGCGCACGAAGAGCTGGGTCCCCTTGGGCTCTCCCGTGGCGAGGTAGAGGATCCGCGTGCCGTCGGGGGACCACCGGGCGTTGGATCCCTCGGTGAGGAAGCGATTGCGCGAGCCGTCGGCGTTCATGATCCACAGCGCCGAGGCCCAGCGGTCTTCCTGTTTGTTCACCCAGCGGCGCGTGTAGATGATCTGCGAGCCGTCGGGTGAGATCTGCGGATCGGAGACCCGCTCGAAGTCCAGGTATCCCGCCACCGTCAGCACGTCATCCGGCGCCTGCTCCTGCGCCACGGCTGGCGCCGCTACGAACGCCAGCACCGCGATGCCGTATAGAGCCCTGAAACGCATGGTGCACTCCCCTCTGTCAGGTGGTTGCGCGATGGGACAAAGGAACCCCGCGGTCCGAGACGGCACAAGGTCGGATGATTCCCGGTTGCGCCCCGGCGACCTGACATGTTGTTTGCACCAAACCACCCTAGCGGGAACGGCAGCCATGCATACCACGCGGCAGTCCGCGACGTTCTTCCTCGCGCTCCTCGGCGGCTTTGCGCTGGCCGGAACCACCCCACTCCAGGCACAGAGCGCCGGCGAAAACATGGTCTATTCCCCCGATCTCTTCAGTGGGCTCGAGTACCGCATGATCGGGCCGTCCCGGGGCGGCCGGGTCACGGCCGTGGCGGGCCACGCCGACCAGCCGGCCACGTTCTATATGGGGGCGACCGGCGGCGGCGTGTGGAAGACCACCGACTACGGGATCACGTGGAGCAACGTGTCCGACGGCTTCTTCCAGACGGGCTCGATCGGCGCCATCCGCGTCGCCGACACAGATCCCGCCATCGTCTATGTCGGGACCGGCTCGGACGGGATCCGCAGCAACGTGATTGCGGGCCGCGGGGTGTATAAGTCGACCGATGCCGGCGCGACCTGGGAGTTCATCGGGCTGCGGGACGTGGGCCAGATCGGGGCGGTCCTGGTCCACCCCACCGACCCCGACCGGGTGTACGTGGCCGCCATTGGCCACGCCTTCGGGCCGAGCCCGGAGCGGGGCGTGTATCGCACCACGGATGGCGGCCGCAGCTGGCAGCAGGTGCTGTTCGTGTCTGACTCCACCGGCGCAGTGGATCTGGAGTTCGCGCCGGACGACCCGCAGACGATCTACGCCTCCATGTGGCGCGCCGAGCGCAAGCCGTGGACCATCATCAGCGGTGCGCGCGAGGGCGGAGTCTACAAGTCCACCGACGGCGGCGACCACTGGGTCAAGCTGGCCGGCGGGCTGCCTCACGAGCTGGTGGGCAAGACCGACTTGGCGGTGTCGGCCGCCGACCCCGACGTGCTGTACGTCCTCGCGGAGGCCGACCCAGGACGCGGGCTGTATCGCTCCGACGATCGCGGGGCGAGCTTCCGCCTCGTCAACCAGGAGGAGGGGCTCACGCGTCGGCCGTTCTACTACCTCAACGTGGATGCCGATCCCAACGACGCCGACCTGGTGTACGTCAACAACGAGCGGTTCTTCAAGTCCACCGACGGGGGCGAGACGTTCCAGCGCGTGAGCACGCCGCACGGCGACAACCACGACATGTGGATCAACCCCAGGAACTCCAACCTGTTCGTGCAGTCGAACGACGGCGGGGCGAACGTGACGCTGGATGGCGGCCGCACCTGGTCCACGCAGAGCAACCAGCCCACGGCCGAGCTGTACCAGGTGGACCTGGACGACCGGTTCCCCTACTGGGTGTACGCCGGTCAGCAGGACAACTCCACGATCGCCGTACCGAGCCTGCCGCCGTACTCGGCCCCCGGCGGCGCGACCGGCCACTGGCGCTCGATCGGCGGGTGCGAGACGGGACCAGCCGTCCCCAAGCCGGGCAAACCCGACATCGTGTACGCCAACTGCAAGGGCCGTTTCGGGCGCTACAACCTGAAGACGGGCCAGGAGCAGCAGTACTACGTGGGCGCGCAGAACCTGTACGGCCACAACCCGAAGGACCTGATGTACCGCTTTCAGCGGGTCTCGCCCATCGAGGTCTCGCCGCACGACCCCGACGTCGTGTACCACGCCTCGCAGTTCCTCCACGTGACCACCGACGACGGCAAGACGTGGGAGACGATCTCGCCCGACCTCACGGCGTTCCGGCCCGAGCGGCAGATGGCCTCAGGCTGGCCCATAACGCGCGACATCACCGGCGAGGAACACTACTCGACGATCTACGCCGTAGAGGAGTCACCGCTGGAGCAGGGCGTGATCTGGGTGGGCGCCAACGACGGCCCGGTGCACCTCACGCGCGACGGCGGGGAGACGTGGACGGAGGTCACGCCGCCTGATCTGCCACCGGAGGGCCGCGTGCAGCACGTCGAGCCGTCGCCGCACCGGCGCGGCAAGGCCTATATCGCGGTGTACCGCTACCTACTGGGCGACTGGCAGCCGTACATCTACCGCACAACGGACTATGGGGAGAGCTGGACCCGCCTCACGTCGGGGACGAACGGCATTCCCGCCGACTACCCGACCCGCGTAGTGCGGGAGGACCCGGACCGGGAGGGACTGCTCTACGCCGGCACCGAGTTCGGCCTGTTCGTCTCGTTCGACGACGGCGCCCACTGGCAGCCGTTTCAGCAGAACCTGCCGGTCACGCCGGTAACCGACATCAAGGTGTACCGGCGGGATCTGGTCCTCTCCACCATGGGGCGCTCGTTCTGGATCCTCGACAACCTCACGCCCCTGCACCAGCTGAGCGACCAGGTGGCGCAGGCCGGGACGCACCTGTTCGCACCGCGTGACGCATACCGCATGCGCTACAGCACGGGTGGCTTCCGAGGGCGGTCACCGGCCGACCCGCAGTACGTATCGCCGGGGGCGATGATCGACTACTACCTGGCCGAGTCACCCGAGGGGGAGGTCACGCTGGAGATTCTCGACGCCGACGGCGACATGGTTCGGCGGTTCACCAGCGCCGGGCAGCGCCCTAGCCCGCAGGAGGCACCCGGGATGGGCGCGTCGTTCTTCGGCATCGCACCCACGCCGCGACTCGAGACGGGAGCGGGCATGCACCGCTTCATCTGGGATCTGCGCTACCCCGGGGCGTGGGACCCGGATCGCGGCGCGCCGGGCGGGCGCGGGCCCATGGCCGTGCCCGGCACCTACCAGGCGCGGCTCACAGTTGACGGAGCGAGCACGACCCAGTCGTTCCGGGTGTACATCGACCCGCGGGTGGCGGAGGACGGCGTGACTCACGAGCATCTACAGGAACAGCTGGCGTTCAACCTGAAGGTGCGTGACGCGTTGTCGCTGGCACGCAAGGCGGCGGTGCGCGTGGACTCCCTCCTGGCGGGCATCGATCGCGCGGGCGGCGAGGCAACCGATATCGCTGCGGTGCAGGAGGAGCTGGCCACGCTGCGGGCCACCCTGGTCACGCATTCGGTGCGCTACTCGCAGCCGATGCTGATCGACCAGCTCGAGTACCTGTTGGGGATGACGGCGCGGGCGGACCAGCAGCCGGGCCGCGACGCCCACGCGCGCTACGAGCAGCTACACCAGGAGCTGGCGGAGGTAGAGGAGGCGCTGCAGCGCATCGAGCGGAGCGACGTGGCAGCACAGTACTGAGCTACCTGTTGCAACGAGGCCGCCGCGGGAGCGTCCGCGGCGGCCTCGTGGTGCCCTCCGTTGACCCTCACTCCCACCGCACCACACCGACCCGCACCAGATCGTCCAGGTACCTCCCAACCACCTCGAGCGATACCGGTCCGTACTCCGCCGCGAGCGCGTCGCGGATATGGCTCACCGTGCGCGCGCCGTCGATGAAGTTCACCAGCTCGAACCGCTGGTTGCCGGTGAGGGTGAACTCAGCGGAGCCGTACCACGCCGCCGCGTCCGCCGGGAGCCTGGTGGCGGGCAGGCCGAAGTCCAGGGGCCCCCGGGTGGTGCGCTCGGGCACGCGCGCGTCGCGCACTCCGAGCTCGAGGCTGATCTGGGTTAAGTCCTCCATGCCGGCCTCCCGCAACGCGGCGGCCGCCGACTCCTCCTGCTGCGTGAGCTGCGCCTCGATCAGCGCGACCGCCGCGTGCACCCCGGGCGCATCGTTGAAGTGGAGGATCGAGCGCACGGCGTCACGCTCCCAGCCGCCGGCGTGCCGCAGCATGTTCTGTGCCTCGTAGTGGGCCATGTCGGGAGCCATCCCCTGGTCCCCCAAGAGCCGCAGTGCCCGCCGCGCCGCTCCACCCAATCGCTGGGCAGCGTTGGCTCCGACCAGGTAGGCCAGATCGACCGCCTCCGGCTCGGTCAGGTCGGAGAGGTACAGCATGGTGGCGGTCGCGATGATCTCGCTGCGCTCGAGCTCCACCGGATCCACCTTGTCGGGCGTGTCCTCAGAGGTGTGGTGCGTGTAGTCGGGACTGTGGCCGAGCATCATGCCGGGGATCTTGCGATCGATGAACATCATGTGATCGCTGCCGCCGCTATAGGGCCGAACGCCGAAGTTGAACCGTGACAAGCTGCCGCGCGGGGTGCGCACGTTCAGGCGGTCCACCATCTGCGCCATGTTCTCGACCACGTCGTTCAGGGCCGAGGGAATGGACGCCGGGGTGCGGGTCATGATCATGCGGGAGTGCAGTAGCTCGGGATGCTCCCCCACCATGTCCATGTTGATGTTGGCGAGATAGCCGCCGCCCAGCGCCGGCCCCGTCATCTCGGGGTGCTCCGCGATGTAGGCCATCGTGCCGTACCACTCCGGCACCCAGAGGAACCGGATGGAGCGCCGCGGCCGGGGGAGCCGCCCCTCGGCGATCAGCCGCTGCAGCGTCACGGCCATGTCGAGCAGCGCGGCCGAGCCCGAGGCGTTGTCGTTGGCCGACTCCTTGGGATGGTCCAGGTGGGCGGAGAACACCAGCTCCTCACGCGGCCGCTCCGACCCCTCGATTCGCGCCACTACGACGTCCATGAAGTACGACTCGAGTCCGATCCCCGCTGCGCTGCCGCGCAGCACGACCCGCTCTCCCGATTCCACCAGCGCGCGCAACCACTCGCCCTGCCGGTTAGTGAGGTTGAAGCCGAAGGTGACGCGCTCGAGCTCCTCGCTGCGCGGCCACATGCCGGTGTAAGCCAGCATGTCGGGGAACTCCTTGGCACGGTCATCGTCCAGGTAGCAGACGACGGCCGCCGCACCGTAGTCGAGCACCGCCAGGCGGTGCACCGCTCCGCCGTACCCCGTCGCCAGCACGAACTTGTCCCGCACGTCCTTCCCCTCGTAGTCGCTGCGCCGCGTACCTGAGCCCACCCACACTAGCTCCGCGGTGACGTCTCCCGGATTGGAGTACGTCATGAGGCTCATTGCGATCTCGGGGTACCCCACGATCCGTACGTCGCGCGGCTCCACCATGCGGAGCTCAGCCGAGGTGATGTCCCAGCCGGAGGGCGACTGCCAGGTCTGATACACCACCCTGCCGTCGGACGGGAACGCCTCGATGAACGCCTCGTCCTCGGACAGCCCGGCGGCGCGCAGCTGCTCGAGCACATAGTGGGCAGCATCCCGGTAGCCGCGGGAGCCCTGGATGCGATGGTGTCTGGAGATCTGGATGACGTGGTCCTTGGCGACCTCGCCGCTCAGCGCCTCGTGCAGCAGGTCGCGGCGCTCGGCGTCGAGCAGCGGCTCGAACCGCTGCCCCAGGGCCGCGGGACCGAGCGCGATCGTGCAGGTCAGGGTGAGCCATGCGAGCCGAGTCATGGGCCCGGTTCCTCGTGTGAAGGGACAGCAGCAAGAATACCCGCGGGTCGATGGAACGCGCGAGGGGCGGAATCCCGGTGAGGATCCCGCCCCTCGTGAAATCGGAGGACTGCGGAGCTAGCGCAGGGCAATCACGTTCAGCCCGTTGGCCAGCGGCGCGGCGCCGGGGAGCGTGCCCCTAGGGGTACCGGATGATACCGAAGGACTGCACCCGCAGGGCCGCGCCCTCGCGCACTCCGGTCACCCACACCTTGGCGCCGATGTTCTCCCCCAGAGCAGCGGGGACGGCGGTGAGGGCGGTCGTGCCGACGCGGAACCCCCCATCCGCCTGCTGCAGCAGCCCCACGGCCGGTCGCTGCCCATCGATGTCCACTATCTCGTAGCGCGTGACGGCGAACTGGGCCATGAGACCGGTGCCGCGCTGGCTGCCCACCACGGCGATCGTGGCCCCCGAGAGCCGGCGCAACTCGGGGAGCAGCTCGCCCGTGAGGTTCACGCTGGTCCCGCTCTCGGGACGCAGGCTCACCATGGGAGCCTCGCTCGTGCCGGTCAGCACCACGCGGCCCTGCATGCGGTCGCCCGTCGGCTCGGCCGCCTCCACGGGATCGGCCACCGCTTGCTCGCCGGCGGGCTCCGCCGGCTGCTCGACGGCGGGCGGTTGGGCCCCCTCGGCTCGCTCCGCGCCCTCTTCGGGCGGAGGGGCTCCACAGGCCGCCACGCCCGTCACCAGCAGCAGCATCCAGAGCGGTCTCGTGTAGGTCATCACTGCGTCCTCACGATCCAGACCTGCATCCAAGACGGGAGATCACCTCCGGTGTCGCCTCGCGCCTTGAGCGCGAACGTCGGCCGGCCGACACTCGAGATGAGCGTGTAGTAGGTAGATGCAGCCCGCACGTTCGCGCTGGCCGAAAAGTCGGTGAACGTCGCGGCCTTCGGCGCGAGCCGCATGGCCGGCCAAACCTGCGCCGACGAGATAGGATCCACGCCGTAGAAGATGTCGTACAGGTCCCAGCTGGGCAGCGTGAGCCGCGTCGTGAGACCCGGCACCCGGTTGTCGGCCCACAGCATGGCCGCCCACTGGGCCAGCACGTCCTCGATCTGCACGCCGAGCACGTTCTCCACGCTGGCGTAGCCCGCACCATCCTCCGCTACGAGAGCGCGCTGCAC
>CAYGBV010000022.1:0-47357 GCA_964348295.1 uncultured Gemmatimonadaceae bacterium
TAGTCGGGCGCCTCCCCTTCCCCTTTGAGGAAGTACCTGAAGAACGGCGCCTCGACCGTTCGTTGATACCAGCCGGAGATGTTGTCGCCGAAGTAGATGTCGCCGAACATGTGCGGCGACCGGTCGTAGGTCCATCCGCCGTGTCTCCAGGGCCCGATTACCAGGATGTTGAAGATGCCCGGGTTCTGCCGCTCGAGCGCCTGGTACGTGTTGAAGGTGCCGTACAGGTCCTCCGCATCGTACCACCCCCCGACGGTCATGACGGCGGTCTGTCGCAAGCCCTTCAGGTGCGGCAAAATGTTGCGCGCCTGCCAGAACGCATCGTAATTCGGGTGCTCGACGAGCTGGCGCCACAGGAAATCGCGCTCGCCGAAGATTGCGCTCACGTTCTTCAGTGGCCCGAGGTCCATGTAGAACTTGTACCCGTCGCGCGTGTGCAGCGGCGGGTCGGACCACCACCGCTGCGTGGTCAGGCTATCCCGTCGATAGCCGACCACCCGCTCGAAGCGAAAGTAGTTGAGGATCAATGCACCGTGGTGCCGAAAATCGTCGAAGAACCAGTCGGCGATGGGCGCCTGCGGCGAGGCCGCCACCAGCGCAGGATGCGCCTCCGCCAGCGCCGCCGACGTGTAGAAGCCGGGGTACGAGATGCCCCACATCCCGACCTTCCCGTTGTGGCCCTCGACGTTGGCCAGGAGCCACTCGATGGTGTCATAGGTGTCGGAGCTCTCGTCGATCGCGCTATCGCCCGGCACGTGCGGACGCACGTTGTCGTACTCCCCCTCCGACATATAGCGGCCACGCACGTCCTGGTACACGAAGATGTACCCATCCTTCATGCACGCCTCGTTGGGCCCGAGGTTATTGTGATAATTGGTGGGCCCATACCTGCGCATCGTCGAATAGGGCGTGCGAAAGAGGAGGATCGGGTAGGTGCGGCTGCGATCGCGCGGCGCGTATACCTGAGTGAACAGCCTCACCCCGTCGCGCATGGTGATGTAGTGCTCCCGCTTCGTGTAGTTCCTGAGGACGTACGCGTATCTCCTGCCGACATGGTTCTCGGGATTGAGCTCTACCGACTTCTCGTAGTTGGCAATCGCCAGATCGATGTCACCGTGGACCATGTACGCTTCACCGAGGCTGTCGTACGTGTTCCAGGCGTCGGGATAAGCCTCTACGTTCAGCTTGAAGATCTCGATGGCCTCATCCACCTCGTTCCGGCGCAGGTATTCGGCGTAGCCCAACCAGTTCAGGTCGCGTTCCGCAAACAGCACCGTGTCCGGCGCCGCTTGCCGCGCGCGGCGGAACAGCTCCGTGGCTCGGGCAGCACCTTGGGTACGTATGATCTCGAAGAAGGCTTCCTGCGCTGGCGGTGGGGCCTGCTGAGCGGTGGCGCTCAGCGGCAGGATCACGCCACAGAGCGCAAGCAGGCCGAATCTGCACGTCCCCATCGCTCCCTCCCTTTTCTGCGTGTTGCCACCCAGAATGCGCATATCAGTCCGTCCGTACAACCTTGGACTCCCGCAGGCTGCGATAGGTTGAATGCGGGAAAGGGGAGCGAGACAGTCCTCTTTGGCCGCGACTTGACGAAAGCTTGACGGCCTCCGAGCACCGTTGGCGTGGACGGTGCAAGGAGGCATCGTGGGTCCAGCTCGCTCACTACCGCTCGTAGCCGCAGCCTTCCTGGCCTCGGGTTGTGTGGTCACCAACCCCTCCCCGCCCGCCCCCGCCGGCACGGTGGTGCGGGTCAGCGAGTACCCTACCCCCCCTGCCCCCACCGAGCTGCCCAGGGTCTTCCAGGGAACCCTGATCTACCTGGATGCGGACACGCTGCTCCTGCATGATTCCCAGTCGTGGAAGCACGTGGCCGTCCCCGTGACCCGGATCGCGAAGCTCGAGGTATGGCGTGGCCGCAGACCGACCGCCGGCAGCGTTGCCAAGGGCGTGGGGATCGGTGCGCTGACGGGCGCGCTGGCCGGTGCGCTCGCGGGTGCCGCCGCCGAGGCGATCTTCGGCGGTCTCGACGGGGATCACGACATCGGTGAGGCAGCCGCCCGAGGTGGCGTCGAGGGCGCCATCCAGGGTGGCATCGCCGGCGGCGTCGTCGGCGCCGCCATCGGATCGACGGTGTGGCAGGAGGTGACGGTCCTGCAGCTACGTCAGGAGCTCTGCAACTGCCGCATCTCGGAACCGACCGTGGCCTCCACCCCTCCGAGCGGCAACCACGCGGTTCTCGGGCACCTACCGTGAGGAGTTCGGAGCCCTCCTGCACTCCCTCCTAGGCGCCGAAAGGCGGCTTACCTCCCGTGCCGCACGAACAGCACGTTGCGCGACCTGGGGCCCGAGATCCGGAGCCCGGTGACCTCGCCCTGCCCGTCCCGCTCGAAGCGGATCCGTCTCACGAACCAGACGTTGCCGGAGAACACATCCGGGGCGACCGGCCTCAGCCTGATCGGCTCGTACCGCACGTGCGTCGCTACCAGCCTTTCGCCCTCCAGAGAGACGGAGTAGACCGCACCTAGTTCCTCGCTGGCGTACTCACCTGTGTACTCCAGAAGCTGGTCTCGGGTGGGCGCGTAGGGCTCTGGTTCGGCTCCCGGCGGCCCGCCGCCCGGGCTGCCCGCCGTCGGCTCCTCGGGTGCCTCCATCTCCTCACTCAGGTAGAGCTCTGCGATCCGCTCTCCCACCTCGTCCGGCCAGAACGTGCGCATGTTGCCGAGCACTGCGATGGCAAAGCGCTGGTCCGGATAGCGTATCAGGTGGACCTTGAAGCCTCCCGACATGCCGTTGTGGTAATAGGTCCGGAGCCCGCGCACCTCACCGATGCGATTCCCCAGCACGTACCGGATCGTGTCGCCACTGTTGAGCACACCAGGTTGATCCATCTGCTCGATTACGGCCCGACCACCCACCCGCGCATCCTCGAAGTTCCTGGCCCACTTCAGCAGGTCCCCGGCGGTCGTGTAGAGGCCCCCGGGCCCCACGGTCACGTAGCCCACGTCCCACTTCCGGAACCTGCCGCTCGGGTTGTAGCCGTACGGATAGGCACGGTTGGGCACAATCAACCGGCCGTCGTCTACGAAGCGGGTGTGAGCCATGCCCAGCGGACGGAAGATGTTCTCCGAGGTCCACTCGGCAAATGATTGACCCGTGACCCGCGACACGATCTCCGCCAGCAGCGTGTAGCCGGTATTGCAGTAGAGGTATCTCTCTCCATGATCGAAGTTCAGCTCCCGCTGGCGCGCCACCAGCCGCAGGATCTGGTCGTCGGTGGTCGCGTCATCGACGCTCCACCCGGCTAGCGCCAGGAGCTCGAACTGTTCCCGCAGCCCGCTGGTATGGTGCAGGAGGTGACGGATCGTGATGGTCTTGCCGAAGTCGGGGACTTCGGGCAGGTGACGGCGGATGTCGTCGTCGAGTGACAGCTTGCCCTGGTCCGCCAGCACCGCGATGGCGAACGCCGTGAACTGCTTCGCCATGGACCCGACGTGGAACACGGTCTGCGGGGTGACCGGGACGTCGTACTCCAGGTTGGCTAGACCGTAGCCTCGCTCGTGCAGGATCTCCCCGTCGTGCATCACCGCCACCGCCGCACCGGGGGTGCCGGGACGGCTCCAGGGGGCCAGGAGCTGGTCGATCTTTCCCGAGGGGGTCGTCGCAGCCGGCTCTCGCCGCTCGAGGACGATGGCGTAGCGGCCCGGTGGGGCCTCAAGGTCGTATGCCCGTATCTCTACCGTGTACTCCCCCGACACCTCCGGTGAGAATGGCACCTCCTCCATGCCAAACGGGACCGGGCCGTCAACTTCCTCGAGCACTTCGCCGTCGGGATCCAGCAGCCGCACAATCAGGTCAATCCCGAGCTGGTCCACCGCGATGAAGACGAACTGCCCGCGCTCGACCGGCACGCGATACGCGTGCGTGTCGGCGGAGGCGAACTCCCGCTCGACGGGCTGCTTGAGCAGGAGTTCGGGAATCGTCTTCTGGGCGGCCGCGGCGTGCGGCAAGAGCGACATCAAAGCGAGCACGCAGAGGGGCGATCTCATGATCTCGTCCTTGTCTATCTCTCTTCAACTACGGCCGTAACCTGGCCGTGGTTGCCCGAGCTCAACAGCACGACTACGACACTAGCGGGACCACGATCCTCTGGATCACGCCGGCCTGGCCCGCCGCTTGAACACCAAATAGACACCCACCCCCACGGCCGTGAAGACGAGGCCGACCCACGCGTGCAGCGGCCGCTCGACCAGCGTGTTGATCACGAACCACGCCGAGATGCCGACGAACAGCGCCGGCGTGAATGGGTAACCCCACGTCTTGTAGGGCCGCTCGGTGTCCTTGCGGGTGCGGCGGAAGATGAACACGGCCGCGCCCGCCAGCGCGAAGAACACCCAGTCCATGAACACCACGTAGGTGATCACATCTTCGAACGTGCCCCAGAAGAGGAGCAGCACGATGGCCCAGGCCGACTGGAGCAGGATTGCGTTGGCCGGGGTACGGAACCGGGGGTGCACTTCGGCCAGCTTGCGGAAGAACACCCCGTCGTCGGCCATGGCGTAGTAGATGCGCGGCGTGGACAGGGCGAAGATGCCCGCCGTGCCGAACACGCTGATGGCGATCACGAGGGCGATCAGCGTTCCCCCGAACGGGATCACGGTGCTCACGGCGTCGGCGGCCACGCTGTCCGAGGCGGCGATCTCCGAGACCGGCAGCAGGAACATGTAGGCCAGGTTGGTGAGCAGGTAGACGGCCGCAACGATGAGCGCCCCGAAGACCATGGCGCGCGGCACGGTGCGCCGCGGCTCTATCGCCTCGCCCGCTACGTAGCTCGCGTGCTGCCAGCCGCCGTACGACCACAGCACGCCGATCAGGGCGAGGCCGAACGCCGTGGCGAGACTGTCCGTCGGGGTGGCCGTGACCGGCGCCTGCATGGTGCTCGCCTGGCCGAAGAGGAGGCCGACGAGCACCAGCCCCGTGATCCCTGCCAGCTTGAGCCCGGTGAAGACGTCGGCGAACAGCTCGCCCGCCTTCACGCGCACGATGTTGACCACGGTGACGACCACGATCGCCAGCAGCGCGACCCCGGTGATCGCCGTCTGGCTCATCGGGAAGATGAAGGCGAGATAGGACGCGAACGCGATGGTGAGAGCGGCCATCGCGCCGGACGTGATCACCAGCAGGTACGCCCAGCCGTAGAGGAAGCCGAACAGGTCGCCGTAGCCCTCGCGCAGGTAGACGTACACCCCGCCAGCCTGGGGGAACATCGAGCCGAGCTCGGCGAAGGTGAGCGCGCCGGCCAGTGCGATGACCCCACCGAGCGCCCACACCAGCATGATCATGACCGGCGAGGGGAGCTGCGCGGCGATCTGCGCGGGCGTGAGAAAGATCCCCGATCCCACGCTCGAGCCCACGGCCACCATGGTCAGGCCGTAGAGCGTCAGCTCCCTGCGCAGGGTGGTCATGCTCGGTGGCGACGGTGCTCCCTAACCGAGCGCCCGCCTGGCCCACTCGACCAGCAGCTCCGCATCCTCCAGCACCTCAGGCGGCACTTCGTAGTAGCGTTTCAGCGTCTGCTTCTCGCTGGGCCTGAACGGCTCCATGCCCCGCGCCTGGTAGTCGCCGCGCGTCTCGTCGGTGGTCTTGAAGTAGACCCGCCCGCCAGAGACGACCCCGAAGAAGGTCGTACCCGCGTACAGCCCGAAGCCTCCGAACATACCACGGGCCCTGACGCCCTCCAGCTCCCGCAGCTGGTCCAGCACGAACTCCTTGAACGACTCGTCGCGGGCCATTACCAGGTGTCTCCCCCTCTGGGTGGCGGCCACGCGCCGAGTTGACGCCGCAGTAGCACGATCTCGCCCAGGTGGTAGCTGTTGTGGCACAGCACCATGAGTACGCTGTCGCGGGCGGTGCGTTGACGCTCGGGTTCCACCACGCGGTCCAGGTCCACCTCGGGGGCCTCCAGCATCGCGTCCAGCTCCCACAGGCCGGCCGCCAACCCTTCCACGGTGTCCTCCCATTCCTCCTCACTCTCTGGTGCCGCCGGTGCCGTCCAGCCGTCGGCCGCACCCTCCGGCGTCGGCGCGTGGTCGCCCCGCACGCGCGCCAGCCCGATCTCCTGCCAGTAGGTCATGTGCGCGACCAGCTGGTGAATCGAGTGCGGTGCCCCCTGCGGCAGCGCCCCTGCCTGCTCGGCGGTGAGCCCCTCCAGGGCGTGCAGCAGGTGGACGTGACTGTAGGTGCCATAGACCTGTGTCTTCAGCGTGTCGCGCTCGCTCACGGTGCCCTCCCCCGGTGGTCCGTGCAACCCAGACGGTCGCTGCTACGTTGCAGGAATGCGGCAGGGTGAGGCGGCACCGCTCACTCTCATCGTGCGGACACCACCCCGAGCGGTGTCGCCCCTGCCGCCCCCCCGGACGACATGTATATTCGCCACTTTCCCTCCCACAAGGAGTGTCCTCATGGGTCAGCCCGTCGTTCACTGGGAATTCTGGTCGGAGAATCCCGGGAAGCTAGCCGACTTCTACGGCAAGGTCTTCGACTGGAAGATCAACCTCCTGGAGGAAATGAACTACCGGATGGTCGATACCGGAGGTGAGGGCGGGATCAACGGCGGCATGATGACGCCGCAGCAGGGACCGTGGCCCGGGAACATGTCGTTCTACATTCGCGTGGACGACCTCGAGAGGTTCAAGAGCAAGATCAAGGAGGCGGGAGGGAAGATCCTGGTGGAGCGGCAGGACGTGCCCGACGTCGGCGCGTTCTCTTTGTTCGAGGATCCCGACGGGCGGGTGCTCGGCATCTGGCAGTGAGCCTCCGACACTGAGGAGGCGGCGGCCCGCGAGACGAGCCATGCACATCGACGCCGACTACGTGACCACCACCCTGGCCGACCTGGTCCACATCGAGTCCATCAACCCCGCATTCTCCGACGGCAGCACGAGCGAGCGCGAGATCGCCGCTCACGTGGCGCGCGCCCTGGAGCGGCTGGGCATGGAGGTGACCACCCACGAGCCCGAGGCCGGCCGGGTGAGCGTGGTGGGGCGCCTGCCGGGCCGCGGCGCTGGCACCAGCCTCATGCTCTACGGCCATCTCGACACAGTGGGCGTCGGCGGCATGGCAGACCCGTTCGGCGCGGCCATCCGTGACGGCAAGCTCCACGGCCGGGGCGCGTACGACATGAAGGGCGGGCTGGCGGCGTGCCTCGGGGCGGCCAAGGCACTGCGCGACGCAGGCGTAGAACTGGACGGCGACCTCCTGGTGGTGGCCCCCGCCGACGAGGAGGTCGCGAGCATCGGGATGCAGGAAGTACTGCGGCACCACCGCACCGACGCCGCCATCGTAACCGAGCCCACCGAGCTGGGGGTGTGTCTCGCCCACAAGGGCTTCAGCTGGATCGAGGTCGTGACCACCGGCCGCGCGGCCCACGGCAGCCGCTTCCACGAGGGGATCGACGCCAACATGCGGATGGGACGCTTCCTGGCACGGCTCGACGAGCTGGAGCAGGCGCTGCGCGCCAGGCCCCCACATCCGCTGGTGGGACCGCCCTCCCTGCACGCGGGGGTGCTCCACGGGGGCAGCGGGCCGAGCATCTACGCGGCGCGCTGTCGCCTGGAGATCGAGCGGCGCACCATCCCCGGCGAGTCCGAGCAACAGGTAGTGAGGGAGGTGCAGGAGATCGTGGATCGCCTCGCCGCCGCCGACGAGACGTTCACGGCCGACGTCCGCCCAACGCTGACGCGGGAGCCGTTCGAGGTAGCGCCCGATGCCGCCATCGTGCAGATCGTGACCGAAGTGGCCGGGGCGGTGCTCGGACGGCCGCTGTCACACATCGGCGAGACCTACTGGATGGATGCCGCGCTCCTCGCTGCCGCGGGCATCGAGACGGTGGTGCTGGGACCGGTGGGCAGCGGTGCCCACGCCGACGAGGAGTGGGTGGACCTGCAGTCGGTGGTGCAGCTCGCGGAGATCCTGGCGCGCTCGGCGGTGCGCTACTGCGGCGCTGCGGCTTGAGGGGCGGCTAGCGCCGCCCCACCTCACCCGTCGTTAGGGGAACTGACCAAACAGGTCGTGCGTCGGCCAGGGGTCAACTGCGCTCAGCACCGGCCCCAGGCGGGCCACGAACTCACCTGAAATGGCGCTGCTGAGGTCCGGGGGCGCCGTGTTGGTGAGCGCCACCCATGCGACACCATCGGGCTCCCGTACCAGGACCGCGCTGCTTCCCGGCAGCAACCCGCCATGCGACCACCTGACGCCGCCATCCTCCGGCTCGACTACCCAACCGAACCCGTAATAAAAGTCCGAGTCGGCCCAGAGCGGCGGCGGTGGCCGGGCAGTCATGCTGGCGACGGACGCCGCCGAGAGGAAGTCCGGCCGCTCCGGCAGGCCGTCCACGGACGTGACGAACCGCATCAGGTCGATGGTCGAGGCGATCCACCCGCCATGGGAGTCCATCGCATCGAGGTAGAACCCCCCGTAGGGAATGGGAACCTGGCCCTCACCCGCGAACACCGAGGTCGTCAGCCGGCCGTTGTCGAAGTAGTACAGCACCTCCCCATCGGCGCGCTCATCGAACGCGGTGCGCCCCAGCCGCATGCGCTGGATGCCCATCGGGGCAAGTACGGCCGTGCGCATGTGCGCCTCGTAGGTCGTGCCCGTGACCTGCTCGATGATCCGCCCCAGCACGTTGTAGCCGAAGTTCGAGTAGGCGTACCGATCGCCGGGGTCGAAGTCGAGGGGAATGCCGAGCATGTAGCGGATGACCGTCTCCGCGCTGGCCGGGGCCGGCTCCCCTACGGCCTCTGCGGCGATCAGGGGCACGAACATGGGATCGAAGCTCTGAGTCCGATCCCAGCCCGCGGCGTGCAGCAGCACCTGGCGGATGGTGATATCGTTGAGGCGTGGATCCACGGTCGCATCCGGCGCGGGCTCCAGGTAATCGAGGTGGGGGAAGGCCAGCTCGTCGAGCGTCAATTGACCATCCTCCACCAGTTTCATGACGGCCGTGGCAGTGATGGGCTTGGTGACACCCGCTATGCGGAAGAGGGCGTCCGGCTGGACGAGCTCCTCGTCGCCGAGGTCTGCGAATCCGTACCCACGGGCGAACACCAGCCGGCCGTCCTTCACGATCGCGATGGCCGCGCCGGGGAGGGACCACCGATCCATGACGATTGTGGCCACGTCGTCCACGCCCGCGAGCGCGGGCACGGCGGTGCCGGTTTTGGGTACGTCGGGTGGGGAGTCCCCGGGGCCGGTACCGCCCAGGCAGTGCGTGAAGACGGTGACCAGCAGAGGCAGCAGCAGGAGCCGCGCGCTCCCTGCGGCGCGCCAGGGGCGCAGCAGCTCACGTTCTCTCATGACGACCCTCGTTCACCTGCATCATGACCAATTCACCTAAGACTTCCGACTTCGGCCCTGCCCGGCCGGTGGGCGTAACGCTCGGACGGGAATCTATCCCGGTATCGGCGCTCGTGCGGGAGGGCGCGGGCGAGCCCATCGTATACCTGCACGGCCTCGGGTGCTCCAAGGAGGACTTCCTCGGGGCTGCGGCGGCCGACGGGCTGCCCGGCCACCACCTCCTCGCCCTCGACTTTCCGGGCTGCGGCGACACGCCGTACCCCGAGGGCGGGTCCCTCACCATGGACCACCTGGTGGAGGTTACCCGTTTGGTTCTGTACTCCCAAGGCCTGGAGAAGGTTTCCCTCGTAGGCCACAGCATGGGCGGCCTCGTCGCGCTGCTCCTGGCCGTGCGCCACCCCGAGCTGGTGCGGCGCCTGGTGAACGTGGAGGGAAACCTCGGGCCCGAGGACTGCTTCTTCTCGCGGCAGGTGGCCGCGCTGGAGTACCCTGAGTTCGAGGCGGGCTTCCTGGAGCGGTTCGAGGCCTGGCTGGTCGAGACGGGGCGTCCCGGCTACGAACCATACGCCGCGCAGCTCCGCCGGCTCGTCACACCCCGGGCGTTCTACGACTACGCCCACGCGATCGTACGGCACTCCGACCACGACCCGCTGCTGGCGTGGTTCGTCGAGCTGCCCCTGCCCCGCCTGTTCGTCTACGGTGCCGAGAACCGAGGCCTCTCCTACATCCCGACGCTCGCCAGCACGGGAGTGCCGTTGCACGAGGTCCCCGAGAGCAATCACTTCCCGGTTTGGTCGAATCCGACGGACTACTACGCGGCAATTCGGGGGTTTCTGGAGGAGACCTAGGCGCGCCCTCTTCGCCTCAGAATCCCGACGAGATTCCCCCCTTGATGCATCGCTGACCAGGACGAAGTTGACCCCATCCGTCGAACCGCCGATGGCCTGAACGCCCCGCCGCCAGAGCGACGCCCCGCCTCACAGGACGCCACCGACGACGTGACCGGCAGACCACCGACGCCGAGTCAGTGACGCTTCTCGAGCCCAACCGGGAGGAGTGCATGAGCAATCCTAACGCGCCCGAGCAACCGCCCAAGAAGTCGCCCAAGCAATTCAACTGGAAGACAGCCGACATCGCTGAGATGGTGGTGCTGTGGCTATTCACCGTCGCCTTTGCCGTCGCATTGCTATTCTGGTGTTGGCTCAGCGTGGTGAACCGGGAAATTACGGACGTGCCAGGAGGATTCGTGGCATTCTTGGCCGTTGTGCCGATTGGCAAGGCGCTTGAGCGGTTCGCCAAGGGCTTCTACCTGAAGCACAGGGGCGCAGACAAGAGCAGCATCTAGCACCGTCCATCGCCGCCGCCATCGTCGGGCCATCACCAGCTTAGAGGCCCCGCGCCGGGGGCCGCTATCTGTCCCACGAAATCCGACAGACTACCTCAAGTTTGCGCTTGCGGATGTCGGGACCGGGTGGACCTTATCCCTATCCCTAGTCCTCCCTCAGCTCACAAGGCGACGGCGCCCGCCCCTCCCAAGTGAGCGCCCGCCATGCAGTCATACATCGCATCGAACCGCCGATGGCCTCGACGGCCGCGCCGTTAGAGCGACGCCTGCCCTTGGACGCCCGCCGACGACGAGACCAGTAGACCACCGACGGGAAGCTGTCTCACCGTTTCCTGAATCGGAGGTATCAATGACTAGACGTCTGCTCGCGGCGTTGACTGCACTCGCTCTGTTCGGGTGCGGCGAGGCCGCGATGGATAGCCCGACGGAGCCCACCGACGAGGCGCTCAACTCAAACACGGCCGCTGAGAACGTGCCCGCGCCGCCGCTGTTTGACATCGCGGCTGCGGAAGCCTCCGCAAGCGCCGCCATGACCGCTTCCGGCTCTGTGACGCCGATCCCGGCTCCCACTGCCGCGTACACGGCGGCGACCACGAAGATCGACATCTCGGGCCTCTCGTTCGGCAGTTCGTACAACTCGATCACCGACGCCACGCAGACCGTCGGGTTCAGCTCGTCAATGCAGAAGCTAGGGCCGGTCCCGGCAGGGTGGGCAACATGGTCAGCGCCACCGTTCTCCGAGACGAAGCATCCCCATGTGCTGTCTTCGAACTGGCAGAATTCCATGACGTGGACGTTGTCGGCGCCAGCCTCGGTCTTCGGGTTCGAGCTGGAGCCCAACAGCTTCCTGCAATACACGTTCACCGTGGACTTCTACTCCGGTGGCTCGCTGGTCGGCTCCCTCACACAGCCGGTCGTCGGGCGTGCAGGCGCCCGCCTGTTCGCGGCGCACACGCAGGGCGCGCCGTTTGACCGGGTGGACATCGGGGTGGTGGGGAATCCCTTTGGGTTCGCCGTCGCTCAGGTGCGCTACTGCTTGCCGCCGACCATCAACTTGTCCGTGAGCCCGACCGAACTGTGGCCGCCCAATCACAAGATGGTGTTGGTCGCCTCCGGCGTATCGGCGACCAGTTCCTGCGGGGGCCTGACGTCGTTCAACGTGACGGTCTCGAGCGACGAGCCGGTCAACGGCCTGGGCGACGGCGACACGGAGCCCGACTGGCAGGTCGTGGACAACAGCGACGGCACGTTCGACGTGTGGCTGCGCGCGGAGCGCAGCGGCACGGGTGACGGCCGGGTCTACACCATCACGGCAACCGCCACCGAGGCGTTCGGCGGGGCCACCGAGACGGCCACCGTGACCGTCGCCCACGACGGCGGCCTGAACATGCACGCCAGCGAGGCGTTGGCGCAGATGATGGATGACGCCAACGCCGAACTCGCAGCAGAGGGTGCCGAGTATCGTGCGGTGATGGCCGAGTACGTCACCGGAGATGGTGACGAAGCGGGCGCCACGGTCATCTCCAAGGACGTGGGCAACAAGCAGCTCCTGTTCGACTTCGTGCCGTTCGACTGGCGACGCACCGGGTGGAGCGGCTCATCAGGTGGCCCGACCGATGACATCACCTACGCGGTAGACCTGGGTGACGGGGCAATCGACTTCCTGAGCGCCGCGGCGACCACGGCCGCGATCGACGCGGCCATGGGGACATGGGATGGTGAGAAGTGCTCGGACCTACCGATCACGAAAGTCTCTGACGGCGGATTCGACTTGGGCGTCCAGGCGTGGTTGTGGGGCTTAGGGGGAAGCCCGTACGTCGTCGCGGACATCATGCACGCCGGCTGGAACGACGTCAACTTCGGGGGCGGCGTGCTCGGGGTGACCATCACCTTCGGCTTCTGCAACCCCTGCCTCCCGACGCCTGTGTGGACCGACATGGACGGCAACGGCAAGTTGGATGCCGCGTTCCGCGAGATCTACTACGACCCGGTGAACAACATCGGCGCTCCCCAGCCGTGGCCGTGGACCACCGACGGAACCGGGATCGACGTCGAGACGGTCGCGCTGCATGAGGCGGGACATGGGCTCAGCCAGGCCCACTTCGGTAACATCTTCTTCAAGAACAAGGGCGGCATCAAGCGCGCTCCGGCCGCGGTCATGAACCCCTTCATCTTCGGTGTGGACCGCGTGCTGTACGGCACCGACAACGGCGGCCACTGCAGCAACTGGGCGCAGTGGCCCAACAACTAGAGGGCAATCACAATCCAGGCTGAAGAGGCAGCAGGAAGCCCCGAGCGTCCCAGCGGCGCTCGGGGCTTCTAGCCATCCGATACACGCCTCAAGCTCACCCTTGCGGACGTCGGGACCCGGTGGATCTTACCCCTTCAGGATGCTCGGCTCCTAAGGCGACCGCGCCCGGCCCCTCCCAAGTGAGCACGCGCCCTGCAGTCATACATACCGTCGAACCGCCGATGGCCCCGACGGCCCCGCCCTAGGTCTGCGGCTCCTGTGCGCCCTTCACAAGATCCCACCCAAGACGAGACCGCCATGCCACCGACCGGAAGCCGTGCCGTGATGGCGACGGCGATCCCGCTCTCGGGGAGACGCTTTGCCCTTGAACGCCCCTCCGACCCCGAGACGCTGCGCCACCGGCGAGTCCATCCCACAAGGGGGGCACCATGACGAGACAACTCCTGGCCATAGTCGCCGCAATCGCGCTGATTGCCTGTACGGAGGCGTCGAACGTTGGGCCGACGGACGCACCGCTCTTCAATGAGGTCTCGGTTGAGACCATGTTAGGGGCGCTCGGCGAAGGAGAAGCCCACTCGGCCAGCGTTGCGAAAGGGTTCGGCTGTGTCGTCGGAGTCGCCGGGGGGTTCCCGGGGGTGTTCACGACAGAGAGCCATGCTGTCATGTCCAACAGTGGCAAGGTGACGATGCTCTGCCACGGCCAGCTGCCTGCGGGCACTGAGCCGGCGAAGGCGCAAGTTCAGCGATCGACGGACTTTCCCATCAGTTGCGGCGCGTACTTCGCGACCGCCACCCGCTGGCAGCAGGAGATCACGCCATCGGGTGAGATCAACCTGAGGTGTCAGAAGCTGTAAGAGGTACCAGTCACCGTAGGCAGCACCGCCGAGACTCGAACAGCGCCCGGCCCCGCGCCGGGCGCTGGTGTTTGCGGACGACTAACTCCGACAACTCCCGTTCAGAATCCGCTTGACGATGGCTTGACACGGCTCGCAGATGTTCGGTATGCCTCTCAGCAGAGGGTGCACTGATGCGTCGCTTCATCGCCTGTGTGCTGCTGCCTTGCTGCCTGGTCGCCTGCTCGACGTGGAAACCGCAGCACGTGAGTCCGCAACAGGTGGTCAGCGAGAAACAGCCCGACAAGGTGCGCGTGACCCTCACTGACGGGACACGAAATGTGATCGAATATCCCATGATCACGGGCGACTCGCTCACAGGAGTATTAGCCGGCGTGCAAGAGACAGTCCCCCTCAGTACCGTGACCGTGTTGGAACTGCGCGAGGTTGACGTACTCATCAACCTCTTGGGCGTGGCGGTCTTCGTGGCGTTTGCCGCCATCTTGCTCCAAGACATCGAACTCACAATGGGCAGATGATCCCTGTTGCGGAAGGATATCTGACTCGGCCGACTCGTACCTTTGGGCCGCCTGCCCATATCCTGTTCGAGGATACGAGGGATACTGCTTCTGGCGGAGACTAGGCGAATGAGGGATCTCCAGGTTCTAGCACGGCCGCCCGGCTCCCGCCGGGCGCTGGTGTTCCCGGCCTGCTTAGCCCAACCCGCCGAATCCCGAGTGGAATTACCCTTTTGCTCCGCGCGAATGGGAATAGATTCGCTCGAAATCCGTCAAACCGCCGATGGCCTCGACGGCCCGCTGCCAGAGCGACGCCCCGACCTCCCAGGACGCCCACCGACAACGCGACCGCCAGACCACTGACGGAAAGAGAACAGCCTTGTCGATTCGGACGTGAAACATGCAGGTAGACCGAATCTTGCTGTTGTCTGCTGTGGCAGGTTTGTGGCTGGCCTGCGACAAAGAAACCACCGTGGAGCCCGTCCAAGAGTCCGCCAATGCCGGCGTTCTTCTTGATGAGTCGGCACCGTTAGCGGCAGCTGAAGCAGAACAGGCAAACGGCGCAGGGGGAGTGGAGGTGCTGCATTTCTGCTATTCGACTCAAACCGGCAATGTTTATCGAATCAAGGTGCCAGGTCTAGCCGATGACTGTAGAACACCGAATGACGTGCCGTTCAGTTGGACGGGAACCGACGGCCATTCACTCGACGCTGCCGACGGTGATCCGGCCGACGCGCTATATGTGGGCAATGATGGCAACGTCGGCATCGGGACGACGAGCCCTAGTGCGCCACTCACCATCCAGCCTGTTCTCGGTGCCGATATCCAGTTCGCAGGTGGCGAGGGCTACAACGCGGACATACTCGCGGTCAAAGAGTTTCGCGTGGGCACAACGAACACGCAGCCGTTTTCGCTATTGACCGACAACCAGTTTCGTTTGTGGGTCGCGGGCAATGATGGCAACGTCGGCATCGGAACCACGAGTCCATCCACGAAGCTGGACGTCAACGGGACCGTAACCGCCAACGCGTTCGTCGGTGATGGCTCGGGGCTCACGAACACGTCCCATCTCGTGACGTGGCGGCGAGACTTTATAGATGCCCCGGTCGGCTGGTGGTCGGTACGTGCCTTATGCGAGGAGGACGAGGTTGTGGTGGGTGGTGGCTACGGGATTTCCGGCGGGCATCCTCTTGAAGTCCTCGTCAACACGCCTGCCGTTGACCCAGGTACGGGCTTGCAGGCTTGGGGAATAACTTTCCACAACGTAAGTGAACCGCAGACGGTGACCGTGATTGCCGTCTGCATGACAGGAGGCATCTGGGGCGGCCTCATTGGCCCGACTCCCTGAACTGGTCAGACACGCCTGCGACAGCGCCCGGCCTCGCGCCGGGCGCCGGTGTTTCCGAGCCGACAAACCCGACAAGTACTGTTCAATCTTGCCCTTGGGGCCACCGGCTGCAGGAGCATCTTCGGTGCCCCTATTGCGGGGGCCATCGGCGGTGAGTGCGCAGCGACACCGATGCAACAGCGCAAGAAGCCAGGAGCATGCACATGAAAAAGCAGCTTGCCGTCACGGGGTTCGTGCTGGTTCTCACGGGTCTACTCGGTTTGCGACCCGTACGAGCACAAGTCGCGGTGAGTGCAGACGCGGAGTTCAGAACACGCTATCTCTTTGCCGGCGTTCCTTTTTCAACCGGCCCGGTAGGGCAGGCCAAGGTTACGGTCAGCTACTCCGGCTTCACGCTGAACGGCTTCACCAGCTACGACTTCGATATCACAGAGATCAACGAGGGAGACATCTGGGCGGACTACTATCACCAGTTCACCGACATGATCGGCGGCTACGTCGGAGGAGCATTGTACAACTTCAAGATCGCGGCTGACTGGGAGCCGACGCAAGAGATCTACGTGGGGATCATCGCGGCGTTTCCGCTGAATCCGTCGCTGCACTTCGCTCGGGACTTCAAGCTCACGAAGGGACACTATTTCCGCTTCACGCTGTCAGACAGCCGTTCGATAGGTACAACTACGGTATCCGCCACCGGCGGGATCAATTACAGCGTGGACTACTATCGTGTAGGCTCAAACTTCAGCCACGCGGATCTGGAGCTCACAACCGCGCTACCGGTGGGGCGCTTTACGTTCACTCCCAAGGGCGTGTTCCAATTGGGTATCGCTGATGACTTCGACGAGTTCGTCGTCGGTGCACTCAACGTAAGCGTAGGGTTTTAGCGTATCGGGCCTACTTGACTGGACGAGATCACCGCAGGTCGCCCTGTATTTCGCCGTTGTGGCGGAGCCCAATTCACCCGAGCATTCCGCCCCGCGGCGGGCGCTGGGGTCGTCCCACCAAGTCACTCGCAATTGACGCTTACTTGACGGCTGGAGGGCATGGTGCAGGCGGGAAATCTGGGAGTCTACAATGCGTCGCCTCATCGCCTGGATTCTGCTGCCGAGCTGCCTAGCCGCTTGCGCGACGTGGGAAGTGCAATGGGAAACGCAAGGGGTGAGTCCACAGCAGGTAGTTGCCCAAGAGCGGCCTTCGGTGCTACACGTGACCCTCAGCGACGGCTTCTCAATGGTCTTGATCGAACCGCGGATTTCACGCGATAGCCTGACCGGCATCCTCGGACACGACAGGGTCTACCAAGGGCGTCGGCTGGGCGAGGGACTCAGAATGACTGTCCACCTGGGTGACGTGGCGCGAATAGCCGTTCCCAAGAAGGAGGACACCCTCTCTCGTATCTCGGGCGCTTTGTCCCCGCCAGGGTTTGACTTCCCGTTTCCACGTCTGTGGCCCTGAGCGGGGGAGAGGACACGTGCTCGGGCTAGTTCGCCCTGGGCTTCCCACCGATCACCTCGGCATACCGTAGCAACACCTCACTGACTGCCACCACATCGCACCTCGTCACCTCGACCAGCTCGCGCAGCTCCTCGGGGCCGAGGGCCCCGTCGTGCGATGGGACAGCGCCCGGCCCCGCGCCGGGCGCCGGCGTTTCCGGGCCGGCAACGTCGACAACTCTTGTCCAGAACCTGCTTGACCCCTGCTTGACGCCGCAGGTGGAACGTGGAGCTGTCTTCAGCAAGGGGGGGTGCACCATGGGGCGGTGGGCTGCTTGTCTGCGGCGCCCTCGTGATCTGGGCCTGTCAGCAGTAATGAAGCAATACGGTGGAATGCGTCGCCTCCTCGCGTTGACGCTGTGCTGCACCGTCGTCCTGGGAGGCGTTGGCCGCGCGCAGGAGGACAGTGGCAGGCTCGTCACCCCGCGCGGCACGGTGATCGACAACTCCCAACGCCCCGTTGCTGGCGTGCTCGTGTACCTGTCGTCGGCTCGTGTCTTCAACCTCAGCGACGACGCCGGAATGTTCACGCTCGCCGAGATCGAGCCCGGCGTGGATACGCTGCAAGTCCGCGCGCCCGGCTTTGGACCTCGCAGCTTCCAGCTGGCCGTGTCGGAATCGGCGCGCGACACCACCGATATCGGGAACATCGTGGTTTATCCCGGTCCGCCGCCTACGCTGGCGCTCACCAGCACCGTGCGCGACACGCTGCAGGACCGGCCGGTCGTCGGTGCCGAGGTGATGGTGAACGAAACTGTGGTAGCCAAGACCGACATGGCGGGCGCGTATTCGGCAACAGATATCCCCGTCGACTGGGGGATGAACACGGTGCTGGTCAGATGTGTGGGGTATGCGCCGCTGCTTTACACCCTCTGGGTGGAGCAGCCGAGCACCCGGAGGTCGGTCCATAGCGCCATGCGGCCCCACGCGGTCGAGTTGCCCGCCGTCGTCGTTGAGGCTGACCGGATCACCTTTGTGTTCGGGCGCATGCGGGAGTTCTGGCGGCGCCGGGAGATGGGGCTGGGGTGGTTCTTCACTCGGGACGAGATCGAGAAGCGCAATCCGCTATTGATCAGTGACCTGCTGCGCACCATCCCTGGCGTCTCGGTCCACCATACTGGCTTCACTACCCAGGTCCGGTTCCGCCGGTTTGGGATGGCATGCCCGCCGGGCATCTGGATCGACGGCGTCCTGCAGGCAGACCCGGACGTCGATGCACTCGTGTGGCCCGAAGTCGTCGAGGCGATCGAGGTGTACCGCGGATCCGCCCAAGCACCGGTGCAGTTCCGCGGCGCGTTCCACACCTGTGGGGTCATTGTGATCTGGACCCGGTAGACACGAGCTCCGTCCGCGCCCGCTGCCGCCCGGACGCGGTGCTGGTGCTGCTACACTGCCGGGCGGTAGCTTAGAGCAGGTAGCGCGAGCAGTCGGTGGCGCTTAGCAGGGTCGGACGCGAAGCGGCGCGAGGCCGCCCGAGGAGAGCATGCACCCGCACTTGGATCGCACCGGCTTCGGCTGGATCGAGATCGACGGCGAGCGATACGAGCACGACGTGCTCATCAGGCTCGACGGCACCGTGGAGAAGCGCAAGAAGAAGCTCTCCAAGCGCGTCTACGGCAGCTCTCACACCATCTCGCGGGACGAGGCCAAGCATGTCTACGAGGATGGCGCCACCACACTGATCGTGGGCTCGGGCCAGCACGACATGGTGCGCCTGTCCGAGGAAGCAGCCGAGTACTTCGAACGGCGGGACGTTGATGTGCGGCTGCTCGCGACCCCGGACGCGATCGCCATCTGGAACGACGCGCCGAAGAAGAGCATCGGGCTGTTCCACGTGACGTGCTGACCCCAAAGGACAACATCGCGATCGCTGCACCGCTAGCCAACCGCGGCGCCCCGGTCCACCCGTAACGACCAATAACACGCGCCGTGGCCCATCGGTTCCCGCGGATTTCGCCCGCTGTGCGCGGGAACCTCCGGCACCTCCTCCGACATTCCGTTAGTCGAACGACGCGTGAACACAGGCTTCGACCAGAAACGGAAAGTCAGGAGGTACCAGATGAAGGAGTGGCTGAAAGACACCGCCGTACTGCCGACCCGGCTCATCCTGGGCTACGGCTTTGCGTTCCACGGCTACGGCAAGTTGTTCTCGGCAGATGGGCACGCGGGCTTCGTGGGCATGCTGCGCGGCATCGGCGTCCCGGCCCCGGAGGCCACCGCGTGGACGGTGGGTGCGATCGAGTTCTTCGGCGGTCTGGCGCTCATCGTGGGAGCGTTCGTGGGTGTGGTGGCGCTGCTACAGATCGGCGTGATGGTCGTCGCCCTGTTCACGGTGCACCTGGGCGCCGGGTTCAGCTTCATGAACGTGATCGGCATGGGCGAGGGTGGGCCGCAGTTCGGCTTGCCGGGTTTTGAGATCAACCTGCTCTACATCGCGGGGCTGAGTGCCCTCCTGCTGGGCGGTGCCGGCGCCCTGTCGGTGGATCGCTTGCTGGCCACCCTGGCAGCGCGGCGTGCGGCCTCGGTAAACACCAGCGAGCACGCGGCGGTCGTCACGAGCTGAGCCTGGCCCTGCGGCGCGTGACGCGGGCGCGAGCGAGACGCCGCGGATGCGCAGGCATCCGCGGCGATTCTTCCTCTGCGCTGAGCTACGCAGGCCGCTCCAGCACCAACTCGAAGTACTTCGCGGCGCCGTGGCTGGCCGTGCCTGGAGCGAAGATCTGCACCAGCCGCCACCCCTGGCGAGCGTGATCCCGGATCACGTCGTGATACTCTCGCCTGGCATCCTTCTTAACGCCCAGTATCCCCTCCCCAAGCCGCACGAACTTGTACTCGTAACGTCGTTCCATGACGACCAGTCTCCTCGTAAATAGCGGGCCAGGGTTCGGGCACTTAACTTACGAATTGCCTGGTCTGGAGGTTGCCGTGTCGGTGTTCCGCTCGTGGATCGGGGGGACGCGCAGGCTGGTGCTTGACGTGGGACGACACGGGTTGCTGCTCGGCCCCGTGCGACGCGCGTTCGTGGAGCCGGCGGCGGGCGTGAGCAACGAGGTCCAGCGCCTGCTTCTGAGCTACTACGGCGAGCGACTCTCCCACGCTGGCCTCATCGCGGGCTCCAGCGGCAACCTCTCGGCGCGACTCAACGACCCGACCATCATCTACATCACGCCACACGCCTCCAACAAGGCGTTCCTCAGGCGCTCGGACATCACCCGCGTCTCGCTCGACGAGCAAGATCCCGACCTCGAGCGTGTGAGCATTGAGTTCCCAATGCACCGAGCGTGCTACCTGGCACACCCCGAGGTGGGCGCCGTGATTCACACGCACGCTCCGGCGCTCACCGCCATCGGCATGCTCGACCTCGACCTCGCAGAGGAGCTTCCGGAGATCCGGGGCGCGCTCGGCGACATCCTGTGCATTCCCTACGTGCCCGCGGGATCCCAGGAGCTGGCCGACGCCGTGGGAGTCGCCGTGCGGGACGGGGCCAAGCTCGTCCTGCTCCAGCGCCACGGCGCCGTGTCCGTGGGCAGCGACCTCTCCCAAGCCTGTGACCGGATGGAGCTGGGGGAGCTGTCGGCGAAGACGGTGCTGTGGGCGAGGGGGGAGCCCGTCTGAAGGACCGATAGCCGCTGCGGAGCGGCAGCCCGGTCAACCGCCGGGAGCAGAAGCGCGCCCCCGCCTTGCAGAGCAGGCGTCCGGCGCCTCATGTTCAAGTCGTACCCGCCCTAGGGCCCTCCGGACACCGCGAATCCGCATCTAACACATTGGAACTCAATGTGTTGAAGTTCTGTTGAACCCCGCCCGGCAGGTTGGGTGTGCGCCTGGGAGTTGGGACCCGAGCGACGGGGCTGCTGAATGTCATCACGGTGGCACCTCAGGATATTCGGCATTCCGGAGCTCCAGGATGCGGAAGGACGGCCGCTTCCGTTCCGCACGAGGAAGCAGCTCGCGCTCCTCGTGTACCTGGCGCTAGAGGCCCAGGACCGAGCTGTCTCGCGGGATCTACTCGTAGAGCTCCTGTGGGACGACGTAATCCCGGAACGCGGGCGACACTCACTGTCCCAGGGCCTCAGCGTCATTCGTCAGCACTTAGGGCGTGACGCCGTCACACGAGGACCGGCCGCAGTCCGCCTCGTATGCCCGCTTCCGACTGACCTCGACCGCGTTGCTGCAAAGGGTGTTCTCCCAATCGAGTTGGCCCAGCCGCTGAAGGAGCTCGACGACTGCGGCGGTAGCGCGTTCACAGTCTGGCTCGAAGCCACTCGTACTCAGTGCCTCCGAGCCGCAAGACGTCTCCTCTCTGAGCAACTCGACGCAGCACGGCGCAACGGCAATCTTCGGCTCGTCCACGAGCGGGCGGCGGAGTTGTACAGAGTCGACCCGTACTCCGACACTGCAGTCCACGCCTTGGCCGAACAGTCACTCCTCGAGGGTGACGCTGCAGGGGCGATCAAGCTCCTGCGCACGCATCTCGACCACACGCGCGAAGAGCTACAGTGCAACCCGCATCCGGACGTCGAGCGGCTACTGAAGAGGATCGAAACCGGTGCGATCCGCATCGCCAAGGAGAAGCCAGCTCCGCTGTCCCACACGATCCCTCAACGGCCGGAGGTCTTCGTCGGCCGCGAGGAGGAACTCAGTCAGCTGGAGGCGCTGTGGGCAGAGGCGCGGGCGGGCGGGTTGAAGACGTGTCTCGTGACCGGGCCCGCCGGGATCGGCAAGAGCACGCTCATTCGGCGGTTCGCCACCTCCGTGGCATCCCGAGCCTGGCCAGTCTGGCAGGTAAGCTGTCAGGAAATCGGCATCAACATCCCCTTCGCGGCGGTCTCGGAGCTCATCCATCTGCTGATGCGCGAACCCAGCGTGAGCGGGACGGATCCTAGATGGCTCGCGGAGGCGAGTCGAGTGACGCCGAGTCTCAGGTCCGCATATCCGGGTGTACCCGAACCTCCACCGGTAGCTCCAGAGTCCGTTCGCATCAGGGTCGCCGAGGCTCTCGCCCAGATGCTTGATGCTGCAGCCGATGGTGGGCCGACACTGCTCGTGTTCGACGACATGCAGCAGATGGACCCAGCGAGCTGGGATGTCTTGAGTGTGTTGGTGAGGAGGGTAATCTCCTGCCCGATGCTCTTCCTCTCTGCATGGCGCGCGACAGAACAGTATCAGCGTGATCCCACTGAAGAACTGCAGACAGGATTTCGTTGGGAGATCACAGTCGAGGTGCCACCCCTCATGACAGAGGTCGCCGTTCGAATGGTCGACACCATCTGTGAGGATTCGCGTACGGCTGAGTTGCCCCCGAGAACGATCATCGCGGAACTCGCAATGGGCAACCCGTATCTGATAGAGATGCTCGTGTCCGACTGGCAGCGGCACGGCGAACACTCTCTTGCCGCAGCACAGGCGCGTGGCCGATACAACACCGCACGCTGGCGCCCACCAGCTACGATGCGAAGGGCGTTCGAACGACAGTATCGAGGCCTGGACGGGAACGCTGAACGAGTACTCAATCTGTTAGCGGTGGCTGGCCGCCAGATGGCTGTAAGTGAGGTGTCATCTCTGCTTAGCATGCCGCCCCAGCACGCCGACCACGCAACGCTGGATCTCATCAAGCGCGGTATCGTTCGGGTTGAGGGCGATGACCTTGGCTTCAAGAATGAGTTCCATCGGGCCTTCGTCTATTACGCAATGTCCGACGAAAGTAGGACGTACCATCACGCCCGCTTGGCCAGGACTCTAGACCTTACCTACGACACCGATGACTTCCAGCGCGCACTCGAGGTGTCCCATCACTTCCTAAACGCCTGGATGATACCACAGGCCGTCGATGCAGTCAGTCGCGGTGCGGACCTCGCAGTGACACGCGGGGCGGCCAACGAAGCTGAGCGTGCACTCAATGCAGTTCTGGGTGTGTCCACTGGCCCGGATGCGATTCGCCTAAACATCCTGTTGGCCCGCTCATTGGTCGTCCAGGGTAAGTACCGGCAAGCCATTGACACGCTGCAGCGCGTCGAACTGAACGTCACCTCTCCGAGCGATAGAACTGCAGTTCTGGCCCTGCGCGCCGAGGCACTCCAACGAGGCGGGCTCGCCAATGCCAACTCAATCCAAGCGGCAGTCAACCTGGCGAGGGCTGACGCTCTCACGTACGGATCGGCATCAGACCACATGAACTTGCTACAAGTGACCGCAGAAGCTGCCTACGAGTCCTGGGATTGGAAGCTACTTGCGCAGGTTCGCGACGATGCCAAGAAACTGGCAACCTCCGGTGGGGACACGCGAACGCGAATGCTCGCACACTTGACGGCAGGATACTGCGCGCTCGTCTCCGGACAGTGGAAGGACGCAATCACGTTCTTCAAGAGCTTCATGCACTTGACAGACGTTACGTCGTGTGATCCGGAGCAGGTCCGCGTGTTGAACGGCCTTGGGATAGCACTTATGGCCGTCGGAAGGTGGAGTGACGCTGTAGCCGCATATCGGCGTGCCATATCCCTAGCAGATCGGATTGGAGATACACAGGAGACGTTGAAGGTTCTATCTAATCTCGGTGTCCTGTACGACGACTGGGGTATGTTCGCAGACGCGGTCGACGCCTATCAGACAGCACTCGAGCTTGCAGACGCCTCCGCGGCTCCGCGTCGTTTGGCAGACCTTTACACCAACATCGCAGGTCTATCCATTGCATTGGGCAATCTGGCAGAGGCCGACAGGTTCATCAAACGGGCTGCAGGTCAAGCGCAGGAGTCCGGTCACCCGCGGCTAATAGCACTTGTCCGCTTGATGCAGGCCTACTATCACCTTGCGAGATCGGAACTCGAGGCGGCGTGGTCGTCGCTAGCACAAGCTGATACCCTCAGGCGTGGCCAGGTTGGAATCTTAGACAACCAGCAACTCTACTGGCTCGTCAAGAGCTATTACATCTGGACCAGGTACGGCCATCAACGGATGCATCGCGTACTGATGGAGCAGGCAAGGACCCTTCATAGATCACACCTGGCACATCGACTCTCGGTTCAGCTATTCACCGAGTGGGTAGATCATCACGAGGGCGTTGACGCTACCGGACATTCGGCGGCCATGGACATTGTGCTTCGCAGGGCGGTCTATGGTGCAGTGGCAGGCGTGGTCGCCATCGGTGTGATACCAAGAGGCGTACCTGAACTGAGACACGACGAATCGCCGGCGCACCTCGTTTGCAGGGCGTTTCCTGACCGGAAGCATGTCACCGTCCCTAACTCAGTGACAGACAGATAAGAGGGGTGGGCAGGCGAGGGTGCTAGGAAGTGAGGTGTTCGCGGATAGCAGACGTCTTCCCTAGCCCGGTCGGCTTTGCGTGTGTTGAGCCGCCAGCCGCTGCAAGCCGAGCCGATGCAAACCTCGTACTCGGGAGCGGCGCGGTCGCCTGACGTTCCTCGATCAGCCGCCTGATCGCCGTACTGTGTCTGAACGCCCTAACGACCTCCGGGTCAAACTGCGTCCCCGAGCAACGCTCGAACTCCTCTATGACGCGCTCATAGCTCAGGGCCTTGCGGTAAGGCCTGTCCGTCATCATGGCATCCGCAGTGTCGGCGACCATGATTATGCGCGCGCCCATTGGGATCTCTCGACCGGCCAGACCATCGGGGTAGCCACTTCCGTCGTAGCTCTCGTGATGTGCCTTCACACACTTGACAACGTTGCCACGAAGACTCGTGATAGTCGCAACAAGCTCCGCACTCCTAACCGGATGGGATTGCATTATGCGTCGTTCAGCCTCCGTGAGCTTGCCTTCCTTCCGCAGAATGGGGTCATACTGGTCGAGCCAGATCTTGCCAACATCATGCAGCAGCGCAGCGGTCTCAATCTGCTCAATATCCTTAGCACCTAGGCCCAGAGCCCGGGCTAGGACCTTCGCGTACGAAGCCACACGCAGAGAGTGACCAGACGTATACGGATCGCGGCCTTCGATCTGTTTGACCATCAGTTCGAGCAAGTCCCGGTTCATCTGTTCGAGCTGTAACTTCTGGTGAAGCTCGTGACGAAAGAAGAGAATCGGAACAAGCACCAAAACGAGCCCCCAAAACTCCAGTTCGATGTATAGAAAGGCAAGAAGCACGGCGATGGATGCGGATAGCACGTCTTGCGGTAGATCCCTGCCAACAATTCGGCTCCACGCCTCCCACAGCTCCGCACCCCTGTCGAGTGTGACAGCGGTCGCAGTCGTCCCATTCAGGATCAGGAAGTACGGGATGACCGCAGCGAAGAAGGCCGGTAGGTTCAGGTAGAATGTCGTGAGGGAGGGAACGCCGCCAGCGAAGACGTAGATGTGCCCAGCTACTGCGACTGCGACAACGTCCTTTGCGAAGTTGTGTGCTACCTTCAGCAGCGGCTTTCGCTGTAGAAGGGTCTCCGTAGGGAGAGAGATCACACCTGCCACGACCATCGCCCAGGATGGTCCCAGCAACAGAATGGCTGTCAAGTGAGGAACAAACCGAGCTGACATCCTCACTCCGCCGATACCAATAGGCAGCGCGAGGAACTCCGCGAGGATCCCCAAGCCGACTAACGCGCCGAACGCATTCCAGAACCGCGGTCCTGGCTCGATCCCGTACTGCCCGTGAGCTAGCAGCAGCACAGCGACCACTAACAGTGCTACTACGTAGCTCCTCAGGAGCAATGTGCGCGTGCGGCTCATTGTGCGCCTGCAGGGTAAAGCCCCCGGAAGCTGCTACCAAGTCGACGCGCCACCTGCCAAGAAAAACGTGGCGAGCTTCTGGATCAACGCGGCGAGCCAGACGAATGACATTGAGCCTCACCCCCTTTCGACGGCCTTCCGACCGCGTGGAGTAGCATACCCCGCTACGGTATGCCCGAGGCTCCGCTCATCCTACTGACCGATCCGCTCCGCTAGCCCAGACGGCAGTGGTAGTCCTCTCCCGGGGGCTCCCTTTTCTCCTTTCGTGCGTGGGCGCTACGCGGCCTGTCGCTGTAGCGGTCCCGACAGGCGTCTTATCGCTCTCAGACTACAAGCCCCGCTGACTTCTGTTGCGGGGCTCGATCGTCAGTCAAGATCCCCGCGTTACGTTCGCCACTGGACCCACCGGTTGGTGGCATCCAGTACAGCCAAGACGGCGGCCCTCTCGGGGCTCTCCTTGGCTGCGGCGGTACCCAGTATGACATGCGTATCCCGACCCTCCACCGCGTGCACCGCCACCATCACGACGTCGGAATCGAACTCTTCGACCAGCTTCACGCCCTCGAGCTCGAGCGTGCCGCCCGCCAGCAGCCGGTCCAGCACGGTGAGCGCGGCCCGGGCCGCGCCCTGCATGCGGGACTTCGGGGTGTCGGCCACCTCTTCCTCCGAGGTGGCCTCGTCGCCGGCTACGGCCAGCGTGACCCGCACCACCACCCGACGGTTGCTCGCCGGGGCGATCTCGATCGTCTTGAAGATCACCTTGCGCCGCAGCGCTTCGTCGCGCACTGCCGTCTTCTCGAGCGCCTCGATGGGCTTGACCTCGGCCGTCTGCGCGATGCTGATCTTGCGATGATCGACCTTGAGCCCGAGCTGCGCGAGAAGCGCGCTCTCCACGTTGCGCACCATTTGCTTGGGAGAGCTGCCGGAGTGCGTGAGGACGTGCACTCCGGTGACCTCGCCCACGGGGGAGACCTCCACGCGTGCCGACAGCACGCCCTGGAGGCTCGTCAGCAGGTTCTCCGCCCGCTTGACGCCCCACGGGTCGGGCCGCTCCACGTCGGGCGCTTCCGGTGCAACGTCAGGCTGCAAGTTCGGGTCTGTCGGACTGACCACTGACTCCTCTTCAGTTTCCGAGGATCACGTCCTTCCCGACGATCTCGCCTGCCGTGCGGGCACACCCTTGAGGGCAACTCTGCGGGCCGCCCGTGAAAAAACGGTAAGCGTATCGTTAAGAACGACTCAGACTTATACGGCCTCTCCCCCGTCGAGCCCCATCACGACCTGGTTGCCGCCACCCGCCTTCGCGCGATACAGCGCCTTGTCGGCGATGTCGAGCACGTCCAGGGGCTCACCAGTGAGGGGATTGTAGCTGGTGGCCCCCACCGAGACCGTGACCGACCCTTCGCCGTAGCCCAGCGCGCGACCTACGGCCTCGACCGACTCCCGCACCACCTCACCCACGTGCTGCACACCTTGCTGACCGGTCCCCACCAGGATGACCACGAATTCGTCGCCGCCGTACCGGGCGGCGACATCGGTTTTCCGCACCACCCGGGTGAGCTCACGGCCCACCGATGCCAGAACCTCGTTTCCCGCCTCATGCCCGTGGTGGTCGTTCACCAACTTGAAACGATCGAGGTCGAGAAACAGCAGTCCGAAGGGCTCCTGCGTTCGGTCGCTCCGCGCAACCTCTTGCGTGAGGCGATCTTGGAGCACCCGATACGTCGCGAGCCCCGTGAGCTCGTCGACGGCGGCCTGTTGCCGCGCTTCCTCCGCCCGCCGTTCCATGTGGGGCGGGCACTGTCTAAACGTTGCTCTACCGCACAACAACGCCGTGGCGAACGTCACACAATTGGCGTACCCGCAGGCGCCGCAGTCCCAATGGGCGCCGCCGGGGGCGGTTCCGATTCTCTCGATGACCTCCTCGAGTTCCTCCTCGGACGGCCGCCGGCCGTTGTGAATGAACTCGAACGAGGCGCCCACTCGCACTCTCACCGCCGGATCGACCACCGGCATCAGGCTGCGCGGCGGCTCGGCCTCCTCCGCCACCCGGCGGCGCCGGAACAACTCCTCCGCCGGCCCCAAGAGCGGGTGATCGAGACATCCCTCGCACGGCAGGATATCCACGAACCCGAGATCCACCCCGTCTACCGACACGGCCCGCGCTATCACGTCCAGCGACTTGAGCCCTCGCACCTTGCGGAACCGGCGGCTCGTCTGCGGCTCCACCTTGAGCACGGGCAGCGGGAGTCCGCCCGCCGTGCTCACGTGGCGCTGCCGGATCTCCGGAATCCGCGTGAAGTAGCCCTGCTGCTGCGCCGGGTCCACGCCCCGCACCCGCAGCAGCTCGGCGAGCTCATCGAACGTGATGAGCGCGTCCACCTCCCGGTCGCCGTCGCCGATGCACACCCCCGCATAAACGAGCGAGACGTTGGGCCCGTGCAGCTGCCGCAGGTACGCCGCCTCCGCCGCCAACGGGGTCTTCACCGGTGCGAGGTACGGCACGAGCTCCGGATAGCCGTGCCGAATCCGCTCCACCACCACCGGGCACGTGGAGCGCACCATCGTCCCCCATCCTGGATCTGCAAAGAGCCGACGATACTCCTCGGCGACGAGCTCATCGCCCAGGACGCCGCGGTGCACCGTCCTGAAGCCTGCCGCGTAGCAGGCGTTGACCACCTGTTCGGGTGTGTGGGGGTGGAAGTGCACCTCCGCTTCCACACTCAACACCAACACCGCATCCCCGCGGGCGGCGAGCTCCAGCGCCTCGGTGAGGTCACCGACGGCGTCGATGGCGTCGTGCGGACACGCCGGGACACACGCCCCCGAACGGATACACGACTCCTCGACTATCCGAACGCTATCGCCGTCAACCGCTATTGCCTGCGCCGGACAGACCCGCACGCATGCCAGGCAGCTGACGCACTTGTCGTTTATCTCAAACCGCACGTCTTGGCTGGCCCGGGCGCCGAGACCGGTCCGAACGAGGTTCGCAGGGCGACGGACACTATGGAGTCCAAGTCACGTCCTGTCAATACGTTGGCCTGACCCGCGTACCCCCGTTCGAGCGGCTTTCGGAGGGTCAGCAGCCCTTCGGGGCGCCGGACGGCCGCGAGATAGCCCCTAGAATAGCACCCGGAGCGGCACCCCGATACCTCTCAGCAGACCCCTGAGATCGTGGCCTCAGGAGTTACCTGTGCACCCACAGCCCCCGTCGTGCACCACCCGGCCACTAAGTGCCGCAGCACGTCTTGCGTTAGCCGTTTATCGATAATCATTTATCGATTGACAATAAGCAGCGTTAGTGCTATGGTGCCGTCATGGCCATCGTCGTACGGCTCGATCGGCTCCTCGTCGAGCGCGGGGTCTCGCTGACCGAGCTAGCCGAGCAGGTGGGCATCACCATCGCCAACCTGTCAATCATCAAGACCAACAAGGCGCGGGCGCTGCGCTTCTCCACCCTCGCGGCAATGTGCCGGGAACTCGATTGTCAGCCGGGGGACTTACTCGAATACGTGGAGGGCGGGTAGGCGCCGCGCGTGATCGGGCTTCAGGCGGCAACGGTTTGTGACCCAATCCGCCGCGCCCTAGGTTTGCCGTGTCGGCGAACCTCTCGGGGACTCGCTGATGCCGGTGACCGCCAAGCTGTCGCGGAAGTTCTATGAGACCTTCGGCGACGAAGTCGCAAATGAGCTCGCGGAGTGGTTCAACCTGGTGGACGCGACCTACCGATCCGAGTTGCGTGAGCTGAACGAGCTGAACTTCGCGAGGTTCGATGCGAAGCTCGAGCAGCGAATCGCGGAGGTGAAGGCGGAAGTGCACGAGGAGATCGCGGGGCTGCGCTCCGAAATGCACGAAGGCTTCGCGTCCCTCCGGACCGAGATGGCATCCCTCCGCTCCGAGCTCGTGAAGTGGATGTTCCTGTTCTGGGCCGGCACCGCGCTCACGGTGATCGGCCTGCTCCAGCTCTAGCCCAACGCAGCACGGCGCCGCCACCGGCGACGCCGTCGAGCTGGCCGGGCTCTCCGCCCCGCCCTACGCCAGCTCGTACTCCTTGATTTTGCGATAGAGCGTCCGCTCGCCGATCCCCAACCTCTCGGCGGCCCGCCGCCGGTTGCCGCGGGTCTCCGCCAGCGCCGCCTCGATGGCCGCGCGCTCCACGTCGGCCATCTTCATGCCGGGCCGGTACACCACACGAGTACGATCCTCACGCACCGCCGGCTCCGCCTCCCCGACCTCCACGACCTCGCTCAGGGGATACTCCTCGAACGGTGCCCTGCGGCTCACGTCCACCACCTCCACCCGGTGGGGTTCCTCCTCGATGCGCCGCTTGAGCTCCTCGATCTGCAGCTTGAGGTCCATGAGGCTGCGGAAGATGAACTCGAACTCCTGGCCCTGCACGCTGCGCGCGGTCTCGGGCACGCGCATGGGGAGGAGCCGGGTGCCGCCCTCGCGCACCTCGCTCGGGATGTCGCTGGGCCGGATCTCCCGCCCGGGGGCCAGCACCACCATCGACTCGATCAGGTTCCTCAGCTGACGCACGTTACCGGGCCAGTCGGCGTCCACCAGGTTCTGCATCGCCTCGGGCGCGATGCCCCGGAACTCGCGCCCGTGCTCGCTGCTCAGGTCGCGAGTAAACCGCTTCACGAGAATGGGGATGTCGCTCTTCCGCTCGCGCAGCGGCGGCAGGTAGATGTAGAGCACGTTGAGCCGGTAGAACAGATCCTCGCGGAAGTCCCCCAGGACCACCTCCTCCCGCAGCGACCGGTTCGTGGCGGCGATGACGCGTACGTCGACCCGGATCGGCTGCGTGCCGCCCACCCTGAAGAACGTGCGGTTCTCCAGCACCCGCAGCAGCTTGACCTGGAGCGACGGCGGCATCTCGCCGATCTCGTCCAGGAAGAGCGTGCCGCCGTTGGCGAGCTCGAACCGGCCCAGCCGCCGCTCCGCCGCTCCCGTGAACGCGCCCTTCTCATGCCCGAACAGCTCCGACTCCAGCAGCGTCTCGGGCAGGGCGGCACAGCTCACCGCGATGAACGGCTGATCGCGCCGCGGCGACAGATGGTGAATGGCGTGGGCGACCAGCTCCTTCCCCGTACCCGACTCCCCCTCGATCAGCACGGTGCTCGGGGCCGGGGCGATCTGTTCGATCTTGACCAGCACCTCCTGAATGGCCGGGCTGTCACCCAGGATGCCCGTGTGCTCCTGGAGCCGGCGCCGCCCGATGAGGCGGCCGGCCACCGCCACCACGTCGCGCGGGTCCACGGGCTTGACCATCCACGCGGTGAGGCCGCGTTGCTGCGCCAGCTGCCGCGGGTCGGGATTGGCCTGCTCGATGAGCCCGAGGGTGGAGATCGAGCCGTCGCGCGCCATGGCCACCAGCGTCTCGGCACGGTGCTCGTGCAGGGCACCCGTGAGGATCACGATGTCGGGATTCGCGTCGCGGAAGACGGCCCGCGTGTCGTCCTGCGACGACACCAGCGTCGTGTGGTAGCCCGCCGCCTCGAACGCCGCGTTCGACTGCACCGCGGTCTCGAGGTCATCCATCGTCAGCAGAACGCGATCGGTCATCCGTGATCCGTACGCTCGCCCCGCAGGAGCTGTGCGATGTGTTCCATGAGGGGATCCAGCACCGCGATGCCGTCCTGCACGCCGCCCGGGCTCCCCGGCAGGTTGACGATCAGCGCGGCCGCCCGCGTTCCCGCAACCGCGCGCGACAGCACGGCGCGCGGGGAGCTCTCATAGCCGCGCGCGCGCATCGCTTCCACGATCCCGGGAGCCTCCCGCTCCAGCACCGCCCGCGTTGCCTCTGGCGTGACGTCCCGGGGCCCGAGCCCGGTACCGCCGGTCGTCAGGATGAGATCTGCCACCCCGTCGTCGGCCCAGCGGGCGAGCAACCCGGCGATGCGGTCGCTCTCATCGGCAACGATCTCGCGGGCCACCACCTCGAAGCCCCGCTCCGCGGCCCACGCCGCGAGGGCGTCGCCCGAGAGGTCCTCACGCGCACCGCCGGCGCCGAGGTCCGATACGGTGAGCACGGCTATGCGGATCGAGGACGGGGACACCGCTTCATCTCCTACTTCTTCCGCTTGACGGTTCCTTCCGTGTAGAACGGCAGCTTCACCACCTCCGCGCCGACGCGCTTGCCGCGGACGTCCATCTCGAGCTTCGTCCCCGGCTCGATCGAGTGGGTGGGAAGGTACGTCGTCCCGATGCCCCGCTTGAGTGACGGGCTGAACCCGCCGCTCCGCACGACGTCGACCCTGCGATCCTTGAGGTACACGTCGTAGCCGTGCCGCGGAATCGTCCGCTCCGTGGTCACGAACCCGACGAGCTTGCGCGTAACCCCCTTCGCCTTGATCGCATCCAGCGCGCGCTTCCCGGCGAAGGGCGCGCCCTTGCCCAACTTCACGATCCACCCCAGGCGAGCCTCGTACGGGTTGGTCGTGTCGTCGATGTCGTTGCCGTAGAGGGGGTAGCCCACCTCGAGCCGCAGCAGGTCCCGCGCTCCCAGTCCGCAAGGCTCCCCCCGTCCCTTCCCCACTACCGCGTGCCACATCACCTCGGCGTGTTTCACCCGGAAGAACAGCTCGAAGCCGTCCTCGCCCGTGTACCCCGTCCTGGCGATGAAGCACTCGATGCCGGCAACCTGCCCCACGGCGAAGTGGTAGTACGCCACCTCGGTGAGGTTCACCTGGGTCAGGGACTGTACGAGCTCCTCGCTCCTGGGCCCCTGCACCGCGAGCAGCGCCACGTCGTCGGAGATGTTCTTCACCCGGCAGTTCACGCTCTTCTTCTTTGCCACGACGTGCTCCCAATCCTTCGCCACATTCGCGGCGTTGACGACCATCATCACCTTGTCGTCGAACCGGTAGACGATGCAGTCGTCTATGAACGTGCCTTCGTCGGTGAGGAGCGCCGAGTACTGGGCCTGGCCGTCCGTGAGGGCTCCCACGTCGTTGCATGTGAGGCGGTTCACGAACGCGTTGCGGTCGGGGCCGGTGAACTCGAACTCACCCATGTGCGAGACGTCGAACACCCCCACCCCCGTGCGCACCGCCATGTGCTCCTGGGTGATCCCGGAGGGATACTGCACCGGCATTTGGAACCCGGCGAACGGGACCATCTTAGCCCCGAGGGCGACGTGCAGGTCGTGGAACGGAGTGCGCTTCAGGCTCTCTCCACTCATCGTCCTTCCTCTCAGCCCATGAATTGCACCAGCAACGCCTTTTGGACGTGGAGCCGGTTCTCTGCTTGATCGAACACGCGGGACTGCGGCCCCTCGATCACCTCGTCAGTGACCTCCTCGTCACGGTGCGCCGGCAGGCAGTGGAGGAAGATTGCGTCGGGCGCCGCGTGCTTCATCAGCTGCGCATCTACCGTGAAGCCCTTGAACGCGAGCCTGCGCGTCTCCGCCTCGCCCTCCTGACCCATGGAAGCCCACACGTCGGTGTTCACGACGTGCGCTCCCTGCACCGCCTCCTCGGGATCCTCGTAGATGGACACTGCGGCAGACTGCTTGGCGCGCTCGAAAATGTCGCGGTCGGGCTCGAAGCCCTCGGGGCACGCGAGGCGTAGCTCGAACCCGAGCACGGCGGCGGCGTGCAGCCATGAGTTGGCTACGTTGTTCCCGTCACCGACCCAAGCGGCCACCTTGCCCTCCCAGCCGCCGAAGTTCTCCTGCATGGTGAGCACGTCGGCCAACACCTGGCAGGGGTGGAGGTAGTCGGTGAGCCCGTTGATCACCGGGATGCTGGCGTGCCGCGCCAGCTCCACCACGTCGGCGTGGTCGTACGTCCGGATCATGATCCCGTCGACGTAGCGCGACAGCACCCTGGCGGTGTCCTTGATGGGCTCGCCGCGGCCGAGCTGGAGATCGCGCGCCGACAAAAACAGCGCGTGCCCGCCCAGCTGGTACGTGCCCACCTCGAAGGAGACCCGCGTGCGGGTGCTGCTCTTGGTGAAGATCATCCCGAGCGTCTTCCCCGCGAGCGGCCGCTTCGTGTACTTCCCCGCCTTCATCTTGAGGGCGAGGTCGAACAGCTTGCGGATCTCGTCGGCAGTGAGGTCGGGAAGCTGGAGGAAATCGCGTTTCGACATGACGATCGGCCGGGTAGGTCAAAATGACAGGCTAGCCGATTGATTCTAGCCGCGCGGCTGAGGGGTGTAAAGCCAGATGTGTCAGGCGGAAAGGCGTTGCGGTCGGGGGCACTTGACGAGGCGCGCCCATCCACTCCGGCAGACCGTCGTGCCCGGGATGCTCCCACCGCCTTGCCGCTCGGGGATGCGCGGTGGCGGCGGCGCGGCCCTACCGCGCGTCAGAGGATGTACTTCCTCAGATCCTCGTCCTCCACGATGCGCATCAACCGATCGCGCACGCTCCCGGCGTCGAACGTGATCCGCTTGTCGGGAACGTCGGGCAGCTCGAAGAGCAGGTCCTCCAACAGCGTCGTCATCACAGTGTGCAGCCGGCGCGCGCCGATGTTCTCAGTGCGCTCGTTCATCACCATGGCGATGCGCGCGATCTCGGCCACACCGTCGTCAGTGAACGAGAGCTCCGCGCCCTCTGCGGTACAGAGAGCCTGATACTGCTTGATCAGCGAGTTCTCGGGCTCGGTCATGATGCGCACGAACTCATCCTGGCCCAGGGACGACAGCTCGGTTCGGATGGGGAAGCGTCCCTGCAGCTCGGGAATGAGGTCGGACGGCTTGGACACGTGGAACGCACCGGCCGCGACGAACAAGATGTGATCGGTGCGCACGTAGCCGTAGCGGGTCTGCACGGTTGACCCCTCGACGATGGGCAGGAGATCCCGCTGCACACCCTCGCGCGAGACGTCGGGTCCGACCCCGCCCCGCTCGCCCGCGATCTTGTCGAGCTCGTCGATGAAGATCATGCCGTGGTTCTCGACGCGGTCGAGCGACTCGTTCACCACGTCATCCATGTCGACCAGCTTGCGGAGCTCCTCGTCCACCAGGATCCGCCGCGCCTCACTCAGCCGCACCACGCGCTTCTTGCTGCGCTTGGGCAACATGTCCTGCAGCATCTCCGTGAAGTTGACGTCGGCGCCCTCCATGCCCGGCGGGAACGACATGAACTCGAGCGCCGGCAGCGCCTGCTGGGTCACTTCGATCTCGACTTCCCGGTCCTCCAGCTTCCCGTCCTGGAGCAGCTTCAGCAGCTTCTCCCGCGTGCGCTGCCGCCGCTCCTCGTCGTCGGCGGGCACCGGCTCCTCGCCCTCACCGCGGCGCACCTCGCCGCTCGAGGATACCACGAACAGCGCCTTGCCCTCAGACGGCTCACCCTCCTCTCGGTCCGGCACCTCCTCGGGCGCCGGCGGCTCCTTGCGCAGCTCCGCTCGAGCACGCTTCTTGGGCGGTGGCGGCAGCAGCAGGTCGAGCAGCCGCTCCTCCGCACGGCGCTCCGCCGTGGGGTAGAGCTCGTCCTCCCGTTCTCCGCGCACCATGTTCAGCGACGCGTCGACCAGGTCGCGCACCATGGACTCGACGTCGCGGCCGACGTAGCCCACCTCGGTAAACTTCGACGCCTCGACCTTGATGAACGGCGCTCCCGCCAGGCGCGCCAGGCGGCGGGCGATTTCCGTCTTGCCCACACCGGTGGGGCCGATCATGATGATGTTGTTGGGCAGGATCTCGTCGCGAATCGCTTCGGGCGCCCGCTGGCGGCGCCAGCGATTGCGGATCGCGATCGCTACCGCCTTCTTGGCGTCGTCCTGCCCCACGATGTAGCGGTCCAACTCGGCGACGATCTGCCGCGGCGGCAACTCCTCCAGCCACGGCACCGCCTCCGGCCCCGTGTCCATCGCCTCGAGCTTCTGCTCCAGCGGCTTGGGCTCTGTGCTCATTTCGACTTCTTCCCACTCCCGCTCGCCGCACCGAGCTCGACGACCGAGATGTTGCGGTTCGAATACACACAGATGTCCGCCGCGATCTCCAGGCTGCGCTGCACGATCTCCCGGGCGGAGAGATCGGTGTGCTCCAGCAGCGCCCGGGCCGCGGCCAGCGCGTAATTGCCGCCGCTACCGATGGCGAGAATGCCGTCGTCCGGCTCGATCAGCTCGCCAGTGCCGCTCAGCAGGTAGGCGTGCTCCGCGTTGGCCACGGCCAGCAGCGCCTCCAGGCGCCGCAGCACCCGGTCGCTGCGCCAGTCCTTGGCCAGCTCCACCGCGGCGCGAGAGAGGTTGCCCGGGAAGCGCTCGAGCTTCTCCTCGAACTTCTCGAACAGGGTGAACGCGTCGGCGGCGGCGCCGGCGAACCCCGCCAACACTTTACCGCCGGCGAGCCCGCGCACCTTGTTGGCGTGCGCCTTCATGACGGTCTCACCGACCGTGACCTGCCCATCTCCGCCCATGGCCACCTTGCCGTCCCGGCGGACGCAGAGGATCGTGGTCGCGCGGAATCGTTGTGTCTGCATTTACGCCCTCGGATGTGCCTTCTGATACACCCGCTTCAGTCGCTCCACACTCGTATGAGTATACACTTGGGTCGTGCTGAGGGAGGCATGCCCCAGCAGCTCCTGCACCGCCCGCAGGTCCGCACCGGCGTCCAGCAGATGCGTGGCGAAGCTGTGGCGCAGGCTGTGCACCTTGAGCCCCGCCCGCCCGTCGAGCTGGCGCAGGAAGCGTTGCACGACCTGCTGGATACCGCGCGGCGAGAGGCGGCGACCCCGCTGTGACAGGAACACGGCTCGCCGCTCGCCGCGGCCGTGCGGCAGCGATGTCAACAGGTCCTCGCGCTCGGCGTAGTACGAGCGGAGCGCGCGTGACGCATAGCTCCCCAACGGGACGATCCGCTCCTTGCGCCCCTTGCCCCGCACCTTCACCTGATCGGAGACCAGATCGATGTCCGCCAGGTTCAGCCCCGCCAGCTCCGAGAGCCGCATCCCGGTGGCGTAGAACGCCTCCAGGATCGCCAGGTCACGGCGCTCCCGGAATCCCCCCTCCTCGGCCAGCGACTCCGCGTGGCGGAACAGCTCCGCCACCTGCTCCCGATCGAGCACGGCCGGCAGGCGCCGCTCCAGCTTGGGGAGGCGGACGCCCTTGGCCGGGTTGTGCTCGATGCCGTACCGCGTGCCCAGAAAGCGATAGAACGTGCGCAGCACCGACACCGCCCGCGCGATGGATCGCTTGGCGAGCCCCCGCCTCTTCAGCTCTCCCATGAAGCTCCGCAGGGCGAGGCGGTCGACGGTGGTCCACCGCCAGCGCCGCGGCCCGCCGTAGTACTCATCGCAGAACGCCCGGAACGCTTCCAGGTCGCGAGCGTACGCGCGGATGGTGTTGGGGGAGTCGTTGCGCTCCTTCTCCAGAAAGACCGCGAACACTGCGATCTCCCTGCCCGGATCGCGGGCGAGTCTGAGGGAGCCCAGTCGAGGAGGAGTCACGGCTTTGCACCGGCGACCGTCGCCGCGAACTCGCGCATCGCGGCGAGGGCCCGCTCGGCGAGCAGTACCCGCTTCTTCCGCTTATCGCGCACCGGCCGCTCCAGCGGCGGCAACAGCCCGAAGTTGGCGTTCATCGGTTGGAAGTGCTTCGGGTCGGCGCCGTGCACGTACTGCATCAGCGCACCGAGCATCGTGACCGCGGGGGGCACGACGGGCGCCTCCCCCTGCAGGATACGCGCCAAGTTGATGCCCGCCAAGAGTCCCGTGGCGAGTGACTCGGTATAGCCCTCGACGCCGACGAGCTGGCCCGCAAACAGCATCCGCTCGTCGTCCCGGGCCGAGAGATAGGCCGTGAGCGACGCCGGGCCGTTCAGGTAGGTGTTGCGGTGAATGCTGCCGTAGCGGTAGAACTCGGCCGCCTCCAGGCCCGGCACCAGGGTGAACACCCGCTTCTGCTCGGGGATGCGCAGCCGCGTCTGAAAGCCGACCAGGTTCCACATCTGGCCGGCCCGGTCCTCGCGGCGCAGCTGCACCACGGCATACGGCTCGCGTCCCGTCTCGGGCCGGGGCAGCCCGACCGGCTTGAGGGGGCCGAAGCGCAGGGTGTCCCGACCGCGGCGCGCCATCTCCTCGATGGGCAGACAGCCCTCGAAGTAGGGGGTCGCGTCGAACTCGTGGCCGGCGTACTGGTCGGCCGCGACCAGCGCGTCCACGAACGCCTCGTAGGCCGCGGCCTCCAGGGGCGCGTTTAGGAAGTCGTCGCCCTCTCCCTTGCCGTAGCGCGAGGCGCGGTAGAGCCGCTCGTGGCTCAGGGACTCGTCGCTCACGATGGGCGCGATGGCGTCGTAGAACGCGAGGGACTCGACACCGAGCCGCCCAGCGATGACCCGCGCCAGCGCGTCCGACGTCAGCGGGCCAGTGGCGATCACGCCCGGACTGGGCAGCCCCGTGATCTCCTCCCGCACGATCGAGATCCGCGGATGCGCTACGACACGCCGGGTGACCTCCGCGCTGAAGATCTCCCGGTCCACGGTCAAGGCCGCGCCACCGGGGATGCGGGCCGTCGCTGCGACGTCCATCAACAGGCTTCCCAACACCCGGAGCTCCGCCTTTAGCAGACCGTGGGCGTTGCTCAGCTCGAGGGACTTGAAGGTGTTGCTGCAGACGATCTCGGCGAGGCGGTCGGTTTGGTGGGCAGGGGTCTTCACCCCGGGGCGCATCTCGTAGAGGGCGACGTCGACGCCGCGCTCGGCCAGCGCCCACGCGGCCTCGCAGCCCGCGAGGCCCCCTCCGACCACGGTGGCGATCACTGAGCCGCTACTTCAGGGACGGCCTCCTGGACCGTGAACTCGTTCTCGCACTTGAGGCAACGGCGGTACTCGCCGCGGGCCTTGGTGGAGCGCTGCTCCGCGCCCACGAAGCCGCACTCCGGACACCGGTCGGGCACCGGCAGGTGCCAGGTGGAGAAGTCGCAGTCGGGGTAGCGGGTGCAGCCGTAGAAGGAGCGCCCCCGGCGGGTGCGGCGCTGCGCCAGATCGCCGTCGCCGCACTTGGGGCACTTGACCCCCAGCGGAATCGGCCGGGTGTGCTTGCACTTGGGATACTTGGTGCACGCCAGGAACTCGCCGTAGCGCCCCGTCTTGATCACCATCGGCGCGCCGCACTCCTGGCACAACTCGTCGGTAGGCTTGTCGGGTACCTTGTCGCGCTTGAGCGGCTTGGTGAAGCGACAGTCGGGGTAGTTCGTGCACGCGATGAACGGACCGAAGCGGCCGCTCTTCACCGTGAGCTTCCCACCGCACTCCGGGCAGGGCTCCTTCTCGATCTCCTCGACGTCGTGTGCCTCCCGAATGAGAGCTGCGGTGTCGATCGACTCCAGCGCCTTGGAGAACGGACCGTAGAAGTCCTCCAGGACCTGCTGCCATCCCAGCTCCCCCTCTTCCACCTTGTCGAGCTCGGTCTCCATCAGCGAGGTGAACTCGACGTTGAAGATGTCGGGGAAGCGGCTCACCATCACCTTAGTGACGGTCTCTCCCAGCTCCGTCGGGTGGAACCGGCGGCTCTCCATGCGCACGTAGTCCCGCTCCCGTAGCGTCGAGATGATCGAGCTGTAGGTGCTGGGTCGTCCGATGCCGTCGGCCTCCAGCTCCTTCACGAGGCTCGCCTCGCTGAACCGCGGGGGCGGCTCGGTGAAGTGCTGGTTGGGCGTGATGCCGTGGACCGCCGCCTCGTCGCCCTGCGCCAGCGCCGGCACGGGCGCCAGGTCCTCGAACGTCTCGGCCTCGCCGGCCTCCTTGGTGTCGAAGTAGAGCACGTGGAAGCCGTCGAACACCATCACCGATCCCGTGGCCCGGAACAGGTACTTCTCGATCTTGAAGTCGACGGCCGTCGTGTCGTACACCGCCGGCGTCATCTGGGAGGCCACGAAGCGCTGCCACACCAGGCGGTAGAGCTTGTACTGATCCGGCGTGAGGTACTTGCGCACGTGCTCCGGTCGCCGGTGCGCGTCGGTGGGGCGGATGGCCTCGTGCGCGTCCTGCGCCCGAGCCGCCTTCTTGCTGCGGTAGTAATTCGGCTTCTCGGGCAGGTAGCGGTCGTCGTAGTGGCGCACGATGAACTCCCGGACCGCCTCGATAGCCTGATGGGCCACGCGCGGCGAGTCGGTGCGCATGTAGGTGATGAGACCGACGGCGCCCTCCTTGCCGATCTCGACCCCCTCGTAGAGCTGCTGGGCGGCGCGCATGGTCCGCTGCGCCGAGAACCCGAGCCGCTTGGCAGCTTCCTGCTGCAGCGTGCTGGTGATGAAGGGTGCCGCCGGCCGCTTGCGCCGCTGCTTCTTCTCGACGCCGCTGACCACGAACGGCTTGCCCTTCACCGCGCGCACGACCTTGTCGGCTTCCTTCTTGGAGTGGAGCGACGGCTTCTTGCCGTCCACCTTGTGGAGCTTCGCGGTGAACCGCTTCCGCTTCGCCTCCAGCTCCGCCTCGATGGACCAGTACTCCTGCGGCTTGAACTCCCGGATCGCCTGCTCCCGCTCCACGATGAGCCGCAGGGCGACCGTCTGCACGCGGCCGGCCGACAGACCTCGCTTCACCGATTTCCACAGCAGAGGGCTCGCCTTGTAGCCGACGAGGCGGTCGAGGATGCGCCGGGCCTGCTGCGCCTCGACCTTCTGACCGTCGATATCTACCGGTTGGCCGATGGCCTCGCTGATGGCTTCCTTGGTGATCTCGTGGAACAGGACGCGACGGATCTTGGAGCCGTCGCCCAGCTGCTCGGCGACGTGCCACGCGATCGCCTCACCCTCCCGATCTGGGTCGGTGGCCAGCAGCACCGCGGAAGAGGTCTTGGCCGTCCGCTTGATGTCGGCGAGTTGCTTACCCTTGCCGCGGATGGTGACGTACTTCGGCGCGAAGCCGTTCTCCACGTCCACCCCGAGCTCGCGTTGCGGCAGATCGCGCACGTGCCCCACGGTCGCCTTCACCGTGTAGCCTGCCGAGAGGTACTTGCCGATGGTGCGAGCCTTGGCGGGCGACTCGACCACGACCAGCGCCTTCCCTTTGGACCTGGCGGTTGGCTGCTTGGCGGACTTCTTCCTGGCAGTCTTCCGCCTGGCCGCCTTCGGCGGCTGCTTCGCCTTCTTGGCTCGCCTCGCCTTCTTCGCGGTCTTCGGCATATCCCATCCGGCTGCCGGCGCAGGGGGCGACAGATGAGCGCGCTCGCTCAAACGCCCGTCAACAGCGTACCGCACCGCCCGGCAGCGGTTCCCATCCTAACGGCCACGCGGCCTAGGCGGGTCACTGCTCCCACCTAGGCCGAAGCCCATAAGTCATTACCAGTCAGAGCGTTGTGAGAACGCGCGTCCCCGCCGCAAGGGCCCGGCAGGGCGCCGATAATTACCACCCGGCGGTAGATCGCGCAAGCTCGACCAGCTCGGCGGCCACTTCCTCTGCCGTCCTGCCGTCCGTCTCCACCACGGACTGCGCGCTCAGGTAGGCGGTCTCACGCTCCGCCAGGAGGTGCCGCAGCCGCTCGGCCGGGTCGGCGCCCTGCAGCAGCGGTCGGCCTCCCTCGGCGGCCACCCGCGCGGCGCCGACCTCGGGGCTGACACGCAGGTAGACGAGGATCCCTCGGTCTCCCAGGTCGGCCAGGTTGCCGGGCTGGGCCGCCCACCCGCCGCCGGGGGCGATGACCGCCGGCTCCCGTGCGAGGGCATGCCGGACCGCCTCGCGCTCCAACCGCCGGAACGCCGCCTCGCCGCGCTGCACGAAGATGCGGTCGATGGAGGCGGCTTCGCTCTCCTCAATTAGAGCGTCGATGTCGAGGAAGGAAGCTCCGAGAGTAGCGGCCGCGAGCCGCCCGGCCGCCGTCTTTCCCGAGCCCGACAGGCCCGCCAACACCAGATGGCGCTTCACCCGCCCCGATCCACCTCGTCGCCGCGCGCGTTCATGCGTGCCACGTAGGCGTTGTAGTTCTCACGCATCTCGACGAGCGAGTCACCGCCGAACTTCTCGGCCATCGCCTGGGCCAGGACGAGGGCCACCATGGCCTCGGCCACCACCCCCATTGCCGGAACCGCGGTCACGTCGGACCGCTCCGCTTGAGCCTTGGCCGGCCCGCCCGTCTCCAGGTCCACCGTGTCCAGCGGACTCCGCAGCGTGGAGAGCGGCTTCATCGCCGCCCGCAATACGATGGGCTCGCCGGTGGTGATTCCCCCCTCGAGGCCGCCGGCGCGGTTGCCGCGCCGGGCGAAGCCGCCCGCGGTCTCGCTCCCGCCGCGCTCGATCTCGTCGTGCGCCGCGGAGCCGGGAAGGCGCGCCGCAGCGAAGCCCAGTCCGATCTCGACGCCCTTCACGGCGGGGATCGACATGACGGCCCACGCCAGCCGGCCGTCGAGCTTTCGATCCCACGAGGCGTGCGAGCCGAGTCCCAGCACCACACCCCGGACCACCACCTCCGCCACCCCACCCAGGGTGTCCCGCTGGGCCACCGCCTCGTCCACCGCGTCCACCATGGCCTGCGACGCGCCGGGATCGAGGCAGCGCACCGGTGACTGGTCGGCCGCCTGGTTGAGGGGAACGGGCAGGGCGCCGGGCTCGGGCACGCGCACCGGGCCGAGCTCCACCACGTGGCTCCCGATCTCCACGCCGAACTCGGTCAGCAGCCGGCGGCACACCGCACCGCAGGCCACCCGGGCCGCCGTCTCCCGGGCACTCGCCCGCTCCAGGATGTCCCGGGCGTCGTCCCGGTCGTACTTGAGGACGCCCACGAGGTCAGCATGCCCCGGACGGGGCCGCGTGACCCGACGGCGCCGCTCGCCGCCCCCCTCGTCCGGCTCGGGGGCCATGACGTCTTGCCAGTTCTCCCAATCGCGGTTCCAGATCAGCATCGCGACCGGAGAGCCGATGGTCTCTCCCGCGCGCACGCCGCTCACGAACTGCACGACGTCGGACTCGATCTTCATTCGGGCACCGCGGCCATATCCTGCCATGCGGCGCTCGAGCTCACGGTCGACGTCGGCGGCGCGCAGCGGCAGGCCCGCGGGAATGCCCTCGACTACGGCCACCAGGCCGCGTCCGTGGGACTCACCGGCTGTGGTGCAGCGAATCACAGAACTCCGTCTCGACGAGGCAGGACTAATCTAGCGGCCCCGCGCGCGCTCCCGCCAAGCCGCTACACAAAAAGAACGAGCCCGGCCGCGGGGCCGGGCTCGGGGAGGGCTCGATCGGGACGCGGTTACCGCGCGAGCCAGTCGAAGCCCACCGAAGGCAGCGGGTTGGTGATCGTGGGCACGGACACCGTGACCACGCCGGCGGCCGTCACGCCGACCAGGATCTGCTCGGTCCCGGCCGCGTTCTCCGACACCCGCAGCGGTCCCGTGATCGGATCCCGAATCGGGATCACGGCGACCTTCTCGAACCAGTACGAGTCGAAGATCTCGACTACAGGGTCGTCGCTCGCCGCGAACACGAGGCGGTCGTTCGACGAGCCGGGCGGGCTGCCGCGCACCCGCGCGTCGAAGTCGTGATCGAAGTTCATGTCCATGCCGGGGTTCTCGCCGCCGATGGTCATCAGCCCCATCAGGCGCAGCCCCTCATCCAGCACGTAGATCGAGTCGGCCCGCACCAAGTTCGTGAGCCCGTTGAAGTTCAGCGCGATGGACTTCACCGGAATGGCCGTGTTCACGATGAAGTCACGCACCCGGAGGGCGGGCGAGATGCCGAAGTCGACGACCTCGTTGCCCCCGAACGGCACGCCTTCGATGAAGATGTCGGGACAGGGAGTCGTCACGTGACCCGTCGTCCGGTTGTAGCCGATCACGCGGGCGAAGCCGTTGGGCGGCTCCGCGCTGGACCCGCCCTCACCGATCAGGGCGTGGGTGAAGTCGCCGGAGTTGCGTATGAAAGTCGTGTCCAGGAACGCCAGCTCCGCCATGTTCACCGTACGACCGCAGGAGGCCGAGAGAATGAGCTCCGTACCGATGCCGGGGCCGCGGTCCACGAATATCTGCAGTGTGTCGCTGTCGGGTCCCGGCGCAATCGCCGCCTGCTCCCAGAAGAAGTGGGACTCGGCCGGGCCGCTGAGGTTCTCCCACCGCACGGTGCCGCGCAGCACGAAGTCCACGGGGTCGCCCGGCTGCGACAGGGTCGGGGTGGTCGAGTACACCGCGTACACCGTCAGGCAGTTGCCGGCGCCGTCGGCGATGCACGTGGTGCCCACGTATTCCGGACGGTCGGAGAAGTCGTACTCAGTGATCTTGAGCTTGATGAACCCGGTGGCCTGGTCGATCTCGGTCTGCACGCTCTGGACCAGGAAGTTGGGCAGGTGGTGTCGGCTCGACTCGGTGCGCGCCGCTGCATCGACGAGCGAGAAGTTCGTACCGCCTGAGTTGGCCACGACCACGGTGTTCGCATGGTCCCCTGTGATGGTGTTCAGCGGCCAGAGCGCGAGACCCCAAGGACGGGAGCCGACGGGGATCCCGCCCGCGACGAACGTCGTGTCGACCACCTGGAACACCTCCAGGCGGTTCAACTCGAAGTTCGTGAGGTATACCTCGTTCAGGTTGCGGTTGTAGATCGCATCGGCGATCTGCCCGCCGTCTGGTAGCGGCGTGGTGACGCCGAACACCACCAGCACCGTGTCCACGCCGTCCGCTGCCGCGGCCACCATGGGGCCGCCCGCCGGAGGCGCACCGGCCGTGCCCTGGGACGTGCCGCGGTTGCCGGCGCCGTCCACTGCGAACGCGCTGATCACCACCGCCTTCGGTAGCGTGGCGAAGTTGAACCCGACCACCCACTTCTCTGTGACGTCAGTCAGGTCGCCGGGCAGGGTGCGCGAGCCGCCACCCACGGTGACACCGTCCAGGTCCACGGCGGTCCAGCCGATCTCGGTGATGCCACTCGGGTCGGTGGCGTTCACCGTGATAGTGTCATCGACCTCCACGCGCGACGGGATGGAGAAGGTCACCAGTGGTGGCTCGGTGTCGTTGGCGGCCGATTGGACGCTCACCGACACCGGCGAGCTGAATTGTACCCGGCCGGCGGAGTCCACCGCGAAGCCGGTGATCGCAAACGTTCCCTCTGCGGCGTCGGCCGGAACGGTCAGCGTGTCGCGCAGCGTCGTGTCCGGCGGAAACGCAAACTGCTTCTGGCCACCGGAGACGCTGTCGGTGACGACTCCCTGGACCACGTAGCCCACTTCCTTGATGCCGTCCCGCTGGGTGGCCTGCACGTCGACGAGCACGGACTTGCCCGGTGACGTTATGGCCCCCTGGCTCGGGTTCAGGACCTGGACCAGCAGCGCGTCCACGTTCCTGAGGAAGATCGAGTCGAGCGCGCTGGCTCCGTTGAGTGCCCCGTCCACCGCCTGAGCCGTGATCTTCACCCAGCCGCCCGCGGCGCTCCCTTCGGGGAACTGCACGTCGAACGCGATTGTGATGGAGGTCACCGCGCTCGTGAACGTGGAGTCGATCTGCGCGTCGACACCGCCCTCGAGCGTGACCGAGAGGTTCTTGAGGCCCAGGTTGTCCCCGGCCGTTACCGAGAACGCGAGCCCATTCTCGATGTCGAGGGTGTCCCCACCGATGGCGATGCTGACAGTGGGCGGAATGAAGTCCTGGGACACGCCAGGCGAGAGCGCCGCCTCGTTGCAGCCGGCCGCGACGAGCGCGCACGCCACCAGGGCGGCGCCCTTGCAGAAGGTCGAGTTGTGCATAGCCCTGCCTCCGCCGCTTAGCGGGCCTCCTCAGCCATGGCCGCCGGATTGTCGATGATGTGCGGCGTGACCAGGATCAACAGGTCGCGTCGCGTCTCCTGGCGCTGGGTGAAGCCAAAGAGGCCACCTATGACCGGCAGGTCTACAAGAAACGGAATTCCGCTCTTCGACACCGTGACTTGGGTCACCGTGAGCCCCCCGATCACGGCGGTCTGGCCGTCGTCGACCAAGATCTGGCTTTCCGCCTCCTGCGTCTGGAACGTGAATCCGATGTCGGAGGGTGCCGCCTGGATCTGCGAGTTCTCGGCGTGCACTTCCATCAGCACCTGGCGGTTGTTGGTGACGTGCGGTGTCACGCGCAGCTTGACACCGGTCTCGACGTAGTCAACGGTGGCCTGCGCCTGCTGCGCCTGCGCGCTGACGTCCACCACACGAACCGGGGTGCGCTCACCCACCAGGATGTAGGCCTCGGTGTTGTCGGACGTGGAGGTCAGGGGCTCTGCCTGTAGGTCGGCCAGCTCCACGCGCTGCAACGCGCTCACGAACGCCGTAACGCTGAAGTTGCCGATGGCGGTGGACCAGATCAGCTCGAGCGCCGGATTGATGATCTGCGACTCCGCGTTCGCGACGGCGGCTAGCTGGTTGCCGCCCAGGTCCACGATGCTCGGTGTCTCATCGGGGTCGAAGAAGTCGGTCGGGGCCACCGCATCCGGCACCCCGTCCCCGTCTAGGTCAACCGGCTCGTTGGTCCGCGGGTCGGGGCGCGCCACCATGGTATTGAAGAACTGGGTCGGACTCCCGATGTCGTACTGGACGCCCAGCTCCTCGATGTTGGTCCGGTTCACGAAGATGAGCTTCGCCTGGATCGACACCTGCGGCGTCTGGATGTCGAGCTGCGCCACAAACTCCAGGTCTTGCTCCAAGCGGCTGCGGATGTCGGTGATGATCAGGCTGTTGGTGCCCGTGTCGGCCACGACGCGGCCGCGACCCGGCGTGAGGATGGTCTCGACCACCGGCACCAGGGCCGTCGCGCGGGCGTAGTTGACGGTCACGATCCGCGTTTCCGTCGGCTCCGTTGAGTCACGGGCAAGCAGGGCCGCCCGCGAGTCCACCCGAATGATCCCCGGCGGCTCCTCGATGGCGTCGAGCCCTTGTGATTCGAGCACCACCTGGAACGCGACGTCCCACGGCTGGTTGCGGATGTCGGCTGTGACGTAGCCCTCGATGTCCTTCCCCAGGACTATGCTCTTCCCCGAGAGCTCGGCGAACCCGGCCATCACGTCTGCGATGGTGGCCGAGTCGAACGACGCCGTCACCGTGGGTTGCTGCGATTGCAGTACCGGCAGCGCGGCCGCGGCGACCGGCGCGGCAGCCGCCGGCGCGAAGACCTCTTCCCCGGCCGCGGGCATATACGCCGCTGGCGCCGTGGACGACCATGCCGCGAAGCTCCGATCGGCACCTAGGCTGATGCGGATCGCATCGTCCGCGTACTCCAACTGGTAGTCCTTGAGCTCATCCAGCTCGAGCACGATGCGGACCACGTCGGGACGGAACTGCGCGTAGCGAACGTTCAGGATGCCGCCGCGGTTCTCGCCGTCGTACAGCATCTCGGGGGCGTTGAGCTTGGCTCCGAGCACGTCGATGACGAGGCGTGCCGGATTCTGCAGCGTGAAATCCTGCACGGAGACACTGCCGCGCACATCGATCACGACGTGGGCGCGGCCCGCCCCGGGCAACACGCTCACCGCGGTGACCTCGCCTGGCCCCGCAAGGGCTCGGGGCACCACCAGGACGAGCCCGGCAAGTGCGAGTATCAGAGACCGCCTCATGGTAGTTCCTCCTGCCTACGGCGCATTTGCAGTGTCCGCTGCCGCTCAACGCCAAATTCCTCGATGATCACCAGCACCTCGGACCGGCAGCGGACAC
>CAYGBV010000023.1:0-5668 GCA_964348295.1 uncultured Gemmatimonadaceae bacterium
GCCACCACGATGTGGCACGCCCGAGGGGGCTGCTGCTTCGTGCAATCCGGCCCTTCGCCCAGCACCCTCGGGCGTGCCACATCGTGGTGGCCCTGCCGGCCGAGCACGCCGCGGCACCACCGCCGTGGCTCCAGGAGGTGACGGGGGGGCGCCTGAGCCTCGTGTCAGGCGGCGACACCCGGGCAGCGTCCGTGCGGTGCGCTCTAGCAGCGCTCCCGCCGGAGTGCACCCTGGTGCTGGTGCACGACGCCGTCCGCCCCTTCGTGACACAGGAGACGATCGACGCGGTCATCGAGGCAGCCGGCAGGGGGACCGCGGCCGTGCCGGCCGTTCCGGTCGCCGACACGCTCAAGCGGGTGGAGCAAGGCACCCCGCGAGTGGTCGAGACGGTCGAGCGCGCCGGCCTGTGGCGGGCGCAGACCCCGCAGGGGTTCCCGCGCCAAATGCTCGAGGAGGCGTTCGAGCGTGCCGCTGCGTCCGGGGACTGGAGCTTCACCGACGAGGCGGCCCTGGTGGAAGCTGCTGGGAACCCGGTGGTGGTCGTGCCGGACCGGAACTCCAACATCAAGGTGACTACGACAGAAGACTTCGCGCTCGCCGAGGCGATGCTCACCCGATGACCACGCTGGCGTTCTCCACGGAGGCAGAGGTCGAGGCCGCCGTCCACGCCGTCGCTCAACACCTCGGAGCGGGCGGGCTCCTTGCCTATCCCACCGAGACGGTGTACGGGCTCGGCTGCCGGCCCGTGGATGCGGACGTCGCGGCTCTCGCGCGGCTCAAGAGCCGCGAGGCGAGCAAGCCGTTTCTCCTGTTGGTGGCCGGCCGCGACATGGCGGAGCGGTTTGGGCTCGTCCTGGGCAGCGCCGCGCAGGCCCTCGCCGAACGCTTCTGGCCCGGCCCTCTCACCCTGGTGCTCCCCGGTGGAGCAGGGAAGCTCCCCGCCGCGCTGCGCGGGCCCGAAGGCGGCATCGCCGTGCGGTGGACGTCGCACGCCGGCATGGCGTACCTCATCGCCGCGCTGGACACGCCCCTAACGTCTACGTCCGCCAACCTTCCCGGCGGCCCGACGGCTCCCGGGGCCGGGGCCATAGCGGATACCTTTCCGGGCCCCATTAAACAGGGCAGGCTCCTGGTGCTGGACGGCGGGGTGCTCGGCAGCCAAGCGCCTTCCACCGTGGTCGACTGCACGGGGCCGGTAGCAAGACTCGTGAGGGAGGGAGCCATCCCGCGGGCGGAGCTGCGCGCCGCGGTGGGAAGCATCGAGCCATGACCCGCGTCCTCCTCGTGTGCACCGGCAACATCTGCCGCAGCCCGCTCGCCGAGGCGCTGCTCCAGCGAGAGCTCGCGCTGCGCGGCACCGACGGGATAGAGGTCTCGTCCGCCGGCACTGGGGCGTGGGAAGGGGCGCCGGCCTCGGAGGGCGCGTATCTCATCGCCCTGGAGCACGGGCTGGATCTTTCCGACCACCGCGCCCGGCTCCTCACGCGGGACGTGGTACGGGACTCTGACCTGATCCTCACGATGGCCCGACATCATCGGGCCCGGGTTACCGAGCTGGGCGGTCAGGGACGGGTGCAGGTGCTGGGGGAGTACGTGGGACGCACCGGCCCGGCCGCCGAAGTGGCCGATCCGTTCGGCAGCGACCTGGACGTCTATCGGGAAACGTTCGAGGAGCTGGAAACCCTGATGGAGCAGGCGGCAGACCGTATCATCCAGGAGCAGGTGGATGCGGATCGCGGCCAGTAGCCGCCTCCTCGCCGTCATCGGCGACCCGGTCGCCCACTCCCTCTCCCCGGCCATGCACAATGCCGCGATCACGGCACTCGGGTTGGACGCCGTCTACGTCGCCCTGCGCGTCCGCGCAGCGGGAGTGGCGCATGTGATCCGCGCCTTCGAGACAGTGGGTATCGCCGGCAACGTGACCCTGCCGCACAAGGTCGACGTCGCCCGGCTCCTGATCCGGCTCACGCCTCTCGCGAGCGAGCTCCAGGCGGTGAACACGTTCTGGCCCGAGGGAGAGCGGCTCATGGGACACAACACTGATGTCGGAGGCGTGCTGGACGCGCTCGACGCGCTCGAGGCCGACGGTCCCTGGCTCGTCGCAGGCACGGGCGGAGCTGCCCGGGCTGTGGCGGCAGCAGCCCGCGAGCGGGATGTCCCGCTGCTCGTGCGCTCGCGGGACCCGGATCGGGCGCGCCAGTTCGTGGAGTGGGCCGGGGAGCTTGGCCTCGACCAAGTCCACGTGGACGACGGGCGCTCCATCGGCGCAGCCGTCAACGCGACGCCACTCGGGCTCGAAGCCGGGGACGGGCCGGCCGTGCCCACCGATCGACTCGATCGGCGCACGGCCGCCCTGGACCTCGTCTACGCACCCGGGCTCACGCCATGGATCCGCGCCTGCCGCGCCCGCGGGCTGCGTGCCGACGACGGTCGCACCATGCTCGTAGCTCAGGGGGCGCGGGCCTTCGAGCACTTCTTTCCCGGCCGGGCCGCTCCCCGTGCCGTGATGGCCGCGGCCGCAGAGCGCGCCCTCGAGACATGACGGCAGGCGCCCTCCGGGCGCTGGAGCGACTCCTCCTCCCCAACGTCTGTGTGGCGTGCGACCGCCCGGTGGAGCGGCACACACCGGACGAACTGCTCTGCGGCGTTTGTCGCGCCCGCCTCCGCGCACCCGCTCGGGGCTGCCCCCGCTGCCAGCAGCCCACCCCACCGGTGGGGCCGTGCCGCTTCTGCGCCGAGTGGCCGCCGACGTTGCGCTGGGCCCGGAGCGCCGCGTGGCTCGGGTCGGAGGCGCGGGAGGTTATCCACCATCTCAAGTACGAGGGATACACTGCCCTGGGCCGTAGCGTCGCCGAGCTGGTCGCCCGGGCCGTGCCGCGACCGGAACGCGCCTTCCTGGCTCCGGTGCCGCTCGGGCCCCGCCGCCAGCGGGAGCGCGGCTACAACCAGGCGGCCGTCATTGCTCGTGCCCTCGGCGGCCTGTGGCACCTGCCGGTGACCGAGCAGCTGCTGCGTCGCAGCCGGGATACCCGCTCGCAGACCGCGCTCACTCCCGACGAACGGCGCGTCAATGTGGACGGAGCATTCTCGGCGCGCCCCCCGACGCGCGGCTTCGGGGAGGGGGGCGGTGCGGCGGTTATATTGGTGGACGACGTGCTCACTACCGGTGCGACGTTGGCCGCGGCGGCGGCGGCGCTCGCAGCCGCGGGATGGAGCGAGGTGGGCGCGATCACGTTCGCTCGGGCGCTCCCGTACGAGCTACGTGTAGACGGCTCGGCGGGGCACGGGCGGACACGGGATTGGGGAATGTGAACGAGAGGTGACAATGACTACCAAGGTTGGGATCAACGGATTTGGGCGGATCGGGCGCCTCGTGCTGCGCGCGACGCTGCAGAGCGGGGCGGACCTCGAGATCGTCGCCGTCAACGATATCACCGACGCCAAGACCCTGGCGCACCTCCTGAAGTACGACTCGGTGCATGGCCGCTTCCCGGGGACCGTAGACACGAGTGGCGACGGCTTCGTGACGGACGGCAAGAGAGTGCAGGTCCTGTCAGAGAAGGACCCTGCCAAGCTGCCGTGGAAGGACCTTGGCGTGGACATCGTGCTGGAGTCCACGGGCATCTTCCGCAGCCGCGACACCGCGGGCAAGCACCTCGACGCGGGCGCCAAGAAGGTCGTGATCAGCGCCCCCGGCAAGAACGAGGACCTCACCATCGTGATGGGCGTGAACCACGACCAGTACGACCCCGCGAAGCATCACGTGATCTCCAACGCCTCGTGCACCACGAACTGCCTGGTGCCCGTGGTCAAGGTGGTGCTCGAGTCCTTCGGCTTCGTGCGCGGGTTCATGACGACGATTCACGCCTACACCAACGACCAGCGAATCCTGGATCTGCCGCACAAGGATCTGCGGCGCGCCCGCGCCGCGGCGATGAGCATCATCCCGACGAGCACCGGCGCCGCGAAGGCTACGGCCCTGGTGATCCCGGAGCTCAAGGGCAAGATCGACGGGGTCGCGCTCAGGGTGCCGACGGCCAACGTGTCCCTCGTGGACCTCACGTGCGTGGTCGAAAAGTCGACGAGCGCGGAGGAGGTGAACGACGCCTTCCGCCGTGCCGCTAGCGGCCCGCTCAAGGGCGTCCTGGCAGTGAGCGACGAGCCACTGGTATCCATCGACTACAACGGCGACCCATACTCCAGCACCGTAGACGCGCTCTCCACCAACGTTGTCGATGGGACGCTGGTGCACGTGTCGTCGTGGTACGACAACGAGATGGGATACTCTGCGCGCTGTGTGGACCTGATGCGGCTCATGGCCGAGCGCCTCTGATGAAGCGCACCCTGGAGTCGCTCGAAGGACAGCCCCTGGAAGGTCAGCGCGCCTTCGTGCGGGTCGACTTCAACGTGCCACTCGAGCACGGTAAGGTGGCCGATGCCACCCGCATCGTTGCCACCCTACCGACCATTCGCTGGCTCACCGAGCGGGGCTGTCGCGTGCTGCTCGCCTCGCACCTGGGCCGGCCCAAGGGCCAGCCGAAGCAGGAGTACTCGCTGCGCCCCGTGATCGCCGCGCTAGAGCGGGAGCTGGGATCCCCCGTGCGGTTCCTCGAGGATCCGCTCTCCGATGACGCGCCGCACCGCACCCGCCAGCTCCGCCGCGGCGAGGTCATGCTGCTGGAGAACACAAGGTTCCACCCGGGGGAGGAGCAGAACGACCCCCAGCTAGCAGAGGCCTTCGCGCGGCTGGGGGACTTCTATGTGAACGACGCGTTCGGCACCGCTCACCGGGCGCATGCCTCCACTGAGGGCGTGGCGCGGCTGCTCAAGCCTGCTGCCGCTGGCTTCCTCATGGCCAAGGAGCTGGAGTTCCTCGAGAGCGCGCTGGCCGACCCCGCCCGGCCCTTCGTGGCGGTCCTCGGAGGAGCCAAGATCTCGGGCAAGATCGATGTGATCGAGGCACTCCTCCCCAAGGTCGACGAGATCCTCATCGGCGGGGCCATGGCGTGCACCTTCTTCGCCGCCCGGGGCCTGGAGATGGGGAAGTCGCTGGTGGAGTCCGACCGTCTCGACATGGCGCGGGATCTGCTGGAGCGGGCTGGCGACAAGCTGGTGCTGCCCTGCGGAGTCACGGTAGCCCAGGAGCTCTCTTCCGACGCAGCGATCAAGCACGTGCGGCCCGACGAGATCGGACCGGAGTGGGCGGTCTACGACATCGACGAGAATGCGTCGGCCTACTTCACAACCCGCATAACGGCGGCTCGAACCGTGGTGTGGAACGGCCCCATGGGGGTCTGCGAGACACCGCCGTTCGACGCCGGGACCGTGGCGATCGCACGCGGGCTGGCGGCCGCGACCGCAGGTGGCGCCACCACCATCGTGGGCGGTGGCGATTCGGCGGCCGCCGTGGCCAAGGCCGGCCTCGCCGCGAAGGTATCCCACGTTTCCACCGGCGGAGGGGCCTCCCTCGAGCTGCTCGAGGGCAAGGTGCTCCCCGGGGTGGCCGCCCTGGACGATCTATGAGCAAAGCGATTTTCGCCGCCAACTGGAAGATGCACCTGGGACCAGAAGCTGCCCGGGAGTTCTTCCAGACGTTTCTCGCGGGGCACGAGCCCGCGGGCGACCGTGAGGTGTGGTTCTTCCCCTCCGCCGTGGCGCTGGAGACCGT
>CAYGBV010000024.1:0-32703 GCA_964348295.1 uncultured Gemmatimonadaceae bacterium
AAGAACAAGAAGGAGAAGGACTTCGGGTACAACGCCCAGACCGACACGTACGAGGATCTCGTGGTGGCCGGCGTGATCGACCCGACCAAGGTGACCCGTACCGCGCTGCAGAACGCGGCCTCGGTCGCGGGCCTGCTGCTCACCACCGAGTGCGTGGTGGTCGAGAAGAAGGAAGAAGAGAAGGCCGCGCCCCCGATGCCCGGCGGTGGCATGGGCGGGATGTACTAGTCGGCCGCACGACTCGAGCGCCTGCTCGGTCGCCGGACCCTGGCACGACGCGAAGCGCCCCGGAGGTTTCGGGGCGCTTTGTCGTCCGCGCCGCACCTTCGGCGCTGTTCGGGGTATCTTGAAGCAAGCGGGGCGCCATCGGATGGCGCCCCTCACTATGAGACGATAACTTCGGCACGAGACCCACAACGACCTCATGACCCTTCGGTTGCCCAAGCTCATCCTGGCGGCTGCACTCCTGGCACCGCCGGCTCTGGTGGCCCAGAACTCCCCTGACATAGCGGGGACGTGGCAAGTGGACACCCCCGACGGCCCCCAGACCGTGATCGTGCGGCAGGATTCATCGGCGAGCTTCGGCGACGAGGTCGTCCGCTGGCGCATGATCGCCGACACGATCTTCATTGCGTTCGGCGACGAGTGGGTGGGATACAACTACGCGCTGCGGGGCAGGACGCTCACCCTGTCAGGAGGTGACCTGGAGGAGCCCTACGATCTCAGGCGGATCGGGCCCCCGTCGCCCCTTCCCGATGGAGTCGAGGTGCCGCCGGCTCCTCCGATGACCTCCGACATGACCCGCGAGCCGGAGCAATGATGGGCGGCGCGCGACACCGATGACGGAACCGCCCGCCGGCGCCCCCGGGCCGAAGGGCGACAGCGCGACGCTGTCGCGCGATCTCTCCGACTTCCTGATCGAGCTCTCCATCGCCCTCAACAAGCACGCCATGTACCCCGGCGGGCATCCCTCGCTGGACCCCGCCGCGGACCGCGTCATCCTTCGGGTCGAGCCGCTCCTAGCCAGCCGCGGCACCCTATCACTCGGCGTGGCCCGCAACCAACTCGTGATCGAGGGCGTGGCCACCGATCCCAAGAACCCCGTGCTGAGCGACCTGGCCGCGCGGCTGCACCGGCACCACCTCGGCGCCGTGACGTTCCGCCGCGGCGTCGACCAGGCCGAGCTACGCGACGTGCTGACGCTCATCGCGGTGGAAGCCGACCGAACGGGGCAGCCGCTCGGCCTCGGGCCACCCGAGCGGCTGGCCGCCTGGCCGCACATGCAGCTCTTCCCGCTCACGTACGAGCGGTTGGAGCTGATCGAGGAGGAGGAGCGGCGTGATACCAGCGAGCACCGCACGCGCGGTGCACAGCTGTGGGTGGGGTTGGCTCGCGCGGCGATGGCCGAGACGGAAACCGAGACCGAAGCGGAGACCGACCCCGCCAACGTGGCACGGGCCATCATCGAGCACCCCAAGACCGCGGCCTACGATCAGGTCATCGTAGGGTACATGCTCCAGATCGCTGAGGAGCTCCGAGCCACGGGCGGGCGCGAGTCGGCCGAACTGAAGCAGCGCATGTCGAAGCTGATCGACCACCTGGACGCGCCCACCCTCGACCGCCTGCTGGAGATGGGCGGGGACGGGCCGCAGCGGCGCAAGTTCCTGCTCAACGCATCGGAAGGCATGGCGGTGGACGCCGTGCTCGACATCGTAAAGGCCGCTGGGCGCGCCGAGCAGCAGGTGGTCTCCCATTCCCTGATCCGCATGCTGCAGAAGCTGGCGCAGCACGCCGAGAGCGGCAGCGGGCGCAGGCGACTCGAGGCCGACTCCTCGCTGCGAGAGCAAGTGGCCGAGCTCATCGAGGGTTGGTCTCTGGGGGATCCCACCCCAGACGCGTACGGGAAGGCCCTCTCCCGCATGACCGAGGCGCGCGCGGTGTACGCGGTATCGCCGGAGCAGCGGTTCGCCCCCGAGCCGAAGCGCATGCTTGAGATGGCGCTGGAGATCGATGCCATGGGTGAGCCGGTAGCCAACGCGGTGGATCGGCTGGCGGCGTCGGGAGACCTCAGGTGGGTGCTGAGCATCCTGCACGAGGAGGAATCCGCCGAGGTCACCGAAGGCGTGTGGCGCCGTATGGCCACCCCGGAGATGGTGGGGCGGGTCGCCATGACGGAGCCGTTGGATCAGGCAGCACTCGATCTCCTGCTGCCCCGGCTCGGCAGCGCCGCCGCCGAGCCCATGCTAGAGGCGTTGGCGGAGTCTGAGTCGCAACAGACTAGGCAGGCGTTGATCAAACGGATCGTGCGCTTGGGCTCGGCGGTGGCCCCCCTGGCAGTGGCACGGCTCGACGACCCGCGCGGGCACGTCCAGCGTAACATGCTCACCATCATCGCCGAACTGCCCGAGCCGCCACGGGGGTTCGACGCAGCCACCTACCTCAAGAGTGAGGATTCCCGGGTGCGGCTGGAGGCGATCCGCATCATGCTCAAGGACCCAGCGGGCCGGGAGCGCGCCATCTGCCAGGCTTTGACCGATAGTCAAGAGCGTACTGTGCGGCTCGGGATCGCCGCGGCACAGGAGGGGTGCCCCGACACGGCGGTGTCGCTGTTGGTCTCGCGCGTGGAGCGGGAACGTGACCGGGACCTGCGAGTCATGGCCCTCAAGGCGCTCGGTCGCTCCGGACACGCGCTGGCGCTCCAGACGCTGCTCGGCTTCGCCGCGCCGCGCCGCAAGCTGTTCTGGAACAAGCTGCCGCCCAAGACCCCAGAGTACCTGACGGCGCTGAGCGCCTTACGGCGCCACCGCGCCGATCCGCGGGCGGAGCGCGCGCTGGCCGCTGCCGCAAGATCCCGCGACCCCGAGATCGCGCGCGCCGCAGCCGGGGGAGGAGACGACTAGGTGTCGCGCGCCGTCGCGTTCCTCAATGCGCTGGCCCAGGCGCTCTCGTCGCTGGGGCTGTACCCGGCGGGACACAGCTCGCGGGAGCGGGCGCTCGATCTGGCCTACGGGCGGCTGCTGGACCTGCTGGGCGAGGACGAGAGCCCCGAGTTCTCGTTCCTCGGCGACGAGGTCGTGTACGGCACGGTCCCACTCAGGGAGATGCGTGCCTGGGAGTGGAACCAGCGTCTGGCAAACGCCGGCATCCAACGCCTTCAGTTCGACCGCACGGCGACGCGGGACGAGCTAGAGGACTTCCTCGGCGAGACTCTGGCACGCCTCACCCTGCAGTTCATCGACACCGCCGAGGCACGCCAGATGCGCCCCAGCGGCATCCGCTTCGGGGTGCTTGGCATTCAGGGCGCGGATGAGCTGCCAGAGCACGAGATCACGACCGCGGGCGTGTCCTACAGCCTCAAGGAGGAGGCTGAGACCATCCGCTGGATGCACGAGGAGGTCACCGCGCAGCGTCCACTTCCCCTGGTCGAAGCGGAAACCGTGGTACGGTCCCTGACGGTGGCGATGCACGGCGACCAGGCGATGCTCCTCCCCCTGTTACAGCTGCGCAGGGTCGACGAGTATACGACCACCCACGCGCTCAACGTGTGTGTGCTCGCCATGGCGCTCGCCGAGTGGATGGGGCTCGGTGCTCGGGACGTGCGGGCCTTCGGCATCGCAGGACTGCTGCACGACGTCGGCAAGATGACGGTGCCGCACGAGGTGCTCACCAAGAAGAGCGGCTGGGGCGAGAGGGAGCGGCAGATCATGAGTCGGCACCCCGCCGCAGGCGCGCGCATCATCATTACCTCAAGCTCCGACCTCGACCTCGCCGCCGTGGTGGCCTACGAGCACCACATCATGATCAACGGCGGCGGGTACCCCTCCTTCAAGTTCGGGCGGGAGTGCCACCGCGCCAGCAGGTTCGTGCACGTGTGCGACGTGTACGACGCGCTGCGCAGCAACCGACCCTATCGCAGTGCCTGGCCCCTCGGGAAGGTGCTGGCCTACCTCGAAGCGCGCTCGGGCTACGAGTTCGACGGAGAGGTGGCGCACAGCTTCACTCGGATGATGCGGGAATGGGAGCCCCAGGTGACGTCCCTCGGCGAGGAACAGACCCTGCCGCTGGCCTAGTCGAGACCGTCGAGGGCGAACTGGTCCGCAGTCACGTCCAGCGGGACGAGGGGCGCGTCCTGCTGGGCCACCACCACACTTCCCCGAAACCCGTGGCGCGAGAGCGTCGCCTCTACCGCGGCGGTGGCGAGATCCGGCCGGTTGCAGCGGTCGCTGAGGTGAGCCAACACCACCGTGTGCAGGGCAGGGTGGCACAACTCCCCCAATAGCTCCGCTGCCTCTCGGTTGGACAGGTGGCCGCCGGGGCCGGCGATGCGCTCCCGCACGGCCGGGGGGTAGGGACCGGTACGCAACAGCAGGTCGTCGTGGTTCGCCTCGAGAATCAGGCAGGTAGCCTCACGCAGCAGGTAGCGCACCTGCGCCGTGGACCTACCGAGATCGTACGCGATCCCGACCCGCTCGCCCGAGACGGGCTCGGCTAGCAGCAGAGCCACCGGCTCGCGAGCATCGTGGCTGGAGCGGCAGGCCCGCAACACGAACGGCCCCACCGTCACGCTGCGATGCGTGGGGAGAGGAACCGCTGCAATGCGCTCCATCTGGCCGCCGAGGGCCGCCAGGGTGCCCGGAGATCCGTAGACCGCGCAGCCGGCGCGCCGGGCGAGTTGGGCCGCGCCACGCGCGTGGTCCCCATGCTCGTGGGTGAGCACGATGGCGTCGAGCCGCACGAGGTCGATTCCCACCGCGTCGGCCCGCTGCCGGAGCGTGCGCGCCCCGAAGCCGGCGTCCACCAGTACGGTGCGGCCGCGGCTGCTCAGCGCGATGGCGTTGCCGCGACTGCCGGAGCCGAGGACCGCGACCCTCATCGGGCAGCGGCGTGCTGGTAGATCCGCTCCAGGGTGGAGCGTACCGCGTCGGTCACCGTCACCTGGCGACGGGGCATGACCCGAGTGGCTACCGTCAGGAAGCCGTCGCGCTTCATCGTCTCCCCGTCCAACCCCCACGCGAAGGGCGCCACGTACTTGGGGGGCTGGGGTCGTCCGAACACGTTGGCCCCCGCACCGACAACGGTACCCGTGTTGAGCATCGTGCCGATCGCGGTCTTGGCGTGGTCACCGAACAGGGTGCCCGCGTTCTGCCGCCCCGTCTCGATCCACTCACCCGCCACGCTCAGCCGGACGGAGCCATACGTGTTCTTCAGGTCCGAGGTGGTGGTCCCCGCGCCGAGGTTCACCCAGCGACCGATCACCGAGTGTCCCACAAAGCCGTCGTGGGCCTTGTTGGCATACCCGAGGAACACACTGCTGTGGAGCTCGCCCCTCACCTTGCAGCGCATGCCTATGCTGCAGTGCGCCACCTCCCCACCGAAGACCTCGCACCCGGGCCCGACGTAGACGGGGCCCTCGAACCGCGTCCCGCCCTTCACGTAGGTGTGCTGCTCCAGCACGACCGCTCCGCGGCGAACGTCAAACACCACACCGGGCTCCACGGCCGCGCCCAGCAGCACGACGTCCGTCGGGTCTCCGATCACGACACAGCCGTCGGGGACCGGATCACCCGGCTCGTGCGTGAAGTCCGCCGCGTCGGCCACCAGCAGGTGCTCCAGCGCCGTGATGAGGTCGTAGCTGCCGTGCAGCAGCATGCCGTCCAGCGCTACCTCGGTGCCGAACTCCGCGCCCGGCTCCCAGCGCGCGCCAGCGGGCACCCACCAACCCACTGTCTCGCCGTCGTTGACGAGCCGCGCGGCCTCTCCTGGAAGCTCGGGAGCAACGCCCGACGGGGCGAAGTCCGAGCGACCGATGAGCGCCGGCCCCTCGACCGGCTCTGGCGCCGTCACGGCAGGCACACCGTCCTCGGCAAACCCATGCAGGTGCTCCGGCCCGAAGATGCCCCGCGCCTCACCCTCCGCCACGGCCTCCCACCGCTCCCGCAGGAGCCAGGCACCCGCACGCAGCTCCGCTATGGGTCGACAGTCGGCGAAGGGGAACCAGGCGGCGCAAGGCTCGGGCTCCAGCAGATACAGATCGGTCATGATCGCAGGTCCCGCACCTCGGGCGGCAGCGCCTCGAGGAGCGACTTGAGGTGCGCAGCTCGCTCGCGCGTGGTAACCAGCGTAACGCCGTGGGCGCGCACCACCACCAGATCCCGCACGCCGTCCACCACGACCGGTCCATCTTCCGCCCACACGATGCACTGTTCCGCGTCCCGTGCCACAGCTTCCCCCACCGTGACGTTGCCCGCAGCGTCGAGCGCACGCACGCGCGCCAGCGCCGCCCACGTTCCCACGTCGTCCCACGGGAAGCTGCCGGGCACGACGGCGACGCGGTTGCTGCGCTCGAAGTGGGAGAGGTCGACGGCAATCGGGGTGACCGCGTCGAAGAAGCCGTGCACGTCGCCGCGTTCGAGTCGTGCTACGTGGGGGCCGATCTCGGGCGCCACCGCGTCGGTCTCCATAAAGAACCGCTGCGCTGTCCACGCGAAGAGCCCGCTATTCCACAGCGCTCCCTGCTCGATCAATCCGGCGGCGCGCTCGGCACTCGGCTTCTCGATGAAGCGCTCGACACGCCGGGCGTCGCCCTCAAGGGACTCACCGGGCTGGATGTAGCCGTACCCCGTGTCGGGCCGCGTCGGCACGATGCCAACCGTCACCAGCACGTCGTGGCGCTGGGCCACGTCGAGCGCCTGGTCGGCCGTCGTGCGGAAGGCGTCGTCGTCCCCTACGAACCAGTCGGCATGCAGCGAGAGCACGGTGGCCTGGGGATCCCGCTGGCGGGCCACGGCAGTCGCCCACGTCAGCGCGGGCCCCGTGGACGCGGGCCGCGGCTCCCCCAGCACATTCTCTGCGGGAAGCTCGGGTAGCAGCGCTCGGGTCTGATCCACGTACGGCGCGCCCGTCACCACCATCACCCGCTCCGGCGGAATCAGTGCGCCGAGCCGCCCCACGGCCTGCGCCAAGAGGGGCCCCTCACCGGCCAAGCAGAGGAACTGCTTCGGCTGGTCGGGCGTCGAGAGCGGCCAGAAGCGTGTTCCCGATCCACCGGCGAGTACCGCGGCCCACCGACTCATGGAACGATCCTCACGGTCGGGTGTTCACCGCAGCAGTAGTGGGTAGGGCGACGCAGCAACCGCGGCAGGAAGACGGTCGGTCGCCGCACCGCGAGCTACAGGAGATCGGCGATGGCTGCGCGGTGCCGCTGCAGCTCGTAGAGGAGGCTGCCGACGTTCGTGCCCCCCTTGATGAACACGGTGAGGAGTGTCTCAGGCGTGATCTCGGCGACGAGCGCCAGGCCCTGCTGGTACTCCACCAGCCCCGTTCCAAACCCGCCCCGCTCCGCGGCCGCCCCCAGACGGTTGCACGCTGCCACGACCGAGGGAACCAGTGCAGCCAAGCCGTCCGGATCGAGCCCATCGGCTACGTACGCGTCGATCGTGAGGCCGTCCCGACCGAGAACGATTACCGCATCGACGCCGTCACGCCTCCCCAACGCCTGCACAACGTCCCGAATCGTCGGCATGGCCGCCAAGCTAGGTGCGCTCTCAGGTGAAGTCAAGCGAAGTTCGCGGCTTGACCCACCCCCATGCGCTCAGTAGAGTTCGACGATCTTCCATGAGTCGTATATCATTGTCACGCATTTGGTTGGGCGCTCTGAGCGCCATGCTTGCCGCGTCCGTAGGCTGCGGTGGCGACCTCGGCTTCCCGCCGGCGGCGTTCGAGAACGAGATCGACACCTTAGTCCTTGCCGCGCTCACCGGAACGCCGGTCAACGTCCCCAGCGGGTACGACCTCGTGGCGGCCCGGCGCGCGCGCACCGACCTCAACGAGGAGTTCGATTTCGCCTTCGAAATCGACTCGACGGACACGGGTGCCCTCCTCACGTCTACCCTGGTGGGGAGAAGGACCGAGGCCGGGATCGTGCCGCTGAACGTGCCGTTCGATTCCATCTTCACGGCGCCGGAGGAGGGGTACGTAACCGACAGCGTGGTAACCGTTGGGGCGGGAGACACGTTCGTCGCCCGCTCCCGTTTCACGCTGACGGGCTGCACGGTGGCCGCCTCGCTGCCGCGCTACGGGAAGTTCGAGGTGCTCGCGATCGATTTGCAGGAGCGCACCGTCGAGTTCAAGATGCTGGTCAACGTGAACTGTGGGTACCGCGACCTCGAGCCCGGTATCCCCACCTCCTGATCCCGTGCTCGACATCCGCCTCATCCGCGAGTCGCCCGACACCATCCGCGCGGCGCTGGCGCGCCGGGGTGGCGACGCGACCGTGGCTGTCGATGCGGTCCTCGGACTCGACCAGGAGCGGCGCTCGCTGCTGCAACGAGCCGAGAAACTCAAGGCGGAGCGCAACCGAGCGTCGGAGGAGGTCGCGCGCCTCAAGCGCGAGAAGGCGGAAGCCGCGGAGTTGATCGCCCAGTTGAAGGGGCTGAGCGACACCATCAAGGCGCTCGACCAGCAGACCCGCGACGTGGAGACCGAGCTCGAGGAGCGCATGCTCCTGCTCCCCAATCTGCCGCTCCCCGAGCTGCCCGACGGGGGTGAGTCGGCCAACACGGTGGTGCGGAGTTGGGCAGAGCGTCCCACGTTCGGCTTCACCGCCAGGCCTCACTGGGAGCTCGGTGAGGCCCTGGGAATCCTCGACCTCCAGCGTGGCGCCAAGATCACGGGCACCGGGTTCCCGATGTTCACCGGCGCTGGAGCGAAGCTCTCGCGCGCGCTCGTGAACTTCATGATCGACCTCCACACCTCGGAGCACGACTACGTCGAGGTCGCTCCCCCGTACCTGGTGAACCGCGACGCGGCCAGAGGGACCGGACAGATCCCCGATCTCGAGCACAACATGTACGTGACCGAGGACGGCCTGTACCTCATTCCCACTGCCGAAGTCCCGGTGACCAACGTGCACGCGGACGAGATCCTCAGCGCAGAGGATCTCCCTCGTGGGTACGTTGCCTACACACCCTGCTTCCGGCGCGAGGCCGGTGCCCATGGGCAAGACACGCGTGGGCTCATCCGGGTCCACCAGTTCGACAAGGTGGAGTTGGTGCGCTTCTCCGCGCCCGAGGCGTCACCCACCGAGCACGAGAAGCTGCTGGGACACGCGGAGGCCGTGCTCCAGCGGCTGGAGATCCCGTACCGGGTCGTGTTACTGGCGGCCGGTGACGTGGGATTTGCCAGCGCCAAGACCTACGACTTAGAGGTATGGGCCGCCGGCGTAGAGACGTGGCTCGAGGCATCGAGTGCCTCGACATTCACCGATTTCCAGGCCCGCCGGGCGAACATTCGCTACCGGCCGAGACCCGACGCGAAGCCGGAGTTCGTGCACACGCTCAACGCGTCAGGGGTGGCCTTGCCGCGCACGATCATCGCGTTGCTGGAGAACAACCAGGAAGAGGATGGGAGTGTGCGGATCCCCGAGGCGCTCGCGCCGTACGTGGGCGCCGATCGCCTGACTCCCCGTGAACACCCGTAGAATCGCTGCGCAGCTGCGGCGCGCCGGACCCGAGATCGTTCTCGCGCTGGTGGTGATCTTCGTCGGCGTGTCGCTGTGGCAGGCCTGGGCGGTTGTGAACCACCTGCGCGTCGAGGCCCGGGAGGCCTCGCGCATCTATGCGCGCGTGACCGCGGCCCTCGCCGATCCCACACCGGGCGTGGAGACCCAGACCCTGTTCGATCTGGTCTCGGAGATCACGGCGAGCGGCATCCCACTCGTGGTCACCGACACCTTCGGACGCCCCACGGCGGTGGCGAACCTCCCCTTCGAGACTCCGCCCGACGACCCTGTGCTGACGGACTACATCAGTGAGCTGGACCAGGCGAACCCGCCAATCGCCGTGCCCGGCCTGGGAGAACTCCACTTCGGCGCCCATCCCGCCCAGCGGCGTCTCACGCGACTCACCTTCTTCCAGCTCGCGCTCCTGCTTGCGGCGATCGCGGTGGGCGTCTGGGCATACCGCAGCGCCGTGACCCGGGACCGCCATCGCCTGTGGGTCGCCATGGCCAGGGAATCGGCGCACCAGCTGGGCACACCGCTCATGAGCGCGGGCGCCTGGGTGGACCGTCTGGAGGACGGTGCCACCCCCTCACCAGAGATCGCAGACCATCTGCGCACGGACCTGGAGCGGCTGCACCGTGTGGCGCAGCGCTTCGAGCGCATCGGGCGGCCCGCCCGCCGCGATCAAGTGGGACTCGGCACGATGGCCGAGCGTATCGCGGCCTACTTCGAGCCGCGGCTACCGCGCCATGCCCACTCGATTGCCATCGTGGTGGACGCGCCGGCGACCGGCCCCACCATCACCGGTGACGCCGTGCTCATCGAGTGGGCGCTGGAAGCAATGGTGCGCAACGCGGTGGACGCCCTGAGCGGGCGGGGTGGGAGGATCAAGATCACCGTGGAGGACCGGGACGACCACGCAGCGATCCAGGTCGCCGACGACGGACCCGGCATACCCGCCGAGGTGCGAACTAACCTGTTCGAGCCGGGCGTGACCACGAAGTCGGGCGGGTGGGGGATCGGCCTCGCCCTCGCGCAGCGTATCGTGGAAGACGTGCATGGCGGGCGCCTCGACATCGCCCCCTCCACCGAAGGGGCGGTGTTCGTGGCCGAGCTTCCCGTTGCGGCCGAGGGCGGAGCCTTTGCTTGACGTCGCACTGAACGCAGAGCAGCAACGGGCCGTCGAGTACCGGGACGGCCCGCTGCTCGTACTGGCGGGCGCCGGCTCGGGCAAGACCCGGGTGCTCACGACGCGGGTTGCCCACCTGGTGGGTGCCCACGGGGTTTGGCCGGAGCGCGTCCTCGCGGTCACGTTCACGAATCGCGCCGCCGGCGAGATGCGACGGCGCGTCGCGGCACTGCTGGGCCGTGAGCCCGCCGGCCTGTGGATCGGCACGTTCCACTCGCTCTGCGCCCGGCTGCTGCGCCGGGAGGCACACCGCCTGGGGTTCACGCCTCAGTACTCGATCTACGACGAGGATGACCGCCTCGCCCTCATCAAGCGACTACTGGAGCGCGGGGGGTACCCGCAGCGCTCCTTCCCACCCCGCCATATCCAATCGCTCATCTCGGCCGCCAAGAACCGGCTCGTCACGGCGGAGGAGATGGGGGCGGCGGCCGAGGACCGCGTCACTCGCGTTGCCGCGGAGGTCTACCACGAGCTCGACAAGGCGTTGGCCGCGGCCAACGCCATGGACTTCGACAACCTGCTGCTCCACCCCCTCACGCTGTTTCGCGAGCACCCCGACCGGCTGGCCTTCTACCAGGGCCGGTTCGACTCGGTGCTGGTCGACGAGTTCCAGGACACCAACCGCGGCCAATATCTCCTCGTGCGGCACCTCGCCGAGCAGCACCGCGACGTGTGCGTGGTCGGGGACGACGACCAATCGATCTACAGCTGGCGCGGCGCCGACATCCGGAACATGCTGGACTTCCGGCAGGACTTCCCCGACGCACAGCTGATTCGCCTGGAAGAGAACTACCGCTCCACCCAGATCATTCTCGATGCCGCCAACGGCGTGATCGCCGACAATGAGCGCCGGCTCGGCAAGACCCTGTTCACGTCGCGCGAGGGCGGACAACCGGTTGTGCTCGTGGCCTCGGCCGACGAGCGCGACGAGGCCGAGTGGGTGGCCCGGGAGTTCCGCGAGCGCGTGGCCTCGGAGCACTTCGTGTACGGGGACATGGCCGTGCTGTACCGCACCAACGCGCAGTCCCGCGCGTTCGAGGACGCATTCCGACGTGCGACTATACCGTACCGGGTGGTCGGGGCGGTGAGCTTCTACGAGCGGCGCGAGGTGAAGGACTTGCTGGCCTACCTGCGGCTGGTGGCCAACCCGGCCGACGACGAAGCCTTCCTGCGAGCAGTACAGGTGCCGCGCCGGGGCCTCGGCCTCGGGAGCCTGCGGACCCTGCAGCAGACCGCCGCGCACTGGGGAAAGCCGCTGCTGGCCACGGCGGCCGTGGCCGACCGCGTCCAGGACCTGCGGCCACATGCGAAGCAGGGATTCCAGGAGTTCTCCGAGCTCATCGAGAGCTTCTCCTCGCTCCTCCCCGAAGCCAGTCCCGCGGCGCTGCTCGAGGAGATCCTCACCCGCATCGAGTACGAGGCACACCTCCAGGCCGAAGGCTTCGAGGGCATCGAGCGCATGGAGAACGTCCGAGAGCTCGTGGCCGCAGCGGCCGAATGGTCCGAGGAGGTGGACCCCGAGGAGGCAGCTTCGCTGGTGGAGCAGTTCCTCCAGAGCACGGCGCTCACCGCGCCGGAGGGCGTGACCACGGGCGACGCGGAGGGCGTCACGCTGATGACCGTGCACACGGCCAAGGGTCTCGAGTGGCCGGTGGTGCTCCTCGCGGGGATGGAGGACGGGCTGTTTCCGCTGAGTCGAGCCCTCGACACCCCGGACGGACTGGAGGAGGAGCGCCGTCTCGCCTACGTCGCCGTAACCCGAGCGCAGGACCAGGTGTACGCCACCTGGGCGCGCGCCCGTCGCAGGGGCGGGCAGCTCATGCCCGGTGCGCCGTCCCGCTTCCTCGACGCCCTCCCGCCGGAGCTGGTGGAGGAACGGCGTACCAGCGGCGTGTTCGGCGGCGAGCTGTACCGCAAACCCGCCTTCGCGGCGTCATGGTTCACGTCCGACGAAGCCGACCTGGCGGTGGAGTCGCAGGACACGCCGCGCTACGTGAAGGGCGAGCGCGTGTTCCACCGCAAGTTCGGCTCGGGCGTGATCCAGGGCCTGTCGGGGAGGGGCCGCGACCTCAAGGTGATGATCCTGTTCGACGACCAGGAGGTGGGCGAGAAGCAGCTGCTCGTGGCCTACGCCGGGCTGGAGCGGGATCTGGAGGGCGCGTAGCGCCTCAGCCCTTGCGGCGCCTCTTCCTGCTGCTGCGGGGCTTGCCGTTGCGCCGACGGTCCTGCCACGGCCGCTGTGCGTCAGAAGTATCCCAAAACGAGAGCCCATACTCCGGCAGGCCGAAGTGCTCGGCCGCCAGCTCACTGAGCGTCCCGTAGTCGCCCGAGATCCGGTTGCGCACCACATCCAGCCGCATGCGCTTGGCGAGGCTGAGCGATGCCTCGCCGGAGGGGTCGAGTCGCCGCGCCATTCCCTCGCTCTCGCTGAGGATCTCCATGACGAGCTGGAAGGCAATGCTCATATGGCGCTCTACCATTTGATCGGTCAGGTCCCAGCGGCTCTTCGCGGCGAGGATCTGGAACGCGCGCTGCCAGCTCTGCGTCTCGGTCAGGCCCACCATGCCGCGGAACAACCTGCGGCTGGTGCGCACCGAGAAGATGGTCGGCGCCAGGATCCGGTCGAGGTGGGCATCGGCGCTCGTGTGGTCCTTCCGGATCACATCCATGGCCGTGCGGGCATACTGATCCCCCAGGTGCGCCTCGAAACGACTCTCCCAGTAGGAGTGCCCCAGGGCGATGGTCGAGGACGTGACCACTAGCTGGCCCGGCACGAAGTAGTTGTGAGCCACTGTGTCGGCCGCCAGGTGGGCGAGATAGCCCAACCCGAACGCCCGGAGTGCCTTGGTATCCGCCCGATCGACGATTTCCTGACCCACGTGCCACGAGTGGCAGTGGCGGCCCACCGGGGCGTACTTCTTGGCTATGGAAGTGTCCGCGGCGATGCCGCCGTAGAGGAAGTCGTAGGGGAAGGCGCGCAGCAGGTCCGCGACCGCCACCGGGAGCTGCGTCAGGTTGGCGAGTACGGATTCACCCAGGAAGATGTGGGTGCCGGGAGTCCAGGCGTGCGCGAGGCTCGGCCATAGGGCGATCCCCGCGACGGCCAGGGCCGCCGCGACGACGAGACAGCGCAATCTCACCCGCTAGCGGCCTCGGCGGAGAAAGGCACGCTTCATGGCGCGGACGACACCGGCTCCGCGCCGTGTGGTTCGCAAGGCCGCGGCGACGTCGAGCGCCGTCTCCTCAATCTCGTACTGGAGGACGTCCACCAGCGCGTCGAGGTCTTGCAGGCGCTCATCGGTACGATCCACCATGCGCTCGAAGCGGCGCCGCAGGTCCTGCGAGGCGCCGGCCAGGCCGTCCGCCTCGGCCCGCACGGCGGCGATGACCCCCGAGGCATCATCCACCATGCCGCGCACCGACTCCAGGACCGGCCGCGCGTCGCGCTCGAGGGACTCCGCCACCCGCTCCAACACGGCCCGCAGACCCGACATGTGGCGAATCGCCATCAGCGCCGCCGCACCCACCGCCAGCGCCACGACGGCGATGACGGCGGTCGAAATCGCCGTGACAGCCTCAGCCCAGCTCATGGGCTCTCCCTCCTGTAGCGGATCGTTCGCCTGAACGACGAGTCAGTTCTGCGCCGCGCAGGTGCCGGCTTTGCTTGCCTGAAGCTAACCACTCGGGTCGCCACACCCTATCGCCCGCCCACGACGCCCGGTGTGAGACACGTCACTCGGTATCGCCTCGCAGCTCGGGCGCCAGGCCGATGACGCGGGAAACCGGCACCGTGAACACGATGCCGGTTCCCGGGCCGTCCAGGTCTCCCAGCAACCCCTGCAGCATGTCGATTGCGGCCTGCAGCTTTTCCGGCGTGTCGATCACCGAGAAGATCGTGGTGTTGTGTGGCCGCGAGCGGTGCAGCAGTTGCTGCAGACCTGCCACCACCGGCACGCCGTGTGTCACGAGCCGGCCCATCCCCTCGCTGCGCACGACCGTGGCGCCGGTGATGCCCAGCTCGAGGAAGCCCGAGAGGATCTCTTCGAGCCGCTCTTCCCGATTGACGACGCAGATAAGGAGTTCCATGACGTGGGCCGCTTCCCCGGGCAGTCTAGGAATTGCGAGCGAACGCATCGCGAACCGACGCAACGCAACGCCCAAGATAATCCAAGCGTCGCGCCGAGTGTCAAGCGGTCCGCTTGCGCCGCGCTCGGGTGAACCGTATGGTACGCCGCACGATGTCACAGTGCTTCCGGGTCACCGGCGGCGTGCCGCTCACCGGGACGGTGCGACCGTCTGGTAACAAGAACGCCGCGCTCCCCATCATCGCGGCGACGCTGCTGGCCGATGGTCCCAGCGAGCTGACCAACGTCCCGCGGATCTCCGACGTGGAGGCGCTGCTGCGGCTCGTGGCCGACCTCGGCGTGGAAGCCAGCTGGATCGGCGACCACGAGCTGCGGATCGATCCGTCGGGCTTGCAGGCCAAGCGCCTCGATCCCGATCTGTGCGCCGGGATCCGCGCCTCGATCCTGCTGGCCGGACCGCTGCTGGCGCGCCTCGGAGCGGTCACGCTGCCGCCCCCGGGCGGCGATGTAATCGGGCGCCGCCGCCTGGACACTCACTTCCTGGCCTTCGAGCACCTCGGTGCCACGGTGGAGATCGGGGCCGACTACCACGTCGAGGCGAAGCGCCTCGAGGGAGCCGAGATCTTCCTCGACGAGCCGAGCGTGACGGCCACCGAGAACGCCCTAATGGCGGCGGTGCTCGCCGAGGGACGGACGGTGCTGCACAACGCCGCGAGCGAGCCCCACGTGCAGGACCTGGCACGCGCGTTGGCCGCGATGGGGGCGACCATCGATGGGATCGGCACCAACCGGCTGGCCGTCGAAGGAGGGCGATCGCTACAGGGAGGGCGCCTCGAGGTAGGCCCCGATCACGTGGAGATCGGAAGCTTCATTGGGCTGGCAGCGGTCACCAACGGGGAGTTGACCATCGAAAGTACGCGCCCCGACGATCTCAGGGCCATCCTCTTCAACTTCGAGCGCCTGGGGGTGCGGCCGCGATTCGACGGAGACAAGCTCGTCGTGGAGGCCAATCAGGAGCGCCGCATACGGCCGGACCTCGGGGGTCACGTGCCCAAGATAGAGGACGGGCCGTGGCCGGCGTTTCCCGCCGACCTCACCTCCATCGCGGTGGTCGCCGCCACCCAATGCGATGGCATGGTCCTCGTCTTCGAGAAGATGTTCGAGTCCCGCCTGTTCTTCGTTGATAAGCTCGCGGGCCTCGGCGCGCGCCTGCTGCTGTGCGACCCTCACCGGGTGGTGATCTCGGGTCCCTCGCAGCTCACGGGGGGCGTCGTGGAGAGCCCCGACATCCGGGCAGGGATGGCGATGCTGCTCGCCGCCCTGGCCGCCGAAGGGGAGAGCACGATTCACAACATCAGACAGATCGACCGCGGCTACGAGCAGATTGACGAGCGGCTGCGGCAGCTCGGTGCCCAGATCGAGCGCGTGGAGCTGGCGGCGCGGCGGTGACGCAGACTGCTGCTGGGGTGCTGACCGAAAGGGCCGTGGCCACGGGAGGCGTGGCGCGCTACGAGCTGGACGAGTGGCGTGAGGAGCACGGTATCGTGGCGGGCGTGACGGCGCGCGACCACGGGTTCGACCTGAGCCTCCGGTCGGAGACCCCCATCGGCAAGGCCCTCGGGCGGTGGCAGGCCCTCAGACATGCGGTGGGGCCCGGGTTCGACGCGGTCGTCGTGAGCCGACAGGTCCACGGGACAGCAGTGGGGCTGCACCATGGCGACCAGTCCGGGTTCGTGATCCGGGACGGGCTCGACGGCCACCTGTCGGCCAAGGCCGGGCTACTCCTCACCGTGACAGTGGCCGACTGCATCCCGGTGTACCTGCTGGCCCCCGCAGGCTCAGCGGTCGGGTTGCTCCACGCCGGGTGGCGCGGGGTGGCGGGCGGGATCCTCGAGCGCGCCGTCGAGCTGCTCTGGGAGGTCGCGCAGGTGGCGCCTCCGGACCTTGTAATGCATTGTGGTATAGGGATTTGTGGCTCGTGCTATGAAGTCGGCCCTGAGGTGCTCGAATCCGTCACAGGTCGAGGCGCGCGGGAGCCCACGGCGCTGGACCTGCGGGACGTTCTCACGAGCCGGGCCCAGACGCTGGGGGTGGGCCGAGTCACCACCAGCCCCTGGTGCACCGCCCACGACCACGACCGGTTCTACTCGCACCGCAGATCCGGCGGCGCCGACGGCCGCATGGCGGCCTACGTGGGTCGGGCCGTGGCTTGAGCTAAGCGCCGGGCAGCAGTAGATTTGCTGGGAACGATGTGCGGGCGTAGTGGGCCCGCGCTTTTTTTTGAGCGCATGGACGACACGCTGACGGCACTTACCGCGGAGATCCGGTCTCGCGTCGAGGCCCTCGGCTACGACCTAGCCGATCTTCGCAAGCGCGGGTCTCCCCACCGGGTCGCGCTGCAGATCCGGATCGACCGGCCCGACGCCGGCCCCGGGCACGGCATTACCGTCCAAGAGTGCGCCGCGGTCAGCCGGGCCCTGGAGGCATGGCTCGACGAGGAGCAGCTGCTGGGTCCGCGATATGTACTCGAGGTATCGTCGCCGGGCATCGAGCGACCGGTGCGCTGGCGCGAGCACTGGGAGCGCTTCACCGGTCGCGACGTGCACGTGAAGCTCGCCGGCCGCCAGCGCATGCGCGCTACCATCGTGCGAGCGCTGGAAGGTGCCGACGCGGTAGTCCTGCGACCGGTGGGCGGCGGCGCAGAAATCACCGTTCCGTTCGAAGAGGTGCGGGACGCCACGCTGGCCGTCGATTGGGCAGCCATCGAGCGCTCGATCGCCCAACGGACGAACGACTGAGCAGGCAAAGGAGCAGGAATGACGACTCCCGCCGGGATCATCGGGGCGCTGCGGGAACTGGCCAGCGCGAAACAGCTCGAACGCGACGAGCTGGTCGACTTGCTACAGGACGGCATCCACGCCGCCCTGGTGAAGCGCTACGGTCCCAACGTGCGCGCCGAGATCGAGATCGACGACCTCAAAGGTGGCATCCGGGTGACGGTGCTCAAGGACGTGGTCGAGGAAGTGGAGGATCCCAGCTCGCAGATCGCGCTCGAGGAGGCCCAGTGGGAGGACTCGGACTTCCAGCCGGGCGACGTCCTGGAGGAGGAGGTGCCGTTCGAGGCGTTTGGGCGGCTGGCGGTGCAGGCGGCGAAGCAGCGGATCATCCAACGCGTGCGGGAAGGAGAGCGGTCCCGCATCCGTGACGAGTTCGGCCACAAGGTGGGCGAGCTCGTTTCGGGCGAGGTGCAGCAGATCGAGCGCGGACGCCTGGTGATCATGCTCAACCGGTTCCGGGAGGCCGAGGCGCTGATTCCCTACCGGGAGCAGAACCCGCGGGAGCACTTCCACCAGGGGGACGCCATCCGCGCGGTGCTCAAGCGACTGGAGGAGACCCCCAAGGGTCCCCGGCTCATCCTGTCCCGTGCCGACCCGATGTTCGTCGAGGCCCTGTTCAAGCTGGAGGTTCCGGAGATCCAGCAGGGCATCGTGGAGATCAGGGCCGCAGCGCGGGAGGTGGCGAGCCGCACCAAGATCGCGGTGGTGAGCAAGGACGACTCCATCGACCCCGTGGGTGCCTGCGTCGGCATGAAGGGAAGCCGCGTGCAAGCCGTCGTGAACGAGCTCGGCGGCGAGCGGATCGACATCGTGCCGTGGTCACCCGACCCGGAGCGCTTCGCGAAGCTGGCGCTGGCCCCGGCCCGCGTCTCCCGCGTGTTCTCCGACTCCGACTCTAAGACGATTCAGGCCATCGTGGACGAGGACCAGCTATCGCTGGCGATCGGTCGGAACGGGCAGAACGTGCGCCTCGCCTCCGAGCTCACTGAGTGGAAGATCGACCTGTACTCAAGCCGGGAGTGGCTGGAGCGCGGTGGCGAGGGACCGCTGTTCGCGCCGCTTCCCCCTGAGGACGAGCTGGTCGCCGACGTCCTGCTTAACGAGCTCAAGGGGATGCCCGCCGACCTGGTCGCCACGTTGGAGGCCACGGGGCGGAAGTCACTCAGAGACGTCCTGGATCTGGAGCGGGACGACGTGCTCAAGATCGAGGGAATCACTGCAGAGCAGGCAGACGTCCTGATGGCGTTCCTGAGCGAGCTCACCGAGGAGAACAGCGAGGCAGAGGAGAGCGGCGACGCAAAGGCGGCACCGGAAGGGGACGAGGGCGCACAGGACTCAGAGCCGGAGGCGACGCCGGCGGCGTGATGATAGAAGCGCAGCTCGGCCTGCTAGGGTTGGGCGTGCGGGCCCGCAAGGTAGTCATTGGTACGAGTGGTGTGCGGGCCGCCCTGCAGCGCGGTGAGCTGGCCCTGGTCGTGGTGGCAAGCGACTACGGCGCGCGAACGAAGGAGAAGGTCCTGCGGCTCGCACGTGCGAGTGGGGTGCGGGCCCTGGTCGGGCCGCCGGCCGCCGAGCTAGGACGGAGACTCGGTCGCGGCGCAGTACAAGCGGTGGGAGTGCGTGATCAGCATCTCGCCGCCGGAATCATCGGCGGCGCAGCGCGGAAGGACGCGAGGAGGTAGGAGTGGGCAAGACGCGGATCCACGATCTCGCGGCGGAATTCGGCATCGACAGCGGCCAGCTCATCGAGTTGCTGGCGGACATGGGCATTCACGTCCGCAGCCACTTGTCCGGGCTGGACGAGGGGCAGGTTGCGCGCGTCCGCACGCGGTGGGAGCGGGAGAAGCGGCGCAAACCCGAGCCTGAGACCAAGAGCCGGACGCGGCGCCGCAAGAAGGCCACCAAGGCCGCCGACAAGGAGCCGGCACCTGCAGCGCGACCTCGCCGACGGCGGCGCACGGCCGCCGAGGTAGCCGCCAAGCGAGAAGCCGAGGAACTGGCGCGGCTCGAAGCCGAGACCGCCGCCGCTGTGGCCGAGGCGGAAGAGGCCGTGGCCGCCGAGGAGGCGCCCTCAATCGAGGAGCGGGCCGCAGCGTTGTTCAAGGAACCCGCGGAGGCGGAGGCTGTCCCAGTGGAGACGGCGCCGGAGCCGGTGCCTCCCGAGGTGGAGCTGGAGGAAGAGGCCGTCGCGCCGCCAGCCGAGGAGGACCAGGCGGCGGCAGCCGCGACAGCGCCCGAACCCGAGGCGCCTCAGCCGGAGCCCGTCATCCCGAAGCGGGTGGAGCGCGTCATGCCGCCGCCGTCTCGGCTGCGACCCGTGGCATCGTCGGGGCCGCGACCGGTGGCCTCGGCAGCACCCGGTGAGTTCGCCGAGGAGCGGCGCCGTGACAAGAAGCGCCGCCGCAAGGGTGCGAAACGCTCTCAGGTCGACAAGGAGGCGGTGCAGGCCAACATCAGCCGCACCCTGGCCAGCATCAAGGGTCCGGGGCCGCGCAAAGCGCGGCGCCGCGACGAAGAGCCGTCCGCCCGGGAGCTCGCCGAGCAGCGGCGCGCCGAGGAGCGGGAGCGTGAGAAGACGCTGGTCCGCGTCACCGAGTTCATCACGGTGTCCGAGCTAGCCGAGACCCTCGCGGTATCGCCCACCGAGATCGTCACGTTCTGCTTCAAGGAGCTCGGGCTGATGGTCACGGTCAACCAGCGGCTCGATTTCGACCAGATCGATCTGATCGCCGGGGCCTTCGGCTTCCACGCGGTGCGGGAGGAGGAGTACGTCCCCACCGAGTCGATCCTGGAAGCGGCAGAGGACCTGCCCGAGGACCTGACCCCGCGCCCACCGGTGGTGACCGTGATGGGGCACGTGGACCACGGGAAGACGTCGCTGCTCGACTACATCCGCAAGACCAACGTCATCGCGGGCGAGTCCGGCGGTATCACGCAGCACATCGGCGCGTACCACGTCGAGCTCCCCAACGGCAAGGTCATCACCTTCCTCGACACCCCCGGTCACGAAGCCTTCACGGCGATGCGCGCCCGCGGCGCCCAGACCACCGACCTCGTGGTGCTCGTCGTGGCGGCAGACGACCAAGTGATGCCGCAGACGGTCGAGGCAATCAGCCACGCCAAGAACGCAGGCGTGCCGATCGTCGTGGCCATCAACAAGATCGATCTGCCCTCGGCCGACACGGAGAAGGTGAAGCAGGGTCTGCTCAAGCACGAGGTGATCGTGGAAGACTTCGGCGGCGACACCATGGTCCAGGCGTTGTCGGCGAAGACGGGCAGCGGGGTAGACGAGCTGTTGGAGAAGATCCTGCTCCAGGCCGAGCTGCTCGACCTCAAGGCGAACCCCGACCGGCTCGCCCGCGGCACAGTCATCGAGAGCACCCTCGATCCGGGCAAGGGCCCCGTGGCCACGGTGCTGGTGGAGTCAGGAACCCTCGAGATCGGCCACGACTTCATCTCGGGCAATCTGGCGGGCCGCGTGCGGGCGATGCAGGACGAGCGCGGCCAGCGGGTGAACGCAGCCGGGCCGTCGATCCCGGTGCAAGTCCTAGGCTTCGACGGTGTACCGGAGGCGGGTGACACGTTCACGGCGGTGCCCAGCGGCACCGACGCGCGGGATATCGCACAGAAGCGGCAGCGCCTCGAGCGCGAGGCCTCCCACCGGCGCAGCCTGCGCGGCGTGTCGCTGGAGGAGCTCTCCAAGCAGATCGAGGAGGGCGCGGTCCAGGCCCTCAAGATCATCATCAAGGCAGACCAGGGTGGTCCCGCCGAAGCGCTGGCCGACGCCTTGGACCAGCTTTCGACCGACGAGGTCAAGGTCGAGGTCATCGATCGTCGCGTGGGCGCCATTACCGAGAGCGACGTGCTGCTTGCCAAAGCGTCCGACGCGATCGTCATCGGATTCAACGTGCGGCCCGACGCAAACGCCCGAAACGCTGCGGAGAAGGAGAAGGTGGATCTCCGTACCTACCGCGTCATCTACAACGCGGTGGAGGACGTCAAGGCGGCGCTGGAAGGCATGCTCGCGCCCGAGGAGCGGGAGATCGTCCTCGGGGAGGCGGAGGTGCGCCAACTCTTCAAGATCTCCGGCGTCGGGACGATCGCGGGCTGCTTCGTGCGTAGCGGCACGATGCGCCGCGGGGCTAGCGTTCGGGTCATCCGGGACGGCGTGGTGGTCTACGATGGCGCGATGTCCAGTCTCAAGCGGTTCAAGGAGGACGTCCGCGAGGTCAAGGAAGGGCTGGAGTGCGGCATCGGCATCGAGAACTACAACGACGTGAAGGTCGACGACGTCCTGGAAGCGTACCGGATCGAGGAGATCGCGCGTTCACTCGAGACGGCCGGGGCAGTGAAAGACGCCTGACGTGGTGGTTGGCATCATCTCTTGGGAGCTGCACCTGGCCGGGTGCCGGTCTCTCAAGGACAAACGACGCGTGCTGAAGAGCCTCAAGGACAGGCTGCACCAGCGCTTCAACGTCTCGGTGGCCGAGACGGATCATCAGGATCTGTGGCAGCGGGCAGAGCTCGCGTGCGGCGTCGTAGCGACGGACCGGCGACAGGCCTCGGCGGTGCTCAGCGCCGCCGACCAGTTCGTTGCCGGAAACGGCTCGATTCGAGTGATCGACTCCGCCACGACCTTCCTATGAGCGCCGAAAGACGCCGTCCGGAGCGCGTTGCGGCCCTGGTACAGGAGACGCTAGCCAACGTCCTCACCACCGGGCTCAAGGACCCACGGATCGGCTTCGTGACCGTGACCGGAGTCGAGGTGTCGGCCGACTGCGCGCACGCGGAAGTGCTGGTGAGCATCATGGGGAGCGAGGAGGAGAAGGACCGGGCCATGGAAGGCCTGCGCAGCGCGGCGGGCTTCCTGCGCAGCCGTCTGGCGCACACCCTCAACATGCGCACCACGCCCGAGGTCCACTTCGTGTTGGATCGGGGACTCGAGCACCGGGCCCGCATCAACCAGCTACTCGATCAACTCAAGAACGAGGGCCAGTCCTGACGGACGGGTTCCTGCTCGTAGACAAGCCCCCTGGGCCAACGTCGCACGACGTCGTAGACGTGGTGCGACGCGCATACGGCACGCGGCGCGCGGGGCATGCGGGGACGCTCGACCCGTTCGCGTCCGGATTATTGATCGTCCTAGTGGGACGCGCGACCCGGCTGTCCCAATACCTGGTGGGGCTCCCCAAGCGCTATACCGGCACCATCACACTCGGGGTTGAGACCGATACGGAGGACCGCACGGGCGGCATCACGCGCACCGACGACGGGTGGCGCTCGCTGAGCGACGAGACCGTGCGGCAGGCGATGGCTGCGCTCACCGGCCGGATCATGCAGCGGCCGCCGCTGCACTCGGCTAGGAAGCAGGGCGGGGAGCGCGCCTACCGCCGCGCTCGCCGCGGCGAGGTGCTCGAACTTGAGCCGCGGGAGATCGAGGTCACCCGGTTCGCCATGACCGACCGGCACGGGCCCAACGTGGAGTTCGCGGCCGACGTGAGCAGCGGGACGTACCTGCGGGCGCTGGCCCGAGACCTGGGCCGCAGCCTGGGGTGCGGGGCACACCTCGAGGCACTGCGCCGCGTGGCGGTGGGGCCGTTCCCGGTGGCCGATGCGGTCACGCCAGATGCGGTGCAGGAGCGCACACCGACGCTGCTTCCACCGCGTGCGGCAGTCAACCACCTTCCGACGGTGCAGCTCGACAGCGAGCTCCGCACCATGGTCGCCCACGGACGGCCCGTGCCCGTGACGTCCACTGCCGGGGACCCGGTCGCCTTGGTCGCCGGCGACGAGCTCGTGGCCATCGCCGAGCGGCAGGGCGCCGTCTTCAAGCCCAAGGTGGTGTTGGAAGGATGACGGACTCACCGGCCCTCCCCAACGACCGCAGGGGCACGGTCGTGACCGTCGGGACGTTCGACGGGGTGCACCTGGGGCACCGGCAGGTGCTCGAGGAGATCGCCGAGCGCGCCCGCCGTGCCGACCGCCGCAGCCTGCTCGTCACGTTCGAGCCCCACCCCATGGAGGTCGTGAACCCGCCGGTAGCGCCGGCCCTGCTCACGCTGGCCCACGAGCGCCGCGAGTTCCTCGCCCAGTGCGAGCTCGACATCGTCGTGTTCATGCAGTTCACCCGTGAGCTCTCCCAGTATCGACCCGAGGCGTTCGTGCGACTGCTGCTCGAACGGTTCCACATGAAGGAGCTGGTGATCGGCCACGACCACGGCTTCGGTAGGGGGCGGGCCGGGAACGTGGATCTGTTGCGCCGCCTCGGGAAGGAGATGGGCTTCGCCGTGGACGTCGTGGACCAGGTGGACGTGGGAGGGCGGCCGGTCTCCTCCACCCTGGTGCGCCGCGCCGTGGCAGGGGGGGACCTGGATACCGCAGCTCGGCTACTGGGCCGACCATACTCGCTCACGGCCACGGTTGTCGCCGGGGTCGGGCGCGGGCGCGGCCTGGGCTATCGCACGGTGAACCTCGCGCTGCCCGACGCGCGGAAGCTGCTGCCGCCCGACGGCGTGTACGCCGTACGCGTCGAGTGGGGCGAGGGAACCGTCGGAGCCATGATGCATCAGGGGCCGCGACCCACGTTCGGTGAGGCGGGCCGCAGTCTCGAGGCCCACGTATTCGACGTGGACCTCGACCTGTACGGCGAAGAGGTCAAGGTCTCGTGGATCACGCGGTTGCGCGACGTCGTGCGCTTCTCCTCGGCGGAGACCCTTAAGCAGCAGCTGGACAAGGACTTTGCGGCCGCGCGTGCCGCGTTGACAGGGTGAGGCACCCCCACTAGTCATTAACGCCCCAACTGCAACTGGCATCATGCTTTCGAGTATTCGGAATCGCCTCATAATCATCGCGCTCCTGGTGGTGGGGAGCATCGTGTCGCTCATCCCGCGGGACGTGACCATCCGCGTCCGGGACGAGGAAGGCCGGATGCACGACACCACAGTGAAGCGCGTGCCGATCAAGCAGGGCCTGGACCTGCAGGGCGGCATCCACCTCGCCCTCGAGATCGATCAGAGCGCCGGGCCGGTGGCGGACCCTTCGGGGGCGCTGGACCGCGCTCTCACGGTGGTGCGCTCGCGCGTGGACGAGTTCGGCGTGGCCGAGCCACTGATTCAGCGGATCGGAGCCGACCGCATCGTGGTGGAGCTGGCCGGGATCACCGAGCCCGGCCGCGCGAAGCAGATCGTACAACGCTCGGCGTTCCTGGAGTGGCGCATCACGGACATGGAGAACCTGTTCCGCGACGCGCTTCCCACCATCGACGCGGCCCTCGTGCGGGCGGGCGTGCGCGTGGCGCCGGGCGCCGCGGCCCCCACCGCGCTGGAGCAGCTTCTGGGCGGCGACACGGCGCAGGCGGCGGATACGGCCGCCGCCGACACGGCCTTCGCTGTCGATCAGCCGGGACCGCTGAGTACGATGCTGTACAACGGCAGCATCCCGGGCGAGTTCCTCGTGCCGGAAGAGGATTTCCTGCTGGTGGACAGCCTGCTACACATCGAGGAGGCGCAGCGAGTCATGCCGCGGGGCCGGGAGCTGATCTGGGCCTCGGAGCCGATCTCACAGGGAGCGCGCTCCTACCGGCCGCTCTACTCGGTCTACACCCGCACTGTGCTTTCGGGTGACGAGCTGAGCGACGCCCGGGCCACCATCGACCCGACTAGCAATCAAGCCATCGTGTTGTTCGAGCTCACGCGCTCGGGTGGGCGCAAGTTCCGCAACGAGACGCGACAGCACGTGGGCGACTACATGGCGATCATGCTGGACGGGCGGGTGTTCCGGCAGCCGCCGGTCATTCGCTCCGAGATCGGCCGCAGCGGCCAGATCGAGCTCGGCAACGCCAGCCTCCAGGAAGCCCAGGACCTGGCCCTGGTGTTGCGGGCGGGCGCCCTCCCGGCACCGCTGGTGATCGTGGAGGAGCGGGCCGTGGGACCCAGCCTGGGGCGCGACTCGATTATTCAGGGCCGGCGCGCCGCGCTGGTGGCTGCAATCTTCGTCGTTGCCATAATGCTGCTGTACTACCGCCTCGGGGGAGTCTTCGCCATCCTGGCCCTCGGGTTCTACATGGTGTTCATGCTCGGTGGGCTCGCGACTCTGGAGGCCACCCTGACGCTGCCCGGGCTCGCCGGCTTCATCCTGTCACTGGGCATGGCGGTGGACGCCAACGTGCTGATCTTCGAGCGAATACGGGAGGAGCTAAAGCTCGCCAAGAGTCCGCGCGTGGCCGTTGACCAGGGCTTCGAACACGCGATGCCGGCCATCATCGACGCGAACGTCACCACGGTGATCACCGCCGCATTCCTCTTCCAGTTCGGCACGGGACCGGTGCGGGGCTTCGCGGTGACGCTCATCGTCGGCATCATCGCGTCGCTCATCACCGCCGTGTTCGTGACCAAGACCTTGTTCCTCATCTGGCTGCACCGGGGTGAGGCTGCGAAGGAGCTTTCGATCTGATGCTGCGCCTCTTCGACAAGGCCGACTACGACTTCCTCTCGCGGCGCAAGACCGCCCTGACGGCCTCGCTGCTGTTCACCATACCAGGGCTGATCCTGCTGGGCATTCGCGGATTGAACACGAGCATCGAGTTCACGGGCGGCACCTTGGTGCAAGTGCACGTCTTCGAGCAGAGCATCCAGACGGCCGAGATCCGGGCGGCGCTGACCGACGCGGGAATCACCGGCGCCGAGATCCAGACGTTCGGCGCCAGCGACGAGTTCGTGATCCGAGCCCGCCTCGATCCGCGGATCGCCGTCGCGGAGGAGACGACGCAGGAGACTGGCGCAGCCGTGGAGGCCGCGCTGACCGCCGCCTTCGGCGAGGAAGCGTACCGCATCGACCGGGTGGAGGCGGTGGGCCCCAAGGTCGGGGGCGAGCTGCGGGCGCGCACCATGACCGCCCTGCTCATGGCCTTCGGTGCGATCTTCCTGGTGATCTGGTTCCGCTATGAGTGGCGCTTCAGCCTCGCAGCGGTGTCGGCCACGGTACACGACATCATCACCACCATCGCGTTCATCGCGTACCTCAATCTGGAAGTCTCGCTGGTGGTGGTCGCTGCGCTGCTCACCATCATCGGGTACTCGCTCAACGACACCATCGTGACGTTCGACCGGGTGCGCGAGAACCTGAAGAAGTACAAGCGCGAGAACCTATTCGGGATCCTGAACCGGTCCATCAACGAGACCTTGCCGCGGACCGTCCTCACGTCGGGAACAACGGTGGCCGCGAGCATGGCGCTGCTGGTCCTCGGCGGCGCGGTCATCCGACCATTTGCCTGGGTGATGACGTTCGGGATCATCACGGGAACGTTCTCGTCGATCTTCATCGCATCCCCGATCCTGTGGGCGTTGGAGCGACGCTGGCCTGGAGAGGACGTGCGGGGCGCGAAGACGATCGCGCCGAAGGGCGCGCCCGCTACCTGACCTCCGGGGAGCGCGGGCGGCGGTGTTGGTCGATACCCATTGCCACCTCGGCGACTCGCGCTTCGATGCCGATCGAGACGACGTCGTCGCGCGGGCGCGCGCGGCGGGCGTGGGCCACGTGGTGGTCATCGCCGACTCGGCTCCCGCCACGGAGCACGCTCGTGCGCTGGCGAACCAGTACGGCATATCCGCAACCAGCGGCGTGCACCCGCACGAGGCCTCGAGCTGGTGCGATGACGTGAAGGCTCGCGTCACCGCGGCACTGGACGATTCGTGCGTCGTGGCCGTGGGCGAGACCGGACTCGACTACCACTACGACCACTCCCCGCGGGACGCCCAACGCCGAGCGTTCGAGGCGCAACTTGCCCTCGCGGCCGAGCACCACCTGCCGGTGGTAGTGCACGCCCGGGAGGCGGACGCCGACATGGCCGCCATGCTCCCTGAGTGGGGCGCGGACGTGCCGGCGTTGGTGCTGCATTCCTTCAGCTCGGGCCCGGACGTCTTCGCGGCGGGGATGGCAATCGGGGCGTACTTCGGATTCAGCGGGATGATCACCTTCAAGAACTGGGGGCCGACGGAGTTCGTGACCACCTGTCCGCCGGACCGCCTCCTCATCGAGACGGATGCGCCGTATCTTACGCCGGTGCCCCACCGGGGCAAGCGCAACGAGCCCGCCTTCGTGCAGCACGTGGCGCAGCGGGTCGCCGAGCTCCGGCAGGTGCCCTTAGAGCAACTCGCAACCGAGACGACTGCCAACGCTCGTCGCTGCTTCGGCGCCCGCGTGGCTCAACCCTACGATCTAGAATCATGACCACCATACACGTTCCCACCGACATCGAGATCGCTCAGGCGGCCCAGCTTCGCCCGATCACGGACGTCGCCACGGACATCGACCTCACACCGGACGACCTGATCCTCTATGGCGAGCACAAGGCCAAGGTGCGGCTCGACAGCCTGGCCACGCGTCCCCGCAAGGGTCGCTTAATCCTGGTGACCGCCATCAACCCCACCGCCGCCGGGGAGGGGAAGTCCACCGTCACGGTGGGCGTGACCCAGGCCCTGCGGACGCTGGGGCGCAAGGCCGTGCTCACCATGCGCGAGCCGAGCCTCGGACCCGTGTTCGGGATCAAGGGCGGGGCGGCCGGCGGGGGATATGCGCAAGTGGTGCCGATGGAGGACATCAACCTCCACTTCACGGGTGACTTCCACGCCATCACGAGCGCGCACAACCTCCTCTCGGCGTTGCTGGACAATCACCTCCATCAGGGGAACGCCCTGGGGATCGACTCCCGCCGCATCACCTGGCCCCGCACCATTGACATGAACGACCGCGCGCTGCGCGGCATCACCATCGGTCTCGGGGGCCCGCTGGGTGGCGTGCCGCGGGAAGACCGTTTCGTGATCACTCCGGCGAGCGAGATCCAGGCCATCATGTGCCTGGCGCGCGACATGGACGACCTCGAGGCGCGTCTGGGGCGCATCGTGGTGGGAATGACCCGCGCTCAGGAGCCGGTCCGCGCGGAGCAGCTCAAGGCACAGGGCGCCATGACGCTGCTACTCAAGGACGCGCTCAACCCGAACCTGGTCCAGACGCTCGAGGGCGGCCCCGCGTTCGTGCACTGCGGCCCCTTCGGGAACATCGCCCACGGGTGCAACTCCGTGGTGGCGACCGACGCGGCCCTGCGAGTCGCCGACATCGTGGTGACCGAGGCCGGCTTCGGGGCCGACCTCGGCGCGGAGAAGTTCTTCGACATCAAGTGCCGGGTAGGTGACCTCAATCCCGAGGCGGCGATCGTGGTCGCCACCATAAGGGCGCTCAAGGTCCACGGCGGGGTCGCCAAGGACAAGCTGGCCGAGCCCGATCCCGACGCAGTCGGGCGCGGCTTCGCCAACTTGAAGCAGCATCTCGAGAACGTGGCGAAGTTCGGCGTGCCGACTATCGTCGCCATGAACCGCTTCCTCAGCGACAGCGACGCGGAGCTTCAGGTGCTACGCGAGGGCTGCGAGGCCCTCGGTGCCCAGGTCGCCCTGTGCGAGGTGTGGGAGAAGGGCGGTGACGGCGGGATCGAGCTCGCCGAAGCCGTGCTCGGGCTGCTCGACCAGAGGAACGCAAAGTTCCGGCCGATCTACGACACGTCGGCTTCCATTCGCGAGAAGATCCAGATCGTGGCCAAGGAGATCTACCGGGCCGACGGCGTTACGTTCATGCCGGCCGCTTCGAGAGCGGCCGACCGCCTGACAAAGTGGGGGTCGGGCGACACGCCCGTCTGCATGGCGAAGACCCAGTACTCCTTCAGCGACAACGCCGCGTTGCTCGGTGCGCCGCGAGACTACAAGATCACGGTACGGGACATCTATCCCTCGGCCGGCGCCGGTTTCGTGGTGGCCATGTGCGGGGACATCATGACGATGCCGGGCCTCGGCAAGACCCCGGCCGCAGAGAAGATGCGAGTCGCCAAGGACGGAACCATCGAAGGCCTCTTCTAGGAGCCGCCGCCATGGAGTTCGTAGCCACTGACCAGGCCCCGCAGGCCATCGGGCCGTACAGCCAGGCGGTCATCGCCGGCGACCTCGTGTTCACTGCGGGCCAGATCGCCCTCGACCCGGCGAGCATGGAGATGGTCGGCGACGACACAGCGGCCCAGACGGAGCGGGTGCTCCACAACTTGAGGGCCGTCCTGGCAGCCGCCGGCTGCGGGTTGGCCGACGTGGTGAAGACGACCGTCTACCTCGCCGACATGGCCGATTTCCCGGCCATGAACGAGGTGTACACAGGGCACTTCGGCGATCACCGACCGGCACGGGCCGCGGTGCAGGCCGCCGCGCTTCCCAAGGGCGCCCAAGTCGAGATCGACGCGATCGCCGTGCGGAGCTGACCACGAGGTGGGGGCGGATTCGCACTGGTGTGCGGCGCGGCCTTCAAAGCCGTTGCGAGGCGCCTGAGGCGGCTTGGGTGGGTTCGATTCCCACACGCTCCCGCCAGCGGTGGCACCCATGAAATCGGCATTGATCATCCTCAATCCCGAAGCCGGCCGCGGGAAGGGCCGCGAGCTGCAAGCGCGCCTCGCCGCCGCTGCACACTCCAACGGCTGGGACGCCAAGGTCGTGACGACTGCGCGTCGCGGCCACGAGGCCGAACTCGCCGCCGAGGCCCGGCTGGAGGGATGGCCGCTGGTGATAGCGGTCGGTGGAGACGGCACTGTCCACGGTACGGCCAACGGCCTCCTGGCCGACGGCCCCACAGACGTAATATTGGGCCACGTTCCGATCGGCACCGGGAACGACTACGCGCGTGCCATCGGGATGCCGCGGGCCAGGGTGGAGCACAACCTGGCCGCAGTCCTGCAAGGGACGCCGCGCGCGTTCGACGTCGGACGGATGGGCAACGAGTACTTCGTGAACGCGCTCGGAGCGGGCTTCGACGCGGAGGTAACACGGCAGGTCAGCGGCATCAGACGCCTCAAGGGCTTTCCCCTGTACCTGGCTGGGGTGTACAAGACGTTTGCATCCTTCAGGGTGCCGGAACTCGAGGTGTCCGCCAGCGAGCATCATGAGCGGGGTCGCATGATGCTGCTCGAGGTCGCCATCGGCCCCACCATCGGCGGCGGCTTCCGACTGACCCCCAACGCGGTGCCCGACGACGGCTGGTTCGACGTGTGCGTGGTTCGCAGGGTGGGCCTGCTCAAGTTCCTCAGGTACGTTCCTAGCGTGATTCGAGGCACGCACACCGAGCTGCCGGAGGTGACGCTGTTTCGGAGCAGGCAGGTCACGATCACGGGAGTGTCGGAGCCGCTGTTACTGCACCTGGACGGCGAGGTGCAGCGCGCCGAGGAACGGTCGATTACGGTGGAGATGCTGCCGGGACACTTGCGGGTCGCATGCGCGTACTGATCTGCGTCGCGGTAGTGGCGCTCGCGGCGGCAGCGCCGGGAGCGGCACAGGTCGTCCCGCAGCGGCCACCCGAGCAGCGCCGTCCCGATCCCAGCGACACCATTCCGGTCCCGCACTTCCGGGTAGAGCCCCCGGTCTCTCCGCTCGGCGCCATGTGGCGCTCCCTTCTCTTGCCGGGGTGGGGCCAGTCGATAATGGGCCGGCGCGTCACGGGGGCGGTGTTCATCTTCTGGGAGGGCATCACCCTCACCATGACGCTGAAGTCCGCCAATCAGCTCAACTATCTGGAGAGCATCGACGCCGATCAAGAGCAGATCGACGGCAAGAGGCAGGAGGTAGAGGACTGGGCCGTGCTGCTGGTGTTCAACCACCTGCTGGCGGCGGCCGAGGCGTTCGTGTCGGCGGAGCTGTGGGACTTTCCCGGAGAGCTGGAGACGCGCAGCCTGCCGAACGGGGACCTCGGCGCCGGCGTCAGGGTGTATTGGTAGCGAACCTCTCCAGGCGGGGGCCCCGCTCCCCGATCACGGCGTAGCGCATCCCCTCGGCGAACGCCCCCGGATTCAGATACCACCGTCCGGGGCTTACCTCATCGAGCACCGGACAGTGCGTATGCCCCATGACGAGGAGGGCGAGGTCCGTGCGCTCCTGCAGGAGCCGCTTCGCGTACGCCGCCTGCGCTGTCGCATAGCGGCGCACGACCGCCTCGTCCCGCGCCTTGCCGGACAGCAGCGGCGACATACGCCGCACCAGCGCGATCCCCAGGTCGGGGTGGACCCACCGAAAGAGACGCACCGTGAGAGGATGCCGCACCGCCGCGTGCAGCGCCCGCGCACTCCACTTTTCGTCGCCGACGCCGTCGCCGTGGGTCACCAGTGCCTTGTGCCCAGCCAGCTCGAGCTCCACACCCTCCGGGTGGAACGCCGCATCGAGCTGGTCGCGCCAGAACGCGCCGCCCCAGCGGTCGTGGTTGCCGCCTGTCACGGTGAGCCGCACACCGGCGCGCCGCACCCGCGCCAGCGCCTCGAGGGTGGGAAACGCCCGCTTCGGAATGACGTCGCGGTACTCGAACCAGAACTCGAACAGATCGCCGTTGACGATCAGGTGGTCTCCGAGGTCGGGCACGCGCTCGAGGAATCGGCGAAACGCGACGTCGATCTCGGCCGGCGCATACCCCAGGTGGACATCGGAGACGACCACGGTGGACACGGCACGCAGTATAGGTAGCTCCCGCGGCGCGCGGCAACCGTGTGCCTCCGATCCGCCCCCCGCATTCGGGTAATTGCTTACATTGCGTGCCACACGACCCGGCTCGTCCGCACTGTGCCATGACTGCCAGAAGCCGCGTTCTGCCCCTCGACCTCGACGACGTGGATGCCACCCGTACCGATGCGGCCCAGGTTGAGGAGCGGGCGCGCAAGCTCGCGGCCGGCGTTCCGCAGGAGCGGGCCGCGCGGCTCGAAGCCCTCGCGGCGGCGCTGGCGGCGATAGACCTCACCACGCTGGCCGACGACGACACCCCGGAGCGCGTGTGCGACCTTTGTCGCAGGGCGCGGGCTCCGCTGAACCGGCAGGCGCTCAACGCGCTGGAGCCGCTGGGTCGGGCAGCGCGCGTCGCGGCGGTGTGTGTCTCCGAACGGTTCGTGCCGACGGCAGTGGAGGCGCTCGCCAGCAGCGCGATTCCCGTGGCCGCGGCCACCGGGGACTTCCCGCGCGGCGAGGCACCGCTGGAGGAGCGACTCGGCCAGATCAGCGCGGCGGTGCGGGCGGGAGCAAAGGAGATCGACGT
>CAYGBV010000025.1:0-16443 GCA_964348295.1 uncultured Gemmatimonadaceae bacterium
GAACGGTGCGTTTGACTTCGTGAAGCACGATGTCAGCACGTACATCGAGGTGGAAGGTGCGGTGGACGCCGTGTTTCACTTCGCCTCTCCGGCGAGCCCCATCGACTACCTGCAGCTTCCCATACAAACCCTCAAGGTCGGCTCCCTCGGCACCCACAATTCTCTGGGTCTGGCGAAGGCCAAGGAGGCGACGTTCTTCCTGGCCAGCACCTCCGAGGTCTACGGTGACCCCCAGGTGCACCCCCAACCAGAATCGTACTGGGGACACGTGAACCCGATCGGTCCCCGCGGTGTGTACGACGAGGCCAAGCGGTTCGCCGAGGCGATGACGATGGCGTACCATCGCTACCACGGCCTCGACACACGCATCGTGCGGATCTTCAACACGTACGGCCCGCGCATGCGAGCCCACGATGGACGGGTCGTGTCGAACTTCATCGTGCAGGCACTGAAAGGCGAGCCCATCACGATCTACGGCGATGGCTCGCAGACCCGCTCGTTCTGCTACGTGGATGACGAGATCGAGGGCATCGTGCGGCTGTTCGAGCGCGGTGACTCCGAGCCCACCAACTTAGGGAACCCGAACGAGTTCACCGTGCGGGAGCTGGCCGACGTCGTGCTGAAGCTCACTGGGTCGAAGTCTCAGGTCGTGTTCGAGGCGCTTCCCACCGACGATCCCAAGGTGCGCCAGCCCGACATCAGCAGGGCGAGGCAGCAGCTCGGCTGGGAGCCGCAGGTGTCCCTGGAGGACGGTCTGGCCCGCACCATCGAGTACTTCGAGGCGGTGCTCTCAGCGTGACCCAACACATCGTCGTCACCGGTGCTGCCGGCTTCATCGGGAGTCACACCTGCGAGCGGCTGCTCGAAGCCGGTCATCGTGTGACCGGGGTGGACAACTTCGATCCGTTCTACGACCGCATCATCAAGGAACGCTGGCTCGCCGCCATGGCGCGCCGCGCGGGCTTCAGCTTCGCCGAGAGCGACATCCGCGACGCTCAAACACTGACGCACATCGTATCGGGTGCGGACGCCGTGGTGCACCTGGCGGCCCGGCCCGGTGTGCGGCCGAGCTTCGAGGATCCGGGCGCTTACCTGGGAGTGAACGTGCAGGGAACCGCGGCGATGCTGGAGGCATGTCGCCGTGCGGGCGTCAGACGGGTAGTCGCTGCGTCGTCGTCTTCCGTGTATGGCGACGGCGTTCGAGCGCCGTTCCGTGAGGACGCAGGGCCTCTTCGGCCCATGTCGCCGTATGCGCTCTCGAAGCGCGCCGCCGAGCTGGTGTGCGAGAGGGAAGCGGCAGGCGGCGGCATGCGCATCGCGCTACTGCGCTTCTTCTCGGTCTACGGGCCAAGGCAGCGTCCCGACCAGGCCGTCATGCGGTTCACGCATCAGCTCGCCACGGGCGGCCTGCTGGAGCGCTTCGGCGACGGCATGACCGAGCGCGACTACACCCACGTGGACGATGTGGTGCAGGGAATCGTGCGGGCGATCGAGTGGACTGAGCTGGCAGGGCCCGGGTGCGAGATCTTCAACATCGGCAGCGGTCGCCCGGTGGCACTGCGGGACCTGATTGGCCTCATTGGGCGCGCGGTGGGCGTCTCACCGCGCGTAGCTGTCCAGGCCGATCAATGGGGTGACGTACGCCGCACGCATGCCGACATTTCAAGGGCCCGAGCCGTCTTGGGATACGAGCCCGAGGTTCGTCTGGAGGACGGCATCGCCCGGTTCGTGACATGGTACGAGGACACCTATGGACTTGAGCCCCGCGCAACAGCTTGAGCGCGCCAAAGACCGGTTCGAGCTCGGCGACTACTACGGCGCGCTCTACCTGCTCCACGAGCTGATCGAGAGCGGCAAGGCGTTCGCCGACGCGCATCACCTGCTCGGCCTGTCGTACTACATGGTCAACCGGCGGGAGCAGGCGCTGGAGTCGCTCGACAAGGCGGTCGACCTCAACCCCCGTTACGTGGAGGCCAACATCCACCGGGGGATTCTGCTGGCCGAGATGGGACGCGGCGATGAGGCGGAGGCGTCCTTCGCCGCGGCCCGCGAGAGCGGGGCCGAGGACCGCGGTGGCGTCGCGGCCCACTATGCATCCAAGCTGGCCAACCTCCACGCCGAGGTGGGTGAAGCCTATGCCGAGGCCGGCAGGCTGGGGCTCGCCATCGAGCAGTACGAGCGGGCGCTTGAGCTGGGGCCCACGTTCCATGACTTGCGCTATCGGCTGGGCCGGTTGTTGCTGGACGCGCGGCGCACGCTGGAGGCACGCGAGGAGCTGGAGCAGGTGGTCGAGGCCCGACCGGGCGCGGTTGATGCCAAGGCGGCATACGGCCTCGCCTGCTATCTGTCGGGTGATGCGGGCACCGCCCGCCGTGTGTGGAGCGAAGTGAAGGAGACCCACCCCTACGACGTGCGGGTGAAGGCATACCTGGCGATGCTCGATCGCGGGGCGGGGCAGTAGCCGCACCATGCAGCGCCGTGTGTGGGTTCTGGGAGCCGTGCTCCTCGCCGGCTGTGTCGGCGCCGCCGCCCAGCACGAGCGGCTGGCGGACGAGGCGTACGCCGAGCGGCGCTACGGCGACGCGCTGGTGGAGTATCGGCTCGCCATCGCGGCGGGCGCGCCGAATCCCGGCCTGCTCGCCAAGGCGGGAGGAGCGGCGTTGCGCGCCGGTGAGCTCGACTCGGCCGCCGCCTACTACGTGGCCCTCGGCACCAGAGGTGGCGAGACCCGGTTGCAGGAAGCCGCCGACGGCCTCGTGCTGGTGGCCAACGCGGCCATTCAGGCCGGCAACCAGCAGGCCCTGGCTGCCGCGCTCGACGGGCTTCAGACCGTGGCGCCGAACCGGGCCCTGGGCACCTTCGCCCAGCAGCTCGCGGGCTCGCTGGGCACGACGCCGCGCACGCCCGAGGAGCTGGCGGTGCTGATGTACGCCGCCGCGGCCGCGCCCGACGCCCACACGCTTGACTCCCTGGTTTACGTATACGGGGTTGCGCTGCGCCGTTTGGGGCGCTGCGAGGATGCCTCGGTGGCGTTCGAGAGCCTGATCAGGCGCCAGCGGGATGCGCGCATCACCCGGGGGGCGCGCGACGGGCTCGTGCTGTGCGCGCTGCAGATCGGCCGGCGCTACCTCGACGAGGGCCAGCCCACTCTGGCCGAGGAGTGGTTCGAGAAGGCCGCGACGCGGGGTGGGAGCAGTCCAGGGGCCCGCGCCGCCTACATCGGGTTGGGGGACGTGCGGTTCGCCACCGGCGACCTCATGGGTGCCATCGAGGCATACGAGCAGGCGCGCGCCGGGCTGTTCCCCGGCGATTCGATGTACGCGATCGCCTCGGGCCGGCTGAACTTGATCACGCGGCCGGAGTTCTAGGGCGGCAGGGCGATACTTGATGAACGATCCCGCAGTCGCGCGTGCTGCCCTGTGCCGTAGCGCCAGACCGGGAACTGGGAGAGACACCAGGGTACTAACGCACGTGACAATGCGCGCTATTGCCACCGTTCTCGTAGCGCTCGTCGCCGCTGCGGCGTGCTCCAAGAAGTTCGATCCGTCGCTCTACCCGACGTCGCAGGCGCTGTACGACTCGTCGCTGGCGGCGTACCGGGCGGGCAACTGCGGGTTCGCCCGGGAGGGCTTCACGCGCCTCACCTTCGAGATGGAGGCGCGCGACCCGCGCCAGCCGGAGGCTCGCTACTACGTGGGAGAGTGCATGCTGCGCAACGGGGAGCGGCTGGAAGCGGCGCGGCAGTTCCGGCGGCTGGCCGACGAGTACCCCAGGCATGAGCTGGCGCCGGACGCCATCCTGCGGGCCGGCGACTCCTACGCCGAGCTGTGGGACGACCCGGACCTCGACCCCACGTACGGCGATGCCGCCCTGGCCACGTACCGGGAGCTCATGGCCCGCTACCCGGCGAGCCCGGCGGCCGACCGGGCCCAGCTGCGCATCCGCGAGCTGGAGGAAAAGTTCGCCGAGAAGGAATACCGCGGCGGGGTGTTCTATCTGCGCCTGGGCGCTTACGACTCGGCAATCATCTACTTCAAGGACGTGGTGGCCAACTATCCCCGCACCAGCTACGCATCCAAGTCGGTGCTGAAACTGATCGAGGCGTACGGCAAGATCGGCTACGCGGAAGAGAAGCAGGAGATGTGTCAGTACTTGTGGCAGTACTATCCGGAAGCCGAGGGGGCGGCGCAGGCCTGCCCCGAGCAGTTCGCCACTCCCTGATCGCCCATGCGCCGCGGCGTCTTCGGCGGCTCCTTCGACCCAGTCCACCTCGGGCACTTGATCGTGGCGAGCGCCGCGGCCGACTCCCTGCGGCTCGACCGGGTGCACTTCGTCCCCGCCCACGTCCAGCCCTTCAAGGCTAATCAGCACCATGCCGAGCCCGCCGATCGGGTGGCGATGCTCCGTGCGGCCCTGTCGCACGACGAGCGCTTCGTGTTGGACACGCGGGAGGTCGATCGCGCGGGGGTGTCGTACACGGCGGATACGCTGCGCGCCCTCAGGGCTGAGTTTCCCGGGGATGCGTTATGTTTACTGGTTGGAGCGGACGCGGCGCGTGAGCTCCCGGCGTGGCGCGAGGCGAGCGCGATTCCGGATCTGGCCGAGGTAGTGGTGCTGACGCGCCCCGGCGAGGAGTTGCCGCGCCACGATCTCGTGGCGCGGACCCTCGAGGTGCCGGCGGTGGACGTGTCCGCGACCCAGGTGCGCGAGCGGGTGCGTCGGGGTGAGCCGATCGAAGAGCTCGTCCCCCCCGCCGTGGCGCACTACATCGAGTCGCACCGGCTCTACGGTTTGGGAGACTGATGCTCAAGACGCTGGTCACGAAGGTCATCGGGACGCGCTTCGAGCGCGAGCTCAAGCGGATCCAGCCCGTCATCGACGCGATCAAACAGCACGAGACGCGTCTGGGCCCGCTGTCCGACGAGCAGATCCAGGGGCAGACGCACAAGCTCCGGGGGATGCTCGAGGAGCGGCTCGGCGCGTTGCGTGGCAGGGTCGCGGAGAAGAAGCAGGCGCGGCACGAGTGCGCCGATCCCGACGAGCGAGACAAGCTCAACAGCGAGGTGCACGACCTCGAGGAGGAGCTGAAGAAGGAGACCGCGAAGGCGTTGGACGACATCCTTCCGGAGGCGTTCGCCACGGTGCGCGAGGCCTGTCGGCGGCTGCTCGGCAGCAAGGTGGTCGTGACCGCGCACGAGCTCGAGTGGGACATGGTGCCGTTCGACGTCCAGCTGATCGGCGGGATCGTGCTGCACCAGGGCAAGATCGCCGAGATGGCCACCGGTGAGGGAAAGACGCTCGTCGCCACGCTGCCGCTCTACCTCAACGCCCTGCCCGGCAATGGTGCCCACCTCGTCACGGTCAACAATTACCTGGCGCGGCGCGACTCGCAGTGGATGGGCCATGTCTTCAAGTGGCTCGGCCTCACCGTGGGCTGCCTCGACGAGACCGAGCCGTCGAGCCCCGAGCGCCGGGCCGCGTACGAGTGCGACATCACCTACGGCACCAACAACGAGTTCGGGTTCGACTACCTACGCGACAACATGGTGTTCTCGCTGGAGCAGCGCGTGCAGCGCGAGCACACTTACGCCATCATCGACGAGGTGGACTCGATCCTGATCGACGAGGCCCGCACGCCGCTCATCATCTCGGGCCCCGTGGGGACCGAGTCGGACCGCAAGTACGCGCAGTTCAACGCCCAGGTAGTGAGCCTGGTGCGCAAGCAGACCTCGGTCGTGAACCAGATCATCGCAGATGCCGAGAAAGGCATGGGCGACGGCGGCGAGCCGGACTACGAGGCGGGCGTCAAGCTGTACCAGGCGCAGCTCGGGATGCCCAAGAACAAGCGGCTCATGAAGTACCTGCAGGAACCGGGCGTCAAGCAGCTGGTGCAAAAGGTGGAGCTCGACCGCGTGGCCGACCGCAAGCTCCCGGCGAGCCAGCAGCGGCTGCGGCACGTGGAGGACGAGCTGTTCTTCGTGCTGGACGAGCGGGGGCACGCCGTCCATCTGACCGACAAGGGCGTCGAGACGATGAGCCCCGACGACCCGAACCTGTTCGTGGTACCCGACATCTCCGAGGAGTTCGGGCGGATCGACCACGACGAGAGCCTGTCTGCGGATCAGAAGCTGGAGCGGCGGCGGACGCTGGAGGCGGAGTACGCCGCGAAGAGCGAGAAGCTCCACATCATCCACAAGCTGCTCCAGGCCCACGCGCTGTACGAGAAGGACGTCGAGTACGTGGTGCAGGAGGGCCAGGTGTTCATCGTGGACGAGTTCACCGGCCGCATCATGCCGGGACGCCGCTGGTCCGACGGCCTGCACCAGGCGATCGAGGCGAAGGAGAGCGTGACGGTGCGCGGCGAGACCCAGACGCTCGCCACCATCACCATCCAGAACTACTTCCGGATGTACAGCAAGCTCGCGGGGATGACGGGCACGGCAGAGACCGAGGAGACCGAGTTCTTCCAGATCTACGGGCTCGAGGTGATGGTCATTCCGACCAACCGCCCGGTGCGGCGTGCCGACCAGCACGACCTCATCTACAAGACACGGCGCGAGAAGTACAACTCGATCATGGAGGAGATCGCGCGGCAGCACGAGCGCGGGCTGCCGGTGCTGGTGGGCACGACGAGTGTGGAGGTGTCCGAGACGCTGTCCCGCATGCTCAAGCGGCGCGGCCTCAAGCATGAGGTGCTGAACGCCAAGCACCACCAGCGGGAGGCCGAGATCGTTACCCAGGCGGGGCGCCCCGGCGCCATCACGATCGCCACCAACATGGCGGGCCGCGGCACCGACATCAAACTCGGGCTCAACGTGAAGCAGTGCTCGGTCTGCGGCATCAAGGCCCGGGGCCTCGCCCCCTTCGGCCAGGTTATGGAGACCGCCGACCTGGACGCCGCCGAGCTCAAACGGCGCGGCTGCGACACCGATCCGCCGTGCGGCCTGGTGGTGGTCGGCACGGAGCGGCACGAGTCGCGGCGCATCGACCGCCAGCTGCGAGGCCGGTCGGGCCGCCAGGGCGATCCAGGGAGCAGCGTGTTCTTCCTCTCCCTGGAAGACGACCTCATGCGCCTGTTCGGGTCGGACCGGATCGCCAAGATCATGGAGAAGTCCGGCGCGGAGGAGGGCGAGGTCCTCACCCACCCGCTCGTGACCCGGGCCATCCAGGGCGCCCAGAAGCGGGTCGAGTACCAGAACTTCCAGGCCCGCAAGCGGCTGCTGGACTACGACGACGTGATGAACCAGCAGCGCGAGGTGGTCTACTCAGAGCGCCTGTTCGCGCTGGAGGGCGGGGAGGAGCTCAAGGCGGAGGCGGTCCGGTGGATCGACGACACCGTGCACCGCTTCGCGGAGGAGCAGGGCGCCGAGCTCCCGGAGGAGTGGGACCGGGATCTCATCTACAACGAGCTGCTGATGCGGTATCTGGTGTCGGCGCCCGACGTCAAGCAGGCCGAGAAGATCCCCGACCAGGCCGCGCTGGACGAGATGCTCAAGACGGTGGGGCGCGAGGCGTTCCGGGCGAAGATCGCCTCGTGGGAGGAGCTGGGGAGCCGCCACGGGACGGAGAACCTGGCCGAGCGGCTGCTATCCCACGTCATGCTCACCGTGCTCGACGAGAAGTGGAAGGACCATCTCTTCGAGCTCGACCACCTGCGCCACGGGATCCAGTACCGCGCCTGGGGGCAGAAGGACCCGCTGATTGAGTACAAGCGCGAGGCGTTCGAGATGTTCGTGGACCTGATGAACGACATCAAGTCCACGTTCACGGAGCGGTTCTTCAAGTTCCAGGTGCAGGTGGGCGGTCCGCCGCCGAGTCGCGCCCGGGCGCTGGCGGCCGCACAGGCGGTGAAGCCCGAGGCTGAGGTGTCGGAGGCGGATCTCATGGTGGGTGCCACGGCGTCCAAGGGGCCGCCGCCCGCGGCGCTCCAGGCGACCCACGGCGAGGCGGGCTCTCAGGCCGCCCAGCCGCGGCAGCGCTCGGTGCCCAAGGTGGGGCGCAACGATCCCTGTCCCTGTGGGAGCGGCAAGAAGTACAAGAAGTGTCACGGGGCTAGGGCCTAGCCCCGCCCGGCCCCACCACCCCGTAGCGTTTTAGCCACCCTCCGCGGGGCGTGGGGTGGCATCCGCCCTCCGGGGCCGCCCATGATCCCAGAATGCCCCCCCTCCGCCTCTCAGAAGCCCGTCCCGCGGAGCGCCCCCGCGAGCGGCTCTACTCGCTGGGCCCCAACTCGTTGACGCTAGCCGAATTGCTTGCCATTCTGATAGGTACAGGGACGTCGCGCGCTGACGTGCTCGAGGTGGCACAGGGTGTGCTGCGCATCGGGCGGGGGTCGGTCCGGGAGCTGGCCCGGCGGCCGGCGGGAGAGCTGGTGCGGATGCCCGGCATGGGCCGGGCCAAGGCCGGTAGGGTGCTGGCGGGGCTCGAGCTGGGCCGCCGCCTGGCTGCGGAGGCTGCGGAGCCGGGCTGCGAGATCCGCTCGCCGGCCGACGTCTACCGCTGGGCCGCGCCGGCGCTGCGCGACCTCGTGGTCGAGGAGTTTCACCTGATCGCGCTGGATACCCAGAACCGCATCACGCACGATCTCCTCATCACGCGCGGTACCCTGACCGGCTCGCTGGTGCACCCCCGCGAGGTGTTTCGCGCCGCCATCGCCGAGGCGGCGGCGAGCATCGTCGTGGTGCACAACCACCCCAGCGGGAACCCCGTGCCCTCGCCCGACGACCGGGCGGTGACACGGCAGCTGGTGGAGGCGGGACGCCTGCTGGACATTCCGGTGTACGATCACGTCATCGTCGCCGGCGATCGGTACTTCAGCTTTGCGGAGGCGGGACTGCTGTGACCGCGGCGCTGCAAGCGGTGGACGGAGAGTTCGCGAAGGCCCTGGCCGAGCACGAGGACCGGCTCGACCTCGGGCTCGTAGAGCGCGCGTTCCAGTTCAGCGAGGCGGCGCACCGCGGCCAGAAGCGCCTCTCGGGCGACGCCTTCATCTCGCACGCCATCGCGGTGGCCAAGATCCTGGTGCGCCAGCAGATGGATTCGGTCACCATCGCCGCCGCGCTGCTGCACGACGTGGCCGAGGACTCGGACGTGAGCCTGCAGGACATCCGCGATGACTTCGGCGCCGAAGTGGCGGACATCGTGGATGGGCTCACCAAGATCTCGACCCTCACCTTCCGCTCCGCGGCGGAGCAACAGTCGGAGAACTACCGCAAGCTGCTGTTGTCCATCGCCCGTGACGCGCGGGTGATCATCGTGAAGCTGGCTGATCGCCTGCACAACATGCGGACCCTGGAGCACCTCCCCAAGGAGAAGCAGAAGACGGTAGCGCAAGAGACCCGGGAGATCTACGCGCCGCTGGCCCATCGCTTCGGCATGGCCGGGGTGAGGAGCGAGCTGGAGGACCTGTCGTTCAAGTTCCTCGAGGGGGACGACTACAAGGCGCTGGTCGAGCAGATCCAGGCGAAGCGGGAGGAGCGCCAGGAGATGATCGAGCGGCTGCGCGTACCGCTCGAGGAGGCGCTGGGCAGCGCCGGGATCGAGGACTTCGATATAGCGGGCCGGCCCAAGCACCTGTGGTCGATCTACAAGAAGATGCGGCAGCGGCACCGGCCGTTCGAGGAGATCTACGACCTCATGGCGTTCCGGGTGCTGGTGGACAGCGTGCCGGACTGCTACCACGCGCTCGGAGTGATCCACCACAAGTGGACTCCGCTGCAGGAGCGCATCAAGGACTACATCGCGTCGCCCAAGTCGAACGGCTACCAGTCGCTCCATACGACGATCTTCGGTCCTGGCGGGCAGCTCTACGAGATCCAGATCCGCACGCGCGAGATGCACTGGACCGCAGAGTTCGGCATTGCCGCCCACTGGGTCTACAAGGAGAGCAAACGGCGCGACGAGCTGGACGGCCACTTCGAGTGGTTCCGCCAGCTGCTGGAGCTGCAGCAGGACGCCCACACGCCCGAGGAGTTCCTCGAGTTCCTGAAGATCGACCTGTATCAGGACGAGATCTTCGTGTTCACGCCACGGGGCGACGTGAAGCGGCTGCCCGCCGGGGCCACGCCGCTCGACTTCGCCTTCGCGGTACACACCGAAGTCGGCCTGCGCTGCCAGGGAGCCAAGGTGAACGGCCGCATCGCGCCGCTGCACCGGCCGCTCAAGAACGGTGACACCTTGGAGATCCTCACCGGGCCGTACGCCAAGCCCAGCAAGGACTGGCTGAGCCACGTGCGCACCGCCCGGGCGCGGCACAAGATCCGGCAGTGGATCAAGCAGGAGGAGGCCGAGCGCAGCATCGCCCTGGGCAAGGAGATCCTGGAGCGCGAGCTGCGCCGCCGCCGCCTCGCCATGCCGGACGACGAGACCGTGGAACAGGCCGCGGAGCGGCTCTCCGTGGCCGACGGCGACACGCTGTACCAGGTGTTGGGGCGGGGCGACGCGCCCCTGGGGCAGGTGATCAAGGCGCTGTACCCCGACCGTTCCAGCCAGGAGCTCCAGGCGCCGAAGCCCACGGGGTTCGGGCTGGGCCGCGTGATGGATCGGATCCGCGTGGGGCGGGGGCTCAAGGTCGCCGGTGTGGACGGTCTCCTGGTGCGTTACGCGCAGTGCTGCCAGCCGGTGCCCGGCGACGGCGTGGTGGGCTACGTGACGAAGGGCCGGGGCATCTCCATCCACCGCAAGGACTGTCCCAACCTGCTCGTCATGTCCGACGATCCGGAGCGGCGCGTGGAGATCGACTGGAAGTCGGTCGAGGGCGAGGTGTTCCTGGTTTGTCTGGGAGTCGTGGGCGAGGACCGCCGCGGCCTGTATGCCGATCTCATGGAGGCGGTCTCCGACACCGGCACCAACATCAAGAGCGCTGAGCTGTGGAGCCAGGACGGCGCGATGGCGGGGTCGGTGTTCGTGGAGGTGGACAACCACAACCACCTGGCCAAGGTGATGCGGGCGATGCGGCGGGTGAAGGGGGTGCAGACGGTGGAGCGGCGCGAGGCGGCGGCGCGGCCGAGTGGGAGTAATCCGCTGGCCTCCTGACCCTACCCCCCTAGGGAACGGCGAACCGGGAACAGGGAACGGTACGACACCCCCGCCAGCGGGAGACTCGCGCCGATTCCCTGGGTAGCCGGTCGTACCGTTCTCCGTTCCCTGTTCCCGTTATCTTCTCCCCATGGCCCTCTTCGACCTCCAGATCCCATTCCAACTGGCAGGTGACCAGCCCCGTGCGGTGGCCGAGCTGACGGCCGGTCTGCGGCGGGGCGACGAGTACCAGACGCTGCTCGGGGTCACCGGGTCGGGGAAGACCGTCACCATGGCCAACGTGATCGCTGCGTACGGTCGCCCGACGCTAATCCTGTCGCACAACAAGACGCTGGCGGCGCAACTCTACGGGGAGCTGAAGTCGTTCTTCCCGCGCAGCGCGGTCGAGTACTTCATCTCCTATTACGACTACTACCAGCCCGAGGCGTACGTCCCGCAGACCGACACCTACATCGAGAAGGACGCCTCCATCAACGAGGACATCGACGCGCTTAGGCTGCGCGCCACGTCGAGCCTGGTCGAGCGCGACGACGTGATCGTCGTGTCGTCGGTGAGCGCGATCTACGGCCTGGGCGATCCGGCGGAATACCGCCAGCTCATGGTCACGGTGGATACGGGGGAGGAGCGGCCGCGCGATCAGGTGCTGGAGGATCTGGTCCAGATCCAGTACCGCCGCAACGACATGGTGCTGGAGCGTGGGACGTTCCGCGTGCGCGGCGACACGGTGGAGATCCTGCCGGCCTATGAGGAGCAGGGGGTGCGCATCGAGTTCTGGGGCGACGAAGTCGAGCGCATCTCCAAGATCGATCCCCTGACGGGGAACGTGGTCACGGAGCTCCCGCGCTGCGCCATCTACCCGGCCACGCACTACGTGACCCGCCGGCCCACGGTGGAGCGGGCGGTGCGCGCCATCAAGGAAGAGCTGGCGCAATGCCTCAGGGGGTTTCGCGAGCAAGGCAAGCTGCTCGAGGCGCAGCGGCTCGGGTCCCGCACGAGCTTCGACATCGACATGCTGTTGGAGGTCGGCACCTGCGCGGGGGTCGAGAACTACAGCCGCCACATGGACGGGCGCCGTGCGGGCGAGCGCGCCGCCTGCCTGCTGGACTACTTCCCGGACGAGTACCTCACCATCATCGACGAGTCCCACGTGACCCTGCCGCAGATCGGCGGGATGTACGAGGGCGACCGCTCCCGCAAGGTGACGCTGGTGGACTACGGGTTCCGGCTGCCGTCGGCCCTCGACAATCGTCCCCTCAACTTCGGCGAGTTCATGCAGCTCACGCCCCGCATGCTGTTCGTCTCGGCGACGCCGGGGGACTACGAGCTGGAGCTGTCGCAGGGGGTGGTGGTGGAGCAGATCATCCGGCCCACCGGCCTGGTGGATCCGAGCGTCCACGTGCGGCCGGTGCGGGGGCAGGTGGACGACCTGCTGGCCGAGATCCGCGGCTGCGTGGCAGGGAAGGAGCGGGTGCTCGTGACCACGCTGACGAAGCGGATGGCGGAAGACCTCACCGACTACCTGCAGCAGACCGGCGTGCGGGTGCGCTACATGCACTCCGACATCGACGCGATCGAGCGCATGGAGATCGTGCGGGGCCTGCGGCTCGGGGAGTTCGACGTGCTGGTGGGGATCAACCTGCTGCGCGAGGGGCTCGACCTGCCGGAGGTGGCTCTGGTGGCGATCCTGGACGCTGACCAGGAGGGGTTCCTCCGTTCCGACCGCTCGCTGATTCAGACTGTGGGCCGTGCAGCCCGGAACGAGCACGGCCGCGCCATCCTGTACGCCGATCGCGTGACGGGGTCCATGGAGCGGGCCATCGAGGAGATGAACCGGCGGCGCGCCCTGCAGGAGGAGTACAACCGCGAGCACGACATAACGCCGGTGTCGATCAGCAAGTCGGTGGACCAGGTGCGGCTCGTGACCCGGGTGGCCGACGCGCGGGCGCCGCGGCCCGAGCCGGAGGCCGCGAAGGCGGGTGTGGGCCTCGATCGCGAGAGCCTGATCGACGTGCTGGAGCAGCAGATGCGGGAGGCGGCGGCCGAGCTGGACTTCGAGCTGGCGGCGCAGCTGCGTGACCAGATCTTCGAGCTCAAGGCCGAGGGCGATCCGGAGCGAAGCTCGCCGCGGGGGGCGCGGGTTGGGAAGCGGGGCAGAGCGGGAGCGCCGCGCCGTGCGTGAGGTCGTGTCGCTGGACCAGCTGCGCGAGGCCGCGACCCGGCTGTGGAACGAGCTGGCGCCGGGCTCGGTAGTGTGGCTCAGCGGCGAGCTGGGCGGTGGGAAGACCACCTTCGTGCAGGCGGTGGCGCAGGCCGCGGGGGCGGAGCGGGCGCGGAGCCCGTCGTTCGCGCTGGTGCACGAGTATGCGTCGCCCCATGGCCTGCTGGTGCACGCCGACTGCTACCGGTTGCGAGAGCCGGCCGAGGCCATCGACCTCGACTTCCCGGGACTCATGCGCGAGGCCCGGCTCCTGCTCGTGGAGTGGCCCGAGAAGGCCGGGTCGTTCGCGCCGCCCCCCCAAGCCCACATCAGCCTGTCGCACGCCGATCGTCCCGACCGGCGGGTGCTGGAGCGCGTCGCGTGAGCCTCTACCTGGCGATTGACACCGCGACCGACCTGGGGAGCGTCGCGGCCGGAGAGCCGGGGAGCCCCGTGGCGGAGGTGCGCTTCGGCGAGCGGCGGCACGCGGCGGCCCTCCCCCCGGCGGTGGAGGAGACGCTGCGGCTCGCCGGGGCCGGGTACGGCGACCTCGCCGGCATCGTGGTCGCCGATGGCCCAGGGAGCTTCACCGGGCTCCGGATCGGCGTGGCCACCGCGAAGGGCATTCTCCGGGTGCACGACCGACTCACGTTGCATACGGCGCCCTCGCTCCTCGCCGCCGCGTGGGTGGCGCACCGGTTCACCGCCGGCCCCGTGGCCGCGCTGTACGATGCGCTGCGGGGAGACGTGTTCGGGGCGGTGTACCAGTTGGACGAAGCGGGCGTGAGGGAGTTGGTCGCTCCGGTCTGCTGTACGGTTGCCGAGCTGGCCGCGCGGTCTCCGGTGGCTCCGGCGCTGGCGGTCGGTGACGGCGCCGCCGCCTACCCCGTTGAGGTTCGGCGCTGGACGGGCCGCGACCCGGTCGCTCCTCCGGAGGGAGCACCGCGGGCGAGCGCGCTGCTGGAGCTGCTCGCCGTCGAGGGGGGTGCCGCGGCCGTGGACGACCCCGAGGCCTTCGAACCCGAGTACGGTCGCCTGGCCACCGCCCAGGTGCGCTGGGAAGAGAAGCATGGCCGACCCCTACCGCGTACGGGCAGCTCGACCGACTGATCTCGAGGCGCTGGTCGCGCTCGAGCAGCAGATCTTCTCCGATCCGTGGTCGCTCGAGGGCTTCGGCCAGTTCCTGGACGGCATCACCCTCGTGGCGGACGACGGAAACGACGTGGTCGGCTACGCGGTAGCCCGATGGGTGCTGGAGCAGGGCGAGATCCTCAACCTGGCGGTGCAGGCGGAGCACCGTCGGCGCGGGATCGCCGCGCGGTTGGTGCACGAGGTCCTTGCCGCGCTCAGCGAAAGGGGCGTGCGCTACGCCTTCCTCGAGGTGCGGGAGTCGAACGACGGTGCCCGGGCGTTCTACGAGCGGCTCGGATTCGTGGAGGTCGGCAAGCGTCGCAACTACTATCGCCGGCCCCGCGAGGACGCGCTCATCCTGGCACGGACGCTGGTGGAGTCGCCGCTGTCAGCCGAGTGAAGGTTTGACACCCGCCAGCGGACCGGTTTGAGTTGACGGCGGCAGGGCGGTAGCGACGGTACCGCCCTCCGTGCCACGGATCCCGATCCAGGAACGCGATGCAGCCTCGCAAGCTCGTCGAATGCGTCCCCAACTTCTCTGAGGGACGTGACCAACAGGTAATCGACGCCATCGCCGATGCGATTCGGCAGGCGCCGGGGTGCACCCTGCTGGACGTGGATCCCGGCCAGTCCACCAACCGCACGGTGTACACCTTCGTGGGATCACCCGACAGCGTGGTCGACGGGGCGCTCGCCGCGGCGCGGGTCGCGCGAGAGCGGATCGACATGCGGCGCCATGCGGGGGAGCACCCACGGATGGGTGCCATGGACGTCTGTCCCTTCGTGCCGGTGGCGCATGTCACGATGGACGAGTGCGTGGCGCTGGCCCGGGAGTTCGGCGAGCGGGCCGCCGAGGAGCTGGGGGTTCCCATCTTCCTGTACGAGGCGGCCTCCGAGCGGGACTACCGCCGGGCCCTCAAGGACATCCGCGCGGGCGAGTACGAGGGGCTCGCCGACAAGCTCAAGCGCAAGGAGTGGAAGCCCGACTTCGGGCCCGCGGAGTTCGTGCCGCAGTGGGGTGCCACCGCGGCCGGGGCGCGGTTCTTTCTCATCGCTTACAACGTGAACGTGCTCGGCACCAAGCAGCAGGCCCATCGTATCGCGCTGGATTTGCGCGAGCAGGGGCGGGGGCCCGAGCAGCCGGGGCGGCTCCGGAAGGTGAAGGGGATCGGGTGGTACGTGGACGAGTACGACCTGGCCCAGGTCTCGATGAACCTGGACGACTATCGTGTCACGCCGCCCCACGTAGCCTTCGAGGAGTGCGTGCAGTCGGCTAGACAGCTCAACCTGGCGGTGGTCGGCTCCGAGCTCGTCGGGCTCATCCCGCTCGAGGCGATGCTCATGGCCGCCGACTACTACATCGAGCGGGAGAATCTCTTCATTGTAGACGAGCGACAGAAGATCAGGCTGGTCATCGAGCGGTTGGGGCTGAGCTCGGTCTCGCCGTTCGATCCCGACGAGAGGATCATCGAATACATGATCGAGGACCAAGGAAGCGAGACGCTGGCGGCCATGCCGGTGCGCAGCTTCGTGGAGGAGCTGGGCGCCCGCACGGCGGCGCCGGGTGGGGGATCGGCGGCGGCCCTGATCGCGGCCATGGGTGCGGCGCTGGGGGCGATGATGGGCTGGATGACCTACGGGCGTCGCAAGTTCGAGGCGCAGGACGGGGTGATGCGGCAGAATATCCCGCCGCTCGACGGCGCGATGAAGGACCTCATCTCGATGGTCGACGCCGACACCGCGGCCTTCACCGACTACATGGAGGCGATGGCGCTGCCGCAGGACAGCGACGAGGAGAAGGCCGCGCGCCACGCTGCTATGCAGGCTGGGCTCGAGAAGGCGAGCGAGGTGCCCCTCACCACGATGCGGCTGGCCGACGGGTGCTGGGATCCGATGGCCGAGATGGCGCGGCACGGCTCCATCGCGCTGCGCTCCGACCTGGAGGTCGGCGCGAGGGCTCTGGAGACGGGGCTGTGGGGAGCGTACCGCAACGTGCTGACGAACCTCGCGGACATCGAGGACGACGCCTTCAAGCGGCGGGTAACACAGGAGGCCGAGGCCCTGGTGCAGCGCGCGGG
>CAYGBV010000026.1:0-17629 GCA_964348295.1 uncultured Gemmatimonadaceae bacterium
GCTCCGGCGGTGGGACCTCATGCACCGCCAGCTCGCGATAGACCCACGAGCGGGGCGGCCCGCCCACGCCCGAGCTGGTCTCGATCCAGAGCGCGTGCGCCCCGGCACCGTAGCCCCAGTGCACCGTGATCTCCTTGGCGGTCCAATCGGCAGGTTCTCCAGCCTCCGCGAGATGGAGCGCGTTCTGGAGCTCGGGGCACAGGAGCCCCTGACCCATCAGGGCGGCCAAGGCCACTGCATCCGCCCGGTCGGGGGAGTGCCCGACGCGCTTTCGGACCTCCTCCTTCGCCTCGAGCTGGATGCGGCCGTCAGCAGCGAAGAAGTATCGGATGCTCGCCAGGTCGGCGATGAGGTGCTCGTCGTCGGGCAGCGACAGGTCGCCGCGCTCCAGTCGCTCGCGCAGCAGCCAGAAGAGCTCGGCCCGGCGGTTCTTGAATCGCTTCCCGTCGCGGGGGCCGCCACCGAAGTGCACTTCCTCGACCGAGTACCCCAACTGGCGCAGCCGGTCACAGACGCCGGCCCCGGGGCCACCCACGTCAACACGCAGGAGTCTCGGGCCCCGCTTGGCAGCTTCGTGGATCACCCGCTCGACCACCTGCATCGTGTCGGCCGAAGGCCACGTCACCGGAGGCACGAGCTCCCCGCCACGCGCGATAGCGATGGCGTTGAGGTCTCCGGCGATGCTGCGGGCGACGTCCACCCCCAGGGTGACGCCCCCGTCTTCTGATTCCGGGACCTCGCGTCCGACGGCGGCCTCCAGCAGGTGCAGCGGGAACAGCACACCCTCACCAGCATCGGGGAAGTTGCCCAGGACGCGTGCTTCGTAGATGGGAGAGCCAACACCCCACTCGGTCGCGCGCTCCTCCGGCCAATCGGGACGAACGTTGGAACTGTCCGTGCTGGGGATGTGGTGCAGCCGCCAGTCGTTCCCACCGCGCGTCCAGATCCGGTAGAAGGGCCCACTGGGCCCACCGGGAGTCGAGGTGACCAGCAGACGGTTCTCCTCCAGGCCCGTCAGGGCACCCTGGAGTGCGTCGTAAACGTCCTGCGAGATCCCCTTGGTCTCGTCCAGGATCAGCAGCACGCCGGCGTCGGAGTGGAACCCCTCGATGCGATCGGGCTCGGTCGCCGGCACCCCGATCGCCGCCCACTCCTCGCCGTAGCCCTCCACAATCGTCCGGGACGCTAAGGCGTCGACGGGCAGCTTCACCCGGGCACGCCGCACCCACTTGCGGATCTCGGCGAACAGCACCGCCCGGACCTGGCGGCTGAACTCCGGGGCCACGATCACCACGCGGCTCAGGGGACGCGTCAGGAGCCACCAGAGTGCCGTCCAGGCGTCGATCGCGCTCTTGCCAATGCCATGACCCGACCGAACAGCGACCCTGGGGTGCCGGGCCACGTCTTCGAGAATCCGGAACTGGTAGGGCTCACCCGTGCTCCGGCGGGTGGCGCTATCCACGCCGAGCACCTCTTGGCAGAAGCGCACCGGATCGTCCCGGTAGACACCGAACGCGTCCTCCACGGCCCGGGGGATCTCAAGGGTGGCCAGGTCGTCGTGCATCTGGCGCACCCACCGATCAAGATTCCGCAGCGTCATGGCACCACCCTCGGGGACGGACGTTTGAGATCGGCCTTACGCCGATGCACTTCCGACTTCAGCTTCTCGACTACCTCGCGCGTGAGCTTGGACTCGTGGCCGCGCAGCCAGACCTCGATAGAGCGCACGGCAGCGCTCCCCTGGCTTCCCGAGAGCATCCCGGCGGCGATCCAGAGACCCAGCCGGTCCAGGCGCCGCATCGCGTGCTCGATCGTTTCCAGTGGGCCCAGCTCTCGCTCCACGCGCTCGAGCGAGAGGCGCTTGGCGGCCTTCGCCATGCCACCCTTTCTCCCGGCTGCCCGAGCTGACCCACCGTCAAACCGCGGCACGGGTCCCCCGGCAGCGCGGCGGCACCACGCCGCTGGGCAAATCTCCACGCCCGCTGAGGCACAATTCGGTCACACCGATCCGCAGCCCACTGTGACGCAACCACTTATGTGCCGCCGCGGGACTGAGAATCCCGTGCTGGTGCGCCGGCGAGAGACACGCGCGCGGGGCAGAGCAGGGAAGCAACGCACTGAAGGTGCGTGTGACCCAGATGTGACCGAACGTGCACAACACCGGTGCACTGCACGACACACGCTCAGTTGGCGGTGGAGTCGGCCAAGTCCAGGTTACGTGACTGTGGCGCGCGGAGTTAGGCGATTCTGGCGCTGTGCGTCGCGTATCGTCATGTGCGCGCCGTACACCTAGATGGGCGGACTCAAAATCCCGTGCCGGCAACGGCGTGTGAGTTCGACTCTCACCTCGGGCATGAAGCCGCAAGCCAAAGGGCCACCAGCGATTACGCCGGTGGCCCTTTGGCTCTGCGCCACGCCGGAGGCGGCCGCAGCGTGCTAGCGTCCCACGATCCGGGCCCGGGCCTCGGGATCCCAGGTCGGCCGCTCGGCGGCGTTCGCCACCGCGATCCCGACCAGGAACGCCAGGCGCACGACGCGGGCCGCCTGCTCGGCATCCGCACGGTCGGGATTGTCGGCCGTGGTGTGCAGGTCGTCGTGCACGCCGCTGAAGAAGAACAGCGCCGGTACGCCCCGCCGGGCGAAGGGGTAGTGATCGGAGTTCGGGTACAGTCCCGGACGGTCGGCGGCCGTGAGCCGCAGCTCCGGGTGCATACCCAGCACGCTGTCCACCAGCGCGCCCAGCGAGTTGAAGCCCTTTCCCGCCAAGCCAACCGTGTCCTGCGCGTTGCGCGCGATCATGTCCATGTTGATCTCCGCCACCGTCCGGTCGAGCGGAATGACGGGGTGCTCGACGTAGAAGCGCGAGCCACACAGCCCCCGCTCCTCGGCGCTCACCGCCGCGAAGATCACCGTGCGCGCTGGCCTGGGCTCGAGCACCGCGAACGCCTCGGCGAGCTCGATCACGCCCACGGTACCGGAGGCGTTGTCGTCGGCGCCGTTGCAGATGGAGTCGGCCGGCACAGCGGGAGAGGGCTGGCACCGCCCGCCAACGACACCCACGTGATCCATGTGCGCGGTGAAGACCACCGCCTCGTCGCGCAACTCGGGGTCGCTGCCCTCCAGCACGCCGACGACGTTGGCGACGGTCACGTGCGGTTGCGCCGCATAGTGTGGCGCGAAGGAGAGCGCGAACCCGTCGAGAATCCGTACCCCCTGTCCGGCCGCTGCCGCGAGCGCGGGGGGATCCTCTCCCGCCCCGGTCAGCAGGTCCACTGCCGCCGTGGACTGCAGGCCGAAAACCACGAGGTCCGTGCTCGGGGGGGCGCCGACCAACTCCCAGCGCGGCATGAACGTGGGTTGCAGGAACCCGGAGAACCGATCGGGCGGGATATCCGTCACGATGATCCAGGCGACGGCGCCGGCTTCCCGGGCCGAACTGAGCAGCGGCCCCAAGACCGAGCCGCGGGCCTGATCGAATGCGACGACGTGCAGCACCGCAGTCCCGCTCACCGGCACATCGCCAAACGGCCGGGACATGTCTGAGGGAACACCCGGGAGCAGCACGACGGGCACGTCGCGCAGTGCGACCGGCGGGTCGCTAGCAAGGTAGACCAGCTCCCGACCCAGGGTCCACGTCGTGGCCGCGCCCTGTCGCGAAACCGACATCGTGCTGAGGGAGTCGGGCTGCGCGAGGGCGAGCTGAAACTGCTGGAGATAACTGCCCGCGTAGCCGCCGGGTCGCAGGCCGGCGTTCTTGAACTGGGCGGCGACCCATTGCGTGGCGCGTTCCAGCTCGGGGCTCGGCGTCTCGCGCCCGCGGGTCGAGTCGTGGGCCAACGCGTCGAGCTTGGCGCGGAAGTCGGCCTCGGTGATGGTCTCCACCGCGCTGCGGAGCGCGGCGGGAGACACAGCGTGCGCCGAGCCGGCGGTTTGGGCTTGGGCCAACAGTCGCGACGTCGGGGCGATGGCTAAGCAGGGGAAGGTGAGGAGAAGGACGAATCGTCTCATTGGGGGCCCTCGCGGTTGGGGTGACATCGTCCGTCCCCAGTACGTTCCCGAGCGCGCGGCGGTTTCCGCGGGGTGCACGAACATGCGGAGGAGCCTGCTACGCGGTACCTGCCACCCGCTCTCACGGCAGGTTGACGGCCCCGCACGGTATTGCAGCCCGTGACTCAGCCGAATCCGTGGTCCATGCAGCACCGCCCACCGCCCCCTGGGCTTCCCCCCGACCGGAGCCGCCGCCTCGAGCAGGAACTGGTCAAGGAGGATCTCCGGGGCGCGCTCCAGGTGGTACAGGCCATGCTGCTTTCGGGAGAGATGAATCCCCTGGACGTGGTGGCCGACCTGGCCATAGTGCGGGATCGGCTGGCCTCCGCACTGGAGGTGCTGGAGCAGTCGGGCTGACGCCTGCCCCGGGCCCGCGCTACTCTTTGTGGTCGGGCCGCAGCAGAGAGCGGCGCCTGAGCTCATCACTGAGCCGGGCGCGCTGGCGCTTCACAAGCAGAATGGAGAGGCCCACCCCCCACACGGCGATGAGCCCGCCGAACGTGAGGAGCGGGTACCGCACGAAAAGCCACAGCACCCCCAGGAGTACGGCGAAGAAACCGACCGCGGCCCCGGTGCCGATCAGCACCGCGACCGCGCGCTCCTTGCGGCTCTCCCGCCGGCGCTCGCCGTAGCTCCGGAGCCACGGCCCCAAGTGCGGCTCGCGGCGCCGCGGCCGCTCCTCGTTAGGCTCGGTCACGCGGGCTTACCTCCTTGCTTCGGCCACATCATCACCGCACCGGACACTGCACATTGGTGGGCACGACATTCCCGCAGGCGATGCTCTCGTTCATGCCGGCCGCCATCACCGCGCACGCGGCCTTCTGGGCCGCGCGGCGGGCTTCCTCCTGGTCGGCCCCCGACCCGCGGCGGCACTCGGTTCGGCCCTGGAAGGTGACGCAGAGCTCGCACTCGGCCTGCACGGTCTGCATGCTGCCCATGACGATGTAGACCGCAAACGCCGCCAGCGCGACGATCAGCGCCAGCACACGGCCGAGTTTGGTTCCCTGTTTCCTTCCACGGGGCATGTCGTTCCTCCGAAGTCCTCACGGGTCGAGTGTGGGTGGACAGTATTCTAATTAGCGCCCTCGACGGTTCCGGGGCAATTGCCGCCGGCGCGCCCCTTCCCGCCACCAGAAACCGCCGCCCGTCGCCCTACGTAGAGCCCATTGAGGTCGCTCCATGGACATCGACGTCGCGCTCACCACCCCCGTTCCCGAGGCCAAGCCGCGGCTCACCCTGGGGCAGCTGTTCTGGGGTCTGCTGGCGTTTGCGGCGAAGGTCGTCCTGCTCCTCGTCCTGCCGTTCGTCGTGCTGCTACGCAGCGCGACCTACCTCTACCAGCAGCAGGGGTTTCCCACGTGGCTCGCGCTGGGAGGGGGCGCCGTACTGGCACTCGTAGTGCTCACCCTGTACGGGGGATGGATCTCCAAGAAGCTCACCGGAAAGGGCAGGGTGGGATTCGTGGCGAAGTGGGTGGCGCTGCCATTGGTGCTGTTCTACTGCGGCTACACGCTGCTCTATGTCGCGAGCGTTAACGCCAAGACCGACGAGGTGCGGAGCTATTACACGGCGCTGCACCCCCTGCTCAGGGTCTCGGTAAGCACCTTGATCCTCATCGACGGAGACCTCGTGATAACCGACGTGGCCCGGACGCCGCAGGACTATGTGACCATGGGGCTCCCGATCTACGAGGCCTCGCTCCACTACCGCCAGGACGACGGGTACGTGCACGCCATGGACCTGCGGACCCTGGACCGCCCCCGGTGGCGTAACTGGTTGACACAGGGGTACTTCCGCTCCATGGGCCTGCGCACCCTGCGGCACGTGGGAACGGCCGACCACCTGCACGTCTCGCTCCCGCCCCGCTGACGCGAGTGACGTACGGCACGGGTGCCCCGTGAGGCACGCCATAGGTTAGATCACAGCGGGTTGCGCCATTGCAGTAATCGCATGGCCAGGGAAGTCCACGCCCACGCGGCTCAACCCTCCCACACCATGCAACCAGCCGGCCAGTCCCCCACCGCGGCCACCGGCCGCCGTGCACCCGCGAGCGTCCTGCCCAGTCGCTACTCCGAGCTGCCCGCCCTGGCTTTCACCCGCGCCGACTGGGAGCGGGCCTGCTGGGAAGCCTTCGGCGAGGGAAGGGCGCCCGCCCCCTGTCCGCTGTGCCACCGCACCGGCTTCTACGCACCCCGTTTCGAGGAGCCGGACCGGCGCTTTCGCCAGTGCCGCTTCTGCGGCTTCACCCAGGCAGTGGGCCGCATGCCCGAGCGGCACCGCGCCACGGTGCACCGCTGTGCGCCGTGGCCGACGTGTGCCCGGGCGCCGTACGTGTGGTGGGTAGCGCCTCGCAAGGCCTCCTACCGCTGCCCCTTCTGTGGGGAGCGCGTCATCGTCCCGCGGGCGCTGATCCCCCCACCGGCGGACGACCCGCGGCACCCGTGGCAGCAGGTACCCCAGCGCAAGAGCCGCTTCTACTACGAGCAGTTCTGGGGGCGCTGGGCCTGCACGAAGGGAAGGGCAGAGCTGTAGGAGCTAGCTCCTCCCCGGGCGCTACTGGCTACCGCCGGTGTTCAGGATCAGGGGCAGCCCGTCGCGGCCGCCCACGATCACCACCTTGGCGTTGGCTGACGTCGCCAGGTTCTCGGTGGCTTCGATTCCCTTCCAGCGCAGCAGCCGCTCATCGATCCCTTGAGACACGATGCGCTGGAAGTCGGAGATCCCTTGGGCCTCGATTCGCTTGCGCTCCGCTTCCTGGCGCTCCCGCTCCAGCACGAACCGCATCTGCTCGGCCTCCTGCTCGGCCTTGAGCTTCTGCTGGATCGCATCGGACACGACCCGGGGAAGCTCGATGTTGCGCAACAGGATCGCGGCGTTCGCGATCCCGCGCTCCGCATAGACCGGCGCGAGGTCTTCCAGGATCCGCTCCGCGATCACCTCCCGGCCCGAGGTGTACAGCGCCTTCGCCTCGAACTCGGCGGTGGCACCCCGGACGTGCGAGCGCAGCTGCGGCACCGCGAAGACCTCCCGGTACCCCGGCCCAAGCGTGCGGTACACGTCCGGAGCCTTCTCCGGATCCAGGTTAAAGAGCAGCGATACGTCCAGGCTCACTATGAGCCCCTCCGACGACGGCACGTTGGCCCGCTCCATTAGCTCCTGGGTCCGGACGGACATCTTGTACACCTTCACCATGGGGTTGACGAGGCGCACCCCGGGCTGCAGGTACCGGTCGCTCACCCGGCCGAAGAAGTCCTGCACTCCCACGTGTCCGGCGGGGACCACGGTGACACTGTTGGCCGCCGTCCATACCAGCACGGCGGCCGCCAGCGCCATGACTGAGACCCGTTGCATGGCGCGGGAGGGCGCCCGGAGGGTGGACACGACGATGGCGATCAGCAGCAGGAACAGCCCGCCTAGGTACAGCATATGCTCCTCCAAACGGTTGGAATCCAAGGTCGTAGGTCGCCGCAATATGCCGTGCGGCAAGCCCAACCGGCCAACTTGCCGACCACTCAACCTTCCACTAACCTTAGGCGACCGCGACACTCGGGTCATCGGTTTTCGCAGCTTCCGTAGGCATCCCGACACGAGAGTACCAGTCATCACACAGGATCGAAGGCCGCGTGAATTCCTCGGTTAAGGTCGTACCGCTCGAACGCGTGACCGCGCCGCTGCTGGCTGTGGCCGTCGGCGAGCTCGGCAACGGCAAGCTCCCGAGCTCCCTCCTCGGGCTTGACGTCAACACCGGCGGCGAGCTGTCACGCCTCGTCACGAGCGGCGACTTCATCGGCAAGCGCGACGAGACGGCAGTGATTTACCCCAAGAAGGGCGCCAAGCGCGTGCTCCTCGTGGGGATCGGCAAGCCGGCCGAGGTCACGCGCGGGGCGGTGCGCCGGGGGGCAGCGGTCGCGGCCCGGCGCGCGATCGAGGCGGGCGCCGAGACGCTCGCCTTCCACCTGGCGCACGAGACGCACGGCGGGGTGCCGCCCCGCGTGGTGGGCCAGGTGGCCGTAGAGGGCGTGGCCCAGGGAGCCTGGCAGTTCTCCGAGCTCAAGGCGACCGAGAAGAAGAAGAAGCGGGTCTCTGTTCTGGAGATCATCGCGACCCGCGAGGAGCGGCCCGACGTGGAGCGGGGACGCAAGCTCGGCGCGGCCGTGGCGACCGGGCACCACCTGGCCCGCAACCTCCAGGCTCTGCCCGGCAACGTGTGTACGCCCACGTACCTGGCCGGGGTGGCCCGCCAGTTGGCCAAGGCCTACGGCTACAAGGTGACCGTCCTCAACCGGCAGCAGATGGCGAGTCAGAACCTCGACGCGCTGCTGGCCGTGGCCCAGGGTTCGCTCCAGGAGCCCCGGTTCATCACGTTGGAGTACAAGGGCGCGGGCGCGCGCACGCCGCCCGTCTGCTTGGTGGGCAAGGGTGTCACCTTCGACGCCGGCGGCATCTCGCTCAAGCCGGCGGAGAAGATGGAGGAGATGAAGTACGACATGTCGGGGGCGGCAGCCGTCCTCGGCCTGTTCGAGACCCTGGGCCATCTCAAGCCCAAGGTCAACGTGGTCGGCATCATTCCCAGCACGGAGAATCTTCCCTCCGGGACGGCGATCAAGCCGGGCGATGTGGTGCGCAGCCACTACGGCAAGACCATCGAGATCGTCAACACCGACGCCGAGGGCCGGCTCATCTTGAGCGACGCATTGAGCCACGCCCGCCGCTTCAAGCCGGCCTGCGTGATCGATGCGGCGACCCTGACCGGGGCCGTCGTGATCGGCCTGGGCCATCACGCCACCGGCCTCATGGGTAACGACGACCAACTGGTCGGGGAGGTCCTCCGGGCCGGCGACCGGGCGGGTGAGCGGTGTTGGCCGCTGCCCCTGTGGGACGAGTATCGCGAGCAGCTCAAGTCGGACATCGCCGACGTCAAGAACGTGGGTGGCCGACCCGCGGGGACCATCACGGGAGGGTGGTTCCTGCGGGAATTCGTGGAGGGTTTCCCCTGGGCGCACCTGGACATTGCGGGCACGGCATGGACCGACGGCGAGCGCCCCGACATGGCCAACGGGCCGACGGGCGTTGGCGTGCGGCTGTTCACCGAGTTCGTGATGGGGCGCGCTGGGGGGTGATCCGCCTGGGGCGCGTCACCGCCTTCGCCGCCGCCATACTCACCACCCTTCACGTCTCGGGCCGCGTCGCGGCCGCCCAGGACACCACACAGGTCCGGCCCGACTCCCTGGCCGCCGACACCGCAGTGGCGGAGGAGCCAGCGCCGCCACTGGCGCTGCCCGTGCCCGCCTCCGAAGTGCCGTTCGGCCCGCTGCCGCCGCACACCCGCTACGTCTACACCCGGGACTCCATTCTCTGGTCCGGCGCCCAGACATTGGGCGAGCTAGTGGCCGACATCCCGGGGGTCTACCTGACGCGGACCGGCTTCCTGACCCAACCGCGGTACACGCAGCAGGGCGGGCGAGGCGGCTCGGTCCTCCAGGTGTACTGGGACGGCGTGCTGTGGGAGCCGCTGGGCAACGACACACTGTTCGTCGACCCAGCACAGATCCCGCTGGTCTATCTCCGGCGGGTGGATGTCGAGGTCACGCCTGCACGAGTCAAGGTGTACCTCGTCTCGGAGCGCAACGAGCTGCGTGAGACACGCTCGATGGTGCGCGTCATGTCGGGTAGCTTCGGCAGCGCGGCCTACTCGGCACTGTTCCAGCACCACTGGCTCTCGGGCATCTCCCTCGACCTGGCGGCACACTTCCTCGGCACCGACGGGCTCAACAACGCCGCCCAGGCCGACCAGTTCGACGTCTGGGCCAAGCTGGGGTGGATGCCCTCCGACAAAGTGGGCGCGACCTACCAGGTGGTGCGGCGGGAATTCGACCGGGAGGAGGTCGAAGCGGGTGGCGAGGCGGCGGTCCCCGAGCTGCGCGGCGCCCGCACCGATTTCCTGTTCAACCTCTTCGCCGGCGCCCGCGCCGACGGGCTGGGGTTCCGGGCCGAGGGAGGGCTCGCGTCCAGCTCCTGGAGTCCGGACTCGGGGACCGCGCTGACCGACGAGCGGGTGCGTCAGGCATGGGCGCAGCTGCGCTATGCGCGCCCCAGCTGGTCGGCCGTGCTGCGCGGCCGCCTGGCCGATGCGCGCACTACCGCGGCGCTGGAGGGACGGTTCGGTTGGGTGCCGCTTCCAGGGATCGTGCTCGCAGGCGATGCCTATTGGCGGGAGCACGAGCGTGACCGGACATCAAAGGGGGTGCACGCTTCGGCCGGGCTGCACTACGGTCTCGCCTCGCTGATAGGGGAGGCCTCCTGGGACGACGCGGTCCAGGCTCCGGCGCTCCCCAACGACACCGCCGTCTCCGCGTTCGATTGGGCCGTGAAGGCCGGGATCGACACCAAGTGGCTCACGGGGTATGCGGGGCTCGCCCACCGCGACGACTACGAGCCGCTGCCGTACCCCGATCTGGTACTGATCCCGGAGCTGCGTCCGTCGCCGGCTGCAACCTACCTCGTCACCGATCTCCACGTCCGACCCGCTCGGTGGCTCACCCTGTCGGGCTGGTACTCCGACCCTGTGGAGGGGGAGACGGCCGACCTCCAACCACCGAGGCACGGGCGTTGGGAGGTGACGCTGCGCTCCAAGTTCTGGCCCACCTTCCGCAGCGGCGTGTTCGACCTGAAGCTGCAGGTAGCGGGGGAGTCGTGGAGCACCGGCAGTGCCGGGCTCGACGCCGGGGGCAGCCCGATCGTCCTGCCGGGCGCCACGTTCTACGAGTTCTACGTGTCCTTCCAGATCGTCAGCTTCACGGCATTCTGGAACCTGCGCAACTCGCGCCTCACCGAGGCCGAGTTCATCCCGGGCCTCGAGTACACGGGAAACACGCAGCTGTTCGGCGTGCACTGGACGTTCAGCAGCTAGGGGGCGAAACCGCCCGGCTTTACGGGCGGCCACGAGCACCGCTAGTTTGCGACCGTGCTCAAGTCCATGACAGGGTACGGCACCGCCGAGGGCGCGCTGGGAGAGGGACGCCTGGCCATCGAGGTGCGCACCGTCAATCACCGTCACCTGAACGTCCAGTTCCGGCTGCCGTACGCCCTGCAGCGCCACGAGGCGGAGCTGCGCAACCGCCTGCGCGAGCGGCTCGACCGAGGGCACGCCACGGTCACGGCCCGCTGGACCGAGGAGCCGCCTCATGGGACGGCCGTCGCGCTCAACCTCGACCGGGCGCGTGCCGTGATCGACGCCGTGTCGCGGCTCAAGGATGCGCTCGAGCTGCCGGGGGAGATCGACTTGGCCTTCGTGGCGCGCCAGCCGGAGGTGCTCGCCTCGGGCGAGGAGGAGGAGCCAACGGTCGACCAGACCGAGCTGCTGGGGCTGCTGGACCGGGCGGTGGACGACGTGATCGCCAGCCGGTCGCTGGAGGGTGAGGCGCTGGCCGGGGAGCTGGAGCAGCGACTCACCGCGCTCGAGGCACTGCTGGCCACCGTGGAGACCCGGGCCCCCGAGCGGCTCATCCGGGAGCGCGACCGGCTGCGCCAGGCGGTGGAGGAGCTGCTGGACGGGAGACGGCTCGACGAGGATCGCCTGAATCAGGAGATCGCGCTGATCGCCGACAAGCTGGACGTGACCGAGGAGATCGTCCGACTGAAGACCCACCTCGGTGCCTGCCGGCAGGCCCTGGCAACCGAGGGGCCGGCGGGCCGGCAACTGGGCTTCCTCGGCCAGGAAATGTTGCGCGAGATCAACACGATCGGATCCAAGGCGAACGACGCCGAGATCGCCCATGTGGTAATCGCCATGAAGGGGGAGCTGGAGAAGATCCGCGAGCAGTCGGAGAACGTGGAGTGAGCCCCTTCCTCATCATCCTGTCGTCCCCGTCGGGGGGCGGGAAGACCACCATCGCCCGCGGGTTGATGGCGGCGCGCGAGGGGCTCGGCTTCAGCATCTCGGCCACGACCCGTCCGCAGCGCCGCAGCGAGCGCGACGGCGTGGATTACCACTTCCTCTCGGCGGAGGAATTCAACCGCCGCCGCAAGGCGGGCGAGTTCCTCGAATGGGCCGAGTACGGGGGGCACCTCTACGGCACGCTGGAGGCCGAAGTCGACCGGGTGCTGGCCGAGGGCCGTCACGTAGTGCTCGACATCGAGATCCAGGGCGCGGCACAGATCCAGCAGCGCCGCTCGGATGTTGTGAGTATCTTTATCGTGCCGCCGTCTGCGGACGTCCTGATTCAAAGGCTAACGGAGCGCGCCTCGGACGACCGGGAGAGTCTCGCCCGCCGTCTGGCCCAGGCGGGTATCGAACTCCAGCAAGCCGAGCACTACGACTATGTCGTCGTGAACGACGACCTGGAACAGGCCGTCGCCGAGGTGGCGGCTATAGTCGAGGCAGAGACGCACCGGACCCAGCGGCAGCACGACCTGCGTGAGGGCGTGGCCCGGATGCGCTCCGACCTGGAACAGCGGAACAAGAACCTGACTGGATAGCCGTACGAGGAGAGTTGATGCAGATCTTCACCCCGATCGAGGTGGCGCAGCGCGCCGGCAACAAGTACCTGGGCGTGCTGGTGGCCGCCAAGTTTGCCCGCTACATCAACGACTTCCCCCGAGACCGATCGCTCGAGGAGAAGAAGCTGACCACCCGGTCGCTCGAAAGCCTCACCGGTGGCGACCTGAGCTACCGACTCGTACGGCGGCGGCGTCAAGAGACGTGACCCTGAACGGCCGGCGCGTCGTGCTCGGCGTGTCGGGCGGGATTGCGGCGTATAAGTCCTGCATCCTCGCTCGGCGGCTGACGGAGCACGGTGCGGCGGTGGACGTCGTTCTCACGGCGGCCGCGACCGAGTTCGTCCGGCCGCTCACCTTCGAGGCCCTGACAAAGCGTCCGGTGCTCACCTCCCTCTGGGAGCGGGGCCGGGCGCTGTCGCACATCGAGCTGGCGCACGATGCCGACCTGATCGTGGTCGCACCCGCCACCGCAAACCTGCTGGCCCGTGCCGCCCAGGGCATAGCAGACGACCTGCTCACGGCAATCCTCCTGGCAGCGAATGTGCCCATCCTGGTCGCCCCCGGCATGAACGACGAGATGTTCGCCCACCCGGCGACCCAGGCCAACCTCACCACGCTGCGAGAGCGCGGGTGGGCAGTCGTGGGTCCCGCGATCGGTCCGCTGGCCGAGGGACCCAGCGAGCGCCCCGGCCGCATGGTCGAGCCCGAGGAGATCCTGGTCCACGCCGAGCGCCTACTCCGGGCGCCGCAGAGCGCACTGCGCGACAAGCGGGTGCTGGTCACCGCCGGCCCCACACGGGAGCACGTCGATCCGGTGCGGGTGATCACCAACCCCTCCAGCGGCCGCATGGGGTACCGCCTGGCCGAGGCAGCGTTCGCGCGCGGCGCCCAGGTCACACTGGTCTCGGGGCCCACCAGTCTCCCGACCCCCATTGGACCCGACGTGGTGCGCGTCACCACTACCGCGGAGTTGTGCGCCGCGGTCGAACGGTTCCTCCCGCAAGCCGACGTGCTGGTGATGGCGGCGGCCCCGGCAGACTTTCGCCCCCGGGACCGGAGTGACACCAAGCGCCCCCGCAGCCAGGGGGAGCTCACGCTCACCCTCGAGCCGACACCCGATGTGCTGCAAGCGACTGTCGCGGCGCGGCGCGCAGGCAGCGTCGTGGTGGGCTTCGCCCTGGAGGCCGGTGAGGGTGTGGCACGGGCCCGGGAGAAGCTCAAGCAGAAGCAGCTCGATCTGGTGATCCTGAACCGGGTGGACGAGCCCGGGAGCGGTTTCGAGGTGGACACCAATCGGATCACGCTGATCACACGGGAAGCAGAGCAGGCTGCCGGATTGATGGCAAAGCACGAGGCGGCCGAGCTGATCCTCGACCGCGTCGAGGATCTCCTGTGACCTCCCCCAGGGAGCTGCTGGCACGCTACCTCATGCAACGTGCCCGACTCGGTGACGAATGCTGGATCATGGACGCCCACGGCGGTGAGGGATCGACTCCTGAGCCCGCCGGGGAGGCTCCAGCCCGGGCGGAAGAGCCGGTACCCGAGCCTTCCTCGGCCGAGCCCGAGCGCGCGGCGCCGCCCCAGGCGCAGCGCAGGGCGAAGCGGCGCACTGGGGGTGAGCCCAGGTGGAAGCACGACGCGCCCCCCATTCCGGCGAAAGGCCTCGTGGTTTCGACCCCGTCCACCGATCTGTTCAGCGAGGATCCGCTGGACAACCTGGGGATCGAGGAGATCGCTGGAGTCGTGCGCCAGTGCTCCACCTGTCGGCTGTGTGAGAGCCGCACGCAGGCCGTCCCGGGCGAGGGACCCGGCGATGCGAAGCTGGTGGTGGTGGGCGAGGGGCCCGGTGCCAAAGAGGACGAGACGGGGCGACCCTTCGTGGGACGCGCGGGAGAACTGTTGACCGAGATCCTGGCGGCGATCGGTCTACCGCGCGAGCAGGTCTTCATCTGCAACGTGGTGAAGTGCCGTCCCCCGAGCAACCGCAAGCCGCAGCAGGATGAGATTGACGCTTGCGTCCCGTACCTCCACCGCCAGATTGAAGTCATCAAGCCAGCCGTGATACTGGCCATGGGAGGAACGGCCGCCGAGACCCTGTTGAACACCCGGCAGTCGCTCGGCGCGCTACGCAACAAGGTGCACGAGTTCCGCGGCATGCCGCTGGTGGTGACATACCATCCCGCCGCCTTGCTCAGGAACCCCCACTGGAAAAAGCCAACCTGGGATGACGTCCGTATCGCACGCCAGCTCGTCGACCAGCGGGACTGATCCACAGGCCGCCCGGCAGACACCGTGGAGCGAGGAGGCAGAGCAGGCCGTCCTCGGCGCCACGCTGCTCGACCCCGACGCCGCCCTGAAGGCAATGGAGCTGCTCGACGACAGCGCGTTCTACCGAGACGGCCACCGGCGAATCTTCCGCGCGATGGCCAAGGTCGTCGAGCGGGGCGACGTGGTGGACCCGGTGGTGCTGCGCGAGGAGCTTATGCGGGCCGGCGACCTGGAAGCCGCCGGGGGCACCGACTACATCGCCGAACTCCTCGACGTGGTGCCGACGGCCGCCAACATCGAGTACCACGCCCGTATCGTGAAGGACAAGGCGCTCAGGCGGCGCCTGATCCAGGCCGGGACCGAGATCGTCCAGAGCGCCTACGAGGCCCCCCAAGACGTCGACGCTCTGCTCGACGGCGCCGAGCAGCGCGTGTTCGAGGTGTCGTTCCAGCGGGGCACGCAGGAGGTCCTCCGCATCAAGGAGCTCATGTGGAAGGCGATGGAGCGCATCGAAGCGCGCCATCGGGGCGATGAATCGGTACAGGGGGTGCCGAGCGGCTTCGCAGATTTGGACGTGAAGACCAACGGCTTCCAGCGGAGTGACCTGATCATCGTGGCGGCGCGGCCCTCCATGGGGAAGACGGCTTTCTGCCTCAACGTAGCCGCCAATGCGGCGCTCGAGGCGAACGTGTCGACCGCCATCTTCTCGCTGGAGATGTCGCGGGACCAGTTGGTGGAGCGCCTCCTGGCCGCCGAGAGCTTCGTGGACCTGCAGCGGCTGCGGAGCGGCAACCTGCGCGACGACGACTACCCCAAGATGTCACGCGCGGCGGGCCTGCTGGGCACCGCGCCCGTCTGGGTGGACGACACCCCCGCCCTCACCCTGCTGGAGCTTCGCTCCAAGGCCCGGCGGCTCAAGGCCGAGCACAACATCGGCCTGATGGTGGTCGACTACCTCCAGCTCATGCGCGGCCCCGCACGCGCGGAGAGCAGGCAGGAAGAGATCAGCTTCATCTCCCGCTCACTAAAGGCCCTCGCGCGAGAGCTCGACACGCCGTTGATTGCCCTCTCCCAGCTGTCGCGCGCCCCCGAGCAGCGGGGCGGCGACCGGCGACCCATGCTGTCCGATCTGCGCGACTCCGGCGCGATCGAGCAGGACGCCGACCTGGTGATGTTCATCTACCGCCCCGAGATGTACCCCACGCTGGTGGACCGCGACCCGACGCAGGAGGGCATGGCGGAGTTGATCCTCGCCAAGCACCGTAACGGCCCCACCGGCACCATCAAGCTGGCCTTCCACAAGCAGTACACGCGGTTCGAGAGCTACAGCGACCGCGAGCCCGAGGGGGCGGATGGCCCGTAAGGCCCGCTCGGTCTACCGCTGCTCGGAGTGCGGCGCCGAGCATCCCAAGTGGGCCGGCCGATGCGACGCGTGCAGTGCCTGGAACACGCTCGTGGAGGAGCCGATCGGGCGCACGCGGGGCGGCGCAGAGCGGCGAGCCGCGCTCGCGTCCGGCCCAGCGCCCGTCCGCCTGTCCGAAGTGGTGGCTGGGGGGCCGCGGCGTTGGACCACAGCGCTCGACGAGTTCGACTTCGTGCTCGGGGGCGGGATCGTGCCGGGGTCGGTCCTGCTCGTCGGGGGAGAGCCCGGGATCGGGAAGTCCACGCTGCTGCTGCAGTGCGCCTCCCGTCTCGAGGGACGGGGAATCACCACCCTCTACGTCTCGGGTGAAGAATCGATCGAGCAGGTGCGCCTGCGGGCCGATCGGCTGCCCGAAGACACCGGCCCAGTGCACGTGCTCCCCGAGGTGCGCCTGGACGCGATCCAGGCACACGCCGAGGTCGTCGGAGCCCAGGTGGTCATCGTGGACTCGATCCAGACCACCTACAGCGACGAGCTGGAAGGCGCGCCGGGCAACGTGGGCCAGGTGCGGGAGTGCGCGGCCCGGCTGATGCGGTTCGCGAAGGAGACCGGGGCCGCGGTGGTCCTGGTGGGACACGTGACGCGCGGTGGGATCATCGCGGGGCCGAAGACGCTGGAGCACGCGGTGGACACGGTGCTCTACTTCGAGGGCGAGTCGAGCGGCGACTTCCGCGTCCTGCGAGCAGTCAAGAACCGCTTCGGCTCGGTGGACGAAGTGGGAATCTTCGAGATGACAGAGCGGGGGCTTCGCCCAGTGGCCAATCCGTCAGCGGCGTTCCTGGCAGGACGCGCAGCGGACACGGCCGGCTCCGCCGTGACCGCCCTGATGGAGGGGACCCGGCCGGTTCTCATCGAGATCCAGGCCCTCGCCGCGAAGAGCGGCTACGGCACGCCGCAGCGGGTCGCGACCGGCCTGGACGGACGCCGGCTCGCGGTGCTGTTGGCGGTGCTGGAGCGCCGCGCTGGACTCTCGTTCCACGACCTCGACGTGTTCGTCAACGTGACGGGCGGCGTGCGTGTGATGGAGCCAGCCTCCGACCTGGCCGTCGCGGCCGCCCTCTGCTCCAGCGTGCGCGACCAGCCCGCGCCACCCGACGCCCTGTTCCTGGGGGAGATCGGCCTCGGGGGCGAAGTGCGGCCCATTGGCGGCATCGAGCGGCGCCTCGCCGAGGCCGAGCGCCTCGGCTTCCGCACCGCGTTCGTCTCGGGGCGGGCCGGCGCCACGACGCCACTCACGACCGTTCCCATCGATCATGTCAGCCAGCTCGCCGGCCGGCTCGCAGCCTGATGTCGGGATCCTGCTGGCGGCCGCCGGCAGGGGCGAGCGGGCGGGACCGGGTGAGCCCAAGCAGTTCCGCTCTCTCGCGGGCGTCCCGCTGCTGCTTCGTGCAA
>CAYGBV010000027.1:0-50240 GCA_964348295.1 uncultured Gemmatimonadaceae bacterium
TGCGCCTGGCCGCCGGGGCCGAACACCTGCTCGTGCGTGCCCGGCACCTGGGGCTGCTCGGAGACGTTCAGGTAGCCCTGCTCGATGAGCTTCTGCACCACCTGGTCGATCAGGTCGGCGAGCTGCTGTTGGATCTCGGCGTCACGCTGCTCGTCGCCGGTGGACTCGCCGCGCAGCACCTGGAGCATCTCCTGGGTGAGCTTCCCCGAGTCCATGAGGGCCTGCACGATCGCCTGCCTGAGCCCCTCCAGCGAGCGGTCGCCCTCCGCCTCGTCGCCGAACGAGCCCCAGTACGGATGGTCGAACGGCCCCCCGGCGAACCCCGACTGCAGCAGGTAGTCGCTCAGCCGGTCCAGCAGCTCCTCGAGGTTGACCGCGTCGAGGAGCTGAGGGATGTATTTCGAGTAGGTGGTGTAGCGCATGCGTCTCCGTCGTTACCCTTCCTCATATTAAACTGAATCCCGCACAAAGTTCTCGCAATGAACGCGGCAGCCCCCGACCGGCCTGACATCCGCGCGCCCGCGCGCCGCCGTGTGTTCGGCGCCCTCAGGCACCGCAACTTCCGGCTCTTCTTCGCCGGGATGGTGGTGTCGTTCCTGGGGCTCTGGATGCACCGGGTGGCCCAGTCGTGGCTGGTGCTGGAGCTCACCGACTCCGCCTTCTACGTGGGCTTGGTGGATGCGCTGGGCTGGCTGCCGGTGCTGTTCTTCTCGCTGTATGCCGGCGCCCTGGCTGATCGGGTGCCCAAGCGGCGCATGCTGTTGATCACTCAGGTCGCCGCGACCCTGTTCGCCCTCGCGCTCGCGGCCTTCGTGCTGGCCGGGCAGGTCACGATCTGGCACGTAGTCGTGCTGGCGGCGCTGCTGGGTACGGCGTTCGCGTTCGATATCCCGGCGCGGCAGTCGTTCGTAGCCGAGATGGTGGGGCGGGAGGACCTCACCAATGCAGTGGCCCTCAACGCGTCGGCCTTCAACGGCACTCGCGTAGTGGGCCCGGCCATCGCCGGTGTACTCATCGCGGCGGTGGGCGTCGGTGTCTGCTTCCTGATCAACGGGCTGAGCTACCTGCCGGTGGTCGCAGCGCTGCTCGTGATGCGCGTGCCGCCCCAGCGGCAGACGGCGGGGCGGGCATCCGCCTGGGCCGACATCCGGGAGGGTCTGCGGTACATCCTCTCCGAGGGCCGCATCCGCGCGCTCATCGTGAACATCGCCGTCGTGAGCATCTTCGGCCTGCCGGTGCTGGTGCTGATGCCGGTGGTGGCGCGGGACGTGCTGGGCCTCGGCGCCGTGGAGTTCGGGTGGATGATGTCGGCGGTGGGCGTCGGCGCAGTGATCGGTGCGCTGAGCCTCGCCGTGATCGGGCACCGGTTGCCGCGGGGCAGGGTGTTGAGCCTCGCCTCGTTCGTCTACGGCGTGCTCATCGTGCTGTTCGCGCTGACGCGGTCTCTGCCGCTGGTGTTGGGCCTGCTCACGCTGCTGGGCTGCGCCATCATCACCACGGCGGCGCTCACGAACACGCTGCTGCAGACGATCGCGCCGGACGAGCTGCGGGGCCGCGTGATCTCCCTCTACGCCCTGGCGTTCGTCGGTATCAGCCCGTTTGGTGCCCTGCTCGCCGGCTGGGTGGCAGAGCGCTACAGCACGCCCGCGGCGCTGGTGATCGGGGGGTCGGTCTGTGCGGTCGGGACTGCGGTGGGCCTGCTGCGCTCCAGCGCGATCGCCCAGACGCGGTAGCTCGAGGTCAGACCCAACCTCGCGCCTTCGCGGCTGCCACGATCAAGTCCGCGCACTGCTCGTAGCCGAAGACCGCCGTATTGAGCGTGATGTGGTAGTTGTTGGGGTCCTCCCACTGGCGGTGATAGTAGGTCTTCACGTAGCGCCGCCGGCCTTCGTCGGTCTTGTCGACGCAGTCCTCCGCTTCCTTGTCGCTCACGCCGAGACGCTCCGCCGCTGCCCGGATGCGTACGTCGCGGGGCGCCACGATGTAGACGTGGAGCGTGTCCTCGTGCCGGGCCAGGTGCGCCTGGGCGCCCCGCCCGACCATGATGAGCCGCTTCTCTGCCTGCACGGCCTGATTGATCACCGCCTCGGTCGCTCGCACGAGATCGGCCTCGCTGCTGAACTGGGGCTCGGGCGGCTCGCCGGTGGCGACGAACACCTCCGGCGACGAGATCGCCAATGCGCGGGCCAGGCGCTCGGCCAAGCCGGGCACCCGCTCCTCCCGTTCCTCGACCTCCCTGCGGGAGATGCCGGCCTGCCGTGCGACCCGGTCGAGGAACTCGTTGTCCACCAGCGTCCAGCCCAGGCGCTCGGCGACGAGCCTGGCGATGTTGGACCCGCCTGAGGCGTACTGCCGCGAGACGGTGATGACGGGCATCGGTCAGAAGGGTGAGTCGGGGCCGCCGTGCCCCGTCCCGAACTGCGGCCGCTCGGGGCGCGCCCGGGCGTAGCCCAACTCGTCGGTGCGCGAGATGCGGCGGTGGGCCACCAGCCCCTCGAGCACGAGCTCGCACGCGGCAACCATGGTCGCCGGGTCCTTCCGCGGCGCGAGCCCGGTCAGGTCGATCACGTCCAGCAGCCCCGGGATGGTGGAGAAGCCCTTGAGGCACACGTCGGAGCGCTCGTTGGGCGAGATCTTGAGCGCGCCGCCCTGATCGAACCACTCCACGATGCCGTCACAGTCCGCGCCGCCGAGCCGGGCGTCGAACGTGCCGCCGGCCGCCCGGCGCACGAGGTCCAGGGCGATGGTCTCGGCACCCTGCAGCTCGCCCTCGTACTCCAGCTCGATCTTGCCGGTGATGGCGGGGAGCGCGCCGTACACGTCGCTCAGTCGCGGCACCACCTGCTTCTCCTTGAGCAGGATCGATCGCTGCTCGGCGCTGGAGAGCACGTTCTCCAGCACGCTGATGGGGAGCCGCTGGCTCACGCCGGAGCGCCTGTCGATGCGCTTGTCCTCCCGTGCCTCGAAGGCGACGCGCTCCACGACGTCCCGGATGAAATCCGGCACGTTCGTCGCCCGGCCGTCGCGCTCGAGCCAGGCCTCCTGCTGGGTGATCTCCATCCCGTGCTCGACGGTGGGCGGGTAATGAGTGAGGATCTCGCTCCCGACCCGGTCCTTGAGCGGCGTGATGATCTTGCCGCGGGCGGTGTAGTCCTCGGGGTTCGCCGAGAAGACCAGGAGCACGTCGAGGGCCAGTCGGATGGGGTAGCCCTTAATCTGGACGTCGCCCTCCTGCATGATGTTGAACAGGCCCACCTGGATCTTGCCCGCCAGATCGGGCAGCTCGTTGATGGCGAAGATGCCGCGGTTGCTGCGCGGCAGGAGCCCGTAGTGAATGGTGAGCTCGTCCGACAGCAGGTGCCCACCGCGCGCCGCCTTGATGGGGTCCACGTCGCCGATGATGTCGGCAATCGTCACATCGGGCGTCGCCAGCTTCTCCACGTAGCGCCGGTGCCGCGGGATCCACTCGATCGGCGCCCGGTCGCCCTGCTCCTCGATGAGCTGCCGGCCGAACTTCGAGATGGGATGGAACGGGTTGTCGTTCACCTCGCTGCCGGCGAGGATCGGGATCTCCTCGTCGAGCAGGGTGGCCAGCTGGCGGAGGATGCGGCTCTTCGCCTGTCCTCGGAGACCCAGCAGGATGAGGTTGTGGCGGGCGAGGACCGCGTTGATCACCTGGGGGACGACGGTATCCTCGTAGCCGACGATGCCGGGGAAGATCTCCTGACCGGCCTCCAGCATGCAGATGAGGTTGTGCCGCATCTCGTCCTTTACGGACCGGAGATGCATGCGGGGCTCGGACCATTCGGTCTGCTTGAGCTCGCCTAGTGTCGTGGGAGGTGTCATGCCTAAGGTATACCCTGACTGCGCCGCAGGGTCACGTCCAGGAGCCGCACCGCCGCCACGCCCCACGCCGAGATCCCGAACGCCACCCCGCCGGGCACGGTCGAGGTCTCCTCGAGGTCGCGCTCCAGGAAGTCCACCTTGCGGCCCGACCCGAAGCTGAGCACGCCTCCGCCGAGGGACACGAAGCGGCTCGCTCCCAGCAGCTCCTGCACGTAGACGATGACCCCGCGCCCGTCGTCGGCGGGCTTGAGGCCCACGATCGCCACACCAGGCTGGTCCACCACGATGAGGGCTCCGTGGCGCGGCAGGCCACCCCTGGGCTGCCGCTCCACCGGGGCGGTGATGAGCGGCTCCGCTCCCCAGCCGAAGCGTGCCGCCAGCGTAGGCTCGACCGGGTCGCTGGTGACGGAGATGCGGTAGCGCGCCCGCCCTCGCGGGCCGTGCGCCAGGACGGTACCGTCCCGCATTACCGAGACGAACGGCGCGTCGAGGCCACGGAACAACGCGGCGCCCCGCCGCGAGGTGACCGCGAGCCAGCGGAGGTGAGCCACGCGATACACGGGGGCGATCGACTCCTCGTGCCCCGCCGGCACCTCCCACGAGGCGCGCGCGTCCGGCAGGTCGAACGCGAACAGATACTCCATCGCCCGCTCGCCCACCGCCACCGCGTCGTTGGTGACGTCGATCCAGGGCAGTGCGCCGTACAGGGTCACCGTGGTGCGTAGCTCGCCGCGCGCGGGGGACCAGCGCCGCACGTGGAGCCTGCTGCCCACGCCGGGGATCGTCTCTCGGGAGAGCCCCTCTACGATGGCGCCGGGGACCGCGTTCAGGCCCTCACTCTGGCCGCGCACCCACTCGACGCCGTCGGCCACGGTCACGAGGGATGCAATCGCCCCCGAGCGGGAATCCAGCACCAGACGCAGGTGTTCTCCCTCGAGGGTCACGGAGGCGGCCGGCGCTCCGGGCGCGAGCCGCTCGGTCGACGGGGCGTCCCGTTGCTGGTCCACGATGAACGCGTAGCCGAGCTCCGGCAGGTCTGTCACCACGTGATGCGATCTGTCGGGGAACACGGCCACGTCGGTTCTCAGGAACGGTGACGGATTGAACACCAGGGTGCCGGGTAGTGTGGTCGGGATCTCGGTCGCCAGCGTGCCCAGAGCCGCGGTAGGATCGTCGCTGGCTGCGCCCGGAGGGTAGCCCACCAGCCCGGCGAGTGACCGAATTGCCCCTGCGGCGAGTCGGGCCCGCCCCTGTGCGCGCCTCGTCGCCACTGCGGCGAGGGCCGCGGCGTCGGGCAGCGCGTCGTGCGCGTGGTGGCTGTGCTCCGCCACCGGGATGCTCGCGCGGCGGCGGCGGCCGATCGCCGCGGCCAGCTCCTCGCCTGGCCCGATGACGATGCGTGGGTACGCGAACCGCTGGTTCCACTCCCGCACCGCGGCGAGCATGGCAGGTTGCGTGTCGTCGGGCTCGGTGTTCACCACGAACGCCAGGGCTTCTTCCTCCGCACCTGCCGTCCGGGGGAGGAGGATAGGGGTGGTCGTCAGCCAGCGCTCCACCCTGCGCGTCATCTCGTCCTGGGAGCTCGCGAACCCGAGGTCCAGGGGATGTCCCCGCGGGGGGATCGCCGCCGCGAGCAGGCGCGATCCGTCGGGCGCCTCACACCACTCGAGTGGTGGCTCGCCGTGCCACGGGTGCAGCGCGTACCGAATGCCGGAGCCGGTGAGCGCGAGCAACACGTTCTGTGGCAGCGCTGAGGGCGACGTGCTCACGGCCGCGATGCTGGCCGGGATGCCGTAGCGCTGCTCCACGCGCCGTGCGTCGCGCACCATGCGGAGAAACTGCACGTGATCGCTCACGTCGAGCGTCGGATCCGCGGGGAGGGGGTTGGCGGTAACGCCAGAGGCTTCGTAGATCTGCAGCTGCGCCGCCCGGCGGAGGGGCGGCAGGCGCTCCAGCTCCCGCTCCAGTCGACCCGGGTCGACCACGGTGATCCAGAAGAGCGTCCAGCGGCGTTGCGGACGCAGCTGATGGTCCGAGCGGACGACCCCGCGCACCCCGGGGTACTCCAGCTCACTGTGCACCGTCGTCTGCCGCTCGAGCGGGAGCCACAGCTCGCCGTACAACCCCTCGCCCGAGCGGATCACGCCGGCCGTGCCGAGCAGGCGTCGGCGGCGGTCGTACACCCGAAGCCGGCCGGCCACGGCGTCCACCCCCGTCACGAAGAAGCGCACCAGGATCAGGCGGCCGTCGGGGTTGGCGCGAAACACCGTGGGCTCGGCACGCACCCGCGGCGCGGAGGCCGCCGCGCCGCGCACGGCCGGCGGCCCCAACGCGCCCGCGAGTGCCGCGGAGAGAGTGGTGAGAAAGCTGCGCCGGTCGGTCACGTCGTCATCGCCGCCTTTGGACACGGGAGCGGGGCCCGGTGGCCACGGCGAGCCCGGCGGTTGACCGGGCGCCACGCCACCTTCCTAACTTATGGTGGGACGGCGGAGACGACTGCCGCGACCGGGGGGATGCTCTCATGCTTCGAATCGTCGCGCTGCTCGCGCTGTTGGTGATCGTCGCCTGCTCCGGCCGGGAGGACGCACCGCAAGAAGGCGTTGGGGAGGCGGCTCCGGCCGACACGGTGGTAGCCGACACGGCCCAGGTCGATACCATCATGGCGAGGGACACCGCCAGCGTGCCATAGTCGGCGCCGGGGATCGCACTTGGGCGGGGCAGGTCAATCGTGGGAGGAGAATCGGCCGGGGCGCGGGGGGGGTCAGTCGCTCGCCGGCTCCAACGTGAAGAACTGGGCGAGCGGCTCCTGGTAGCCCACGGGCACGTACTCGCCGCTCGCCGGCTGTAGCTCGTAGCTCCCCTCGTAGTCACCGCGTGCGACGCGCTCCAGCATCTCCACGAGTCGGTCCACGTCCGCGGTGTTGCTGTAGCACCCGAAGCTCGCCCGCACCATGCCGGGCATGTTCCGCTTGTCGCCGCTCAGCACGCGGTCCTTCCAGCTCTCCAGGGCAGCCTGGGGGAGCTGCAGTAGATGCACCACGTAGGGATGGGCGCAGAAGCAGCCGCTGCGCACACCGACGCCACCCTCGTATCCCAGCACGGCCGCCACCAGATAGTGATGGGCTCCCTCGATGGTAAAAGGAATGACGCCCACGCGCCGGTCACTCGTGCCGGGATCGGTGTCGCCGTAGAGCTTGATACCCGGCACCGTCGGGAGCCGCTCCAGCGCGTAGGCGGTGAGGTGGGCCTCGTGGGCCGCGACGCGGTCCATGCCGACGTCCATCAGGACCTGCGCCGCCTTCGCCATTGCCAGCGCGCCCACCACGTTGGGGCTGCCTGCCTCGTCACGGTCGGGCAGCTCGGCCCAGTGCACCTCACGCAGGGTCACCACGTCGACCGTGCCGCCGCCAACGTATTCGGGCCCCGATCGGAGGAAGAACTCCTTGGGGCCCACGAGCGCACCGGTCCCGAGCGGGGCGTACATCTTGTGTCCCGCGAGTACCACGAAGTCGAGATGCTCGGGGTCGTCGTCCGGCTTCATGTCCACCTGCCGGTGCGGGGCGAGCTGTGCGGCGTCCACCACGATCTTGGCGCCCACCTCGTGCACCTTGCGGGCGAGGCGGTGCACCGGGAGCAAGTACCCCGAGACGTTGGATGCAGCGGTCACGGCCACGATCGCGATGCGACCCGCGTGCCGCTTGAGCTGCCGCTCGAACTCCTCTTCGTCCAGGTGCCCATCGGGCGTCGCTCCCACGTGCACCACCTTGGCCCGGGTGCGCCACGGCAGGTCGTTGGAGTGGTGCTCCATGACGGTCGTGATCACCACCGAGTCTTCGTCCGGTGGGATACGGTAGGAGAGCTTGTTCACCGCCTCGGTGGTGTTCTTCCCGAAGATCACCGTGTTGGTGCTGGGATCGGCGCCCACGAAGCGTGCAATGATCTCGTGCGCCTGGTCGTACACCATGGTGGAGAGGCGTGACTTGAAGCCCGACCCCCGGTGGACGCTGGAGTAGTAGGGCAGGAACTCGGCCACGGCATCCGCCACGTCCTTCAGGGGCGGCGTGCTGGCGGCGTTGTCCAGATTCACGTACGGCACCATGCACCCGTCCAGCAGGGGGGTTGGCTGGCCGACCCCCACCACCCGGTCGCGCAGGGACATCACTTCCTTCGCGATTCCTGTGCTCATGCCTTCCCTTCTATTCGACTGAGCGTGGAGCGCGCTGCGGCAGCGACGCGCTAGCCCGGCTCCACCCGCACGGGACAGACCTTCAGCTCCGCGGTGTGTGTCACCGGATCGTAGCCGCCGCCGGTGAGCACGTTCACGGGGGTCTCGTTGAACGCAAAGCTCGCGAACACCGTCCCCCGGTGTGAGCGGCGTGTCGCCTTCACCCTGATCACCACACAACCGCGGGGGCTCGACATCTTGGCCCAGCCGCCGTCGACGAGCCCCCAGTCGGTCACGTCGTCGGGGTGGACCTCGAGCGTCTCCTCGGACAGCAGGTAGTCGATGCCGGCCGAGCGGCCTGTCTGCGTCCGGGTGTGGTACGATTCGAGGCGCCGGCCAGTGGTGAGCCAGACCGGGTACTCGTCGCCGATCGTCTCGGCCGGGTCACGGTATTCGAGGATCCGGAACAGCCCTCGACCGCTCGGGAACTCCCGCTCGTGTAGCCGCGGGGTGCCCGGGTGGCCCTGCTCCGGCACCGGCCACTGGTACTCGCCCTTGTCGATCCGGTCCCAGTCGAGCCCGTAGTAGATCGGCGATACGCTGCACAGCTCGTTGAACACCTCCTTGGCCGAGGGATAGTCGAAGCCCTCGAAGCCGAGACGCTTGGCCAGCTCGCAGATAATCCACCAGTCCGGTCGCGCAGCGCCCGGCGGGCTCACCGCCTGCCGTACTCGCTGCACGCGTCGCTCGGTGTTGGTCTGGACCCCGTCGGTCTCGCCCCACGCGGTGGCGGGGAGCACCACGTCGGCGAGCTCAGCGGTCTCGGTCATGAAGATGTCCACGACCACCAGGTGATCGAGCGCCTTTAGCGCACGCTCGCAGTGGTGGCGGTCGGGATCCGACACGATCGTGTTCTCCCCGTCGATCAGCATCGCGCGGATCTGGTCGCCGGCCATCTCGAGCGCCGTGACCTTGGTGGGACCTTTCTCGAGGTCGACTTTCCTCCCGTATAGCTGCGCGAACTTCTCTTGGTTATCGGGGTCGGTGACGGGTTGGAAGCCGGGGTAGTTGTTGGGCAGCGCCCCGCTGTCGCCCGCGCCCTGGATGTTGTTCTGGCCCCGCATCGGATTGATGCCGGTGCCCTCGCGCCCGACATGTCCCGTCATCAGTGCCAGATTGCCCAGCGATTGGACGTTGTCGACGCCGCAGATGTGCTCGGTGACGCCCAGCGTGTAGTAGATCGCACCCCTGTCCGCCCTGCCGTACCACAGCGCGGCGGTCTCGATGTCCTGCGCGGGCACGCCCGTGATCTGCTCGGCCCACTCGGGCGGGAACTGCTTCACGTGCTCGAGGAATGCCTCGCTCTCCTTGGTGCGCTCCGCGATGAATTGCGGATCGATCAGACCGTCCCGCTGGATCACGTGGGCCATGGCGAGCAGCAACGCCACGTCGGAGCCCACGCGGATCGGGAGATAGAGGTCTGCCAGCTCGGCCAGCCCGATGCGCCGCGGGTCGGCCACGACCATCTTCGCACCCCGCGCGAGCGCTCGCTTGAGACGAGTCGCCGCCACGGGGTGGCACTCCGTCATATTGGTGCCGATCGCGAAGATGACGTCGGGCTTCTCCATGTCGGCCAGCGGGTTGGACATCGCGCCCCGGCCAATCTGGGCTGCCAGACCGGCAACCGTGGGAGCGTGTCACGCACGGCTACAGTTGTCGACGTGATTGGTGCCCCACCCCGCGCGCATCAGCTTCTGGATGGTGTAGGCCGCCTCGCTCGGCGCGCGCCCCGAGGCGACGGCGTACACGGCATGGCGGCCGTGCCGCTTCACCACGTCGCGAAAGCCGTCGGCCGCGCGCTCGAGCGCGGTGTCCCAGTCGGTCTCGTGCAGCCTGCCGTCGTTGCCCCGCACCAGCGGCGCCTTCAGCCGATCGGGGTGCTGCACGAAGTCGTAGGCGAACTGTCCCTTGACGCACAGCGCCCCATGGTTGGCCGGGCCGTCCATGGCTGGCTGGATACCCACCATCTGCTTGTCCTTGGTGAGCACGTCTAGCGAGCAGCCCACACCGCAGTACGCGCAGATGGTGCGGGTCTTCTCGATCTCGCCGGGTAGCTCCGCGAAGCGCAGCGCCTTCCGGTCGGCGAGCGCGCCGGTGGGGCAGGTGTGCACGCACTGGCCGCAGAAGGTGCAAGCCGAATCCTTGAGGAGCCCCTCGAACTCCACCGTGATCTGCGTGGCGAAGCCGCGGTTCATCATGCTGATGGCATAGTCGCCCTCCTGCTCGGCACACACCCGGGTGCAGCGGTAGCAGGAGATGCAGAGGTCGTAGTCTCTGAGGATGAACGGATTGTCGTCGTCCGCCCGGCTCGTGCCCGACCGCTTGCCCTGGAACCGGCCGGTGCGGGCCTCGTAGCGGTCCACCAGCGTGGCGAGCTCCTGCGAGGCGTAGCCCCGCAGCGGATTCACGTCGATCTCGCGGTTCTCCGACGCCACCATCTCGAGCAGCGTCTTGCGGTGCTTCTCGACGCTCGGTGTGCCGGTCCGCACTACCATGCCGGGTGTGGCCTTCGTGGTGCAGGAGGCGACGGGAAGCCGCTGGCCCTCGACCTCCACCACACAGAGGCGGCAGCTCCCGAACGCCTCGAGCCGCCGGTCGTAGCACAGGGTGGGAACCTCCGTTTGCACCCGCTGCGCGACCTCGTAGATGGTCTCGCCCTCGGTGAAGCTGACCGCCTCACCGTCGAGCGTCATCGTATGCGTCTTCAGGTCTTTCTCGGTGGCGATCATGACTCCATCCTCATGCCTGCACGTGCTGAGCCACGCGCTCCGGGAAGTACTTGAGCAGGCTCTCGGTGATGAGCGGCGCCGCGAGCCCCAGGCCGCAGGCGCTCACGGCTTTCATCGTTTCGCCCAGGTCCGTCACCTCGTCGATCCACGCGGAGAGGTCTGAGGGCCCCGCTTCGCCCGCCAGGCGCTCGGTCAGCCGCTGCGTACCGATACGACAGGGGAAGCACTTGCCGCACGACTCCTGGGCGAAGAACGACATGGCCTCCCGGGCTACTTCGATCATGTCGCGGCTGTCGTCGAACACTATCGTGCCGCCGGCTCCGAGGAAGGAGCCTCGCTCCCGGATGCTCGGCTCATCCAGGGTCACGTCGAGGTCGTCCCCGGCGAGGAAGCCACCCGAGAGCCCCGCCATAGTGGCCGCCTGGATCTCGCGGCCCTCGGGCGGCCCGCCGGCCCATTCGTACAGCAGTGTGTTCAGTGGTAGGCCGAGCGGCACCTCGTAATTCCCGGGCCGCTGGATGTCGCCGGAGAGGCTGATCACCTTGGTGCCGGCGTGGCCGTTCAACCCGAGGTTGCGGTACCACTTTCCGCCACGCCGGATGATGTGCGCCGCGGCCGCAAGGGTCTCCACGTTGTTGACCACAGTGGGGAGGTTCTCGTAGCCGTGCGTGACGGGGAAGGGCGGGCGGTTGCGGGGGAAGGGATGCTTGCCTTCCAAGCTGTTCAGCAGCGAAGTCTCTTCCCCGCAGATGTATGCGCCGGCGCCGCGTCGCAAGTGGATGTGAAAGGCGAAGTCGGTTCCCACAATACTCCCGCCCAAGAACCCGGCCCGCTCCGCCTCGTGGAGCGCGTGTTCGAGCACGCGGAACGTTTCCGGGTACTCGTACCGTAGGTAGATGAATCCGCGGGTCGCGCCCGTGGCGTAGGCGGCGAGAGCCATGCCCTCGATCACGGCATGGGGGTCGTGGTCCAAGATCGCTCGGTCCTTGAAACATCCCGGCTCACCCTCGTCGGCGTTGCACACGACCGTCTTGGGATGAGCGGCCGCTTCCGCCACGGCCTTCCACTTCAGGCCTGTGGGGAAGCCGGCGCCGCCGCGGCCCGCCAACCCGTTTTCCGCCACCAGGTGAATGAGGTCTGCCGGCTGCATCTCCGTGACGGCCTGTGCCAGCGCCTCGTAGCCGCCGGTCCGGCGGTAGCCGTCCAACTTGGCGCGGCCGGGCTCGCGGATCGCCGAGAACACGCACTCCTCGTGCTTCCACGGATTGAGTGGCGGGAGAGGCGAGAGGTGCGCCTTGAGCGCGGGCACGCTGGTGCCCGCCAGCACGTGGCCGTTCTGCAGCACCGGCACGGGATCATCGCAGCGTCCCGCGCACGGCATCGACGTGGCCCTGTTTCTCTCGAGGGCAGCCAGAATCTCCAGCCCGCCCTTGCGACGGCATACGGGCCCCGTGCACACCCGCGGCGCGTTCCATCGATCGGGCTCGCGGTTGAAGTGGTGATAGAAGGTGACATCGCCGAACAGCTCGGCGAGGGAGATCCTCAGGCCGTCTGCGACGTCCCTGAGCACGCCGTCTGAGAGGTACCCGTCCCGGTCGTGGAAGGCATGCAGCAGCGGGAGCAAGGGTGCCGGCTCGTGACGCCAGCGCGCGATCAGTTCCTGGTTGGTCGGACTGGTCATTGCCGCTCAATTCCTATAGAAAAACTAGGCAATAGGGCGACACCACGCCAACCACCGGAGGTTGCCCCCAGGGTTAATCCGCGAGCCGCTCACTGCCGGCGTACACGTTGAATGCGCCTGCCCGCGAGAACCCCACCAGCAACATGCCCTGGCTCTCGGCCAGCTCCACCGCCAGCGAGGAAGGGGCGGAGACTCCCACGACACCGCCGATTCCCACCACCGCCGCCTTCTGCACAATCTCGAAGCTCTGGCGGCCGGAGACTACCAGGAGTGAGGCAGGGAGCGGCCAGTGCTGCTTCGCGGCGGCGCCGATAGCCTTGTCCACCGCATTGTGCCGTCCCACATCCTCGCGCGCCGTCAGCACCTCACCCTCGAGGTCGAATAGGCCAGCGGCGTGGAGCCCACCCGTGGCATCGAACGTGGGCTGGTGTGCACGCAGCCGCTCGGTCAGGCTCGCGACCACGCCGCGGCGTACGGTGAAGTCCTGCGTGGATCTCGCGAAGAGTCGTACCGCCTCGATCGACGCCTTGCCGCACACCCCGCACGAGCTGGACACGAAGAGATTGCGCTGGAACCGGGTGGCGTCGACGTCTACGCCGTCGCGGAACCGCACGGAGGCACGCGAGTCCTCGGCCCACTCGAGCGCCGCGATCTCGTCGGGTGCGATGAGAATGCCCTCGGTGAGGAGGAATCCGGTCACGAGGTCCTCGTCATCCCCCGGGGTGCGCATCACCACCGCGAGCGGCACATCGTTGATCCGAATCTCCAGCGGGTCTTCGGTGGCGACGGCATCGGTCCGTTCCTCGACCGCGTTGCCGTCCCGTCTGGTCACAGACACCTCGCGCATGCGGTCCGGCACCGATTGCATCCCTCCGCGTAGGTCCGTGCATACTGCCGGCCGTGAGGGGAGCGGTCAAGCGGACTGCGGGGGCATGTACCTCCGTGTCACCTAATTACGATCGACGCAGTCGCATTTCCGCGGTCGTCGGGCGTGCGCGCCACTGGCCGGCTGAAAACCGGAGACCTATTGTAGGAGTACCGGGGCCCGAGGCTTGGGGACTGTTTCCGGCGTACTCCGGGGCCCCGCTGAGGTGCGCAACTGACTGAAGGAAATGCCCGGGACCTGCCTTCCTTCCCGGCCGAGGTCATGAATGCCGTCCCGGGAGGCGAGGCGTTGCACCGCTGCTTCCAGTGCGGAGCCTGCGGCGGCTCATGTCCCTCCGGCCCGGACATGGATCATCCCCCCAGTCGTCTCTTTGCCATGATCCGGGCCGGCCTGCGTGACGCAGTGCTCCGCAGCAACACCCCGTGGTACTGCGTTGCCTGCTACTACTGCGCTGTGCGCTGCCCCCAGGAGATCCCCATCGCCGACTTGATGTACGGGCTGAAGCGGCTGAGCATCCGAGAGGGGCTGTGTGAGGAAGTCGCTGCGCCTGACTTCTCCAGGACCTTCATCGGCACCGTGGAGCGCTATGGCCGGAGCTTCGAGCTGGGTCTGGCTACCCGATATCACCTCACCCACGCACCCCTGGGATTGCCGAGGCTGGCACCCACGGGCTTGGAGCTGCTACTCAAAGGCCGCCTGTCTCTCAGGCCCCGCAGGATTGAGGACGTCCAAGGCCTCAGGGCGATTCTGTGCCGCGCCAGGGCTCTCGAGCCGGTGCCATGACCTACGCCTTCTTCCCGGGGTGCTCGCTTGCGCACACTGCCTCGGCCTACGCCGACTCGATCGGGGGGGTGGCCGAGCGTCTGGGCCTCGAGCTGGCGGAGATCCGGGACTGGAATTGCTGCGGTGCCACCGAGTACTTCGCGATCGAGCAGCTGCCGGCGTACGCGTTGGTCGCCCGGAACCTGGCGCTGGTGGATGGCGACCTTGATCAGGTGGTGGCGCCCTGCAGCCTATGCTACCTGAACCTGCGCAAGACACAACGGGCCCTTGATGAGGGGGAGACTCTGCGAGCCCAGGTGGACGATGCCCTGGCCGCCGGTGGCCTCAGCTACCAACCGGGACGCCTTTCGGTGCGGCACCTGTTGGATGTAGTGGTCAATGACGTGGGGCTGGGCGCGATCGCCTCCGCGGTCGTTCGGCCGCTCTACGGTCTGCGGATAGCCCCCTACTACGGCTGCCTCACGGTGCGACCGGGCGGGGGATTCGATGATCCGGAGCAGCCTGCGAGCCTCGATGAGCTGTTGCGTGCGCTGGGCGCCGTGGTCGTCGACTTCCCGCTCAAGGCCGATTGCTGCGGTGGTCACATGACCCAGATCAGCGCTCAGGTAGCGTACTCGCTCCTTCGTCGCCTGCTGCAGAACGCCACGGACCGGGGCGCCGATCTCTTGGTTACCGCGTGCCCCATGTGCCAACTCAACCTGGATGCGTATCAGGGTCGGGTGAACCGGCACTTTGGCACTTCCTACCATCTGCCCGTGCTGTTCTTCACCCAGGCCATCGGGCTGGCCCTCGGCCTGGCGCCGGAGGCTCTGGGAATAGGCAAAGAGATCGTGCCCGCGGGGCCCGTGCTGGAGACCAGATGGAGTGCGGAGCCTCCGCCGGCGCCGGAGAAGCCGCGCCGGACCCAGCGGCCCCGCCGCGATAAGGGCCTGCCCATGCCGACAGCCAGGTATGTGAGACATGACTGAGCGCATCGGCGTGTACGTATGCCACTGTGGGTCCAACGTCGCCGACACGGTCGACGTGGAAAGCGTGTCGCAATTCGCGGAGACACTGCCGGGCGTGGTGGTGAGCCGAAACGACAGATTCCTGTGCTCGCAGCCTGGCCAGGCGATGATCGAGGAGGATGTTCGGGAGCACGCCCTGACTCGGGTTGTCGTGGCTGCCTGCTCACCTCAATTGCATGAGCCGACCTTCCGTGGAGCCTGTGCCCGCGCGGGCCTGAATCCCTACTTGCTGGAAATGGCCAACATCCGGGAACAGTGCTCGTGGGTCACGACCGACCCGGCCGCGGCGACAGCGAAGGCGGAGGCGCTCGTAGCGGGAGCAGTCTCCCGGGTGCGGTGGCACCAGGCGCTGGAGCCGCAGCGGGTGCCGATACACGAGCGCACCCTGGTCGTCGGCGGGGGCATTGCCGGCATCCAGGCCGCGCTGGAGCTGGCCGACGCCGGCTATCCGGTCACCCTGGTCGAGCGGGAGCCCTCCATCGGCGGGCACATGGCCCAGTTGGACAAGACCTTCCCCACCCTGGACTGCTCGGCGTGTATCCTGACCCCCAAGATGGTAGCGGTTGGCCGACATCCCGACATCCAGCTGCTCACCTATAGCGAGGTGGAGGAGGTCAGCGGCTACGTCGGTAACTTCGTGGTGAGAATCCGGAAGAGGGCCCGCTACGTGGCCGAGGAATTGTGCAACGGCTGCGAGATCTGCCGGGAGATATGCCCCATCCGCATCGTAGACGATGCGTTCGAAGCGGGCTTGGGCTACCGCAAGGCCATCTACATCCCGTTTCCCCAGGCCGTACCCAAGACACCCGTCATCGACCGGGAGAACTGCGTCTATTTCGAGCGGGGCAAGTGCAAGGCGTGTGAGATCGTTTGCCCAGCCGGCGCCATCGCCTGGGAACAGGAAGACGAAGTCCTGAGCGTCGAGGTGGGCAACATCATTCTAGCTACGGGCTATCGGCTGTTCGATGCGCGGCGCATTCCACGGTATGGCTGGGGCCGGTTGGCCAATGTCTTCACCAGTCTTGAGTTCGAGCGGATGTTGAGCGCCGCGGGACCCACGGGGGGCAGAATAGTGCTGCGGGATGGCGTGACCGAGCCCCGGCGCGTGGCCATCGTCCATTGCGTGGGGAGTCGCGATCGGAACTACAACGCCTACTGCTCGGACGTGTGCTGCATGTACTCGCTCAAGTTCGCCCACCTGGTCCAGGAGAGGATCCCCGAGGCCGAGGTCTACAACTTCTACATCGATATCCGCACGCCGCGGAAGGGCTACGAGGAGTTCTATCATCGGCTGCTGGACGAAGGCACGCACTTCGTCCGAGGCAAGGTGGCGCAGATCACGGACGTAGCCGAGGCGCCGGAGGAGGAGGGCCGTCTGGTTGTTCAGGCCGAGGACACGCTGATCGGCAGACAGCGGCGGGTGCCGGTGGACATGGTGATACTCAGCGCCGGGCTCGAATCTCAGAGCGACGCTCGAGAGGTAGCCCGTTGCTTCGGCATCAGCTGCGGCCACGACGGCTTCTTCATAGAGCGGCACCCCAAGCTGGATCCGGTAGCCACGACGACCGACGGAGTGTTCATTGCGGGTGCCTGTCAGGGGCCGCAGGACATCCCCTCGGCGGTGGCGCAGGGGGCGGCGGCAGCCGCACGGGTGGCAGGGTTGATCAGTCGGGGCGAGGTCGTGTTGGAGCCTGTGCTGGCCACGGTTGATGAAGCGTCCTGCAACGGCTGTCAGGAGTGCCTCGCGGTCTGCCCCTACTCGGCCATCGAGCTTCTGGAGGATCGGCATACGGCGCGCGTCACCAAGGCCCTGTGTAAGGGATGCGGCGTCTGCGTTGCCACCTGCTTGCCCAAGGCCATCAGCCTCAGCCATTACACCGACGAGCAGCTGGTGGCACAGGCAACAGGGCTCCTGAATGTCTGAGATTGGACGACGCAAGTCGACGAGGCGAGGCAGCGACCGCCGCGAGCCGGTGATCGTCGGCTTCCTGTGTAACTGGTGTTCCTATCGGGGCGCGGATCTGGCGGGCACATCGCGGATGCAATACCCCCCGAACCTGCGGGTGGTGCGAGTGCCTTGCTCTGGGCGGGTGGCGCCCGAGATGGTGCTCCGCGTCTTCCAGCAGGGTGCCGATGGTGTGCTGATCCTTGGGTGCCACATCGGAGAGTGCCACTACCACGAAGGCAACCATCGCATGGTCAAGCGCATGCTGGTGTTGCAGCGGCTCATCGGCTACGCCGGCATCGAACCCGAGCGGCTGCGTTGGGACTTCATCTCTGCGGCCGAGGGAGAGCGCTTCACCCGCGTCGTGAGCGAGCTGACTGAGTCCATCCGGGCGCTCCCGCCGCTCGGGGCGAGACTCGCAACCCGAGACGCCGCAAGCCTCGGCCTTCCGGGTCGCGACTGGCAGATGCCGAACGTCGCGCATGTGAGTGACCGTACGGTGAAGGCCCGAGAGGACCCCCGCTGGCCAGCGCTGCGCGACGCGATAGCGGAGACGCTACCTGACCATGGTGGAGTGCTGGCCCTACGGGGTGCACACGGCGACGCGGCGCCGCACCTCTTCCGATCGAGGGATGAGCTGGACGACCTTGCCTTGTGGCCCAGGTACCCGTTGCCAGCTGTCGTCCGCCGACTCCAGGCAAGCGATCGCGGATCACAACTGGGGGTCGTGTGCCGGCCATGCGAGGAGCGCGGGCTGGTGGAGATGGCCAAACACCGACAGGTGGATTGGGGCAAGTTGACTCTCATCGCCGTAGCCTGCAGCCCCGAGGAAATCGAAGCCTGCCGCTGCGCCCGGCCCGTGCCGATTCATGCGCGAAAGGTTGTGGGCCAACCCGCGCCCGGCGTCGCATCGCATCCCGCAGTAGAAGCGCTGCCTGCGACGACCGAAGAGCTGCTTGCCTTCTGGCACTACTGGGCGGAGCGGTGCATCAAGTGCTACGGCTGCCGCGACGCCTGCCCCCAGTGCTTCTGCAACGCCTGCGCGATGGAGAACGACCTGTGGGTCGAGCGAGGGTGGCTGCCGCCGCCGTATCCCATGTTCCACCTGATCAAGGCCATGCACATGGCTGGGAAGTGTGTGGCCTGTCGCGAATGCGAACTGGCCTGCCCGGCGGAGATCCCGCTGACCGCCATGTATGGGATGGTGAATCGGGACGTTGAGGAGTTGTTCGGCTATCGGGCGGGAGCCGATGTGGAGGCCGTGCCGCCCCTGCTACCGAAGCTCGAACAGGAAGTCGGAGCATGAACTACCACAACGTGCGTACCACCTGTATCTACTGCGGCGTGGGCTGCGGGATGCACCTGGAGGTTCTGGACGGGAAAGTGGTTGGCGTATTGCCGGCCAAGACCCATCCGGTCAGCGAAGGCCGTCTGTGCATCAAGGGCTGGAACGCGCATGCGTCCATCCACCACCCGGATCGGCTGACGCAACCGCTGATCCGGCGGGAAGACGGGCTGGAAGCGGCCAGTTGGGATGAGGCCATCGACCTGGTGGCCCAGCGGTTGGAGGTGCTGAGAAGCGAACGGGGTCCGGATGCCATCGCGGTGCTTTCCTCGGCTAAGTGCACCAACGAGGAGAACTACTTACTGCAAAAGTTCACCCGCGCCGTCTTGGGCACCAACAACATCGACCACTGCGCACGCCTGTGACATAGCCCCACCGTGGCCGGTCTGGCCACCGCGTTCGGTAGCGGCGCAATGACCAACTCGGTTCCCGACCTGGAACAGGCCAGCTGCATCCTGATTGCGGGCTCCAACACCACGGAGGCACACCCCATCATTGGCACCCGCCTGCTGCGCGCGCAGCGCCGCGGAGCGCGGCTCATTGTGGCTGATCCGCGGCGCACCCAGATGGCCCGGTGCGCGGACCTGCACCTTCGGCAGCGCCCAGGCACAGACATCGCCTGGCTCAACGGCATGATGCAGGTTCTCATTGAGGAACGCCTGATTGACGACGCGTTCATTGCTGGGCGCACCGAGGGCTTCGAAGAGCTTGAGCAGGCTGTGGCCGAATACACTCCGGAGCGGGTAGAAGAAATCGCTGGCGTACCCAGGGACGCACTGATCCGAGCGGCGCGCTGGTTCGGGGAAGCCGACAGGGGGGCCATCGTCTACTGCCTGGGCATTACCCACCACGTCAATGCCGTGGAGCATGTCTGGGCGCTGGCCAACCTGGCGATGCTCACGGGCAACGTGGGCCGGCCCGGCACCGGTGTGAATCCGCTGCGGGGCCAGAACAACGTCCAGGGCGCGTGCGACATGGGCGCACTGCCCAACGTGCTTCCTGGGTATCAATCGATCGAGAACGGCGAGGTTCGGGACAGGTTCGCCCAGGTATGGAGAATTCGCACAACAGGTGGACGAGTGGCACGACTACCAGCGGAGCCCGGCCTCACGGAGATCGAGATGGTCAACAACGCGGAGACAGGCCGGGTGCGGGCGATGTACATCATGGGCGAGAACCCGGTGATAGCCGAGCCGGATGCCAACCGCGTGAGGCGGGCGCTCGCGACCCTGGAGTTCTTGGTCGTACAGGACGTCTTTCTGACCGAGACCGCCGAGCTGGCAGACGTAGTGCTCCCGGCTGCCGGATGGGCCGAGAAAGAAGGGACGTTCACCGCGACCGACCGGCGTGTGCAGCGTATCCGCAAGGCGGTTGACCCACCTGGGGAAGCGAAGCCGGACTGGCAGATCGTGTGCGAGTTGGCCGCGCGGATGGCCCCCGACGGCGGATGGAGCTATACCGATCCGTGCGAGATCATGGATGAGATTGCCAGCCTCACCCCCATCTACGGGGGAGTGAGCTACGAGCGTCTGGAACAGGCAGGCTTTCTCCAGTGGCCTTGTTGCAGCGTCGAGGACCCGGGTACTCCATACCTGCACAAGGTCCAGTTTGCCCGCGGGCGCGGCCGCTTCCACGCGGTGCACCACCAGGAGCCGGCAGAGTCACCTGACGACGAGTACCCGCTGCTGCTCACCACGGGTCGGATCATGTTCCAGTATCACACTGGCACGCTGAGCCGCCGATCCCCCAAGCTGGAGCAAGAGGTCGGAGCTTGTTTCGTGGAGGTCAACCCCGCGGACGTGCAGGCTCTGGGGTTGGATGCCGGCCGGCGGGTCCGGGTGTGCAGCCGACGAGGCGAGATGGAGACGTTGCTCCAGGTGACGGACCGAGTCGAGCCGGGAACGGTGTTCATACCGTTTCACTTCGCTGAGGCTGCCGCAAACGTGCTGACCAGCCGCGCCCTCGATCTTCGAGCCAAGATTCCCGAGTACAAGGCGTGTGCCGTTCGGCTGGAGCCCGTTGACGGATAGGAAGGCGAGCAAGTGGGCTGGCGGGCTTCCCCGGGGTGGTAGCGCGTTGCTACAATCGAGTACCACACGAGAGGACGTAGTCCGCCGCCGTGAGAGGCGCCGGCGGGTGTAGTGGGAGGACGTTCATGGTCGCCACACCATCCACCATGCTGGAACTGGGCACGCCGATCCCGGACTTCGCGCTACGCAGTGCGGTGGACGGGAGCACGGTGACGCCCCAGGACTTCGCGGGCAAGCAGGCCCTGCTAGTGATGTTCATCTGCAACCACTGCCCGTTTGTGAAGCACGTGAAGGATGAGCTGACGCGGCTCGGCCGGGACTATCTCTCCAAGGACGTCGGCATCGTCGCCATCAACTCCAACGACGTGGCGCAGTACCCCGACGACAGCCCGGAGAACATGAAGCGCCTGGCAGCGGGGGAGGGCTGGCAGTTCCCCTTCCTGTTCGACGAGACGCAGGAGGTGGCACGTGCCTTCAAGGCCGCCTGCACGCCGGACTTCTTTCTGTTCGATGGTGCTGGGAAGCTCGTTTACCGCGGGCAGCTCGACCCGAGCCGGCCGGGTAACGACGTTCCGGTGACCGGTGCGGACCTGCGGGCGGCGCTCGACGCGGTGCTGGCCGGACAGCCGGTGCCCGCCGAGCAGGTGCCGAGCCTCGGGTGCAACATCAAGTGGAGGCCGGGGAACGAGCCGGACTACTTTGGGTAATGGTGGCTGCGAGCATTCAGTGGGTCGGAGGATTGCTATGATGCGTCACATACTCATCGGCGCGGTGTGGCTCGCTGTGCTCGGCGGCGCCGCGGCGCCTGCTGCCGCACAGCAGGAGGAGCAACAGGCTCAGCCGCCGCAGGTGGACCTCGAGGAGCTGGGGTTCATGAGTGGCTGCTGGCACGGCTCCTTCGTGCAGGACAGCGTCGAGGGCACGATCGAGGAGCACTATACGACGCCGTCACTGAACTTCATGCTCGGCACGACCCGGTACATGCTCGGGCGTGAGACGATCCAGTACGAGCTGACGGTGATCCGCCGAGATCCGAACGGCACCGTGGCACTGGTTCCCTATCCCAGCGGGGTGATGGCGCCCAGAGCGTTCATGCTCACGCAAATGGTCGAGCAGATGGCGGTCTTCGAGAATCCGGCCAACGAGTTCCCCAAGCGGATCATCTACTGGCTGGCTCCCCCCGATGAGCTCCACGCCCGTGCGGACAACGGGGCGGGGACCGACGGTACCGAGTGGCTCCTGCAGCGGGCGGCGTGCCCGCCGCAGCAGCCGGAGGGTGGACCCTAGGACGTGACGCCGAGGCGGGCACCACCGCCTTACCGCCCTCCCGCCAGATAATCCCACACCAGATACGCCATGGCCCGCATCCCCACGGGGAGCGCGCCATCGTCCGCCTGGAACGTCGGCGTGTGGTGGTTGCCCGAAGTGGTGCCGGGCTTGAGGGTGCCGAGCCGGTAGTAGAACCCCGGGATCTCGTTCGCGAAGTAGGAGAAGTCTTCGGCCACCGTGGCCGGCTGCAGCACCCGCACGTTCTCCTCACCCACGGCCCGTGCGAGCGTCGGCGCCACCTGATCGGAGAGCTGCACGTCGTTGATGGTGACCGGATAACCTCTATCGTAGTCCAGCTCGTAGCTGCCACCGCCCGCCGCCGTGATCCCGGCCAGGATCTCGTGCATGCGCCGCTCCACCAGGTCCTGCACCTCCTTGCTGTACGTCCGTGCGGTGCCGTGCAGCTCCACTTCCTCGGGGATGATGTTCCACCTGGTGCCGCCGCGCACCAGCCCGATGGTCACCACGCCGGGCTCCATGGGATCCATGTTGCGCGAGCGAATGGTCTGCAGCATCGTCACCGCCTGTCCCGCCATCACGATCGGGTCGGCGCTCAGGTGGGGCGAGGCGCCGTGCGCGCCCGTGCCGCGAATCACGATCGAGAACTGGTCGGCGGCGGCGAGTGCCGGTCCCGGCGTGTAGCCTACTACGCCCACCGGCATGTTCCACTTGGTGTGCAGCCCGAAGATCGCCTCGGGGTGGGGATCGTCCAGCACACCCTCCTCTAGCATCAGCGCAGCGCCGCCCTCCTCGCCCGGCGGCGGACCTTCCTCGGCGGGCTGGAAGATGAACTTCACCGTGCCCGGCAGCTCGTCGCGCAACGCAGCGAGTATGTTGGCGACGCCCAGCTGCACGGCGGTGTGGATGTCGTGTCCGCAGGCGTGGGAGACGCCCACGTCCTGGCCGAGGTAGGTCGCGCGGACCGTGGACTTCCAGGGATACGGCGTGTCCTCCGTGACGGGAAGGGCGTCCAGGTCGGCGCGCAGCGCGACGACCGGGCCAGGCCTGCCGCCCTCGAGAACGCCCACGACGCCGGTGTGGGCGACGCCCGTCTGCACCTCGTCGAAGCCCAGGTTGCGCAGGTACTCCGCGACCAGCTTGGCGGTCTCGAATTCACGGTTGCCGAGCTCGGGGTGCTGGTGGAGATGGTGCCGGATGTCGGTGATCTCGGGCAGCACCCGCTCCACGGCGGCGTCGATGGCTGCGTACTGGGCTGCCATTGAGGACGGAACGGTCATGGCGATTGCGATTGCGAGAACGAGTCGGTACATCACGATACCTGTGGGCGATGGTTGTCCGGCCGTCGATCCAATGGGACGAATTCTAGAGGAATTACCACCGCCGGCGCCAGTCGGCAAGGAGCGCATCCATGAGAACCTGGCTCGTGATGGTAAGTGCCGCGTTGGTCGTCGCGTGCAACGTGGGCGTGCGGTTGGAGCATGATCGGCAGGAGCTGGCCGATACGGATCGCGCCTTCTCCGATGCCACCCAGGAGCGCGGCGTGGACGGCTGGGTGGAGTACTTCGCGGAGGACGGCTCCATGGTCATCGCGGGAGCCGTGGTCACGGGGCACGACTCGATTCGGGCGCTGATGACGCCGACATTCGCGGACACGAACTACTCCCTCACGTGGGAGCCGGTGGACGGCGACGTGTCCGCGGCCCGCGACCTGGGCTATACGCGGGGGCGCTATCTGATGCAGCGCAGAGGTGCTGCCGGCGAGGCGATCAGCGGGCGCGGCACGTACGTGACGATCTGGAAGCGGCAGGGCGGCGAGTGGAAGGTGGTGCTGGACATCGGCACGCCCGACGGCCCTCCCGATACTTCGCTGGTGGATTGACGAGAGCCGGGGCTCTTCTACTCACGCACCATGTTCTCCAGCGCGATCGCGGGACAGACCGCCCGCTCGATGTAGTCGACCAGTGTGGTCGCCACGCCGCGAATACGTGCCTCGATCTTGGCGTCGGTGCAGCGCCCCTCCGCGTCGAACACACTCCGCACCTGCGCGACCGACACCGGTCCGGGTAGCACGATGGCGCCCACGTGGGAGCAGACGCTGCGCAGCTGCTCCAGCGACTTGATGGCCCCGATCTGACCCGCCGCCACGCCGAGCAGCGCCACAGGCTTGCCGGCGAGTGCCGAGGGGAAGCCGAGGTTCTCCAACACCAGCTTCAGCACACTGCTGAAGCTGCCGTGATACTCCGGAGTGGAGAGAATCACTCCGGTCGCCCCGCGTACCCGCCGCTCGAGTTCCGCCGCGTCACCGCTTCCGTCGCCCTTGCCTGGGAAGGCAAGTTGCAGTTCGCCCGGGTCGATGACGTCACAGCGCACGTGCGGGTGCTTCCCGAGCTCGTCCACAACCAACCCGAGCGCCTTGGCCGTGTTGTTGCCAGGCCGCACCGAACCCTGGATAACGACGACGCTTATTCCCTTGGGCAGGCTCGCGTCCTTCATGTCACACCGTCCTTCTGTGTCTGTGGGTCTTGCTCGAATCGTGCCCGCGGCTCACTGCTGCGCCACGAACCACCGTACCGTCCGCCGCAGCGCCTCGCGGGGAGGTGTTGAGGGCCGCCACCCCAGCTCGCGTTCGGCCTTCTCCGAGGTGTAGGGGTTATCGCGTGCCATGAACCGCACCCCCGAGGCCGGGCTCGGGGCATAGCGCCGCGGGCTGAGCAGGCGGGGCGGGAGGTGTGCCAGCGCACCTAGCGCGACCGCGACTCCGAGCGGCAACCGCACGAAGCGCGGACGGCGCCCGATCGCCGCGCCAATGGTCTCGAAGAACTCCCGTTGGCTCAGCCCGCCATCGTTCGTGATGTTGAATGCGCCCCGTACCTCGGGGCGCGCCAACGCGGCGAGCGCCGCCTCCACCACGTTGCCCGCGTAAACCACGGCGAGGTCGTTGCCTCCCGCGCCCACGAGCGGAACGAAGCCGCGTTGCAGGAACCGAATCAGGCGCGCCACGAAGATGCGGTCCCGCTCCCCGTAGATGACGCACGGCCGCAGCGCCACCGCCGAGACCCCGAGCTCCTGGGCGCGGCGCCACAGGATCTCCTCGGCCAGCCGTTTGGAGCGGGCGTAGTAATCGCGCTCTCTGATCGGCTGGAATGGGGCATCCTCCGTCAGGCGTGCACCGGGCCCGGCCTCCGGCTGACGGCCGTACACGGCGACGGACGAGATGTGCGCCAGCCGGGCGCGGTGGCGTGCCGCCGCCTCGACGGCGAGCCGTGTCGCATCCACGTTCACCGCGCGGTAGCGCTCCCAGCCGCTGGGTTCCACCACGATGGCGGCGGCATGCACGATCGCGTCGCACCCCCCGGCCGCCTCCCAGCTCTGCGGCTGCTCGACCGACCCGAGGAAGCCCTCGGCGCCGAGGCGCTCCACGAAGGTCCTGCCGTCGCTGCTCCGCACCATGGCGCGCACCTGGTGTCCCTCGCGCGTCAGTCGCTCGATGGCGTGGCTCCCCACGAGCCCCGTGCCACCGGTGACGAGGACCCTCACAGGGCGAGCACGACTGCGCGGAGACCGAGCACCGCACAGAGCAGCACTACCACGGCCCCCACGACGTTCCCGCGCCAGGTGTTCACGTGGGGTCCGAGGCGGGAGCGGTCGTTCATGGCGATGAGGAGCACGAGCGCCACCACGGGCAGCGCCAGGCCGTTCACGACCTGGGCGAGGAAGATGAGCGGCACCGGTCTGACGCTCGCAAGTGCCGCCAGGGCGCCGAACGCCACGCAGCCGAGCCACACCGCGCGGGGCAGGGGCGCGCGCACGTCGCGTCCCCGGCCGAGTACGTCCAGCACGGTGTAGGCGGCGGCGAGCGGCGCGGTGATCGCCGACGAGACGCCGGCGGCCGCGTATCCCATGGCGAAGGCGTGGCTCGCCCACGGTCCCAGGAGCGGCTCGAGCTGCTGCGCCATGTCTCCCGCTGAGCGTACCTGCGTGCCGTCCAGGGCTGCCGCGGCCGTCACCACGATCGCGCTCGAGACGATGCCTCCCAACCCGATGGCGACCAGCAGGTCCAGCCGCACCGCCGGCAGATCGGTGGGATCGGACCAGCGCTCCCGCACGGCGGCGGCGTGCAGGAAGAGGTTGTACGGCACGATCGTCGTGCCGATTAGGGCGAGGGCGGTGAACTCGGCGCCGGTCGGAAGGCGTGGCACGAAGACGCCCTGTAGCAGCGTCCCGAGGTGCGGCGCCACCATGATCGCCGTCGCGAGGAACACGAGCCCCATCACGGCGACGCAGGCCGCCAACACCCGCTCCACTATGCGGTAGCGCCCGGTCCACAGCAGCAGCCCGGCCAGCACGGCGCCGATCCCCACCCATGTCCTGAGCGACAGCCCCGTCACCGACTCCAGGCCCAGCCCGGCGCCCGTGAGGTTTCCCGCCTCGTACGCCGCCGCACCGCTCACCACGGCGGTGCCGGCGAGCACCGCGAGGCTCACACCCAACCACGGCGGTCCCCGCGTCGCCCGCAGCGCCTGACCCAAGCCCGCCCCCGTGGCGAGCCCGAGGCGTGCGCTCATCTCCTGCAGCACGATGGTGGCCACCGTGGCGAACAGGAGGGCCCACAGCAGCGTCATCCCGAAGTGCGCGCCCGCCAGGGTGGCCGTCGTGACTGTACCGGGGCCGATGAACGCCGCAGTCACGACGACGCCGGGTCCGAGCCCGCGCCAGGCCTTCACTGTTCGAGCGAGAACGGGAGATCGAGAGTTCGGGCGGCGGCGCCGCAGGCGACGACCACCTCGCCGGCCTCCACTTCGTGACGCAGGATGGCGAGGCCGGCGTACTGGCCCCAGCGCTCGAGCCACGCCGCGCTGCTCACGCGTCCGACTGTCTTGCCCTGGTGGATGATGTCTGAGGTATCTAGGTCGGGGTCCTCGTCGAACTGCAGCCCGGCGAGCTTCCAGTTGGCGTGGCCCCGGAAGTGGAGCCGGGCGACGGTCTCCTGGCCGGTGTAGCAGCCCTTCGTGTACGACACCCCGTCGATCTCGTCGTACCGCACCTCCTGCGGCAGGGTCCGCTCTCCGATCTCCGCCGCGAGGCGCGGCCATCCCGCAAGCACGCGTGCCAGCTCCAGTGCGGTGGCGTCGACGGGGAGCACGCCGGCGCGCTCCAGCGCTTCGAAGAACGCCCCCGTGTCACTGCGCTTGCACGTGAGCTGGAGCGCGAATGGGAGCCCCAAGCTCGGCGCCGCCGTGACGTAGCCGGCGTCGTCCAGCGTGCCCGTGGCCATGCGCCCCGCTTCCGGGACCACCAGCCCCGCCCGCTCCGCCTGGTGCGATGCCGCCGGCCCGACGAGGCGCAGCACCGACACCTTCTCGGTCAGGTCCTCGGTGCGGGCGAGGCGCGGCGGCAGCAGGCGCCCGAACTGCTGCTTCAGCGACTCCCTGGACACGGCGGGCGCGAACACGGTGAGGTCCCCGTCCTCTCGCGCCACCCACATGTCGCTGGTGATCATGCCCTTCGGCGTGAGGACGGCGCCGTACACAAAGCCCAGCTTGCCGCACGCCTCCAGGTCGTTGGTGAGCAGGCCCTGCATGCACTGCAACGCGCCCGGACCGGTCATGCCGATCACCGCCAGGTCGGCCTCCGCCACGGCGCCGCCGTCCACCACGGCGTCCGCGTGGGCGCTCGGCAGCACGCCCGGCCCGATCACGAACACCGCGGTGGCCGCCTGCCGGCCCAGCGCGTCATGCGTCATAGTACCCCGCGCTGCGATAGGACCAGTCTAACAGCTCCACCGGGTGCACCACGGGGGTGCGCTCGCCGGCGGCCAGCAGCCCGGCGCCGATCTGCATCGCGCACCCCGGATTTCCCGTTGCCACCACGTCGGGTTGCGCGCGCCGGATGGCCTCGACCTTGTGGGCGAGCACCTGGCGCGACAGCCCCGGCTGCGCCAGCGAGTAGCTTCCCGCGCTGCCGCAGCAGAGCTCGGCGCCGGTGTGCTGTACCCGCTCCAGCCCGGGGACGGCGTCCAACAATCGCTCGGGCTCGCTCGCGATCCCCTGCGCGTGAACCAGATGACACGGGGGATCGTACGCCACCTTGAGAGTGAGTGGGGCTCCCCCGCGCGGACCGCGCTCGGCGAGCAGCTCGCTCACGTCGCGCACCCGAGCGGCGACGCGCCGCCCGTCGGGCGCCAGGGGGTCACCGGCGAGGAGTCTGTCGTACTCCTTCAGCGCCGCACCGCACCCGGCGGCGTCCACCGCGATGAGTGCGTCGTCGGGGAGCGCGGCGAAGGCGCGCACGTTCTGCCGCGCGAGGCGCACGGCGTCCTCGTGCTGTCCGGCGTGCGCGTGCAGGGCCCCGCAACAGCCCTGGCCCGACGCCCCGATCACGTCATACCCGTTGGCGCGCAGCACGCGCTCCGTCGCGCGGTGCACGTGCCCGAAGAGGCCGTCCTGGATGCAGCCGGCGAATACGACAGCGGGCCTCGCGGGCGACGGAGCCGTGGACGGCTCCGGGTTCGACTGCCCCGCGCCCATGCGGCCGTCGAGACGCGGCGGCCGCGTCGCGGCGAGCATGCCAAACGCCATGCCGGGCCGCGACGGCCCGGCGGCCCAGCGCGCCAGCGGCCGGACGGCGCGGGCCACGGGGAAGAGCAGCCGCCCCAGGCGCGGCTCGCTCATCACGGCGTGTACCGCACGCACCGAGAGCGGGATGGGGCGCTCCTCGGCCAGCCTGCGTCGCGTCGCCTCCAGCGCCGGTGCGTAGCTCACTCCGGACGGGCACACCGGCTCGCACCCGCGGCACCCGAGGCAACGGTCGATGTGGGTGCGCACCGCCCGGTCCCGCGCCTCGAGTCGGCCCTCCGCGAGCCCGCGGATCAGGGTGATCCGGCCCCGCGGACTGTCCGCCTCGTCGCCGGTGACCAGGTAGGTCGGACATGCCTGGAGACAGAACCCGCAGTGCACGCAGGGCTCGAGCCCGGCGGCGAGGCCGGCGCCCATCAGGCGTCGCCCACCGGCACCACCAGTACGCCAGCCGGGTCGAACGTGTGTCGCAACGCCGAGACGAGCCGGCCGACGCCCTCGCGATAGGCTCCGAAGTGCCCCATCTGGGAGCGCACCTCCCACGGTGCGCGCTCGAGCGTGAGCGGCATCTCCTGTTGCGCGGCGGCGCGGCGCAGGAGCTTGAGCCGGTCCACCCCGGCGTCGCCGCTCCAGCGGATCATGCCCGCGCTCACACCCACCGACAGCCACCCTTCGGGGAGGTGATGCTCCACGAGGTCGAGCGCGTCGTCCAGGGAAGTCGGGAGAGTGCCGAGCCGTAGGGTCGTGCTTCCGAGCGTGGCGCCGGCCAACGCCTCGGGCCAGAGGCGCGCCGCCTCCTGCACCGGCAGCTCGTGCAGCTGCAGCGGGGTGGCGCCGCCCACCGCGTTCCGCGCCGCCTCGACCTCGGGATCGGCGCCGAGCAGGCGCACCGCGAGCATCCAGTCGCTGGCGCGCGCTGCGCGGGGTGAGAGGACCTCGAGGGCGGCCGGGGTCGTCCCGGACTCCAGCATCGTGAGGGCGGCGGTGAGCAGTGCGTCGCGCTGTCCGGCGCCGACCAGCGTCAGGTCGGCCCGCGGCACGGCGCGCAGCCTCAGAGTGGCCGAGGTGACGATGCCGAAGGCACCGAAGCTGCCCGCTGCGAGCTTGGTGAGATCGAACCCCGCGACGTTCTTCACCACGCGGCCTCCCGGGCGGATCACGCGTCCCTCGCCCGTCACCAGCGTGAGGCCGAGGAGGTGGTCGCGCACGTTGCCGAAGCCGCCCCGCAGGGGACCGGCGGTGCCGGTCGCCACGATCGAGCCGAGGGAGCGTCCCGAGCCCGGTGGATCGATCGCCGTCCACGCACCCTGATCCGCCAGGGCGCGTCGCAGGTCGCTCCACACCACGCCGGCCTGGACCGTCGCCACGAGGTCGGCCGCGTCGAATTGAGGGATCTCGACCAGTTGACGCGTGGTGAGCGCGAGGTCGGCCGTGGCGTCGGGAGGCATCCAGCCGGCGGTTCCCTCGATGCGAACGCGCCAGCCCTCGGAGGCGGCGGTTTGGAGCACCAGGGAGACCGCCTCCTCCGATTGGGGCGCCACGCGGGGGAGTCCGCCGGCGTCGGTCTCGATCGCAGCGTCGCTGCCCAGGAGCGACCTGAGGCGCCGTACGATGGTTAATCCTGCTCCAGCCATGATTCCCACTGCCGTCTGGTGTCCGTGATGTAGCTGCGCGCTTCCCGCACGTACGGCTCGGCGTCGCTGGCCGCCCAGGAGCTCGTCAGGGCCTGCTGGGGGTCGAGCTCGGTCAGGGCGGCAAACAGGCTGGGAAGCTGCTCCCGCACGCGTCGCTCGGCCACCGCGAGTTGCTCGCCGAAGGTACGGCGCCAGCGTGTGGGCACGGTGGTCATCGTGCCCCTCCTGCGGCGACCCCCGCGGCGGCGGCTCTGGGCGAGCCTCGTCTCCCCGCGACGCCCGTCCGCCACTCACGACAGGCGTGGACAGGGATCACCTTGCCGGGGTTCGCGATCTGGTCGGGATCGAACACTAGGTGAACCGCTCGCATGGCACCCAGCGTTTCGCCGTCGAAGATGAGCGGCATGTAGCGCAGCTTGTCGCTGCCCACCCCGTGCTCGCCCGTGATGGTGCCGCCGGCGGCGACGCACACCTCGAGGATCTCGGCCGACGCCCGCTCCACGCGCTCGCGCTCGTCTACGTCGGTGCTGTCGAAGGAGATGTTGGGGTGCAGGTTCCCGTCGCCGGCGTGGAACACGTTCGCGATCCGGATCCCGTAAGCGGCGCCGATCCGGTCCACCTGCTCGAGCACGTCGGGCAGCGCTGAGCGCGGCACCACCGTGTCCTGCACGAGCAGGTCGCGGTCGATGCGTCCCAGCGCCCCGAACGCCTTCTTGCGTCCCTGCCACAGCCGCTCCCGCTCGGCCGCATCGCTCGCGACCTGCACGGTGCGCGCGCCGCTGTCTTGCAGGATGCGCTCCACCTCGGCGCCCTCGGCGCTCACAGCGTCGTCGGTGGCGCCGTCGAGCTCCACCAACAGCACGGCGGCCGCGTCGGTGGGGTAGCCCGCCGCGTAGATCGATGCCTCCACCGCGCCGATGCAGTTGCGGTCGATGATCTCGAGGGCGGCCGGCACGATGCCGGCACCGATGACCGCCGAGACCGCCTCGCCCGCCGTGCGCAATGCCGCGAAGTCTGCCAGGAACGTGCGTACTGCCCGCGGCAGCGGAACGAGGCGGACCGTGATGCGGGTGGCGACCCCGAACGACCCCTCGCTGCCCACGAACAACCCCACCAGGTCGGGTCCCCACGGCTCGCCGTGCTTCGAGCCGAGCATGGCGACGCTGCCGTCGGGTAACACGACCTCCAGCTCGAGGATGTGGTTCGTGGTCACACCGTACTTCAGGCAGTGTGGGCCGCCGGCGTTCTCGGCCACGTTCCCGCCGATGGTGCATACCGTCTGGCTCGACGGATCCGGCGCGTAGTGCAGCCCGTGCGGCTCGGCGGCTGCCGAGAGTCGCACGTTCACCACGCCGGGCTCGACCACCGCCAGGCGGTTAGCCGCATCGACCTCGAGGATGCGGGTGAGGCGCGTCAGCGCCAGGAGCACGGCGTCCTGGTCGGCCAGCGCCCCGCCCGAGAGGCCGGTGCCGGCTCCCCGGGCGACGAACGCGATGTTGTGGTGCGCCAGGAGCTGCACGATACGCACTACTTCATCGCGACTCCCCGGCAGCACCACGGCGCCGGGTGGGCTGTAGTGCATCGGCAACCCGTCGCTGGCGTAGGTGTCGAGCTCCGCCGGGGCGGTGCGGATCCACCCGGGGCCGACGATACGGGCGAGCGCGGCGGTCACCTCGGTGGGGATGCCCATGCTACTCCCGGATGTCCGTCTGCCCGGGGTGACGTTTCCCGTTCCCCTTGGTCCGCCGCTGCTGGGCGGCGCGCGTCTGGGCCTGGCGGTTGAGCCGCGCCAGGGTCGTGGTCAGGCGGCGCAGCCGGTCGCCGGGCGAGCGCAGCTCCAGCAGCCCCTGCTTTTCCCGGGCCTCGATGTCGAGGGCCGCCGCCACTTGAAATGAGAGCTGCGTAGGGTCCTCGAGAAGCTCAACGCGCTCCGCAGGCATCTGGGTCAGCTCGGCGACGGTCTGGGTGAACACCTCGAACGCCGCACGCATCTCTGCCGCGAGTTCATCCACCTCGTCGCTCGCCCCCAGGTGATCGTTGTAGGGCTCCACCGTAGCCACGCGGTAGAGTCTGTCCGACTCGACGTAGTCCCGCAGCAGGAACCGCTCCTCCCCCACGGTCAGGATGTTGTAGTGGCCCTGCGGCAGCCGCTCGACGCTCAGTACGCGCGCGCGGCAGCCCACGGCGCCGGGCGACGGCGAGGGGTCGGTGTACGGCGTCTGCGTGACGTACGAGATGCCGAAGCACCCATCGCCCTCCTGGCAGTCGCCCAGCATCTGCCGGTAGCGCGGCTCGAAGATGTGCAGGGGCTGGGGCGCGCCCGGAAACAGCACGAGTGGAAGCGGGAAGATGGGGAGGGTCCGGGTGCGCATGAGGGAAATGTAGGTGGGAGGGCCGGATGGGGACAAAAGCGGGCGTCCAAGCAAGAGGCGGCCGGCTCGTCACCGACCGCCTCGGAGGGGACCAACGGTACTACGGAAGCTACGCAGCCATCCAGAATCCCCTGAGGGCCTCGCCGTGCGGGCTCTCCCGTAGCTTCTCGAAGGCACGCTCGCGAATCTGGCGGATGCGCTCACGGGTCACCCCCATGAGCTCGCCGATCTTCTCGAGCGTCATGCCCTCGGAGCCCTCCTCGAGACCGTAGTACAGGTACAGGATCTTTCGCTCGCGCGGCGTCAGATATCGCTCGAACACCTCGTCGATGAACTCCCGCATGAGTCGCCCATCTGTGTGCTCCTCGATCTCGCCGCTCTCTTGCCCGGCGAAGCGCTCGCCGAAGGTGGCGGCGTCTTTGTCGGCGCGGTCGATGGGGGCGTCGAGAGACATCTCTCCGGCGGTCATGCGGCGTGCATTGCGCACGTTCTCGACCGAATCTTCGAGCGCCTTGGCGATCTCCTCGTCCGTGGGCTCACGGCCGAGCTCCTGGGAGAGATACGTCTCGGTCCGGGCCATCCGGATGAGGTGACTGTTCTGATTGAGCGGGATGCGCACGCTGCGGGTCTGCTCCGCCAGGGCCTTGAGCACGGCCTGGCGCACCCACCAGACGGCGTAGGAGATGAACTTCACGCCCTGGTCGGGATCGAACTTCTTGACCGCCTTGAGCAAGCCCTCGTTGCCGATCGCCACCAGCTCGGCCAGGTCGAGCCCGTGCCCCTGGTACTTCTTCACGTAAGAGATCACGAACCGGAGATTGGCCGTGACCAGGCGCTCCGCCGCGGTCTCGTCGCCGGCACGCGCGCGGCGCGCCAGCCGGCGCTCCTCCTCGGGGCTGCCGATTAGCGGGAGCTTCTGGATGTCCTGCAGATATTGGTCAAATGCGCCCGAAACGGGGGTGCGGAAAAAGCCCTTGGACTTCGTGGTGCGCAATTGGGTCATACACTCCCCAGGAGTCCGCTGGGTGGGAGAGGACGGAGTGGCTCGGGAAAACTCCGCCAAAATGACCGATCACGGAGCGCGCCCAATGTAAGAACCGCCGGCCAGAGCGTCAAGAAAAACTAGTTGTCCACATCACAAATCGTTCTTTGCCAGCGGGTTCCAGAATTTGTCCACCTTTGGCCCATGTGGAAGGCGTGTGCGCGAATGTGCACTGACTGCGTAAACCCTTGTGTGGAAAACAGTTAGGCTGTGTGGGAATGTTCCTGGCCTGTGGACAATGCGTTGAAGGACGGTGAGTTACGCGATCCGGCCCAAAACCGCGCTCACGGCCTCCAGGGGGGCGCCGATGGTCCACCCCTCGGCCTCTCCGGGGGCCATCTCACCGAGGCGCTGGAGGAGTGCAAACCTGACAGTCCCGGCTCGGGCCTTCTTGTCCCGCCGCATGACCTCCAGCATGCGCTCCCGATCTACGTCCTCCGGGGCAGTGCTGGGCAGCCGGAATGCCTCGACGGCCCGCCGCAGCGCGGCCGCGGTACCCTGCTCGGTGACGCCGATCTCCTCTCCCAGTTCCGCCTCGGCCACCATGCCGATCGCGACCGCCTCCCCGTGGAGCAGCTCGTATCCCAACGTGGCTTCGAGGGCGTGGGCGATCGTGTGGCCGAAGTTCAGGACGGATCGCTTGCCGCGCTCCCGCTCGTCCTCAGCCACCACACCGGCCTTGATCTCCACGCTGCGGTGCACCAAGTCGAACAGCGCCCCAAGGTCACGCGTGCGGATCTCCTCGCTTTGAGCCACGAGGCGGGCGAAGTAGTCGGCGTCGGCGATGGCCCCGTGCTTCAGCGCCTCCGCCGTCCCGGCCGCCAGCTGCACGGGCGGCAGCGTGGACAGCGTGGCCACATCGCTGACCACCGCCCGGGGTTGGTGGAATGCGCCGACCAGGTTCTTCCCGGCTTCCGTGTCCACGCCGGTCTTGCCTCCGATGGCGCTGTCGATCATGGCGAGGAGCGATGTGGGGACCTGCACGTAGCGCACACCTCTGAGGTACGTCGCCGCCACGAATCCGGCGAGGTCGCCCGCCACCCCCCCGCCCAGCGCAATGACCGCTGCCTCACGGTCGAGCTGTGCTTTGAGCAGCTGGTCGGTGAGGTTGCCCCACGTCTCGCGTGTCTTGTTCCACTCCCCGGCCGGGAAGGTGACGAGGCACGTCTTGCCCACCTGCTCCGCGGCGCCCGCCACCCTTGCGCCGTACAGTGGGGCGACGGTGGAGTCGGCGATCACCGCGTACTGTGAGGCGGGGCAATACCGCTGGAGGTGGTCGGGGAGGTCGGCGAGGACGCCCTCGCCGAGAACGATGTCGTACGACGCGTCTCCCAGGGGGACGGCAATTGTCGCGGTGGCTATAGCCGCACCTCGCCCTCAATGAAGACCACGGCCCTGCCGCCCACCCGCACCTCGCCGATCGATCCCTCAGGCGTCGCTGTGACTTCGACGACGATCCGGCTGGGACGGCTGATCTCGATGCCCTGCTCCACCACCACCGTCGCGGTGCCCTCACTTGGTCGTACGATCCCGTGGTGCACCAGGTAGGACCCCAGCGCGCCCGACGCGCTGCCGGTGGCCGGATCCTCCGGTATTCCGAGGCCGGGAGCGAACATGCGGCAGTGCACCGTCGCGTCGGGCGACACGGTCTCGAGGGTGTAGCACATGGCGCAGTCTGTACCCAGCTCCTTGAGGAACGCTGCGAGCTCGCCTCCCTTCCCGCCGCTCGGCAGCGCCTTGATTGCCTCCAACGATGCAGTCGGGATCATGAGCTGGCTGATGCCGGTCGAGACGAGTTGCGGTGCGTGATCTGCGGGGATGAGATCCGGCCCGCCGCCGAGGAGCTCCGCCAGGCGGCGGGTGTCCTCCAGGGCCGGCCCGAACTCGGGCTGCGCTTGGGTCATCACCACCAGCTGCGGCGCCCCGCCCGCCATGTGGATGTCCACCGGTAGCACGCCGGCCGAGGTCTCCTGTGTGACCTGGTGTGTGCCCTCGGCGGGCAGGTCCAGCTCACCGATTGAGGCGAGGAGCCACCAGGTCCCGACGGTGGGGTGTCCCGGGAGTGGCACCTCTGCCGCGGGAGTGAAGAACCGCAGCCGGCGCGTCGCCCGATTCGACGGGAACACGAAGGCGGTCTCCGAGAGGTTCATCTCTCGGGCGATGGCCTGCATCCGTGCATCATCCAGCCCCTGCGCAGCGGGAAAGACGGCCAGCGGGTTCCCCGCCAGGGGCCGGTCGGTGAAGACGTCGAGTTGGTGGAAGTGGTAGCTCGTCACGTTACCAGGTCCGGTCGGCGACGCCGGCCTCGCGGTTGGCGAGCCGCGCCAGGACGAACAACAGGTCCGACAGGCGGTTCAGGTATTGCAGGATCTCCGGGGGCACGGGATCCTGCCGGTCGAGGCGCACGGCGTGACGCTCGGCGCGGCGGCACACGGTGCGTGCCGCGTGGAGGTGGGCCGCCTTGAGCGTTCCTCCCGGCAGCACGAACTGCTTGACGGGCTGCAGCTGCTCCTCCGCGCGGTCGATGGCCGCTTCCAGGTCGGAGATGCGCTCGGGCGGAATGACCGCCTTGTGCAGCGCCCGGCTGACCTTCTCTGGGCTCGGGCTCGCGAGCCGGCTGCCGATCTTGAACAGATCCCGCTGCACCCCTTCCAGCAGCTCACCCTCGAAATCCTCGGGCTCGGTCGCCATGGCGATACCCAGCCGCGCGTTTAGCTCGTCCACGCTCCCGTAGGCCGTTACCCGGATATCGTCCTTGGTCACCCGGTCGCCGCCCAGCAGCGAGGTCTCGCCCCGGTCGCCGGTCCTGGTGTAGATCTTCGCCATCGTCCTGACAAGCTATGAGCGGTGGCGGTAGGGCGAAAGGAGCTCAGTGCCGCGCCTCTGGACGGGCAAACCTGCAAGAAGGAAGGGGAAAAGCACTGCATTCCCCGCGCTCCCGTTCCCCTCTCCTTACCGCCCTGCCGCCTCTTCGAGTATCATGGAGAAGTCCCGCACTTCGGTGACAACGGGCGAAAGGGTGGACGAGGAGATCGGCATGACACAGCCAGGCACAGCGCAACACCCCCTCAGAGTCGCGATCATCGGGTCCGGCCCGGCTGCCTTCTACACGGCGGAGCACCTGCTGGGGCGTGAGGGTCTGAATGTCCAGGTGGACATGTACGAGCGGCTTCCCACGCCGTTCGGTCTGGTCCGTTTCGGGGTGGCCCCCGACCACGCCAAGATCAAGAGCGTCACCCGGGTGTACGACAAGACCGCGCAGCGGCCGGGCTTTCGGTTCTTCGGCAACGTCGAGTACAGCACGCACCTCACGCTCGAGGACCTACGGCGGTACTACCACCAGATCTGCCTGGCGACCGGCGCGCAGACCGACCGGCGCATGAACGTCCCTGGGGAGGACCTGAGCCGGAGCCATACCGCCACCGAGTTCGTGGCATGGTACAACGGGCACCCGGACTATCGGGATCGGGAGTTCGACCTCTCGGTGGAGCGGGTGGCGGTCGTCGGGATCGGCAATGTCGCCGTGGACGTGGCGCGCATACTGTGCCGCACGCCGGAGGAGTTGCGCAAGACCGATATCGCCGACTACGCCCTCGAGGCGCTCGGCGAGAGCCGTGTGAAGGAGGTCTACATACTCGGTCGTCGCGGGCCGGCGCAGGCGGCGTTCACCAACGCCGAGGTGAAGGAGCTGGGCGAGATGGAGGGCGCCGACTTCGTGCTCTTGCCCGAGGAGACGGCGCTCGACCCGCTGAGCCAGCAGTGGCTCGCGGCGTCGGGAGACCCGGCGGTCGCGAAGAAGGTGGAGTTGCTCCAGGGCTTCGCGGCCGCCGCACGCCGTGGCAGGCCCAAGACGCTCACGCTGCGGTTCCTCGTGTCGCCGGTGGAGCTGGTCGGTGGTGAGGCGGGTGACGTCGTGGGTATGAAGCTCGTGAAGAACGAGCTGTACGTGAGCGACGACGGGTCGCTGCGACCCAGGGCCACCGAGCAGATCGAGGAGTTGCCCGTGGAGATGGTGTTCCGCTCCGTGGGTTATCGCGGCGTGCCGCTCGCGGGCATTCCGTTCCACGACAAGTGGGGAGTGGTTCCCAACGCCAAGGGCCGGGTCACCGCCGGCGACGGACAGCCGCTCCCCGGCGTCTACGTGAGCGGGTGGATCAAACGGGGGCCGTCGGGGGTCATCGGCACCAACAAGCCCGATGCCGCCGAGACGGTGGAGGCGATGGTGGAGGACCTGGGCGATGGTGCCATCCTCTCGCCCGGGCGGCCCGACCCAGCTGCCGCCGAGGCCATGGTGCGGCAGCGGCAGCCGCTGGCGGTCACCTACGAGCAGTGGCGCCGGCTCGACAGCCAGGAAGTGGAGCGGGGGAAGGGGGTGGGGCGGCCCCGCGTGAAGTTCACCACGGTGGAGGAGATGCTGGAGGCGGCACGGTAGCGACGGGAGCGCGCGCAGCAACGGTCACAACCACCGCGTGCGCCTCCCCTGCCGCTGCCGTCGCTGCCGTCGCGACCGCCGTTTCCGTCGTTCCCGCGGGTTTCACCGCGGCCCGGTCGGGGAGATATTGCAACCGGATGACCGGAGCCCGAAGCCCTTCCTCGCGCGCCCTGCTTCTGATCGCCGCGCTCCCGTTCCTCACCGTCCCGCTCTCAGCCCAGGACGAGGAGCCCAGGGGCCTCATCGTGCGCGAGCTCTCGTTCGATGGGAATCGCGCGATCGATGACAACACACTTCGCCTTTCAATTGCCACATCGTATTCCTCGTTCTTCGCACGCTCGTCGCTGGTGCGGTGGATTGGTCTCGGGGAGAAGCGCTACTTCGACGAGACGGAGTTCCGCCGTGACGTGCTCCGCATCCGTGCCCTCTACCGCCAGAGCGGGTTTGCCGAGGCTACCGTGGACACGGTGGTGCGCCGCGGCGGCGACGACGTCTACCTCCGGGTCGTCATCGATGAGGGGGAGCCGGTGCGGGTCGCACAGCTTCGCATTGCCGGGCTGGAGGACGTACTTGCGGTACAGGACGTCTATGAGGCGCTTCCCCTGCGGGTCGGCGATCCCTTCAACCGCCTGCTCATGCAGGCCTCGGTGGACACCATCCGACTGCGACTGGCGAACGCGGGCCATCCGCACGCCGAGGTGTTCCGCAACTTCGACGAGCGTCTCGAGAGCCGCACCGCCGACGTGATGTTCGAGGTGGTGCCTGGTCCGCGGGCGGTGGTGGATTCGGTCGAGGTCGCCGGGGTGCAGAAGATCGACGAGGCCGTAGTGCGGCGCGCCGTCTCCGTGCGGCCCGGAAGGGTGTACAGCGAGCGGGACCTGTACCAGAGCCAGCTCGACCTGTACCGCGCAGGCGTATTCAACTACGTGAGGGTGGCGCCGGTCGATACCATTCCCGCGGGACCCGACGACTCCCTCATCACGGTGCGCGTCCAGGTCTCCGAGGGGCCCATGCAGCGGGTGCGGCTCGGCGCGGGGTACGGGACCATCGACTGCTTCCGGCTCCTCACGGCGTGGTCGACCAGCAACTTCCTCGGTGGCGGCCGCAGCCTCGAGCTCGGCGCCAGGTTCTCGAAGATCGGAGCCGGTGATCCCATCAATCTCGAGAACTCGCTGTGTCCGGTTCTCAACCGGGAGACCGATCCGGAACGCCTGAGGCTCAACTTCAACTTGAGCGCGGCAGTGCGGGAGCCGTTCTTCGTCTCCCGCCACTTCGGCGCGGGACTCTCGGTGTTCGGCGAGCGGTTCAGCGAGTTCAAGGCGTACCTGCGTGAGGCCGTGGGTGGTGAGGCGTCGGTGACCTACCGGACACCGTGGCGTATGCCCCTCACCATCTCGTACCTGCTCTCACGTGGGCGCACCACGGCCGACCCGGCCACCTTTTGCGCCTTCCTCAACGTATGCCGGTTGGAGGACCTCGAGGCGTTCGCGGACTGGCGGATCCAGGGGACTCTCACGGTCGCGCTGGTGCGCGACCGCAGAAACTCCATCTTCAATCCCACGCGCGGGACCCGATTCTCAGCGGAGTTCCGTCACTCCTCGCGCGCCACCTTGTCGGACTCGACGGCGCTGTTCAACAAGGTGACGCTGGAGTTCTCCTCGTATCACCGGGTGGGCCGGCGCGGCGCCTTCGGGTGGCGGATCCGCTGGGGGACGATCCTGGGCCCGAACCTGGCAGTGGCAGGGCAGGAGCTGAAGTTCATTCCCACGGAGGAGCGGTTCTATGCCGGTGGCGCCAACACGGTGCGCGGGTACGGCCAGAACGAGTTGGGCAATGTGGTGCGGGTGATCGCCGCCGACACCGTGGACCAGGAGCCTCGGTCCGACCTCCGCACCTCACCGATCGGTGGTAGCGACGTGCTCCTGGTGAATGCGGAACTCCGATTTCCGCTCCCCGGCTTCGGGGAGCGCGGCTTCGGTGCGTTGTTCGTCGATGCCGGGCAGCTGCGCACGCGGGGACTGCAGGACGAGGCGGACGACTACGGCATCGGCGACCTGAGTGACCTCAAGATCACGCCCGGATTCGGTGTGCGGTTCTCCTCACCCCTGGGGCCGGTACGCCTCGACGTGGCATACAACCCGCACGACCCCGAAGCGGGCCCGCTGTACCTGCAGACCGAGGATGAGCTCATCCAGCTCGACGCCGCCTTCCGACCGCCCGACCCGACCTTCTGGGAGCGGTTCCGGATTCACATCTCCATGGGGCAGGCGTTCTGATGCGGCGCTCTCTGCTTGCCTGGATCCTCGTGGCGCTGTGCTGGCTGGGGGGTACGGTGCTGGGTGTGGCCGGGGCCGCGCTACGCACTGATGAGGGGCGGCGCATCGTGGTGGAGTGGGCCGTGCGGGCGGCCAATGACGCGTTGCGGGGCACGCTGAGTGTGGGGCAGGTAGGAGGCTCGTTCCTGCGCGGCCTCGAGGTGACCGACGTGGTCATCCGCGACACGGCCGGGGTGGATCTTCTCACGGTCGATCGCGTGGGCCTGCGTTACGGATTGAGCGACCTGTTGGGTGGGCGGGTCGTGCTCGGCCGCCTCATCCTCACGCAGCCGCGCATCAGCCTCGTGCAGTGGCGACGGGGCGCGCCCCTCAACCTCGACGAGGTCCTACCCGAGGGCGACGGCGAGGGCGGGCCGTCGCCGCTCATCGCGTTCAATGACGTTGCGATCATCGACGGTTCGGTGACCGTGCGCACGCCGGTGGATGTGTCGGACACGGTGGTCGAACGGGAGCGGGGGCCGTTTGGCGACCTCCAGGTGCGCCGGTTCGAGTCGTTGAACGCGCTGCTCGGTTATCTCAGGGTCTCTTCACCGCTCCCTGGGGAAGAGGGGATCCTGGCCGAGGTGGCACGCCTGCGGGTCGTGGGATCGGATCCGGCCGTGACGGTGACCAACCTGCGCGGCTGGGTACGGCTGGTGGGCGACAGCCTCCTGCTCGACCGGGTCAGTGTCCGGTTTCCCCAGAGCGGCGGACGGGTGGACGGCACGCTTTACTGGCCCCGCGGCCCGATCCTGTTCGACCTACGGGTCGAGTCGGCCAACGTGCTGGCGGACGAGGTACGTGGTCTCGTGTCCGACCTCCCCGCCGGGCTCGGGGGCGAAGGCCGGTTCACCGTGCGGTCCCTGAGCGACGACGAGCTGCGCGTGGTCGGTGAGCGGCTCGACCTTGAGGGGCGTGGTGGTGGAGGCGGCGCGCGGGGGCGCTTCGGGATGGTGCTGGGGCCCGGCGAGCACTGGGCATTCGAGGGTACGGATCTCGACTTGCGTGACTTCGACTTGGAGTACGTGCGTGGGTTCCTCGATACGCTTCCGATGGCGGGGCGGGTCACGGGGCGAGTCACGGTAGATGGTCCCAGAGAGGGGATGCAGCTGGGCCTCGACGTGGTGTTGCGCGACTCGCTGGTAGAAGGCTGGCCCGAGTCGATGGTCGCCGGCGAGGGCATGGTGGCCGTGGGGGTGCCGGGCGAGTTCATCTTCCAGCGGTTCGCGGTGGACCAAGCCGACATCAGCCTCGCGACCGTGCGGCGCCTCGTGCCCGCGGTGGAGCTGCTGGGGCGACTCCGCGGAAGCGGCACGCTGAGCGGGCCGTGGCTCAATGCGACGTACGAGGGGGAGCTGCGCTACGCCGATGCTCCGCTGCCTGAGACCGTCGCGCGGGGCTCGGTGCACCTCGACGCCCGGGGCGACACGCTGGGTGTGTGGAGCGATGTCGTGTTCGATTCGCTCCACCTCGCCAGCTTCCACTCGACCTACGCGGGCTTTGGGATCGACGGCGAGTGGGCCGGTCGCGTGAGCCTCGCGGGCCGACTGGACTCGCTCGCCGTCGACGCGGAGCTGCAGGGTCCGGGCGGTGTCGCGCGGGTGGCCGGAGCACTCATCCTCCTGCCCCAGCGGGGCGGCACGCAAGCGCTAACGGTGGAGTTCGCGGAGCTGGATCTGCAGACGGCCGATCCCGAGCTTCCCGAGACCAGGTTGTTCGGTCGGCTGGTCGGGCGGGGAGCGTTCTGGCCGGAGGCAGCGCTGGCGCTCGACGCGCACCTGGCCATCGATAGCTCGGTGGTTCAAGGCGTGAGCATCGACAGCGCACAGCTCGTCATCGGCGTGGCCGACACGCTCGCGCGGGTGGACACACTGCAGGTATGGGCCCGCAAGCTGCGGGTGGAGGCGGATGGCGGGTTCGGCCTGGCGGCGCCGCGGGCCGGCACCCTGCGTTTCGTTGCCACGGCCGACTCCATCGGGACGCTGGAACCCGCGGTGGAGTCGTGGCTCGGGCCGTTGGTTGTGGCCGACTCTTCCGAGCTGCCCACCGGGACTGCGCGGCTGGTGGGTGCGGTCAGCGGCAGCTTCGAGGATTTCCAGCTAGTGGGCAACCTGCAGACCGGCCACCTGAGACGCGGCCCGCTGTATGTGTCGCGGCTGGCGGGACGGGCCAACTGGACCTCGACGTCCCGCATCGTCGTGTTCGAGGGCACGGCCGATTCCCTGGAGCTCGGCGGGCTCGGGTTCTTCGATGTCCGGACGCGGCTCAACGGTCGGCCCGACTCCCTGCACTGGTTCGGCCGTGGGGCGTTCGGCCACGACGGCGCTTGGCTGGGCGGGGGGCAGCTGTTCCGCGATGCGGCGTCGTACGCGGTGGCCGTGGACTCGCTCGGTGTACTGCTGTACACCGGTCCCTGGTTCGCCGACACGGCCGCGGTCGTCACCGTGGACAGCAGCGGGATCGACTTCAGCAGCGTGACCTTCCGGCACGCTCTCGAGGCCGGAGAGGTTGCGGTCGATGGACGGTTGGCGCTCACCGGTTCGGGCGTGCTCACCGGCTCGATTGTAGCGCTCCCCCTGTCGGACGCCTGGTTGCTGTTCCAGGGCGACTACGAGCGAGTGGGCGGCGAGCTGAGCGGCACGTTCGTGATGGGCGGCTCGGCCGAGACGCCCACCATCGACCTATCCGCCAACCTGCGCAACGGCGTGTTCGGCGAGGTCAGCGCACCGTTCACCCACGGCATCGTGCGCTACCGGAATCGCCGTCTCACCGGCGAGCTGGAGCTCACGCGCCTGGCGGAGCCGATACTGCAGATCGGGCTCTCGCTGCCCGTGGACCTCGCACTGCGCGGCGCGGGACCGCGCCGGGCCGAGGGACCGATCGACATCCGGGCGCGGGCCGACAGCGTGGAACTGGCCCTGCTGGAGCGTACGACGCCGCTCGTGCGCGGGCTCGAGGGCACGCTGGATGCCGAGTTTGGGATCACTGGCACGTGGGAGGATCCGGAGCTCACCGGCCGCGTGGTCGTGCACGACGGCGCGGCCACGTTCCCGGCGCTGGGGGTGCGGCATGAGGCGCTGAACGGTACGCTCGCGCTGTCGGGCAACACCATTACCGTGGAGAGCCTCACACTGCAGGGCGGTCGCGGGACGGCCGGCGTGCGCGGGTTCGTGAGGCTCGAGGAGTTGAGCCGTCCGGTGCTCCACCTCGATATCGGCGCCGACCAGTTCCGCGCCATCGACGTGCGGGACTTCCTGACGCTCACGGCAACGGCCGAGCTCCAGCTGCGCGGCCCGCTCTACAATGCCACGCTCACCGGCAGCGCAACGGCGACCCAGGGCGTGCTGTACTTCGAGGAGCTCGTCCGCAAGGACATCGTGAACCTCGAGGCCTACGCGCAGGATCCGGATTTCCGCGGCGTGGTGGATACGCTGCTCGCCCTGGCCCAGCGCCACCGGCTGGGGGCGCAGTTCGAGAGCCGATTCATCGACAGTGTGCGCGTTGACAGCGTGCGTGTGGAGATGGGCACCGACTTCTTCCTCCGGTCGAGCGAGGCCAACGTACTGCTCGACGGTGTCGTGTTCGTGAACAAGGTCCGAGACCGTTACCGCCTCGACGGCACGCTGGGAGCGTCGCGCGGGTCTTATCGGCTGCGGCTCCCCCTGGGGACCACTCGCGAGTTCAGCGTAACGCGCGGCGAGGTGCAATACCTGGGTACGCCGGACCTCAACGCCGACCTGGACATCGATGCGGAGCACGTGGTGCGCACCACTCGTGGAGCGGAGCTCAAGGTCTTCGTGCACATCGGCGGCACCCTCTACCAGCCGCAGCTCACGCTGACCAGTGACCTGCAGCCGGCGGTGTCGGAGACCGAGCTCATCTCCTATCTGCTGTTCGGCGCGCCGAGCTTCCAGGTCGCAGCGCAGGAGCGGGGGTTCGGCGCGCGGGTCGGCTACGAAGCGGTGTTCGGCATCGTGTCCACCGAGCTGGAGTACTCGCTCATCACCGACCTTGGCGCTCCCATCGATTACTTCCAGATCCGGCCCCAGACGGGGCGGGAGGGGCTGGCGGGTGCCGAGATCGCTGCCGGGAAGCAGTTCCAGGTCCTCGGCACCACCGCGTTCCTCACCGCCAGCCCGCGCATCTGTCCGCGACAGCAGACGTTCGAGATGGGCGCCAGCCTCGAGTTCCGGCTCACCCGGCGGTGGCTGGTCGCGACGAGTGTCGAGCCGCTCCGGGGGTGCGAAACGTTGACGACCCCGCTGCCATCGCGATATCAGTTCGGTCTAGACTTGTTCTGGGAAACGAGGTACTAGTGCCCCGTGCCCTGCTGATCTTCAATCCCATCGCTGCCCGAACCGACCGCGACGTCGTGACGAAGGTGGCCAGCGTGTTTCACAAGGAGGGGTGGGACTTGGACGTGGCGGGCACCACGCGTCCCGGCCATGCCGGCGAGCTGGCGCGCCGGGGCGTGGAGGACGGTGTCGACCTGATTGCCGTCTACGGCGGCGACGGGACCACGACGCAGGCGATGATGGGGGTGGTGGGGTCGGACACACCGATGGGGCTCATCCCGGGGGGGACCGGCAACCTGCTCGCCGGTAACCTGCGTGTGCCGCGCAATCCTGCTGCCGCTGCGCGCGCGGCGATCCGCGGTACCCCGAGGCGGATCGACCTCGGGCGCATGACTTGCGACGGCGCCGAGACGTACTTCGCGGTCGCCGCCGGGACCGGTATCGACGCGGACATCATGGCGACGACCACCGCCCGGGCGAAGCGGAAGTGGGGGATGGGCGCCTACGTGGCGCGGGCGCTGGAGCTGCTGGGGGCGCCCCACGTGGTGGGGCATCGCATCACCATCGACGGCGAGACGTTCGAGACCGACGCCCTGATGGTACTGGCGGCGAATTGCGGGGAGATCATCCCGCCCGTCGTGCGGCTCAAGTGGGGCATAGCGTACGACGATGGCCTGTTCGACGTTCTGGTGATCAACGCCGGGACCTTCGTCGAGACCGTAGATGCTGCGTGGCGCATGATCACGGGACTGGGCCATGGCGGGGAGCGGGTGGCGTTCTTCAGTGGTAAGACCGTGACCATCGAGACCGAGTCGCCCCGGCCGGTGCAACTCGACGGCGAGATCTGCGGGAATACGCCGTTCACGGCGGAGATCGTCCCGGCCGCGATCAACATCGTCGTGCCCAAGTGACGGAACGACGGTAGCGTATCCGGTAGTCCCGCCGCCGATACCGCCGTTGCCATCGCCACCGTCGGTACAAGGAGACACGCATGCCTGACGAACTCAAAGAACGCGATGCCATGGTGTGTCGCGCCTGCGGCAACGAGGAGCGTGCATCGGAGGGCTACCCCTGTGACGGGTGCGGCACGTTCATCTGCCTGGTCTGCTCGATACGCGGTGTGACGCGGTGCAAGGAGTGCCAGGGTAAGGTCGGCACCGCGTCCGAGGACGCGTAACGGCCGGGGCTGCTGACAGCGCTGGCGCGCTCCGCTCGCACACCATCGCCCCCCTTGTGTCTGCTGCTACTCTGGCACTGACGAACGTCGACGGTCTCCTAGTCGGGCACGCCACCGATGAAGAGGCCGCCACGGGCTGTACAGTGGTGCTCGGTCCACCGGAGGGAATGGCCGCCGCCGCTGCGGTGCGCGGCCGCGCGACCGGCACCCGTGAGCTCGACGCGCTCTCCCCCCGCCACCTCGTCCCCGGAATCCACGCCATCCTGCTGACCGGCGGCTCGGCGTTTGGCCTCGGCGCTGCCGATGGTGTGATGCGCTGGCTCGCCGAGAGGAACCGCGGGTTCGACGTGGGGGTCGGAGTGGTCCCCATAGTGCCGGCAGCGGTGGTATTCGATCTCGGCATTCTCGGCCGCTCCGACCGCTGGCCCGGTCCCACCGAGGGCTACGAAGCGTGTGAGGCAGCAACGTCGGACGTCGCGGAGGGCTCGGTCGGTGCGGGCACGGGCGTGACGGTAGGCAAGGTGCTGGGGGCTGAGGGAGCCATGAAGAGCGGGGTCGGCACGTGGGCCGAGCAACGGGGAGACGTCGTGGTGGGGGCCCTCGCAGTGGTGAACGCGTTCGGCGACGTGCGGGACGGCGAAGGGGAGATCATCGCGGGCGCCCGGCGCGACGACGGATTCGTCGACGCCCGGACCTACCTCGCCGGGGGAGGGGCGCCCGGCGGATCCTTTGCCCGGAGCGGTACGAATACGACGCTGGTGGTGGTCGGCACGAACGCGCAGCTCAGTCGCAACGAGTTAGCCGAGGTGGCCGCCATGAGTATCGATGCCATGGCGCAGCGCATCACGCCGGTGGGAACCCAGTTCGACGGCGATGTCGTGTTCGCGGTCTCGACGGAGAAGGTCGCGGGCTTCTCCCCGCTGGCAGTGGAGATGCTGGCGCAGGACGCGGTCGCCATGGCGATCGAGCGGGCGGTGAGAACGGCGGTGGGCACCGCGGAGATTCCGGGGTTGGCGGGGTGAGGGGAAACGCACGATTGGGGGAGCGGGGAACAGGGAACGGTACTTCTTGTCTCGGGAAGCGGGAAGCGGGAAGCGGGAAGCGTGTTGAGTAAATGGCCAACGGCATAGAGAAGCTCATCCTGTTCGACATCGACGGCACGCTCGTGTGGACGGCTGGGGCGGGACGCTCAGCGATCGGCCAGGCGTTGCTGCAGGAGATGGGCGCCACCGGTCCCATCGAGGACTTCCGCTTCGAGGGCAAGACCGATCCCCAGATAGTGATGGAGCTGATGCGCGCCGCGGATCATCCACACGCCGAGAGTGAGGAGCACGTCCAGGCGGTGTGTGATCGCTATGTGGAGCTCCTCGTGTCGGCGCTGGAGGAGCGGCGCCAGCGGATCAAGCTCTATCCCGGGGTGGCCGCGCTCCTCGCAAACCTCCACGACCGCGGCGACGCGCTGGTGGGACTCCTCACCGGCAACCTGGCACGGGGTGCAGAGCTCAAGCTCGGGGCGGCGGGGATCGACTTCTCGCGGTTCAAGGTCGGTGCGTTTGGCTCGGATGCGGCTACACGTGCGGCGCTGCCGCCCATCGCCGCGAAGCGCGCGGCACCGCTCATGGGCCGCGAGCCGCACGGGCACGAGATCGTGATCATTGGCGACACGCCGGCCGACATGACGTGTGGCAACGGTGTAGGTGCCCGAGCCATCGGTGTTGCGACGGGGTGGCATTCTCCCGCCGAGCTCGAGGCGCACGGCGCCTACGCGGTGTTCACGGACTTCTCCGACCCCGCGCCGGTCATCGACGCCATCTACGCATGACGAGCCCCAAGCTGCTCCTCCCACTGCGGATCCCCGAGCTCGGGCCGTCGCTCGGCAAGATCGTCACGGGCACGGGACGCGATCCCGGCGGGCTCGAGCTGGACGCGATCCGCTACCGGATCACCACCCGCATATTCGAGGGAGCCGGCGAGGCACGCCGCCTCGCCGCGAGGGAGGAGCGCAAAGCGGCGGTGGCGGCGATCGGTCGCACGGCATGGCTGGAGGCGTGGGAGGAGGCAGTCGCCGGCGTGGCCGAGCAGCTGATTAGCCGAATTGCGGCGCGGCTCGACGCCGAGGCGAGGGCAGTACGCATGCCCAGGCGAAGGCGCCTGCGGCTCCAGTTGGATGCGGCGCAGAGAGGCGCGCTCGCCGCCCGGCTCGGCTCGGCGGGGGCAGGGCTGGTGCCGGCACTCGACCTGCTGGAGGAACGGGCCGCCCCGGCGCTGGGGGCGACCGCGCTGGAGCGGGAAGTGGTGGAGGCGTGGCAGGATGCGCTCACCACCGCGGCCCGACGTCTCGAGGCGGCGTGGCTCGACCTAGAGGATGCCATCGAGCAGGAGTGGCGCCACTGGGAGCGAGTGGCCAGTAATGTCGCCGGGTGGCGCAAGCCCCTGTGGCCCGTGCTGGTCGTTAGCGGGCTGGTGATGGTAGCGGCCGTGTGGCTCGGCCTTGTGATGGGCGGCTACATCGCCGCGCCCTCATGGCTGGCGGACGCGTGGAGCTGGGTGTTCAGGCGATGAACCCCGTCGGCGTCGGGATCGACCTGGTTGAGGTGGCGCGCATCGAGCGTATGCTCGAGGACAAAGGCGAGCGCGCGATGGACCGGCTGCTCACCGACGGCGAGCGCGCCTACTGCGAGCGGCAAGCCACGCCCGCGCGGCACGTGGCCGCGCGCCTGGCAGCCAAGGAGGCGGCGTACAAGGCGCTGGCCCAGGATGGCGAGACCGGGTACATCGGGTGGCGGGAGGTGGAGGTCGGCCGGGCCGACGACGGGAGGCCCTTGCTGGAGCTCCACGGCAAGGCTCTAGGGGCGGCTGAGCGGCTGGGCGTGAAGTCCACGCTGGTGTCGCTCACGCACACGGACACGCAGGCGGCGGCGGTGGTGCTGTTGCTGGGCTAGGCTCAGCGCGAGGCCAGGTACCTCACCCTCGCTCACGGCCGAGCTGCGTAGACCTACCACCCTCCATCACCCTTCCACCCGGGAGCGGCCGCTGGCCCAACCCTCCCGTGGGCGCTCGAATGCTCGCTCGGGTGGCACTGCGGCCTCGCTTCGCCCCCACGGCACCGTCGCTACCATCGCGCCACAGCCCCTTGCTCTGGTCAAATTGCAATCCCGGCAATCTCTGTCTAGATTGCGCCACCCATGAGCCGGGACCCGACGCGGTTTGCCTTTCCATAGATCAATCCTCGCCGTTGTGCTGCTCCTGCTCGCCGGGCCCACGAGCCGGGCGGCGCGGGCGCAACAGGATGACGTCGCCCTCGCGCGGCGCATCGCCGACGTGGCGTCTATTGCCCTCGCGGAGTACGCCGAGGGTGTGGCGGGCGGGGAGGTGGTCGCGGCCGAGGAGCTCAACGAGGCGCAGCTCTTCCTCGACGACGCGCTGCGCACGGCACAGGACCTCGGGCCGGCGGCGAGAGGAGCCGCCCTGCCTCGGCTCCAGGCGCTGCAGGCCGGCGTCGCCGCACTGGAGCCCGAGACAGAGCTGCGGATCGAGCTGGCGGCCCTGCGCCGCGACCTGGCCGCGGCGGTCGGCGCGCCGCTCGATCCGCTGCCATCGCGGGCGCCGTCCCTCGCACGGGGCGCGAAGCTGTACCGGCGCTACTGCGCCTCGTGTCACGGCGCTGCCGGAGCGGGGAACGGTGTGGTCGCGGCAAGCCTGGATCCTGCGCCCGCCGATCTCACCGACCGCGAAGCGCTGGGCGCCGTCGCACCGGTCGAGTTCTTCCGCAAGATCAACGTGGGTGTGGCCGGCACCGCTATGCCGGGTTTCGCCGAGCAGCTCGGCTCCGAAGGGCGCTGGGATCTCGCGCTCTACGCGGCGACGCTGCGCTACCCGCCGAACGCCTCCGCGCAAGGTGAGCGTGAGCTGCTCGCTCGCTGCGCCGATTGCGTGGTATTCGCGAGCGACTTTGCCGCCACGGCGCTGCTGAGCGACGACTCCCTGGCGGCAGTGATCGCGGCACGCACGGGCGTGGAGCCGCACGACAGCGCCGCCGTGGCGATGGTGGCGTACGCGCGTGCGGCCGGCGCGCTGGAAGAGCTGGGTTCCGACCGCCGCCTCGCCGCCGTGCGCACTGGGCGACGGGCCGCAGCGGTGCTGGAGGAGGCGACGCTGGCCGCCCGCCGGGGCGATCGCGCCACGGCGGCGCGACGCGCGCTGGACGCTTACCTGGTGTTCGAGAACATCGAGACCGCGGTGAAATCGCGGGACGCCGCCGCGGCGCGGCGGGTGGAGCGGGCGTTCGCGGACTTCCGTGGCGCCGTCGCCCGGGACGCGTCAGGCGCAGAGCTGATGGCGGCACAACGTCGCGTGGAGGTCGCTCTGGATGGCGCCGTCGAGAGCATCACCGCACAGGCGTCGCCCGGCATTCTGTTCGGTCAGTCGCTGGTCATCATGCTGCGCGAAGGGCTGGAGGCGATCCTCATCATCGGCGCACTCGTGGCGTTTCTCACCAAGGCGGGAGCGACCGAGCGCAGGCGCGACCTGGGTGTCGGCGTGCTGGCGGCAGTCGGCGTCAGCCTGCTCACGGCGGCCGGCTTCGCCACGCTGTTCCGCAACGCGGCGGCGCAGCAGGAGGTGCTGGAGGG